>JAZPYX010000049.1:0-28038 GCA_045544395.1 Clostridia bacterium
CTTGAAAGGGGTGATTAAAACAGATACTCAAACAACGTATTATACGATAAAAAAAGTACAGTATGTGAGAAAGGTGGTGTCAGTATGCTTTTCAATGTTTTAGATGGTATGCACGCTAAAGATAAGATATAGTTGAATTGACAAACAAACAGATTCTTGCAAAGAGAATGTCGCTTTTTGTTCATATTGGAGAAAATCTGTTTTTTTATGCTGAATTATTGATTTTTCTACATATATATGATACAATTTACTATGTATAATTATTTTTGGAATTTATGGAGGAATGAATTGTGAATATCGAAAAAACACAGAATGATTCAGAGCTTTATATAGCACTTACCGGACGACTTGATACAACTACTGCTCCCCAATTAGAAGCAGAGCTTAAGCACAACATTAGTGGTGTTGAAAAACTTGTATTCGACTTTGTAAATCTTGAATATTTATCATCCGCTGGTCTCAGAGTATTACTCTCTGCACAAAAGGTAATGAATAAACAAGGTGAAATGATTATCAAAAATGTAAACGACACGATTGCTGACATTTTTGAAGTTACCGGATTTGTGGATATACTTACAATAGAGTAATATTATCCGAACGGAAAATGAAGGGAACAGTAATATGGTTGCAGAAAGCTTAAAAACTCACGATATTTGTGAAGAACATAAAACCAAAATAGAGAAAATACGTGTGGAGCATGAACACACGCTGTCATCTCACGCTTTTTCATCGCTTTTTCTGTGGCAGTATGCTATGGGTTTGTCCATTGAACTTGCAGAAGATCTCTTTTGCGTAAAGTGTAGTATGGACGGAGATAACTCATGGTTCTTCCCATGTGGTGATGAACGGGAAGCTTTTGCTTTTATCTGCAAGCATATTCATAACAATTCGTTCTCTTTATGTTATGTTCGTGAAACTGATGTCAAGTGGCTTGAGGAAAATTTTCCGGGTAAGTGGGACTTCAATCGTCTTGAAGAATATGATGAGTACATATGCGATGTTTCTGAATATCTTTCGATGGAAGGCGGTAAATTTTCAGAAATACGAAGAAAAATAAGAAAGCTGGATAATGAATATAAAATAACATCGGAAGTCATTGCTGATACAAATATAGCTGATGCTATGACAGTAGTTTCTCGCTGGAATGGTGTATCGCATAATATCAGCGAAAAGAATTTAACAGATGAACATATTGCAGAAACGGCACTGGCACATAGAAAGCTTCTTGATATAAGCGGAATTATACTGTATGCCGATGGATTGCCTGTTTCAGTGTTTGCAGGATTTCCGCTTTCGGATGATACTGTTGATGTGTTGATTGGAAAATGCGTCCCCGATGCACCAAAAGGAACAGTATATTATGGACTAAAAGAGTATTTGAGGATGTGTGCAAGTAGATATAAATATTGCAACCACGAGGAAGACTTGGGAATAGAGGGAATACGCCAAATAAAAAACAGTCTTTGTCCTGTTTCAAAAACTCCGATATGGGAGGCTGTTTTGAAATGACAAAAAAAGATTATTTTATACCTCGGATGTTTTATAAATTACTGATACCTTCCGTAATTTCATCATTTGGTTTTGCATTGGCTGATATGGCTGATGCTCTTGTCCTTGGACAAAAAATAGGTGCGACAGGACTTGCTGCAATAAGTCTTTGCCTTCCACTTTTTATGCTTATAAACATTTTTATGGATGGTCTGGGAATCGGCGGAAGCGTTCATTTTTCGCAGAAGCTCGGCGAAGGAGATAGTAAAAAAGCGGTTGAATGTTTTAACCGTACTTGGGTAAGTACATTGATTATCGGCTTGATAATCGGACTTGCAGTTAATCTATTTCCGAATGGTTTTCTTGCACTTTTAGGTACAACTCCGGAGGATGGACAACTTTTTGAAGCCTGCAGGGATTATATGAGAATTATAGCAATGGGTTCGCCTATTTTAATGCTTAACATTGTATTCTCGAATTTTCTCAGAAATGATAATAACGCTCCTCTTGCAACTAAAGGATTTCTTATAGGAAATGCGGTTGATATAATACTTAATATCGTTTTGGTTGTGTTTGTTGGTTTAGGTACGATGGGGGCAGCTTTATCTACCGTTATTGGCTCTGTTGTTGCCATTTCACTATATATGCCCGGTATTATAGGCAAAAAAGCAGGAGTATTAAAAATCAAATACACAGCTATGGATATTAAGGAAACATTTTATTGCTTCAAAACGGGCTTTTCCACATCGGTTCAAAATTTGTTCCAGCTTGTATTTTTGCTGACAGTAAACCGTTTACTGATGAATATATCAGGCGAAGGCGGAGTTGCCGTGTTTGATGTTGTATATAATGTATCATTTTTTATTGTTTACATATATAACGGTGTAGCAGAAGCTTCTCAGCCGTTAATCAGCACTTTTAGTGGCGAAAACAGTGAGGATGACTGCAAGTGTGTCCTTGGTCTTTCAAAAAAGTACGGTATTAGTCTTGGGGCAGTTGTAGCAGCGGTATTATTTGTTTTTGCTCGAAATGTAGCTATTCTTTTTGGAATAACTAATGAACTCATGCCGTTAGCTGTATATGCAATTCGTATATATTGTGCTGGTTTTGCGTTTACAGGACTTAATATTTTATATCAGAATTATTATCAGTCCAAGGAAAATACAAGACTTGCTTTTTTCATTGCCTTTATGCGAGGGTTTGTGATTTTAATGCCTTGTGTACTGATTTTTGCTTTATTTGGAGAAAACACAATTTGGCTGATGTTCCCTGTGACTGAGTTTGTAACACTTTTACTATTCTATGTGCTCAGAAAATACAATTCCAAAGGGACGACAATTTTTGACAACGAACGCATCCTGAGAATAACAGTAGAGAAAGATACAGAAGATATGGCTACTTTGTTAAACAGAAGTGTAGAGTTTTGCGAAAGATGGAATGCGGAAGAAAGTCAGAAATATTCCGTAACTCTTGTAATTGAAGAAATTTGCATGTCTATTATAAGAAATGCAATGAAAGATATTTCAGACGGAAAAATCCGGATTACACTTCTTGCTATGGAAGACGGTGATTTTGTGGTTAATATTCTCGATAATGCAGTTGTTTTCAATCCGTTTTCACTAAAAACGAAAAAAATTAAAAATGAAAAAGATTTTGATATAGACGAAATAAGCATGATGATGATAAGAAAGAAAACAAAACAATTTATGTACCGAAGATATAATGGATTTAATTCACTTGTGGTAAGGATATAAAATTTGTACGAGTTTAAGATATGGAGGAAATTGTAATGAGGATTTCATTAAGATTAAAGGCAGTAGCAGTTGTGCTGATTTTTACAGTCATACTGTCAGTCAGTATAGTGCTTATAAGCTATAATACATACACAAGTGCATTTACTGAGCATTATGAATCCCTTGCTACCTCTGTTTCAAAATCTACGGCAACTGTGGTTGATAGAGATAATGTAAAAGCGATCTCTAATGAGGTTTTGAATGTATATCATAGAATATGTGAAGAAAATGGAGCTATTCCTGATTATGAGGCATTTTCAGACTCGGATTGGGAAAACTACTACGCAGAGTTTGAGTATATTACCGAGATGCCGGAATATAGAGAACTTTTGAACGTATTG
The DNA here is from genome assembly GCA_045544395.1 of Clostridia bacterium. Lineage (GTDB taxonomy): Bacteria > Bacillota > Clostridia > UMGS1883 > UMGS1883 > UMGS1883. Next base: position 3,623 of record JAZPYX010000049.1, read on the forward strand.
GAACAGCTTCGTGAAGATAACGATGTCGTGTCGCTCTATCTTGGATATACCGACCTTGATACAATGAGAGATTTATATCTTGTTGATGCCAGTGCCGAGGAGCCCTGCCTGCCCGGTGACAGTGATGATATACAAGAGGAACATATTGAACAGATTAAAGCAGGTAATTACGAGTTTCCTGCGTTCATTACAAATTATGAAGAATATGGATGGCTATGCTCGGCATCATCGCCTATTGTTGATGAAGATGGTAATGTTATAGGTGTTGCTCTTGTTGATATTTCGATGAACGATATTATGCAGGACAGACAGAGTTTTCTTTATACTTTAACAGCAATTACTGCACTTATGGCTCTTATCATGGTATTAATCATTGTTTTTCTTATGAATAAGGCAATGTTAAATCCCATAAATAAATTAAACTTAGCAACAAGTACTTTTGTGTCAGGAAAAAAAGAAAATGAAGGCGATTCCGCAATTTCTAAGTTAAATATAAAAACCGGTGACGAAATAGAAAATCTTTCCGAGTCCATAAAGAAAATGGAAAAGGATTTGAATACATATATTACTGAACTTACAGTTGTTACATCCGAAAAAGAAAGAATTGGAGCTGAACTTGATGTAGCTACGCATATTCAGTCATCAATGCTCCCTTGTATATTCCCGGCTTTCCCCGAAAGAAAGGAATTTGATATTTTCGCATCTATGACACCTGCAAAAGAGGTCGGCGGCGATTTTTATGATTTCTTTATGGTGGATGACAGACATTTAGCGATTGTTATGGCAGACGTGTCCGGCAAGGGTGTACCTGCAGCGTTGTTTATGGTTATTGCAAAAACTCTAATCAAAGACCACACTACCCCTGACCGTGATTTAGGAGAAGTATTTACTAAGGTCAACAATCTGCTTTGCGAGTCAAACAGCGAAGGCTTGTTTGTGACTGCATTTGAGGGAGTGTTGGATTTAGTTACAGGTGAATTTAACTTTGTCAATGCGGGACATGAAATACCATATATCTATAAGGCGGGCAAAGAATTTGAGCCGTATAAACTCAAAGCGGGATTTGTTCTTGCAGGTATGGAAGATATGAAATACAAAGGCGGCAGTATCATCCTCGAAGAAGGAGATAAAATATTCCAATATACTGACGGTGTAACCGAAGCAACAAATATTTCAAATGAGCTTTACGGAGGAGAAAGATTAAATACAGTTCTTAACGAAAATAGCACCAAAACTCCTTATGAAATTCTTGAAGCCGTTAAAAAGAACATTGATGCATTTGTCGGAGAAGCAGAACAATTTGATGATATAACAATGCTTTGCCTTGAATATAAAAAGAAAATGGATACGGAGGTATGATGCTATGAAAAAGCTTGTTGTAAAAGCCGTAGCAGAAAGCATTCCTACCGTTACGGATTTTGTAGATAAAATTCTTGAAGAACATTCTTGCGATATGAAAGCTAAAATACAAATTAACATAGCTATCGACGAAATTTTGGCGAATATCTCACAGTATGCCTATGAAACCGATGACGGAGAGGTTTCGGTTTCGGTTCAGGTTATGGATGCTCCCAAAAGAGCAATTATTACCTTTGTGGATAGCGGAGTTCCCTATAATCCAATTACCAAAGAAGATCCTGACACATCTCTTTCTGCAGAGGAAAGAAAAATTGGCGGACTTGGGATTTTCATGGTAAAGAAAAGTATGAATGATATGTCTTATGAATATGTAAACAACTGTAATGTTCTGAAAATAACAAAAAATATTTAATGGAGGTTTTGAATGAATATGAAGAATAATCTTTTTAGGGAAAAAAGTATTAAAAAAATATCTTCTCCTGAACAAATCAATGATTATATAAAAACTTCAAACCTCAGCATTTGGATAATCTTTTCAGCAGTCATTATACTTCTTATCGGAGCTTTAACTTGGGCTGTTTTTGGAGAACTTGAAATAGCAGTTTCTTCCGTGACAGTATGTGATGATGGTAAAGCTTATTGTTATATTTCAGAAAATGACTTAGAAAAGATAACTGATAATGCGTATGCACGAATCGAAGGCAATGATTATGTCCTTGATAACATTTCTAAGTTGCCTGTTCCTGCTTCGGGTGTTATTTCTTCCTATGGATTACATATAGGAAATTTTGAAAGTGGCGAATGGGTTTATACAGCAGAGCTTGAATCAACTATCGAGGACGGAATATATAGAACAGACATTATATTAGAGAGCGTTTCACCGATTTCGCTACTGATGAATTGAGGTGAACACTATGGCTAACAAAAAATGCGTCAAAGTTCCGCTTGTAATACAAATGGAAGCTTTGGAATGCGGAGCCGCTTGTCTTTCAATGGTATTAGCATACTACGGAAAGTGGCTTCCTCTTGAAAAAGTGAGAGCAGATTGTGGAGTGTCAAGGGATGGCTCTAATGCAAAAAACATAGTAAAAGCAGCACAGAGCTATGGACTTAAAACAAAAGCATATAAATATGAACCGGAGGATTTGCAAAAGCAAGGAGCATTCCCTTGTATTATCCATTGGAATTTTAATCACTTCGTTGTGCTTTGCGGATTCAAAGGAGATAAAGCTGTTATAAACGATCCGGCAAGAGGAAAAGTAATGGTATCCGCAAAGGAATTTGATGACGCATTCACGGGGATATGTCTTTGCTTTGAGCCTGATAACACTTTTGAAAAGGGCGGAAAACCAAAGAGCATAATGTCTTTCGCAATGAAAAAAGTGTCAGAAGCAAAAGCTTCAGCTATGCTTATTGCAGTTTCTTCAGCTATTGTTTCTGTTATTGGAATTATAAGCCTTGCATTATCGAAAACATTTGTTGATGTTTTGCTTTCGGAAAATAATCATGCGTGGCTCGTACCCTTTATAATGGTTCTTGCAGTTTTGGGACTACTGCAAATAATTGTTCTTTCGATAAAGGAAATTAGTTCGTTTAGAATTAACGGACGATTTGCGGCAATGGGCAGTTCTAACTTTATGTGGAAAATACTTCATATGCCAATGGAGTTTTTCTCACAGCGTATGACCGGTGATATTCAGCTTAGAATGACATCTAACAATGAGATTGCAAGAATTATAGTAACAACTCTTGCTCCTCTTGCTCTGGATGCAATAATGATGATATTGTATCTTGGGGTTATGCTGAAGTACAGCCTTATTCTCACACTTATCGGAATAGTGTCCGTGCTTGTAAATCTTGCTATATGCAGCTATGTGTCAAAGAAAAGAACAAATATACTGCGTGTTATGCATCGTGATGAAGGAAAGCTCGCCACATCAACAGTTTCAGGAATTGAGATGATTGAAACCATAAAATCAAACGGTGCGGAAAACAGTTTTTTTGAAAAATGGTCCGGATATCAGGCAAGTGTAAATTCCGGTGAAGTAGATTACTCAAACATAGACTACAAAATTGGTGTTTTACCTGAACTTGTAACATCGCTTACTGAGGTAATTGTTCTCACAGTAGGTGTTATGCTTGTTATTAAAGGGCATTTTACTGTCGGTATGATTTTGGCATTTCAAGGATTTCTGTCTGCATTTATGAATCCTGCAAAGAAATTAGTATCAGCAGGTCAGCTTTTGCAGGAACTCAAAAGCGATATAGAGCGTGTTGAAGATGTTATGGAGTACAAAACTGACAATATATTTGCAGAAGAAATTGAAGCAGATGAATATGACAAGCTTTCGGGTAATATTGAACTGAAAAACATTACTTTCGGTTATTCTTCTCTTGCAGAACCGCTTATAACAGATTTCAGTATGACAGTAAAACCGGGACAGAAGATTGCAATAGTGGGTGCATCCGGCTGCGGAAAGTCAACTGTTGCAAAGCTGTTATCAGGATTGTACCGCCCTTGGGACGGAGAAATACTGTTTGATGACAAAAAGATTTCTGAAATTGACAGAGCCGTTTTTACAGGTTCTGTGGCGGTTGTAGATCAGGATGTAATATTGTTTGAAGATACCGTTGCAAATAATATTAAGATGTGGGACAGCTCGATAGAAGATTTTGAAATGATTATGGCTGCCCGTGATGCACAAATTCATAACGATATTATAGACCGTAACGGAGGATACAACTATCGCATATATGAAGGCGGAAAAGATTTCTCAGGTGGGCAGAAACAGCGATTGGAAATAGCTCGTGTCCTTGCTCAAGATCCTACAATAATTATCATGGATGAAGCTACAAGTGCATTGGATGCAAAAACCGAGTATGATGTTGTAAAATCAATTTCAGACAGAGGCATAACTTGTATTGTAATTGCACACAGGCTTTCTACAATCCGTGATTGTGATGAAATTATTGTAATGGAAAAAGGTCGTATAAAAGAGCGTGGCACACACGATGAGTTATACGCACAAGGAGGCTTGTATACTACGCTGATTTCTAACGAATAGGAGAATTGTTATGGGATGGTTTGACGAACAAATCAGGCAAAGAAAAGACAATGACAAAGATGTTTTTTCTGAAGCACTTTTTGATATAGTCGGAGCAGTTTCGGGCAAGAAGCTTTTTGTCAATATCAATGATAACAGAAAGCTTATAAAGAATGAAATTGATGAAATACTGAAATTTTATCATCTGAAAAGCCGAGAACTGCCCGATGCAATAAAAGAAACAGAAGACCAGCTTGAATATTTGCTAAGACCTTATGGCATTATGAGAAGAAATATTGAGCTTAAAGAGGGTTGGCATAAAAAAGCAATAGGTCCAATGCTTGCTATAAGAAAAGATGACGGCAAAGCTGTTGCTCTTATTCCGCATAAGGGCTTGGGATATATATTTAATGATAATGAAAACGGTAAACAGTGCAAGGTAACTGCAAAAAATGCAGAACTTTTTGAAAACGAAGCTCTATGTTTCTATAAACCGTTTCCGCAAAAGAAACTGTCAGAAAAGGAACTTATCGGTTATATATTAAAGACCGTTTCTAAAAAGGAATATATATGCTTTGCTTTGATTACCCTTGCGGTACTTTTAATCAGTTTGATGATTCCTGCGTTGTATAATGTCTTATTGGGAACAGTTATCTATCAATCAAGCTTTATGCCGCTTGTCGCAATAGCAGTTTTCCTTGTTACTACTACAATTAGCATAAATATGTTTTCTGCCATTAAAAGGCTAATGATTGCAAAAATACGAAACAAGATGAAGCTTTCAGTGGAATCGGCGGCAATGATGCGTATCCTTTCGCTCCCTGCCTCATTTTTCAAAAAGCATAGTTCAGGAGAATTGTCAAACAAAGTGCAATCTATCGGCGGACTTTGTGAAACTATTTCGGAATCAGTAATTAATTTAGGGTTGACCGCAGTATTTTCACTTGTATTTATAGTGCAGATTTATGTATATACTCCATCGCTTTTCGGAATATCTGTTTATGTTATGCTTTCGCTTTTAGTGTTTTCTGTTATTTGTGCTTATATACAGGCAAAGGTTAAAAGACAACAGTTAAAACAAAGCAGCGATGAACAAGGAATGAGCTATGCTTTGATATCCGGTATTCAAAAAATAAAGCTTGTTGGTGCGGAGAAAAGGGCTTTTTCAAGGTGGGCAAAGCTTTACTCCGAAACTATATCTGTTATATATAATCTGCCTTTTATTTTGAAAATAAAAAATGTGATTTGCACTGCAATAACACTTGTTGGTGGCATAGGAATTTACTATACAGCGGTAAAAAGCAATGTGAGTGTTCCTGATTATTATGCATTTACAAGTGCTTATGCTATTGCATCCGGTGCATTTTTGAATTTTGCAAGTATTGCAACTGCTATCGCTGAAATAAAACCTTCGCTTGAAAGCATTATTCCGTTTTTTGAAACAGAACCGGAAATTTCTTCCGAAAAGCAAGTGTTATCTCGCATATCAGGTGGTATAGAACTTAACAATGTTTCATTCAGATATGCAGATGATATGCCTAATGTTATAGACAACCTTTCTCTTAAAATCCGCCCCGGACAATATGTTGCAATAGTTGGAACAACAGGATGCGGAAAATCCACTTTGATGAGGCTTATGCTTGGTTTTGAGAAACCACAGAAAGGTGCCGTGTATTTTGATGGTAAGGATATTGAAAAGCTTGACTTGAAATCTCTAAGACAAAAAATTGGTGTTGTTATGCAGGAAGGAAAGTTGTTTCAGGGAGATATATTTTCCAATATAGCCATAGCAGCTCCCAATATTTCCGTTGAAGATGCATGGAAAGCTGCTGAACTTTCAGGAATTGCTGAAGACATTGGAAATATGCCAATGGGCATGAACACTATTATCAGTGAAGGTAGTGGTGGTATTTCGGGCGGCCAACGGCAGCGCATTTTGATTGCCCGTGCCTTAGCTGCCAAACCAAAAATTCTTATGTTTGATGAAGCGACATCGGCTCTTGATAATGTAACACAGAAAATTGTTTCTGAGTCATTGGATAATCTTAAATGCACAAGAATTGTTATAGCACACAGACTGTCAACCATCAAGCAGTGCAACAGAATTATTGTTCTTGACAAAGGAAAAATTGCAGAAGACGGAACCTATGACGAGCTTATAGAAAAAAATGGTCTGTTTGCTGAACTTGTATCAAGACAAAGAATAGAATAATTTTTTTGAAAAAACACTATACCTTTTCTATTTTTTATCGTATAAAGAGGTAGAAAGGAACAAGAACTATGAATAAGAAGCTTACAAGTTTGTTTGATTTACAAAAATTCCATAAAAACAAGCAGCTTGAAACTCTTATCGCTGAAACCCATTCCCGGTATAATAAAGAAATATCTGAGGAGGATTTGTCAGAGATAAGTGCAGCGGGTGATATAAACCTTCGTGCAAATATCCCCTTCAAAACGGAGGGTGATAATAATGACTGAGTTGCAAAAAGAAGAAATTTATGTGAATTATAAAACTAAGGTTGAAGGATATATTTCATCGAGAATTAACGATAAACATGATGTCGAAGATGTAGTATCGTCAGTTTTTGTGAAGATATATCATAATATAGATGCCTTTGATAATAAAAAGGCTTCCCTTTCAACATGGATATACTCAATAACGAAAAACACCGTAATTGACTATTTCCGAACTCGTAAAGAGTATTGCCAACTTGATATTGATAAACTTGCTGATTACAGTTTCTCAGAGCTTGTTGATGCAGAGTTAGCATTAAAAGAACTTGCGGATGCATTGACAAAGCTTGAAGAAAGGCAGAGAGATTTAATCATCTTGCACTATTATGATGGCAAAACATTAAAAGAGGTTGCAGCAGTCTTTGGTGTGTCTTATATCTACATAAAAGTGTTACATAAAAAGGCTTTGCAGACTCTGAAAAAACTATTGAGTTGGTAATATGGAAGGAGTAAGGAACATTACCGAATTACAAAAGCAGAAAACAAAGACAGTTCCTTTTCTGCCGGCAAATGTATATGTGAACTGTCAGAAAGATTACAAGGAGGATTAAAAGCAATGGCTAAGAATTGCAAACGGATTTTAAGTTTTATTCTCGCATTCAGCATGATTTTTTCCATGATTCCGACTGCTTTTGCATTTGACAATACAAGTGGCGAATTATCATTTTTTGACTTTGAAGCATCTGAGTACGAAGTCAAAGAGAACGCAGGCGAAATAAAAATTAAAATTGTAAGACATGGTGATGGAAACGATGCTGCCGATGTTTCGTTTAAGGTGGCGGATTTTCTTTCTGATTACGGCACAGATTATGAGGTGCTTGATGAGGTCGGAAAAGCACTTAAAAAGGTATATGGCGAAAAGCCTGATGTTTCCGACCTGACATATAACGGTGAAGATAGTTCAATAATTTCTGCGGAATTTATTGAGAAAGAAACAACGGACAAAGAAGAAGTCAACGAGGATACAGCCGTTGAGGAAACTACACCGCCTGAAAGTCCGGCTATCACCGAAGAAGCTGATGAGCCAATCGAAGACAATGTAGAACCTACTGATGATGTTGTTGAAGAATCAGCCTCAGAAGGAACTGATAATGCAGATGTTTCTACCGAACAAGTTGAAGACTCGTCTGAAGTAATATTAGATTCCGCTGAAAGCAACGAAGAAAATGAAACAGAGTCTTCTGATAATGTGGTGGAAGAAACTGAAAAAGCAGATGAGGACAGCAACGAAGAACCAACAGAAGAAGAGGCTGCTACTGCAATCGAAGAACCTGCTTTAGATGAACCTGAAGCAGAGAACGAACAACCTTCTTCAAGTGAACCTGAAACAGAGAGCGAACTGCCTGTTAATACCGACAAGAAAACAAAAAGCAGAGGTTCGTCAATCCTTGATGCACAGGCAAAATATTTGAATCTTCCTGATGCAGTATCCAAGGAAGAAACAGAAGCCGCACTTGATGAAACCCTTGACGATATGTACAGTTACTTTTTGTCAGCAGAAGGTGCAAACGGAAAGGTGCATTTCAAGAAAGGTGAAAAAGAAAAGTATATAACAATCAAAGTTCTTGATAATGATGTAGCGAATGAAAACAGAGTGTTTATGATAGCTCTTATGGGTACTGACTCAGAGGATACAACCATAGCAGCAAACTCAACTACTTATGTTTCTATCATTGATGATGAACCAATCGAAACTGCTCAAATTGATTTGGTTGAAGATGAGCTTATCCTTACCAATGAAGAACCTACTGCGTATATAACAGTCAGAAGAAGCAGTGGAACACAGTATTTTACAACTGTGTATCTTTCAACGGTTACACAAACTGCAAAAACAAGTGCTTATGAAAGTTTTGAAGCAAAACAGATAGCTTTTGTTCCCGGAGAAACCGAAAAAAAGGTTGTAATAACCGGATATGATTTTTCAGAGTATTCTTATTTTGGTTTAAGACTTGAAGGCGGAAGCAATATTGATATAGGCAATCATTATGCGGATGTATATTTAGCATCAAATAATGGCGTAATGTTAATGAGCAGAAATAATGATATTGCACTTGCTAATTCAAATGTAAGCCTGTTGGCTGATAATGTCACTCTTGGCTCTTCAAGCAAAACATATGATGTTGAGCTTCCCGGCGGCTGGAAAAGTGAAAAGAACGGGGATGGCGGTGCGTGGAACAACAATAATCAATTGCATGTTAAGCAGGAAGATGACGGACGATATACAATGTGGGTAAGTAACTGGAAACAAAATTTAGTTGGTGTAAAAGATATCAGATTCAGTGCATATACCACAAACCCCACAAGAGGTTTTGATACAGGCTATAATTCATATACAACTTGGTTTGAAACAGATTCAGACCAGACCTTCCCGGGAAGCCTTAATTCAATCTCATGGAATGGTAACAGAAATTGGAGAGAAGATACCCTTGGACTTTCAAATACGGGGGATGAGGCATACATCAAATTTTCGGCGAAATGTAATTCAGGTGGTTGGCATAATGTTGAGAGTTTATTAGACTGGGTATGTTTTAATTATGCCAAATACACATTCTCTCCACAAATCTCCGCAGAAACCTTTAGTCGTAAAATATATGATTTTGTCAGCGGAACCCCAAATGTGTATGAAACATATTACGATGGTGAGGAAAGCAAGATTTATAATCCCGGCGGAGTAACAATAAAGCAAGGAACAAACGATGTTTCCTCTTTTTACTCAAACAACAGTTCCTCAATAACCATTTCTGCATCAAATGCTGCGAAAAACGAGGAGTACGGCATATACCTCAAAGGTGTTTACTTTGTAAATGACAGCCATTCTGCTCACAGCATATATCAAAATGGTAAATACACAACAAGTAAAGTTTATTATGTGAATGCGGATAGCAATAGTCAAGTTGTACTGACTCCCGATAGTAAATTTGTAAAATCTTTGAGAGATAAGGGCGTTATATCCAATGTTCATTCCAATTCGACAATAAAGGTTTTCCCTGTTTTCGGGCAGAAGACCGTAACGGTTAATTTTGAAAATACAGACCGTGATGATAAAAATGCAAAAACAAAGGGCAAATTTGATAAGAATAATCTTAATTCCTATATTATAAATATACTTGAAGCGTGTAACAACGGCAATGTAACTAAGTATGTATATAATAATTGGCTTGATTATTATCAGATGAGCGTTCCTATAGGTTCGATTATCAGGGTTCAGTCATCTCCTGCTTCAAACAGAACACCATCCGGTATAAATTGGTGGTACGCATCAGGTGGCGGTTCGGGAATCGTTTATTATGAAAGTGGTAAAACAAAGTATAGTGCGGTTTCTGCATCGGGAGATTTGATTACCGAAACCGATTACACCAAAGGAGATGTTGTTGCAGATAATAATATCTGTATTAAACCCGCAACAGGAGAGCAAACATTTTATGTAGGTTATTCGCCTCTTGGAAGAGAGTGGATTCAGAATGTTGAAGATCCTGACAATCCCGGTGAAAAATTGGTATCTACTCTTGAAAATGCCGTTATGGATACAACCGATAGTTTGACAGAAGGACAAAAGTCGGATTCTGACGGAAATATGTGGGTTTTGAACCCATTCATAGGCAAACAATATACCTTTACCGCATTTGCTCCGGAATACTGTTATGTTTCTTGGGCAAATATGTCGGGTGACACAAATAATGACGGTACAATCGGTAATGACGGTGATGCTGATTTAACATCAAGAACAAGCCGTGACAAGAGTGCAAATCCGACATACATATACGGAAACAAGCTCAATGTAACCCTTGATACCGATAACACAAGATATTATTACGAGTTTATTCCAAAGACTGTTCTTACAACACGAACAAAAGTCGGTACAGTAAAGCGTGAGGTTAATAGTCTTTACAATCTTTCCCAAAATGTAAAATCAAAGACATACACACCTGTATCCGGTGCATGGATGAATATTGCAGGCTTTATTGCACAGACAGATGCAAACGGTGCTTATTCAGTAGCTCTTAAAGGTCTTCCTTCATGGGGAACAGTAAGTACTGCAATAACCGTTGGTGAACGGGAATATTTTGCAACTGCAAGTATCGAAGCACCTACAAATATTATAATACCTGCCCTTGAAGTGTTCACCGCAAGGGGCACAAGTGCAAGCTATGACAAAGGCGGCAATATTACAAATGACTATATAACGGTTGTTGATGATAAGATTACATTATCGGTATCCGTATCATCCGACAATGCATTGAAGCCTACAAATGCCCGTTTCTTTGTATATAATGATCAGGGCATGAGTGTTGTGGATTGTTCTGAAAAAACTGATACATATAAAACAGAAACAGGAACAGTCGGTGATAAGTTTACAGCAAAACTTACATTTAATCCAAAACAAGATTTGAAATTTGGATATAAAGTATATGTTCAATTTGCCGACCAGAACGGCGTATGGTATGAACCGATTGATGTCGGCTATACTTTCTTCTCAGAGCTTGACCTTGGAGAGTTTGTATTCCCTCTTATTGGAAGCTCATCGCTTGAGAATATTTATACCTCCGGTTTTGTTGCAGATATTATCGGAGATCCGCTTGGTAACATAAGCATTGGCTCTATAAGCGGATTTGACACTACTTCGGATAAATATACTCCCGAAGCTGCAAAAAATACCGAATATGAATCCAGCTTTACTTGGCAACAGTCGCAGTATAGTTATGGTTGGTCAAAAGATTTTGACGATTCATCCAAGACAGACAGCGATGAGAAGGATGACGAAAAGCTTAAAGAATTTTTGAAGAATGTATATGATGGCAAGGAAAAAGGTGCAGATGTACCTCAAAAGAGCAAGTATGAAACCGAGAGTGAATTCTCATGGTCTGTTACACCGCAGGTAGGCTTTAATCTTACCTTGTCTCAAAGACAGGATGGTAAGAACTACTTTGAAGACATGATATTCTTTGTCAAGGTTGATTTTGGTGTTTCTTCGGAAAACACCATTGCATTGCCGATAGGCATAAATATTGCTGTTGATGTTGGTCTTAACGGTAATATAGCAGGCATATATCATATGTATGTTGATTATGCTGACAGCTTTGAAACCGAAGATGCTGTGGAGTATGCAGCAGAATCATTTGGAGTCTTCAAGGAGTTCAATAACAGTGTTCGACGTGAAGGGTACATTTTCCTCGATCCGACTGTTTCTGTGAAGCTTGGTATCGGTGTTTCTGTTGTCTATGTTAAGGGTACTGCGGATTTTGCATTTGATATGGATTTTCAGTTTACGGAAATAGGAACAAATGCTTATGGTGACGTAACAATCGACCTCGGCTGGAGTATAGAACTGGTTGGATTTACCGTATATTCTAAAAATCTTTACAGCGTAACCGAAAAAATGTTTAATACCGAAGGAACAAACGGACATATTGATTTTGATTATGCAAATACAGCAGCCCTGATGATGCTTGCATCTGAAAACTTTATGGGTGAAGATGGAGAATTTTCAACAGACACAGGCATTAACAGAGATTATCTCGAAAATCGAAGTGAATGGCTTGGAGAATATGGTGGCATTTCCCTTATGTCAGTAGATGCAACGCAAGGAACACAAGAAACCGTACTTCAGACAGGTACTTCAGACAATCTATGTGTAAGCATAACAAAAATTAATGATTCCGAAATGCTTATGGTTTATGTTGACGATAATCCTGCAAGAGCCGATGTTAATAAGAGAACGGTATATTATTCAATCGGTGACGGAGAAACATGGGGTGTACCTGAGATTCTTGATGATGACGGAACCTTGGACGATTATCCTAATGTACAGGATTTAGGCAACGGACAGATAATCGTTTCTTGGTCATCGGCTAACAAAGTTCATGATGAGGATGCTGATGTTACGGATGTTCTATCTTCTCTTGAAATCAAGACAGTATTTTTTGATAAGTCAAGTAAGACATTTGGTGAGGTTACACAGCTTACTAAAACAACGGATGAGGATTATACTGCCGATGTTCTTCCGAGAGCAGCATATGATGAAAACACAGACAGACTCATTCTCTACTATACAAAGACAGAATACATTTCTTTGGATGATGTAGAAGATTTGTATGATGAAAACTCTGCTCCGTCTGTAACGGCTTATTTATTCTATGAAAACGGAGAATGGAGCAACGACGGCTCAGTTTATACAGATGATGAGCTTTATGGAATGACTGAAGCCGAAATTGAGTCTTACAAGGAAAATTGGTATGGACAGCGTTTCCTTGACCTTAGAGTAGATTCTTCGTCATACAATATGCTCAGAGTGGTTGAAAGTGATTCTATTTGCTACAATGGTCTTTCAATCTATGCTTGGACAGTCGATTGGGACCGTGATTTCACAACAACTGATGACCGTGACGTATTTATGCAAATCTACAATTTTGATGAAGAAAGCTTCACACATAACATTAGAGTTACAAGCGAAAGCGGACAATATTCAAGTCCTAAGCTTGCTCGTTCTGAAGGAGCAACCTATTTGTTCTTTGGTTCGCAAAGCAAAGACTCTGATTCCGGAGAAATTGTATATTTGAATGTGACCGATGTTATAAAAAATAATAAGTTCACTTTAGAATCGAATGGAAGCACAGAGTACTATGTACTGACCTATGAACGTCCCGCAACAACTGTTAATGATGAAAACGGCGAACTTGTTGAAGTACCTGCTGAAACTGTAACTATTACAGCAAATGCTGCAACAAAATCGGATAATGTTTCTGATTATGATGTATATGTTGATGCAGATGGGCAAATGTATTTGTTCTGGACAGAGGTTCATAATGATGCTCGTCAAATTGTTGCATCATTGTTTGATGGAATCAACAACGAAGCTGAAGAAACTGAAAATGCTGAGTCAACTTATTGGAGTGAGGCGTTTGTTCTTACCAATGCGGAAGAAAACTCTTATTATTCCGGTCTTGGTGCATCTGTAATTGATGGAACTATTTATATTGGCAGTGCAAGAGGTGATTATGCTAATGACGAAAATACTGCGTTTGTTATGCAAAAACATACTCCTTTTGAAAATGTCAAAGTGACAGGTATAGAACTTGAAAATGAGTATCCTGTTGCCGGTTCCACTGTCGATGTTATGGTTACAATTACAAATGAAGGACTGCTTCAGAGTAGTCAACCTATAACAGTTAATGTCGATGTGAACGGAACAGTTATTGAACAGGAATATACGGATATTCTTCCCGGTGGAGCATCAGATGTGATGACAATCTCCGTTGAGCTTCCTTCAGAAACAGATAGTGTTGTGCTCAAGGCTTATTCTACACAATACGATGAACAGGAAATTCTTGTAGAGTATGTTTCTGATGTAAGTATTGAAAATGCAGCTATCACTCAGAAAAATGACGAGAAAGAAATTGTTTATTCATTAACGGCAGATGTTAAAAACAACGGAAATGCAACCTCTGAGCCTATTATCTTAAATGCCTATGTTGAAGATGAAGTTGTAGGAACTTGTGAAATTGCAGAAATCGGAGCAGGAATGTCCGATAAAGCAACTATTACACTCCAACTTGATGATAGTGCATACGACATTACTGATGGCAAAGGAATTGCAAATGTAAAATTGGTTGCTAAACAAAATGGAGAAGTAATATTTGAAGATGTGCTGACTGCGGAAAAAGAGTTTAGTGCCGAAGCCATTGAACTTCTTTCTGCACTTACAGAAGTTTCATTTGAAAATAATGGTGCTTATACAATAGAACTTGGTGATGAAATGATTATTCAACCGACCTTTAAGGGTGTTGATAATAATACACTGAAGGTTGATTGGCAGACAAGTTCTAACGGTAATGTTGCATATATTGATTATTCAAATGCAATCATAACCGAAAAGACAGGAACAACAACTATTACAGGTATTGTAGTTCCGAACAACGAAACTGTTTCGTTTAGCAACAATGGCGTTTCTGAAAAGGACGATTGGAGAAACATTATTCCTTCTGATATGGTAAAAACCGTAACTGCAACAGTTACCGTTGTTGAGAAAGCAGAAGACGAAAAACCTTCTACTTCTAAACCTTCAAGTTCAGGTGGCGGCGGTGGTGTCGTTACAACCTATACAGTTTCATTCGATACTGATGGGGGTTCTGTTATAGCTCCGCAGAAGGTTAAGAAGAACGGAAATCTTACTGCGTTTGATGCTCCTGAAAAGGAAGGTTATGTATTTGGCGGATGGTTTACTGATAAGAAATTTACAAATAAGTTTGATCTCAGCAGTAAAATCATAGCTAATGTTCAGCTTTATGCAAGATGGATTTCCAATGAAAAGGTTGATGTTACAGGTTGGGTGAATCCGTTTGATGATGTCTCTGAATCAGATTGGTTCTATGCAAATGTTAAATATGCATCGGAAAACGGTTTGTTTAACGGTGTATCACCAACAATGTTCTCCCCGAATAGCGAACTCACACGAGCTATGCTTGTGACTGTTCTCTATCGTGCAGATAATCAACCGGAAGTAACAGAAGCTTCTGAGTTTGAAGATGTTGCTGAAGATGCTTACTATGCTGATGCTGTTGCATGGGCACAAGCAAACGGAATCGTAAACGGTGTATCAGAAACAGAATTTGCACCTGATGTTAAGATTACAAGAGAACAGATAGCGGCCATTATATATCGTTATGCTGTTTATAAAGGTCTTGAAGCAGCAGATATGCAAGAAAATCTTACATTTACGGATGTTGATGAAATCTCTGAATTTGCAGTTCAAGCTATGAATTGGATTGTTGGTCAGGAAATCATTAAGGGTTACGAGGACAGTACAGTAAGACCGTTAAATAATGCTACAAGAGCTGAAGCAACTGCTATTCTCCAAAGATTCCTTGAAAAAATCGAAGCAATACAAAATAATAAATAATAGGAGGTTATATCAATGTCAGAAGACAAGAAAAAAGCAACTGCAGCAGTTGAAACTGCTAAGGAAAACGAAAAAAAAGAAATTCCCGTTGAACAGCTTGATGAGGTTTCAGGTGGAGCTATAAGAAATGTAAGATACACACCAACTAAACCAATAAGCAGTGATACGCAAGATAAGATTTAATTTATCAAAAGAAGCTTCGTTGTCATTGTGCAGCGGAGCTTCTTTTTTACTACTTTTCACATTGAAAATATAACAGATTTCAAGAACTTATGAAAAGATAAGGTGAAAAGCAAAAAAGCCGTAAAAGCTGATATAATCAACTTTTAACGACTTTTGAGCAGCTGTGAAAAGATACACAACTTTCACGGACAAATTTCGACAGAATCTTGTCGATTTTACTTATTTCAGTTGAGGTGGCTTTGCTTACGCAAAGCTTATTTTTATGTCTGCATCTATATTGTTCTGCATTACCAAAAAAACACCTGTGACTTCCGTCGAAGGTGTTTTTGGGGTTATATTTGTTCCTTGCGGAACAAGTGATATTTACTTTGTAAGTGTAAAAAATAAATTTTACTTAATCATTTCAAGCAAAACCGCCTTCGGCTTGAAACCGATTGCACTGTCCTTAATCTTTCCGTCCTTTATAGCAAACAGTGCGGGTATGCTTGAAATACCGAATTTCGCTGCAAGCTCCGGCTCTTCGTCTACGTTGATTTTGCCGACTACAATGTGTGGGTTTTCTTCTGCAATTTCCTCCACAATAGGGGAAACCATCTTGCAGGGACCACACCAGTCTGCGTAGAAATCAATAAGAACCATTTTTTCGTTCTTCAAAACGAAATCTTCAAAATTAGCTTTGTTTAATTTAATTACTGACATAATCATTTCTCCTTTGATTTATAATATAGCATACAGTGACAGTAACCCTCAAAATCCGGGTCTGCTATCTGTGCTTTAAATTCTTCACACATACATTTGTTTTCTTCAAGCTTTCCTAATTTACAGGGACAGTATCCGCCTTTTGCCTTAAGTCCTTCTTTTATATTTTTTACAGTTTCGGCGTTTTCATTCAGTCTTACTGCCATAACAATCACCTCTGTAAGTAGTATATATCATTTTTTTCTTTTAATCAAGAAGTTTTCCGTCGGTGCTGATTGTTACAACATTCCAGGGAATGAATTTTCTACTTTGCATCAGTGCAGTTTTTACAGCATTTTCAATACCTCCGCAACAGGGAACTTCCATACGGACAACTGTTACACTTTTAATATCATTGTTTGCTATTATCTGTGTAAGCTTTTCAGAATAATCAACACTGTCAAGCTTCGGACAACCGATAAGTGTGATTTTTCCTTTTATAAAATCATTGTGGAAATTTGCGTATGCATATGCCGTACAGTCTGCCGCAACAAGAAGCTTTGCACCGTCGAAATAAGGTGCGTTTACAGGCACAAGTTTGATTTGTACCGGCCACTGTGAAAGATGACTGACAGGTTTGATTTTGCTTTCAACTGCAAATGCAGCCTCTCTTTTTATAGCTTTTGAATTTGTTCCCGGGCAACCGCAGGGAAGAGGTGCTTTCTGTGCTTGTGCCTTTTTCACTGCTGCTTCGTCATACGCCGGTGCCTCTCTCTCTTCAAATGTTATCGCACCTGTAGGGCAAGCGGGAAGGCAATCCCCAAGTCCGTCACAATAATCTTCGCGGAGTAGCTTTGCTTTGCCGTCCACCATACCTATTGCACCCTCATGACACGCCTTTGCACAAAGACCGCAACCGTTACATTTATCTTCATCTATTTTTATTATTTTTCGTATCATTCTTTTATCCTCCTCTTGACTTTCTAGGGTTATTATAATACAATAAACACAACAAGTCGGTTGTTTTTACAACAAAAGGAGATTTTTATGGAAAAATATATATCTGCTTTAAAAAGAACAAAGCTCTTTTCCGGAATAGGGGAAGATGATATATTATCGCTTATTAACTGTCTGCAGGCGGAAGTTAAGACGTATAAAAAAGGCGAATACGTTTTCCGTCAGGGCGAAAATATAGACTGTGTCAGTGTGCTTATATCAGGAAAACTTCACATTCAGCGTGACGATTACTGGGGAAACAGAAGTATTATAAATGTAATTGACCCCGGTGAAATGTTTGGAGAGGCGTATAATGCAAGACAGGACTCTCCTGTGCTTAATGACGTTGTTTCTGTAGAGGATAGCACAGTAATATTTTTCGGGGTGAAAAAGATGCTGACATCGTGCACCAATACATGTCGGTTTCACTGTATGGTAGTGCAGAATCTGTTTTTTATTATAAGCGAGAAAAACCGCCGTCTTATGCAGAAGCTCGGCCACATGGCACAGAGGTCAACGAGGGAAAAGCTTCTTTCTTATTTATCTGAAGAAGCTCAAAAGCAGAATTCCTCTGCGTTTGAAATTCCTTTTAATCGTCAGCAGCTTGCGGACTATCTCTCTGTAGACAGAAGTGCTATGTCTTCTGAACTTTCAAAAATGCGTGACGAGGGTTTGATTGAATTTAATAAAAATCATTTTCAACTTAAAGAATTGACTTTTGAGTAAAGTAGTGTTAGAATATAGCTGTCAAGTGAATATTTACTGCCACCGGGTAGGAGATGCAAAAGCATTCGTTTGTATATCGTTAGGTCTTAGAAGATATACTTTACGGGTGTTTTTTTTACCGTAAAGGAAATTACATCAATATAACGTATTTATATACATGACAAAAATATTTTATTTTTACTTTGGAAAAGCGTCGGGGATGCGGACTAAAAACCGTCTGCCAGCAGCGGAATAAGGGCAATATATTTTTCTTAACAAAGACCACAAATTTACAAGACTGAAATCCATAAATAATTACGCCCCTGCGAGGCCGTTTTAGGGGAACCGAGCCTGAACGCCGCCGGTGGCGGATGAAGCGATGGCGCAGGGTTGTGCAGAAACAGGAGCTATGCAAGCGGTAGTGAAGCAGAGCGACATTGTTTCAAACGGCTAGGGGAGATTCGGAATCCACCCTGCGTTTTGGTCCTTTTGCAACAAAAGGACAATAATTCCCCTTAAGAGTGAGGGGCAGGGGTGTTGAAGTGTGATGCTAATCACGCTTTTTCAAGGAGGAAATTATGAACTATTTTACAAAAACAGAAAAAGGAATATGGATTGGTTCGGTAATACTTATAACACTGTCCTTTCTGATTTTTGACCAAGGAAGTTATCTTAATTTAATATCATCGCTTATCGGTGTGACTTCGCTGATTTATTGTGCAAAGGGAAATCCTTTCGGGCAGGTTTTAATAATATTATTCAGTCTGCTTTACGGCACAATATCATATGCCTGCAGATATTATGGGGAAATGGCAACCTATGTGGGGATGACACTTCCTATGGCAATATTTGCCCTCATAGAGTGGATTCGCCATCCGTATAAAGGGAATAAAAGCGAGGTGGAAATAAGAAAAATCACGGTAACAGACCACCTTATTATGTGGTCATTAGCAGTGGCGGTAACGGCAGTATTCTATTTTATATTGAAGTATTTTAACACTGCGAATCTGGTTGTCAGCACACTTTCTGTCACAACCAGCTTTGTTGCGGTATATCTTACTTCAAAACGCAGCCCTTATTATGCGATAGCATATGCGGCAAATGATATTGTACTTATCGTTCTCTGGCTTCTGGCATCGTTGGAAGATATTAAATATGTCTCTGTACTGGCGTGCTTTATAGCTTTTCTTGTAAATGATATCTACGGCTTTATAAACTGGCGTAGAATGGAAAAAAGGCAACGGGAAAATTAAGGTTTCCTGTTGCTTTTTGCATTTAGGTAATATATAATAAAAAAAGAAAAATGTTCGGAGGTTTTACAAATGAAAATTGCATTAATTGCACACGATAAGAAAAAACAGGAAATTATAGATATTGCAAAGGAATATAAGGATATACTTGCGGAGCATGAACTTTTCGCGACAGGAACAACAGGAACAATGATTATGGGTGAGACAAAGCTTGATATATGCCGCCTTAAAAGCGGCCCTTTGGGCGGTGACCAACAGATAGGTGCTATGCTTGCAAACGGTGAGCTTGACCTTATAATTTTTCTTCGTGATCCGCTTACTGCACAGCCTCACGAGCCTGATGTGTCTGCACTTTTAAGGCTTTGCGATGTGCAGAAAATTCCCCTTGCTACAAATGAAAGCAGTGCAAAAATTATGCTGGAAGCACTTAAAAACGGAACTTTTTTGTGTGATTAATGACGGTGGATAAAATGCAAAACAGTAGGTTGAAAAATACAGTTTTATCCGCAATGTTTCTGGCGATAGGTGTTGTTCTGCCGTTTTTTACCTCGCAAATAAAGGAAATCGGGGACACGCTTTTGCCGATGCATATTCCTGCACTTCTTTGCGGATTTATATGCGGACCGTGGTATGGTCTTGTTACAGGGATTATGATACCGCTATTTAAAAGTTTAATATCATCAATGCCGCCCATTTATCCAAATGCCGTATGGATGGCTTTTGAGCTTGCAACTTATGGGTTTGTGACAGGGTTTTTATACAGAATAAAGAAAAATCCCTCAATGGTGGATATTTACATATGCCTTGTAACGGCAATGATTGCAGGTCGTATTATGTGGGGTATTGCAAAAGCAGTACTTCTTGGTATAGGCGGAAAAAGCTTTGGAATCAGTGCTTTTATTGCAGGGGGATTTGTTGATGCAATTCCCGGAATTATCATCCAGCTTGTACTTATACCTTTGTTAATAAAAGTTTTAAAGAAAGAGAAACGAATATGAAAACAATAGAATTTCCTTACGGAAAAGAAAAATTAAGTTATACTTTCGGGGATGAGCTTATTGGCGTACTCGCTTCATCAATAGAAGAATATGTGCCTGAATATGGCGAGACAGAGATTGTCGAAAATGCAGTTGCAACCCCCGTTGGTTCACCCTTGCTTTCAGACCTTGCAAAGGGTAAAAACAAGGTTGTAATTATAGCAAGTGACCATACACGTCCTGTTCCCAGTAAAATAATTATGCCTATTATGCTTCGTGAAATAAGAAAAGGAAATCCCGATGCGGATATCACAATCCTTATTGCAACAGGGTGTCACAGAGGGACAACAAAGGATGAGCTTGTAAGTAAATTCGGCGAAGATATTGTAAGAAATGAGAAAATATATATCCACGACTGTGATGAGAGGGAGAAGCTTGTAAACATCGGCACACTTCCCTCAGGAGGTACGTGTGAAATAAATTCTATTGCCTATGAAGCAGACCTTCTTGTGGCAGAAGGGTTTATTGAACCGCACTTTTTTGCAGGCTTTTCAGGGGGAAGAAAAAGCGTTCTTCCCGGTGTTGCAGGAAGAAACACTGTGCTTGCGAACCACTGTTCTGAATTCATTGCACACACTAATGCAAGAACAGGTATTCTTGAAAACAATCCTATTCACGAGGATATGCTGTGGGCGGTAAAGAAAGCTAAATTAGCATTTATTGTAAATGTTGTTCTTAATGCTGATAAAGAGGTCATTTTTGCAACTGCAGGCGACGTAGAGAAAGCACACAAAAAGGGTACGGACTTCCTTTCATCTCTTTGCGGTGCAAAGGCTGTACCTGCAGATATTGTAATATCTACCAATGGAGGATACCCTCTTGACCAGAATATGTATCAGGCGGTTAAGGGTATGACTGCCGCAGAAGCAACTGTTAAAAGAGACGGTGTTATTATAATGCTTTCTGCATCGGGGGATGGCATCGGTGGGGACCATTTCTATCATCAGCTTGCAGACGAGGCGGATATAAATAAGACGATGGAGATATTCCTTTCACGTGACAGAGGAGAAACTGTTCCCGATCAGTGGCAGACACAGATTATGCTACGTGTACTGATGCACGCAAGTGTGATTTACATATCAGAAATGCCTGACGAAACAGTCAGGGAAATGCATATGATACCTGCTCATTCAATAGAAGATGCAATTATTAAAGCAAAAGAAATTCTTGGTAAAGAAGCTGCAACAATAACGGCAATCCCGGACGGTGTAGCGGTAGTAGTAGATAAAGGAGAATTATTATGAGAGATATTTCATTAATTGATAAAAACTTTGCCATACAGACAGAAATAGACCGTGATGATGTTAAGTTTTATGATATTGAGAATGAACCATTTAAAGTTTACGGTGTCTTCAAAGAAAACGGCAAGTACCGCCGTATGCCTGAAGCTACTGCCAAATCTGTGAATATGGCAATATACGGACTTCACACACATACCGCAGGCGGAAGGGTGCGTTTCAGAACAGATAGTGAATATATAGCGATTCATGCAGAAATGGGTGAACTTTATCAGGGTTCTCACTTTCCGCTTACAGGAAGCTCGGGATTTGATTTGTATGACGGCAATAATTATGCAGGCACTTACCGTCCGCCTATGGAGGATAAGGGCGGTTATGAAAGCATACTTACCTTCCCCGACAGAAAAATGAGGGATATTACAATTAACTTTCCGTCATATAATGATGTAAATAATCTGTATATCGGACTTTCAGAGGATTCAACTGTAGAGGAGCCAAAGCCTTACAGAAATAAGAAACCGATTGTATACTACGGCTCATCAATTACCCAGGGGGGATGCTCATCCCGTCCCGGAAGAACATATCAGAATGTCATTTCAAGACGGTTTAATTATGATTATATAAACCTGGGATTTTCAGGTAATGCAAAAGCTGAAGACGAAATGATTAATTATATCAGAAATCTTGATATGTCAATGTTTGTGTACGATTATGACCATAATGCACCTTCTGTGGAGCATCTCAGAAACACCCACAAAAAAATGTTCAAGGCTATTCGTGAGGTGCATCCAACCATTCCCGTAATTATGATGTCAAGACCAAAATATAGTCTTACTCCTGAAGAAGAGGAAAGGCTTCAGATTATAAGCACCACTTTCCAGAATGCTCTGGACTGTGGGGATGAAAACGTATATCTTTTAACGGGAAGGGAGCTTTGCTCGCTTTGCGGCGGGGAAGGTACTGTTGATGGTTGTCACCCTACTGACTTTGGCTTTTATTCAATGGCGGCATCTCTTGGCGGACTTATGGAGGATATAGTGATAGAATGAAAATTCAGTTATCAGACCATTTTACCTACGCAAGACTTTTAAGGTTTACGTTTCCTGCTATGGTAATGATGGTGTTTACATCCCTTTATGGAGTTGTAGACGGACTTTTTGTAAGTAATTACGTTGGTAAAACGGCACTTGCGGCAATAAATTTTGTTTTCCCCGTGCTTAATATTTTAGCCACCTTCGGATATATGTTCGGTGCAGGGGGAAGTGCCCTTGTTGCAAAAACCATGGGCGAGGGAAAGAGTAAAAAAGCAAACAGCCTTTTTTCGTTATTTGTATATATTTCATTTGGCGTAGGTGTGCTTTTTTCTGTGCTTGGATATTTCCTTCTCAGACCGCTTTTGTCTGCCCTTGGTGCGGAAGGAAAGATGCTTGAACAGGCAGTGCTTTACGGAAATATTCTTCTTATATCAATGCCCCTTTGGAATTTGCAGTTTCTTTTTCAGATATTTTTCGTAACTGCGGAAAGACCAAAGCTAGGTCTTTACGTAACGATACTTGCAGGTTGTGCAAATATGGTACTGGATGCCCTTTTTGTAGCAGTATTTAAATGGGATTTAGCCGGTGCTGCATGGGCAACAGCCGCAAGTCAGATAGTAGGTGGGGCAGTGCCACTGTTTTACTTTTTCAGAAAAAATACCAGTAAACTCAGACTGGGGAAAACACAGTTTGATACGAAAGCAACCATAAAAGCTGCTTCTAACGGTGCTTCAGAATTTGTAAACGGTGTTTCAAGTTCTATGGTAGGACTGCTTTACAATACACAGCTTCTTAAATATGCAGGGGAAGACGGTGTTGCAGCATACAGTATAATGATGTATGTGTGCTTCATATTTATTGGTATATTCTTCGGATTTGCAAACGGTTCAGCACCTGTTGTAGGTTATCATTACGGTGCACAGAATCATTCTGAAATGAAAAATCTGCGTAAAAAAATAATTATGTTCAACCTTACCGCATCGGCTATAATGCTTTGCTTGTCGGAGGGACTTTCAGTTCCCCTTTCAAAGCTTTTCGCAGGATATGACAAGGCTTTGTATGAAATGACGCTCCACGGCTTTCGTGTATATGCAGTATCATTCCTGTTTTCGGGACTTGCAATTTTCGGGTCTTCGTTTTTTACAGCACTTAATAACGGCCCTGTATCTGCCGTAATTGCATTTTTGCGTACGATTGTATTTCAGGTTGTATGTGTGTTGGTTTTTCCGCTTTTATGGGGTTTAAACGGAATATGGATTTCCGTTGTTGTTGCAGAAGCGTTGGCAGCGGTGGTATCAATGGTATTTGTGGTTGGTTTAAGGAAAAAATATAAATATTAAAAGGGATGTAAAAAAAGTCCAGACCGCAAAAAGGCAATAATAATACGAAATATAGACAGTTTCTAAATCATAGAATTATCTTATTTTGTTGAAAAATCTCATTTTATTCGATTTTTCTTCGTTTTTGTGCCTTTTTGCTAGC
>JAZPYX010000050.1:0-26056 GCA_045544395.1 Clostridia bacterium
GCGTACAGCCGATGTTTTGGGATATGATACATCATATAACACATCTGTTGAATCCGGTGTTTCATCCTGGGCGACAGAGGGGGTCGGCTTCGTAACCGAAAAAGGAATTATGAACGGCACAGGCAACGGCTTTGAACCACAAGGCAAATACACCAAAGAACAAGCCATCGCAACATTCGTAAGAATGTATGATAATTTGAAGTAGGTTAACCTATTCTAAAGGGTATTAAGCAAATTTAGAGCTTAATACCCTTTAATAATATAAAAAGATGTTTAGTCAAGGTGCAGAAATTTATTCAAATCAGTTGTGCGGATAGGATTAATATGGTATAATTATTTTAAACAAACAATGCAAATAAGTTTAGAGGAGTTTCTTTTATGGAAAATAAATTATCTGAAATAGGCAATAATAACCTAATGGTAAATTATAAGAAAACTGATGATATTTTTGCCGATATGCAAGAATTGATTGAAACAACACAAAAAGCTGCTCACAGTGCAGTTAATACAATGCTTGTTCAGCGTAATTGGCTTATCGGATACAGAATTGCAGAAGAAGAGTTAAAAGGCGAAAATCGTGCAGAATACGGAATGAGTATTATTAAGCAATTATCAAAAGAATTATCGGAAATTTACGGAAAAGGATTTACAAAGACTAATTTATACAGCTTTTATTCATTTTATAAAACCTTTCCGGAGATTTTCCACTCAGCGAGTGGAAAATCTGCTCCGTTACTTTCTTGGACTCATTATCGTGTATTATTGCAAGTTCACGACACAGAAGCACGTGAATGGTATGCGAAAGAAGCTGTGGAACAAACTTGGAGTGTAAGAACTCTTCAACGAAATATATCGTCACAATATTATCATCGTTTGCTAAAATCGCAGAACAAAGAATTGGTTGAATCAGAAATGAAAACGCTTACAGATGGATATAATGATGATAAATTGGAATTTATTAAAAATCCCGTTGTTGCAGAGTTCTTAGGTATGTCAACCGATACTTCATACACCGAAAGCGAATTAGAAAAAAATATTATTTCAAATTTGCAAAAGTTTCTTATGGAACTCGGCAAAGGTTATGCGTTTGTTGCAAGACAGCAACATATTCATACTGAAAAACAAGATTATTATATTGACCTTGTGTTTTATAATTATATCCTTAAATGTTTTGTTTTAATTGATTTAAAAACAAGTAAAATTACCCACCAAGATGTAGGTCAAATGGATATGTATATTAGAATGTATGACGAAATGAAACGCAACGAAGGAGATAATCCTACAATTGGTATTGTTCTTTGTTCTGATACTGATGAAGATATTGCAAAATATTCCGTAATGCATGGAAATGAGCAACTTTTTGCTACAAAATACAAACTGTATCTTCCTACAGAAGAAGAACTCCGTGCTGAAATTGAAACACAGAAATCTATGTTTTATTTACAGCAGCAGGAGAAAAATGACAAAAATTAACTTTTAAAATTCCCCTTGCCCAACGAAACGGCAAGGGGAATTTACTTAATTAGTGATTATTTTGCTTCTAAAATCAGATTTATTTCTCAAAATCTTTATACACATATTCACGCATTATGACTTCTTCTGCTCGGTTGCGAATATTATTCATATTCTGCACCCAAGCCATTTGGTCTGTTTCTTTTAATTGTTCCGTAACGCCTTCTTGCTCTGCCATTTTTGAAATCATATCTTTAAGACATTTATGACAGGTTTCATCTATCTCCGCAACATGTTCAAATAGCTTGCCTTCCATAAAGAGAATAGTGTAATAAGATTTGTGATGTTCTTTCAAGAATGTTTTTCTCAAATTTCCGTACTTGCCGATATTGTATTTATTTGTGTCGGGTACTGAAATATTAGGAATATAATAATCACCGACCTTTGTATATGTTCCACCGTTTTGTTCAAAAATTGATTTCATTGTAAAATCCTCCAAAATTTAATTTTCTACAATATCATATCAATCCGGCTGTATAACTCGTTTTTATCTTTCTTCCTTATCGTCATTTAACATCGGTTGGCACATTTTTAATTCAATCAGACTCTTTATATTATTGTAGGGGCTTGAAGATGAATTCAGAAATAACAAGAGTGGGAATAAAACGAAAAGTAGATAAGCTTGGAAGAATTGTTATCCCGAAGGGATACAGGGAGTTTTACCACCTTTTTGCCTTGTATCAACAAAAAATAGTTTGTAAAAAATTCTGCGAACCTGAAATAAATGCGATTTTGAGCAGGTTTTGACGCGAAAGACGCAGACAGGCTGTCGCCTTTCAAGGATGACAAGTTGAAAATTCCCGAAATATCGCCGTTTCAGGCGGGGTTCGGATTACTGCTGTCACGCTAACGGCTTTTGCCCTCTCAGGGTTCGACTCTCTTTAAAAATAAAAAAACAACTTTCTCTCCAATGAGAAAAAGTTGTTTTTTTTTGGTGCCGATGGCGGGAGTCGAACCCGCACGGTGTTGCCACCGACGGATTTTGAGTCCGTTACGTCTGCCAATTCCATCACATCGGCCAATACCATTATATTATAACATAGAAATTTTAAAAATCAATACTTTTGTTTCAAAAAATCCTATTATTAAAAACTAGGTTTTATTAATTCAAATAGTATTGCAAAATATGTCAAAATATGTTACATTATAACTTAGTTACTACTGTCGCACCGGTTAAAACAAGGAGGAGAATTTATGAGCTACATTGATGAAGAACTTAGTACTGAAAATATGGATGAGCAGGATTATGACCAGCTTCTTGAAATTCAGAAGCAACATATTGCAAAAAAACGGATGCAACGGAAACAGCGGGAGAAATATACTTGTGTTATAAACACCTGCATTTTAATAATTATAGCAATTATTGTAGCGGTTGTATTATTTGTTATGAGTAGAAAAGATGAGACAGTTTTTAATCCTCAGCAGCTTCCTGCTATGGAAGAGCCTGTTGATACAACACAGGAAAAAGCACAGAAAAATAAAGCTGAAAAGTCTTTTGAAACAGAAGAAAATATTAATGTTGAGCTTCCAGAAGAGTATAAAGAAATTTCATACAGCAAGGCGGTTAATCTGGAAAGATATGAAAAATACCGCAAAGATAATCCTAATCTTTCTCTTGAGGATGTTGTATGGATGGTGAATGCTCATCAGGACAAGCCTAAATATGAGTATGACATTGATGTATCAGGCTATGATGATCCCTATGTAATAGTAAATAAATACTATAAAGTGAATGACGGGTATGAGCCACCGGATCTTGTGGAATGTGACGGAGAAATGATGCGTAGGGAAACGGCGGAAGCCTATAAAGAAATGAAAAAAGCAGCAGCTGATGAAGGATTTAATTTCTATGTTGTTGATGGTTATAGGTCAACAAGTGTACAAAGAGGTCTTTACGAAGGGTATCTTGAAGAAGACAGTAAAGAAAATGTTGACCGTTACAGTGCACGCCCCGGATATAGTGAGCATCATACAGGAATGGCACTTGATATTTTTGGTTCAAGTCCGGGACTTCGTGAATTTGAAAATACTCCGGAATATCCTTGGGTAAGGGATAATGCGTATAAGTACGGATTTATAATACGTTATCTCAAGGAAACAGAAAGTATAACAGGGTATGAATCTGAACCGTGGCATATAAGATATGTGGGTAAAGAAGTGAGTACAAAGATGAAAGAAAATAATATCAAGAGCTTTGAAGAATATCACGCGAAGTTTTTAGAAAATTAATGAGGTACCTTTATGGAATATTATAATTCTGACAGTATAGAGCAATATGAAAAAAGAAATAACACCCTAAAACTGGTTATGATACTTGTTATTGCACTTTTGTGTGTCTCGATGATTATGTTTATGCTAGTCATTTTTGTTTTGCCGAACACCGGAACAAGTAAGGATACAATAACCAAGGTAAATACTTCTGCACCCATTTTAAACATATTATCTTGTCCAGAACAGTTATCTTCTGAAAATCCCAGCGGGATTGTTGAAGGTGTTATTGTAAGCGGAAATTCGTCATGTGTGCTTTATATAAACAGTGAAGAAGTAGCACGCAGTACGAAGGCCGGACAACAGGTAAAATGGAGTAAGCAGATTTCGCTTTCAGCAGGTGAAAATACCAGTTTGAATTTTGAGCTTAAGGATGAAAATGGTAATTCAGCAAATGAAACCAGAACAGTATACTGTGCACGTTCAACAGGTGAATTAAATACTGTAAGCACAAGTAATTATAGGGTATACGGATATTTTGTAAAGGGTGTTGATGATGCAATTTATATACGGTCCGGTGCAGGTAAAAACCATACTCCAGTTCAATTGGTAAAAGACTACTCTGCAATTGCATATTTAGGAGACTATAAATATGGAAGTGACGGGTATGTTTGGTATCACGTGATAGCTCCCAACGGATGTTATGGATATGTCAGAAGTGATGTTGTCTGGATGTTATAACTTATAGTAAACATGAACTGCCCGGATGCAGTGCTTAGCTGATAGGAGGAAAACAAATGTTTTGTAGGTACTGTGGAAAACAGATTGGTAATGTAGAGGTATGTCCATACTGTAAAGGTCAAATAGCTGATGATAATGGGAATATCAGTGTTAATTCGGATGAAAATTCAGATTATACTCCGAAGATGGAACAGATAAAGAATGTTTTTAACCACGACAGGGTGCTCGTTGAAGATAGCGTGTATGGTGGAAAACGAAGGATGGTTGAAAAGAGAGAAAAGAACGCAGCTGTGATAATTTGTGCGGTGTGTTTGGCTTTGTTTATTGTTTTGAGCATTTTTACTGCTGTTCGTTTTTTTGGTAACAAAGATGGCAAATTGTTTGTAAGTGCAAAGAATGGTTTATATCTTAAAATTGAACAAGTGCCGGCAAAAACTTCTGTAGGGAATATACAGCTCAGCGGAGTGATGAAATCATCTGAAAAAGAAGCTAAACTTGTTATAAACGGTGATAATGTAGAAAGTGTGTCTCCTGATGATGGTGAAAAAAAGTGGGTGAGAAATGTTATGATGAAGCCTGGAAATAACAAGTTTGTCATTAATGTTTCTGATGGAGAGCAAACTACAGGGATAGAGGTTATAAATGTGGAATATGAACCTACTCTCAGGTTTCCGAAAGGAACGGTTCTTGTGAAATCAGATCCTGCAGATATATTTATCAGACCCACGCCCGGGAAAAGTGGGAGCTATGTTATGCTGATAGATAGTTCAGACTATTCGACGCAACTTGTTTGTGTTGGGGAAGAAGTTCCTGACGGGGCAAATGTGTGGTGCAAGGTGAAAACTCCTTCAAAGGGAATTGGATGGGTGCGTTCCGACATTATACGCAAAAAATAAATATAAAGACCTACTAAATAAAATAATTCACTGAAATAGATGCTGTAAAATTTTAAAAGAAAATAATGGCTGAAAGTTAAGGGTTTTGTGATATCATAAAAAAAAGGAGTGTTTTTTATGAAAATTGCAGTAAGCTCATACAGCTTTAATAAAATGATTCAAAACGGAGAAATCAAAGAGTTTGATACAATCCGGCTTGCAAAGGAAATCGGTTTTGATGGTATTGAGTTTGTAGATTTTTACAGACCCGAAGAAAAAGACATATTGAAATATGCAAAAGAGCTTCGGGAAGAAGCTGACAAAGTGGAGATTCCCATTGTAAATTACTGCATCGGGGCAAGCTTCGCAAGAGAGGGCGAGGATTTTGATAAGGAAGTTGAGCGTGTAAAAACACACGTTGATGCAGCAGAAATCTTCGGTATTACCAATATGCGTCACGATGCAATGGGTGGTGTGCACGGAAAAGGTCATTTCAGAAGTTTTTCCGATTGCCTTGAAACTATCGCAAAAGGATGCCGTATTATAACGGAATATGCTGAGAAAAAGGGCATCCGCACAATGGTAGAGAACCTCGGCTTTATCTGTCAGGACCCCGATAGGATGGAAGCGCTTTATAGAGCAGTAAATCACCCTAATTTCGGACTTCTTGCCGATATGGGGAACTTCCTCTGTGCGGACTGTGAACCGTCTTATTCGATAGGGAAGCTGCGTGAAATGGTTTTCTTTGCCCACGCAAAGGACTTTATAGTAAAAGACGGAAACGGAGCCGACCCCGGGAAAGGCTTTTTCAGAAGCCGTGGTGGAAATTACCTTCGAGGTACAATAATAGGTCACGGAAACGTGCCTGTAAAGCAGTGCATTGATATCCTGAAAAAAGCCGAATACGACGGATGGATTACCATTGAATTTGAAGGTATGGAAGACGCAAAAACAGGACTTGCAATCGGACTTGAGAATTTAAAAAACTATATTAGCTAAGAAGTGCAATAAAAAAATAATTTTGCGTGTTGTAATTTGCAATTATTTATGTTACGCTAAAAAAGGTGATAATATGAGAGCTTATTTTGAAAATTTTCTGAAAGAGTACAACTATCCCGAAGAATCATGGGAGGTGCTCCTTTCTGCGTTTGATAAGCTGGAGAAACAGGAAGAATTTAATTCGTTGCTTGAAAATTTCTTTAAAACAAAGCTTGATTTCAGGGCGATAATGAAAGCTTTGTGCGAAAAGTCAGAAATTAGTCTTTACACGGGTTATGGCGTGCTTTTCATCTGTCTTTCAAAAGAAACTAAGGTGATTTGCAAAGAATGGAACTGGACGGACGATATGTATAGACGCGGTATGCTTGACATAATGCTTCAGACCTGCGAGTGCTATGAGGTTAAGAAGGTCTGGGGACTTATGGGCGAAGGCTGGATGTCAGGCATAGTAACGGGCTGTGTTGTTTCTATCGGCAGACTTCAGTTTGTGGCAAAAAAGTACGATGGAGAAGACACCGAGGTTGCAGGTTACAAAGTTACAAAGGGAACTCCGGTCATTACCGTACATATTCCCGGCTCCGGCGAGTCCTTTGACGAAAAAGCCCGTATGGATGCTTACCATATGGCATATGAATTTTACAGAAGCGCTGACAGCAGCAACCCGTGCTTTTCCCGTTGGAGTGATTGCGAGAAGCCTGATATTACCACGTGCATATTTTTGTGTCAGAGCTGGCTTGTATTCCCGCCCAACAGAGAAATACTGAATCCAAATTCAAATATCATTTCGTTCATGAATGAATTTAAGATTATTGATACAATCGTTTTCGGAGAAGAAGAAATACGTCAGGACCTCTGGCGCATTTTCGGATATGTGGCAGAAGATGTGCCTTTTGAAAATTTCCCCGAAAGAACTTCGCTTCAGCGTGCCTATAAAAAATATCTGGCAGATGGCAATATGCCGGGGCAGGGAATAGGTATATTCGTATATGACGGAGAGAACAGAAGAATTTTGAATTAAGGTGATAAAAATGAAAAATTACTTTGAAAATTTCCTTGAAGAATACGATTATCCCGTGGAAGCAAGAGCTGTGCTTCTTTCTGCTTATGAAAAATTGTCAGCGGAGAATGAATTTTGGACGCTGATTGAAAATTATTATAATTACGAAAAGTCACATGAATATAAATATCCTCTCCATAGCAAAATGATGGAGAAATTCAGAAAAAATAAAGAAGTTATTGAACCGCTTTGCGAAGGATTGGGAATAAACTCCTACACCGGATTTACCGTTTTTTACATCTGCGTAAGTAAAGAAACAAAGAACATCTCAAAAAAGTGGAAATGGACAGAGGATATGTATAAACGCGGTATGGCGGATATAAAGTGCAAGCTTCTGGAGGGTTACGGACATAGCGGTAACTGGGGTGTTACGGTTACATCATGGATTTCATATATTCTTGACGGGGTGATGAATTCCATCGGCAGACTTCAGTTCTTTTACAAAGAGCACGACGGGGAAGCTGTGACAATTGCAGGTCGCACT
Source organism: Clostridia bacterium (assembly GCA_045544395.1). Taxonomy (GTDB): domain Bacteria; phylum Bacillota; class Clostridia; order UMGS1883; family UMGS1883; genus UMGS1883. The sequence continues at coordinate 7,877 of JAZPYX010000050.1, forward strand.
CTTAAAACGGGAGAGAGCTATATAGATATACACATCCCTGCCTCGAAAGAGTCCTTCGGAAAGGAAGCAAGGCTTGACGCCTATGACAAGGCGTGTAAGTATTTTTGTGAGCTTTACGGAAAAGACGTATGCTTTTTCGGATGCAAAAGCTGGCTTTTGTTTGAACACAACCGCGAAATTCTTGACGAAAAGTCAAACATCGTTTCTTTTATGAATGATTTCAGAATTACAGAAAGTAGATTTTATGAAAACAACCGACAGGAACTGTGGAGAATTTTCGGTGACGAGGCAGCAAAAGGAGAACTTGAAAATCTTCCTGAAAACTCATCACTTCAGCGTTCTTATAAAAAGTGGCTACTGGATGGGAATTTTCCCGGTGAAGGAAAAGGTTTTTTCGTGTATGACGGAGAAAACAAGAAAATACTTAATTAATAAAACGCAGTGCGAGGTTTGTCGCACTGCGTTTTATTAGTTTTTGGATAAATATTTAACTGCATTTTCAACCGATTTTGAAGCTTTTTCACTTAATGGCTTACCTGTATTTCTATAATCAAATGAAAGCACGAATTCGTGTAAATAGTCGTACAGACTGTCAAGTTGCTTTTTCTGACTGTACAATATTGACTCAATAAATGCATCACGGAGCTTTCCGCTTATTTCTTTCTCACAAACTGAAAGAACAAGGCCTGCGTGTTCGGGGCACAATTCACCCTGAAGCATAAATAAATCCCTGAAATCCGAATCCTGTTCCCAAAGGTAGGCAAGATTGCTTGCAGCATCGTCCATCTGTGAATTTATTTTATCGCAGAGGGCACAGCTTTTTGCCGTGTCAAGAAGCTTTTTTGCAGTGAGAGCGGCATCGTGTCCCTTTTGCATAAAACCGCTCTTTTTTTCTGCTGTCATTTTCTCTGACAATTCTTTTACATGAGTTTCAAGTACAAGTGCAAGACCAAGGCGGTTTCCTTTTTCAAAAAGCATAGGAAGATGTCTTCTACAAAATCCTTTTTCATTTGTAAGTTCTCTGCCGTCAGGCTCCATCATGGACGGCCCAAGAAAATATTCCAGTGCATCTTCTTCAAGCTTTTTTTCAAGTGTGCAAAGTAGGCAACCGCATCCTTCATGAAGTGCATCCGTAAGAGGAATACTGTATATACGTTCTTTCATAAGATAATCTCCTTTATGGTAATACAATTATTGTAACACAAAAAATATCCTTTTACAACAAAAAAACAAGGACATACACAATTATCTTCATACGTGAATATACTTGTATTGTGTATTTTTTATATGGAGGTGTTTTTCTTGCTGCTAAGCCTTTTAAAATTCTGTATTGGAAAAGGAAACATAGGGCTGTTACAAAGCGGAAGTTTTCCAGACCCCCTTACCGAGACAGAAGAGGCATACTACCTGGAAAAATTCAGACAAGGGGATGAAGATGCAAGAAATATACTTATCGAAAGGAACCTTCGGCTTGTTGCCCACGTTGTAAAAAAGTATGCATCTGCAGGTGACGGTGACGATCTTATTTCAATTGGCACGATAGGTCTTATAAAAGGAATATCGTCATTTAATGTTGATAAAAAAACAAGACTTGCGACATATGCTGCACGATGTATAGAAAATGAAATTCTTATGTCTTTAAGACGTGATAAAAAATTCAGCAATCAGGTTTCTTTAAACGATCCTATAGGCTTTGACGGTGAAGGAAACGAAGTAACCCTTATTGATGTTTTGCAAAGTGATAATGAGGATATATGTGAAAGGCTTGACCGTGACAATATGATTGAAAAGCTATATAAGAAAATAAGAACTTCACTGCAGAAGCGTGAACAGGATATCATATGTCTTCGCTATGGTTTATGCGGTTGTGAACCTCTTACACAGAGAGAAGTTGCAAAGGTAATGGGTATCAGCCGAAGCTATGTGTCAAGAATTGAGAAAAAAGCACTTGGGAAACTGGGAATGTAAAAATGAAGGTGTAAAAACTTAGTTTTTTACACCTTCATTTTTACTGTATAAGATTTGAATAGTCTCTAAAAGTCCGAGAAAGATGTTTGTTCAAGCTGATAGTCTCGTCCTAAGTGCAGGTTCAGTTTTAATTTTATATTCCAAAAACTGCTTCTCCACCAAGCTCTTCTTCAATTCTTAAGAGTCTGTTATATTTACAAGTTCTGTCCGTTCTTGACGGTGCCCCTGTTTTAATTTGCCCGGAATTTACACCAACGGCAATGTCGGCAATAGTTGTATCTTCAGTTTCACCGCTGCGATGCGATATAATAGTTTTAAAACCACTTTGTTTCGCTAGCTCAATTGCGTCAAGTGCTTCTGTTAAAGTTCCTATCTGATTAACTTTTACGAGTATTGCATTGCCTGCACCTGTATTTATACCCTTTTGAAGTCTTTTTGTATTTGTAACAAACAGGTCATCGCCTACGAGCTGAATTTTATTTCCGAGGTTCTTTGTAAGCGATTTCCATCCGTCCCAATCTTCTTCTGCCATAGCATCTTCAATGGAAAATATGGGATAGCGTTCCACCCAGTCGGCCCAGAAAGAAGATAGCTCATCGCGTGTAAGATATTGTCCCTGTTTCCAGAAAAAGTAGCTTCCGTCTTTGCCTTCTTTTTTTGCGGCTTCAAACATCTCAGTGGACGCAGGGTCAAGGGCAATTTTAAAGTCTTCTCCCGGTGTGAATCCGGCTTTTTCAATGGCGCTACAAATAGCTTTAAGTGCTTCTTCATCATTTTTAAAATCCGGTGCAAATCCACCTTCGTCACCTACTGCGGTAGAAAAGCCTTTGTCTTTGAGAACTTTTCCCAATGTGTGAAATACTTCTACACATTGGCGAAGTCCGTCAGAAAAGTACTCTGCACCTGTAGGCATAATCATAAATTCCTGGCAGCAGATAGAATTTCCTGCGTGCTTGCCACCATTTATAATATTCATCATAGGCATAGGAAGCTTGTGAGCATTCGTCCCGCCAATATAGCGGTATAGACTTATTCCAAGTGAATTTGCCGCTGCTTTTGCTACGGCGAGTGAAACACTTAAAATTGCGTTAGCTCCGAGCTTGTGTTTATTTTCACTTGCATCAATTTCGCATAAAAGAGAGTCGATTTCTCTTTGGTTAAAAGGATTTTTTCCTTTCAGTTCAGATGCTATTATTGTGTTTACGTTTCTTACTGCTTTTTGAACGCCTTTTCCCATAAAACGATTTTCGTCGTTGTCACGAAGTTCGTATGCTTCAAAGGCTCCTGTAGAAGCACCTGAAGGCACTGCTGCGGTTGAAAAAGTTCCATCGTCGAGAAATACGTCTGTTTCAATTGTAGGATTTCCTCTTGAATCAAGAATCTCCCGTGCATGAATGTAAGAAATTTGCGGATAAAACTGCATAAAAATCATCCCCTTATAGTTGATATTTTTAGTATCACCATATAAGAGGATGTTATTCGAAAAAAATTATTGTGCTTTAGTATAGACTTTTCCGTTTACAGCACCGCCTGCACGTGCATCAAGAAGCTCGCTTACTGTAACAAGCTGATATCCCTGCATGAGAAGCCATTTTACTACAGATTCTGCAGCATCAGCTGTGGGAGAGTGAATATCGTGCATAAGGATTATTCCACCGTCACGTGTGTCACGCTGAACACTTGCAAGTGTGCTTGAAGCACTGCGTGTTTTCCAGTCAAGTGTATCTACAGACCACATGATTGCCGGCATCGAAATAGAGTTAAGTACGTAAGAATTATATGAACCGTAAGGAGGACGGTAAATCTTAGGATATACACCTGTTGCATTATAAATAGCTTCGTTTGTGGAAGAAAGCTGACTTCCTATGGTAGACGTAAGATTAACGTGGCTCCATGTGTGATTGCCTATTTCGCATCCAAGGCTTATTGCACGGTTAAGAGTTTCTTTGTAACCGGAAACGTTCTGCCCAACTACAAAAAATGTTGCACGTGCATTGTATTTTTCAAGGACTGAAAGAATTCGGTCTGTGTGTTTTCCCGGGCCGTCATCATATGTTATTGCCACCATAGGGCGTGATGGGTCAACCTTATCTGAACCCGCTGCGTACCAACCAACATTTTTGTAAGCTTCTACATCTTTTTTAGGAACAGTTATAAATCTTCCGTCGGAAGAAAACATTAGCTGAGTATTACTGCTGTTATCAAGTGACAGACCATTTGCAAGCTCTTTTTGAACATGGTCTTTATATACGGTGCGTTCATTTCCGTCAGCATCATACATCTTTACGGTTACGTCAGAAATATCCGAATACCAGCCAACTTCTAAATAAGCATCTTTGTCACGCTGCACAATTGATATTGTTCTGCCGTCCATGCTGTACATAGTAATCATTTTTGCATCATCGGCGGTGTTAAACCAACCAACATTAAGGTAATCTTCACGATAAAGCTGGGGAATAGAAATTGTTCTGCCGTCGGAAGCGTACATAGTGATTATTTCTGCATCTTCTGCACTGTCGAACCAACCAACTTTAAAGTAAGCATCTCTATCCTTTTGGAAAACCGAAATCATTCTACCGTCAGAAGCGTACATAGTAATCAATTTTGCATCATCGGCAGTATCAAACCAACCAACATTAAGGTAATCTTCACGATAAAGCTGAGGAATAGAAATTGTTCTGCCGTCAGATGCGTACATAGTGATTATTTTTGCATCGTCAGCGGTTTCAAACCAACCAACCTTTTTCCATTCACTGACTTCTGTTGAGTCGACCTCAGATGTTCTGCCGTCAGATGCGTACATAGTAACGGTTTCTGCATTCGTAATCGGAACAAATGTTGTGAAAATAAGTGCCATTGAGAGAATTATACTAAGTATTCTTTTGTTCATGAAAAGCATCCTTTCTCAAAAATATCTCAGACGTTGAATCGGAAAAGAACAATATCACCATCTTGCATCACATATTCTTTACCTTCACTGCGGACAAGGCCTTTTTCTTTTGCTGCAGCATGAGAACCGCATTCAATAAGGTCTTTGTACGCAACAACTTCTGCACGGATAAAACCTTTTTCAAAGTCTGTATGTATTTTACCTGCTGCCTGAGGTGCCTTTGTACCTCTTGTAATAGTCCAAGCCCTCACCTCAGGCTGACCTGCTGTAAGGTAGCTGATAAGACCGAGTAGTGTGTAGCTCTTTTTAACAAGACGGTCAAGACCTGACTCGTTAAGTCCCATTTCTTCAAGGAACAGTTGCTTTTCGTCGCCTTCGAGAGAACTGATTTCTTCCTCAATCTGTGCTGAAATGGGGAGCACCTGTGCACCCTCCGCAGCGGCAATCTCCTCAACCTTTTTAACAAATTCGTTGTTTTCAATACCTGCTGCAAAATCGCCCTCGGCCACATTTGCGGCATAAAGTACAGGCTTCATTGTAAGAAGAGCAAGTTCTTTTACAATTTCCGCCTCGTCTTCGGTAATTTCAACGGTGCGTGCACTCTGACCTGCTTCAAGTGCCTCTTTATAACGCTTCCAAAGCTCAAGCTCTGCCTGATACTTTTTATCGCCGGACTTCATCATTTTCATAGTTCTGTCAATACGCTTGTCCACACTTTCAAGGTCGGCAAAAATAAGCTCAAGATTAATTGTTTCAATGTCTCTCTGAGGATCAACGGAGCCGTCTACGTGTACAATGTTTGCATCCTCAAAACATCTTACAACGTGAACGATTGCATCAACCTCACGAATGTGGGCGAGGAACTTGTTGCCAAGTCCTTCTCCGCGGCTTGCACCTCGCACAAGACCTGCAATGTCAACAAATTCAACAATTGCGGGGGTTATTTTTTCGGGGTTGTGCATTTTTGCAAGAACGTCAAGACGTTCATCGGGAACTGCAACAACACCCACGTTTGGCTCTATTGTACAGAACGGATAGTTTGCACTTTCCGCACCGGCTTTTGTAATTGCATTAAAAAGAGTACTTTTTCCCACATTGGGGAGACCCACTATACCAAGTTTCATATTTACTACATCTCCTTATATCTAGAGAGTATCAGGATTTAAAAAAATGACCTGATACACAAAAATACTATACCATAATACCGACCGATAGTCAATTGTTATACGTGTTTTTGTTTCAATTTTCTATAAAACGTGACAAATAGATAAAGACATGTTATAATGTAAACGGAAATGGGGGAGGGGAAGACTATGGCTATAATACTGGACCATCAATTAAGGGAGTATATACCGCACGACATTTCGAAATTTCCAATCACTTATTTTCATGATGAACTTGCTACTTTGCCTAATTGGGCAGGCCCGTTGCATTGGCATCCTGATTTTGAAATTGCAACAGCAGAATACGGGGTTTTAGATTATCAGGTAGGGGGGGAGCACATAATTCTCGAAGAAGGGGATAGTATATTTGTCAACGGAAATATGCTCCACGGAATAAAACCGGTGTCGGGCGATATCCCTGACCCTATGCCAAACATTGTGTTTTCCGGCACATTGATTGCTCCTGAAACAAGTGTAATTTTTGAAAGATATATACAGCCGGTTATGAAGTGTGATTCCCTTCCTTTTATAGTGTTTCGTCATAATGATCCTTCTTACAAAGAAATAAACTGTCTGATAAAAGATATTTACAGGTATATGAGTGAGGAAAATGGATGTTTTGAATTAGCTGTACAGCGTAATGTAAGCCATATATTTGAATTTATATTCTGTAATTTTGACAAGCTTCCAAAAACTGAGGCGACGCGAATACAGATAAACAACCAGATTCGCCTTCAAAAGATGTTAAAGTACATTTATGAGCACTATTCAGAAAATGTATCCCTTGATAATATTGCAAAGTCTGCAGATGTCAGTCGAAGTGAGGCAGGGAGGTGCTTCAATGCATATATGGGATGTTCTCCTGTTGATGCACTGATTCAATACAGACTTCAGATGGCACATCAGTTACTTGGGGAAAGAGCAAAAACTCTTGAGCAAATCAGTTATGCCTGCGGTTTTAATTCAGTAAATTATTTCAGCCGTCAATTCAAGAAAAAATACGGATGCACTCCAGGTCAAAGTAGAAATATGGGTAAATAGTGCTTAATTCTGGTGCTTTTGTGGCTTTTTCATAGCAAAAAAAGGTGATATAATTGATAAAACTACTGATTAAAGAGGAAACTATCATGGCTGAACAAAAGAACTACAAAAAAACGCTGATTGCCTGTTATCTGGGCTTTGTTACACAGGCAATAACTGCTAATTTTACTCCGCTGCTATTTTTAACATTCAAAGGTACATACGGGATTACACTTGAAAAAATTGCATTGATTCCGTTTGTGTTCTATATAACACAGTTGCTTATTGATCTTGTGGCTACAAAATACGCTGACAAAATCGGGTATCGTACATGTGTTGTAGTTTCACAGGTGGTATCAGCTCTGGGGCTCATATTAATGGCAATACTGCCCGAAATACTTCCCGAGCCGTTTATAGGCATCTTGATTTCGGTAGTGCTTTATGCTATAGGCAGCGGTCTTGTTGAGGTTTTGGTAAGTCCTATTGTTGAGGCATGTCCTTTTGAAAATAAAGACGGAATGATGAGCCTTTTACATTCGTTTTACTGTTGGGGAGCAGTTGGTGTTATATTAGGGTCGACTCTCTTTTTTGCTGTATTTGGCTTAGCAAACTGGAAGATACTTACCATCATATGGGCACTGATACCGTTATACAACACATTCAATTTTATCAGCTGTCCGATAGAACGACTGGTTGAAGACGGTGAAAGCATGGGTGTAAGAAAACTGTTGAAAACACCTCTCTTCTGGTTAATGATAATGCTTATGATATGTGCAGGTGCATCAGAGGCAACTATGACACAGTGGACATCAGCATTTACTGAAGCGGCTATTAAAATACCAAAAACGATTGGCGATTTGTTAGGCCCGTGTTTGTTCGCTATGTTTATGGGGGTAACCCGTATGTTGTATGGAAAGTTCAGTGAAAAACTCGATTTAACTAAAGTAATGCTTATTTGCGGAATTGTGTGTGCCGGTTGCTATTTATTGGCTTCACTGTCTGCATTACCGATTCTCGGACTTGCAGGTTGTGCACTTTGTGGCTTTGCAGCAGGTATTATGTGGCCGGGGTCTGTCTGTATATCCTCTCAGAAATTTCCAAGAGGAGGGACCGCAATGTTTGCATTTCTGGCATTAGCTGGTGATTTGGGTGCTGCAGTAAGTCCTACTATGGTGGGAAGCATTTCTGAAATGGCAGGCGGTAATCTTAAAACAGGACTTTTCATAGCTACAATTTTTCCGGTATTACTTGTATGCGGATTATTGATTTTGAAGTTGAAAGTTAGTAAAACAGCAGACAAATGATAAATTTTAATAATAGTCAATAGGGGTAGAATAAACTGCCCCTTTTACATTGCTGTAACGCTAAAAAATAAGCTTTTTTTATAATAGAAAAACTTTTTTATTTTTTTTGAAAAAATATGTTGACAATCTAAAAATCTTCTGTTATAATTGTCTACGTTGTCACGAGATGACACACCGATATGCGAGAGTGGCGGAATCGGCAGACGCGCACGTTTAAGGTGCGTGTGGGAGACCATACGGGTTCAAGTCCCGTCTCTCGCACCATAAAAAATAAAGGTATCAACGTAAGTTGGTACCTTTGTTTTTTTGTCTTTGCAAAAGACAGACGGGACTTGAAGCCAAAGTGGGCAGCGAGCGTAAAGAAAACGATTGATAATCGTTTTTAGCGAAGCTGGTGTGCAGACGGGCACCGTGAACGAAGTGTAGCGGTCGTCAAGCAGGCAAGGCGCGAAGCGACTGTGTCCCGTCTCTCGCACCAGAAAAAACGGTAGGTTTTGATAGAAACCTGCCGTTTTTTCAATGAAGCGTTCCTTCGGAACATTAAGTCGCTGACGCTAATGAAGTTGCCTTCGGCAATGAAGTGTTGTTTCGCAACATTATTGAACGCTTCGCTTCATAAATCCGCAAAGCGGATTTACTTCATGACGGCATAGTCGTCACTTCATATTTACCAAAGGCAAATACTTCATTTACAAACATCAAATTATATGATATACTTGATTTAAAAGAAGGTGGTTTAAATGCGTGAAGATAAGTTATCCGTACAATCCATGAATTTTGCAGTTGACATTATAAATCTCGTTAAGGAATTAAAATCTAAAAAAGAAAGCATTATTTCAAATCAAATAGGAAGAAGTGGAACCTCAATCGGTGCTAATATCCGTGAAGCACACTATGCTCACGGAACGTCTGATTTTATTGCAAAGCTTCAAATCTCACTGAAAGAAGCAAACGAAACCGGTTATTGGCTCGAATTACTTTTTAAAACAAATTACATAGATGAATCCACATATAAATCTCTTAGTTCTCAATGTACGAGCATTCGAGTTATGCTCATATCCTCAATCAACACCGCAAAACAAAACATCGAAAAAACCAAATAATTTATGCCGTCACTTACGTGGCGGTTTTATTTTTTGTGCATTTTGATATTTTTCAAAATTTGTATTGATAAATAATAAGAAATGTGGTATTATAATTGTGCCAAACTAAATTTAATATGTTATACAGACTTGAGGTATATTTTCTTTTGGGATAAATATGCTTATTTCTACGTACAATCATTTTAGGATTTGATAAAAATGCGAATTCCATTTATGATTGTATGTAGATATATCTCATGCTGTATAAATTTAGTTTGGCGACTATCGGAGTTTGCGTTTTTTATGCGTCTGCTTCGGTAGGCGCATTTTTTATTTTGCAAATAATTGCGATAAACTTTGGGGTGCGGTTTTCGCTCTGCAGATAAGTGGTGCGCATAGAATTATATCAAACATAGAAAGGTATAAGGTACAATGAAAAGAAAAATATCTTTAATTTTAACATTAGTCTTATTGATATCAACAATTTTAAGCGTGACAGTATCAGCAGCAGGTTATCCTTCGTTATCTGCTTCAGCATATTGTGAATTTACTGCCGCAAAGCAAATCAATGTATGGAAAAACACCGGATGCACAACAAGAGGAACAAGCAGTCCTTCAAGTGCCTATAACGCATATATCTCTAAAAATGATGTTTGCTATATTTACAAAATAACTTCAAGCTATGCACAAGTAAATTATCCAACTTCTTCAGGAAGAAAAACTGGATACATCAAAACAAAAGATTTATTGGGATCTAATACAAGCCCGAGCAGTTCATTTACAGCAAGCAGCAAAGTAACAACGTTAAAATATAAAAACGGAGTTACAAGTGGATATTACGAATCAGGGGATAAAGTATATAAGATTTCCGGTACAAATTATAACGTGATATATACTGCGAAATCTGGAAAAAGAGCTTATAAACTTGCGTATGAAAATATTAGTAGTTCAACAACACCTTCAAATAAAACAAAAAACACAATGACAAACGCCCTATACAATATTAATATTACATCATCAAAAATAAGTTGTGGATTTGATGGTTATGTAAACACTTCAGGTAGACACGAAGGTATAGATTTTAATTATGAAAACGGTAAATCAATATATTCTTTGACCAATGGCGTAATTACTAATGTTGTCGAAGGTAAAGATGGTGGAAAATTATCTACGATTGCAATATACGATTCTTCAAATAATAAGACTGTAATCTATTTACACTCAAATCCATCCGATTCCTTATATGCAGGAAAACCAATAAATAAAGGCGATAAAATTGGAACTGAATCGTGGAGAGGATGCTCAACTAGTGCTAGCGGACATACCCATATAGAGGTAAGAAACGGCAGAAAAACAAATGCCGCAAAGAGTGTAGGGGATTATACGTTAGACAACAGTAATCCAAAATCATATTGGAATAGTTTGGGATATGATGTAAAATAACCAATCTGCACCCCCTAACTTCAAAATGCACCCCCTTGACACCAGTTTGCACCCCCCTAAAGGTCATTTGCACCCCCTGGGTAAAATTCTATCAAAATATGAGTTATTATCCATAAAAAATAAAGGTATCAACGCAAGTTGGTACCTTTGTTTTTTTATTTATTACAAATCTGCAAAATTTTATCTGCGGCACCTTTTGCACCGGGGCAGTTTCTGAATCCATCGGAAATTTTCTTTGCATTTTGCTTATAAGTTTTTTTATCAAATATTTCATTCACTGCATCAAAAATTGATTTTCCGTTCACTTTGTTAGGTCGGATGCCCGCTTTAAGTTCCAGAACTCTTGCGGAAACTCCCTTTTGCTCTGCCGTCTGCGGAAGCATCACAAGGGGAACTCCAAAGTACAAACTTTCGCTAATGCTGTTCATACCACAGTGCGACACAAATACATCCGCTTTTTTTAGCACTGCAATCTGGTCAACGTGGGGATAGACTGATATGTTTTCAGGGAGCTTCCCAAAAGCGTCAACCGGCACCTGTTTTCCTACGGACATAATAATCTGATAATCGGTATTCTGAAAAGCGGAAACACATTCCTTATAGAAAGGAAGCATATTATTATTTACTGTTCCCATTGAAATATAAATAAGTTTGTCGTTCTTTTTTTCGATTTCCTCGGTTGAATTTCTTATGGACGGTCCGACAAAGGCGTATTTATCTGAAAAAGTTTCCGAATAAGGCTGAAATTGAGGAGAGGTATATACAATAGTGGGGCAATTCTCATCGCTTCCTATAATATCAAAAATACTGTTTATGGGGTATTCCTTATCGCGTAGTCTTTTAACTTGCTTTGCCGTTTTTGGAATTGAGAAAAGCATTTTAAATAAATCGCCGATTCCTTGTTTCATAACCTTTGCTGAATGTTGGTTGAAAGCAAAGGTCGTTGTCGAACAAACGAAAGGAATATTTAATTTCAATGCAACGGCTTTGCCCCACAGAGCCATAGAATCTGCCACTATGCAATCAGGCTTTAATTCTTCCATATCTTTGCACACCTTGTCATCAAGGGCAAGAGTGGTGTCAACAAGTATTTTTGTGGAGAAAGCAAGGTCTTTTCCTATTCGTGCAGAATCTTTGGGAGAAAGCTTCATTTCTGTGTCAAAATCATCGCAGGAGATAAATGTCGCACCTGCCGATTCTATTTTTTCTTTCACTATATTATAAGAATAATACCATACTTCGTGCCCACAGGAAACAAGCTCCATTAAAACTCCCAGGGTGGGGTTGGTGTGACCATGAGCAGGTATATTAAAGAAAACAATTTTACTCATTATGCCACCTTATTCTTCTATATCACTGAAAATCTTTTTAACATATTCCTGCTGTTTTGACTTGGGCAGAACGGCAATTCCTCTTTCTTTGTCGCCGAGAACTAAAATTTCATCCCCCGGCTGAAGGTCAAACAGCTCTCTTGCTTCTTTGGGGATAACAAATTGTCCCTTTTCACCTATTTTAACCATCCAGGCAAATTTTCCTTCGTGTATATTCATAATAATGCTCCCTTCGTATGACTGGTATAAATAATCATACCATGTGAATATGTAATTGTCAAGAGATGACGTGTAATGATTGAAATAAATCCTTGACAAATTACCTAATTATATGGTATCATCATATCATAATGGCGATGAATGCGTGTAAGTAAGTTTTGTAACACCTTTCCAAGAGAGAAAGCACCACCGGCTGTAAGTGCTTTTGTAAGGAGCAGGACTGAATTTCAGCGCAGGAGCTTTCTGTGAAAAGTATGTTTGTACGTTAAGCGGAACGTGATGCTGCGTCAATGCAAAAGAGTGCAGGACATTTGTCTTGAATAAGGGTGGTACCGCGAGTCTCCTCGTCCCTTTGTGGATGGGGAGCTTTTTGTTTTGTGTTTAATAATTTTACATTTACATATATAATAGGAGGATTTTTTATGAACAGTAAAGTTTCAGAAATCAAAGCTCTGTTTGACGAGAAAATTGCCTCTGTTACTTCTTCCGACAAGGTTGAAGAATTAAGAGTTGAATTCCTTGGCAAAAAAGGCTATGTAGCAGGACTTATGGGCGAACTTAAGAACGTTCCCAATGAGGAAAAGAAAGAGTTTGGTCGCATTGTAAACGTAATCAAGCAGGAAATTGAGGAAGCTATTACCACAAAGAAGGCAGTGCTCCTCAAAGAAGAACAGGAAAGAATCATCAATAGTGCGGAAGTTTATGATGAGTCACTTCCTTATCATATCCAGACAGGTTCTTACCATCCCATCACACTTGTTCAGCGTGACCTTGAAAGAATTTTCGCAAGCATGGGCTTCACAATCGAGGATTATTCCGAAATTGTTGACGACTACCACTGCTTTGAAGCACTTAATATTCCAAAGCATCACCCTGCACGTGATATGCAGGATACTTACTACTTAAGCACGGAAAATCAGCTTCTTAAGACTCATACATCAGCGGCACAAAACGCTATTATGCGTAAGTACGGTGCACCTCTCCGTGCAATTTTCCCCGGAAGATGCTTCCGTAACGAGTCAACAGATGCCTGTCACGAAAACACATTCTTCCAGATGGAAGGTATTATGATAGACAAAAACATTTCTATCTCAAACCTTATCTATTTTATGAAGACTATGCTTTCTGAAGTTTTCCAGAAGGATGTTACAGTTCGTCTTCGTCCCGGTTTCTTCCCATTTGTAGAACCCGGATTTGAGCTTGATATTCAGTGCCTTATCTGTGGTGGTGACGGATGTCCCTCCTGCAAAAACTCAGGCTGGCTGGAGCTTTGCCCCTGTGGTATGATTCATCCCAATGTTCTTACACACGGCGGAATCGATCCCGAGGAATACACAGGCTTTGCGTTTGGTCTTGGTCTTACAAGACTTGCAATGATGAAGTACGGCATTAAAGATATCAGAGTATTTAACAGTGGCAGTCTTAAATCACTGTCACAGTTTAAGAATGAGTAAGGAGGAAGAGTAATGCTTGTTTCAATGAATTGGATAAAAGAATACGTTGATCTTGAAGGCGAAAACCTTCGCGACCTTATTATGAAGTTTACTCTTTCAACTGCAGAGGTTGAGGATATCTTCATTAAAGGTGAAGAAGTAAAAGACGTTGTAGTTGGTGAAATTGTTTCTTTTGAAGCACACCCTAACTCGAAGAAGCTTCACATATTAAAGGTAGACGGCGGCGACAGAATTTACGACTGCGTTTGCGGTGCACCCAATGCAGCACTTGGTCTCAAGGTTGCTTTTGCAAAGGTAGGGGGCAGTGTTCCCGGTCTTGAGATTGCAAAGCGTGAAGTTGCAGGTTATATGTCAGAGGGTATGTGCTGCAGTGAGGCAGAGCTTGGCATCAGTGACGAAAACAGCGGTATTATGGAGCTTGACCCCTCGCTTAAAAACGGTACAAACCTTAAGGATATTTTCGATATAGATGACGTTGTGTTTGAGGTTGATAACAAATCACTTACAAACCGTCCTGACCTTTGGGGCCATTACGGTATTGCAAGAGAATTTGCGGCTCTTACAAAGAAGCCTCTCAAACCTCTTGCACTCACCGAACCCGATTACAACGGTGACAATAAAATTGATGTTGATGTAGCAAGAAAAGACCTTGTTTACAGATATTCCTGTATGCAGATAGACAATATCAACAAAAGCGTAAGTCCTATGAATATGCGTATCCGCGTTTACTATTGCGGTATGCGTGGCATAAATGTTCTTGCTGACCTTACAAACTACATTATGCTTGAGCTTGCCCAGCCTATGCACGCATTTGATGCAAGAAAGATTGATAAAATCAAAATCGGCACTCCCGAAGAGGCGATGAAGTTTGAAACACTTGACGGGGCAGAGCGTGACATAGACACAGACACACTTCTTATCTATAACAACGACACTCCCGTTGCTATTGCGGGTATTATGGGAGGTCTTGATTCTGAAATTGTTGACGGTACAAATTCTGTTGTGCTTGAATCTGCAAACTTTGACGGTGTAAGTGTTCGTAAGTCTTCTTCAAGACTTGGTCTCCGTACAGATGCAAGTATGCGTTACGAAAAGACACTTGACCCGGAAATCACAGTTACTGCAATCAAGAGATTTGTAAATCTTCTTCTTGAAATCGATCCCGGTGCAAAGGTTTCATCACAGATTACAGATGAATACGTTCAGAAATATCCCGAAATCAAGCTTTCATTCAATAAAGCCTATGTTGATAAGTATACAGGTATTGAAATTTCCGACGATACAATTCTTACAACACTTAATCTTCTTGGCTTTAACGCTTCGCAGTCGGGCGATGAATTCAGCGTAACAGTTCCTTCCTGGAGAGCAACAAAGGACGTTACAATCAAGGCTGATATTATAGAGGAAATTACACGTATTTACGGTTATGACAATTTCGAAATCACAACAACACAAAGTGACCTTGTGCCTGTCCGCTCAACTGTTACACGCCGTGACAGTGAGCTTATAAAGGACATTCTTGTTCAGCGTTATATGCTTAACGAGGTTCACTCATACATCTGGTGTGACGGTACAAAGTATAAGAAGCTTGGTATCGAGGTTGAAGATAATGTAAAAATTCTTAACATCGCAACTCCTGAAAATGCAAATATCCGTAACAGTATGCTTCCCACACTTCTTACATTTGCTTATGAAAATAAGCAGTACGCACCATCGTTTGGTGTGTTTGAAATTGGTAGAGTAGTTGACGGACTTACTGCGGATAAGCTTGCAAATGAGAGAAGAAGACTTGGTATTGTCCTCTTTGATAAAGTTTGCGGTGAAAAGGCACTTTACTTTAAAGCAGTTGAAATCGTTCGATACATTTCAGAACAGCTTCGTCACGAAGAGCCTGCGTTTACAAGAATCGCACCTAAACACAACTGGCAGCATCCCAAGAATACTTCTGCAATTACGGTAGGCGGTAAGGAAATTGGTGTAATATGTACACTCCATCCTCAGAATCTTTCAAAGCTTGACAAGAATGGTGTTGCAGTTTGCATCGAAATAGATATGGATGACTTTGCAGTAGCAGAGTATACTGCACCCAGCTTTAATGAGCCTTCCAAGTTCCCCGGTGTTGACTATGACCTTTCACTTGTTACAAACGGTGTTAAGTACGCTTCTCTCAGAACAGCTTGGGAAAATGAGGATATCGCAGAGCTTGATGGTGTTACACTCGTTGACACTTATGAGCTTGACGGTGAAATGTCAATCACACTCAGGTTTGCATTTTCATCACAGGAAAGAACACTTTCAATGGAAGAAATTCAGGTCCATATTGATATGATTATTTCAAAGCTTACAGCACTTGGAGCAACAATGAGAATATAGTGAAAATGAGGCAGGGGGGGTGAAAACCATGTTTTTACCCCCTTGTTTTTAGATAAAACGCACATAATATCCTGTTTTTTTCAATTCTTTGAATAAAAAAGTAAAAATTTCAAAAAATCATATTGACAAATGACATTTTATTTGCTATACTTTTAAAGTCGCAAGTGCGGGTGTAGTTCATTGGTAGAACACCAGCCTTCCAAGCTGGATAGGTGGGTTCGATTCCCATCACCCGCTCCACTTTTTTGCCTTATAGGTAAAATGTGTGCCTGTAGCTCAGTTGGATAGAGCAACTGCCTTCTAAGCAGTAGGTCCTGGGTTCGAATCCCCGCAGGCACGCCACATATGGTGGGTATAGCTCAGTTGGTTAGAGCGCTAGATTGTGGCTCTAGAGGCCCAGGGTTCGAATCCCTGTATCCACCCCACTTTTTCCAACTGGAGTTACACCTGACTTTTATGTTGGGCTGTAGCCAAGTCGGTTAAGGCACCAGACTTTGACTCTGGCATCCGCAGGTTCAAGTCCTGCCAGCCCAGCCAATACGGGCCATTAGCTCAGTCGGCAGAGCACTTGACTTTTAATCAAGTTGTCCGGGGTTCGAATCTCCGATGGCTCACCAAAAATAAAAAGGATATCCGAAAGGGTATCCTTTTTATTTTGCCTACAGGATAGAGGAGATTCGAACCCTGAGAGGGCAGCGAGCGATAAAAAACGATTGATAATCGTTTTTAGCGAAGCTGGTGCGAAGACGGGTACTGCGAGCAATGCGGAGCGGTCGTCGTGCAGGCAAGATGCGAAGCATCTGTTCTCCGATGGCTCACCAGTTAAAAACCGCTTAACCATTAGGGTTAGGCGGTTTTTACGTTTTCTTTATTTTTTTGAAAAATGCTGTTTTGACATCTATTTGACATCTACTGAGAAAAAATGCTGTTTTTGGCTTTATTAAGGAAAGTGTAAGAGCTTTTATTGGTAAATGAATATTTTGTATTTGTTTGTCAAAAGTTTGTCACCTCATAGGGTTTTCCAGCAAATCTTCAATGTTACATCCGAGAACTCTTGAGATTTTATATAATGTATGCCCCTGAGCTTTATCGATGTCATTAACCTTTTGCTCATGCATTTGGATAGAGCGAAGCTTTACCCCGGAAAGCTTCGCAAGTTCAGACTGAGAAATGCCCCGGTTTTCACGAATCCTTTTAAGCTTGGTTTCAAGAACTGTTTCGGTATAGAATTTCTCCATAGAATCAATAAACTGACTTATATCCATTTCGTGATAAACAGAATACATATTAATGATTTTAGAAAGCGGAATACGCTCAAAAATATCTTTGAATCTGCGGCCTGAAAACCATTGATATTCTGCCAATGCCCAACCAGCCCAATATTCGGGGGAACGGTCTTCGCGGAAATTTGCATCAAGTACTTCTTTTTTATTATAAGCCTTTTTAATGATTGCCTTTCCAAGCTCGATTCCTGACATTCCTGAAATAATTGCCGGATTACCGGTTTCAAATTTCTGTGCATAGCCTGTAGTTATAAAAAGTGAAGCAATCCAATCACTTTCAAATTTACAATCGTTGATGGTATAGTCAAACATATCTGCAAGACAATTTTTTGCATCACTCAGATACAATTCGCTGTATGCGTGGGTCATTATTCTGCATCTCCTCTCTTAAAATGTCGAGTACAAATATAAGCAAGGATAAGGCAATGAAATACATAAAGCTTGTGCTGATAGCGATGATTGAGATTGTAGTTGAGTTATGGACTGCAAAAAAGGAGGATGGTGGATGAAATGAGTAAAAAGGTGGTCTTTTATATGGTGCTTGATTCAATCTGGATTGCCTTGACAGCGTTTATAGGAAAATATTTATGTAAAATGAGTGATGCCGTTACAAACCCTTGGGTAAGTAACGGCATCTCGTTAATAATAAA
>JAZPYX010000051.1:0-53181 GCA_045544395.1 Clostridia bacterium
CACTTTCAAGGGTATGAGACCGACGAGCATGGCTCGTTGGGAATCGAACCCGAGCGCATCCTGCGGATGATACAGCGAGGGTGCAGAGTTGTGCAGCGGACGAAAAGCGAAATGCGGAATCATTGAGTCTTCGGGCACCGCAAACGGCACGAAGTGATAACCCGGAGGTCATGTGGTTCAAATCCCATCCCCGCAACCAAAAAATCCCTTGACGCGTTTGCGTTGGGGGATTTTTTACTATCTCAAATATTTTCAGACTACATAAAATCAATAACTTCAGATGCAGCCAGAAGTAACACTCCTATACCGTGGTCATCGTTAACTGTCGAGCCGAGCTTTCTGTAGTATTCTCTTTCCATATGACATCCTGAACCTGTACATACGTTAAGGACGTTACCATCTTCGTCGATACAGATTTCGGAAAGTCTCTTCCACGCCTTTACAAGTCTTGGAGCGATGCCTTTATCTATCCAGCCATTCTTAATGCCACGGGACATAGCGATTATAAACATACCTGTTCCTGAGCTTTCCTCGTAGGTATCGTGGTCGTCAATAACCTGATGCCACATTCCCTTTTCACCCTGATAACTGAGGATACCTTCTGCAAGGTCACGGAATCGTGTAAGTACCTCTTCCCTGTACGGATGGTCTTTGGGCATACACATAAGAAGCTCCGAAAGGGCAAATATCACCCAGCCGTTACCTCTGCCCCAGGGAATGCAGTTTGCTTTCCCCTCTTCTACAAAGTAGATATGTGAATAAATCTTTTTGTCAGGCATATAGAGCTTTTCAGAGAATCCGCGCATATGATGAACTGCTTCTTTGATATACTCTCCGCCAAGGCGTGCAAGGAAGGGTATTGACATAAAGAAATCATCCGCCCAAAAGGTCTTTATGCGGTAGAAGGTGCCGTTTTTTGTTCTTGGAACATTATCAAGGGATTTCCGTAATACCTCAAGCATCTTTTTTCCGTTTTCGCTGCCTGTCAGCTGAACATATTCCCACACGTTCATTCCTATAGTTCCGATAGAATCAAGGTCTTTAAGATTTGTTGAACTGTAAAGGAAACTTGCTGCACCAAACTTTTCCTTATCGTACTGAATATAATCGTAAAAATCACAAAGAAGCTCTCTTGAATCTGTGAAGTAATCTATTATATCCTGTTTACCAAGCTTCTGTGCCATTTTAAGAAGTCCGTAATGACCTACCTGTATAGCATAGAACCATTGACCGAAAAAGCAAGTATTGAGATATGGACGAAAATATGTATCTTTGCGGTAATACTTAAAGAATGTATGCTTGCCGTCAGTACATATATAAGGCTTTTTAAACTGAATATTTCCCGAAGGATTTACTCCCTCAAGCCATATCCATGAAAGGTCTTTACGGTCAGTCTTATAAGCAGGAATACTGAATTCTCCCTCTATTGCTTTAAATCCAAATCCGTCAGTTGTTTTATCTGCTTCAACACAGAGAATTTCACCGTGACAACTTTCTTCATATTCTCCGTTTTCTGCTTCGTACACTTTTTTTCCGTCTTTGTAAATTCTTACGGGAGCACAGTGAGTTATTTTTACATCACCTTTTGCCCATGTAAGTGCACAGGCTGTATCATACCCCGTTATGGAAGCAAATTCGAAATCAATTTCTTTTACATCTTCCGGTGCTTCGGGACCAATCCACTCTACTTCATCTACGGTCAGTTCAGGAAATGCTTTGCCTTTTTTGTATATTCTTGAAAAAGCCATACCCTCCATATCTTTCATACTGCCGAAAGGAATTACGGGACGGGTTTTATAAATATATTCGGTGGGCCACATAATAGGACCGCTTTCATCACCTATATATATTTCAAACTTAAAGAAATCACTTCCTGCCCTCTGACGAACAAGGAGAAGATTGTCGCCTTCACAAAACTTAACCCGATATGATTTAATTCCGTGAACCTTAAAGGATTCGGGGATAAATTCGCTCTGATAGCTTTCAGGTGTTTCTCCGTTAAAGGCAATGTCGCAGTCGCCTGTTACACTTATAACAAGGTCACGGTCACACGGGCCAAGGAGATTTGCAGCAACATAGCCTGTGTCCCCCTCTTCCCAACTATCATAAATCTTGGCAAAATCGAACCCCGGCCAGCAAGGGTTGTAACCTACAGGCTCACAGTAAGGCACATAGCTGACTTTATTGGGCTTCCTTTTAGCCATCATTTGTTTTAATATAAGTTCTATTTGACTTTTTACAATTTCTTTTGACATAGTTCTTCTCCTGATTTTCATTAAAGATCAAGCATTTCAACGCCTGCTAAAAGGATAATTCCCACACCATGGTCATCATTCATACAGGCACCCATTCTGCGATAAGATTCACGTTCCGTATAAGCACCTGCACCGATACATATGCCAAGCACGTTTCCTTCATCATCAATGCATATTTCAGTTAGTCTGTTCCAAGCCTTCCACAGTTTTGGAACAATATCACGGCTGAGCCATCCGTTTTTTACACCCCGTGCCATGGAAACAATAAACATACCTGAGCCGGAACTTTCTTCGAAGGTTTCCGGCTCATCCATTATCTGATGCCACATTCCTGTTTCACCCTGATATCTTAGTATGCCTTCTGCAAAATTACGATAGATCTGAAGAACATCGTCTCTTTCAGGATGATCCTCCGGAAGATACATGAGAAGCTCCGAAAGAGAAAGCATTGCCCATCCGTTACCTCGGCACCAGGGAACTCCGTTTGCTTTCTGCGACTCATTAAAATAAATATGGGAAAATATCTTTTTATCAGGCATATAAAGATATTTGTAAATACCTTTGACCTGCTTTACTGCATCCTCAAGATATTTTCCGCCAAGGCGTGCAAAAAACGGAACTGTCATATACATATCATCCGTTGTAAAGTGACTTACACGCCATACGATGCCATCACCGGAACGAGGAATAAGGGATGTTGCGTTTTCAAGGACTTTAATAATTTTCTTTCCGTTTTCACGGTCTGTAAGTCTGACATATTCGCACACATCCATACCGATAGGACCAACAGTAATAATATCAGCAAGCCGTGTTGACGAATAAAGCATAGTAACTACACCGAAAGTCTGTTTATCATACTGAACATAATCATAGTATTCGCATATTAGATTAATGGAATCTATAAAGTAATCAATATATTCCGGCTTTCCGAGTGTCTGTGCCAATTTTAAAAGAGCATATTGTCCAAGCATTACAGCATAAAACCACTGTCCGTAGAAGCAGGAATTAAGGTAGGGTCTCAGGTACGTGTCTTTTCTTAAATATTTAAAAAATGTCTTTTTACCGTCAGAACACACGTAAGGTGCTGTAAGCTGAATTTTCTTTCCCCCGCATCTTACACCTTCAAGCCATATCCATGAAAGGTCCTTTCTGGCAGAATTATATCCGGGAGCACGGAATAATCCGCTTTCAACAGAAAATCCAAATCCCGAGTCTGTCTTATAAGTATCTACGCAAAGAAGTTTTTCTTTAGAAAAATAGTATTCAAAGCAGCCTGAAAAATCGCTGTATATAAACTCACCGTCTGCATACACGTAGATCGGCGATGTATGATTAATTTTCACGTCTCCCGATGCATACGTAACTGCACAGGCAGTGTTATAATCTGTCATAGAAGCAAAGTCAAATACGACTTTCTTTACATCAGAAGGAGCTTTTGGTCCCATCCATTCTATGCTGTTTAAAGATAATTCAGGAAGGTTTTCGCCTTTTTTATAAATTTGAGAATAAGCAAAGCCCTCCATATCCATCATACTTCCCAAGGGAATTGAAGGACGAAGTTTATAGTTATACTCAACCGGCCAGAATATAGGTCCGCTTTCATCACCGACGTATATTTCAAATTTGAAATAATCACTTGCAGCTCTCTGGCGTACAATAAGAAGGTTGTCACCCTCTCTGAATTTTACACGGTAGGATTTTATTCCGTGCACCTTGAAAGGCTCCGGTATACGGTCACTTTCGAAGCACTCCGGAACTTCGTTGTTGAATAAAATTTCATTATCACCTGTAATACTTATAACCATATTCTTATCAGAAGGACCTATAAGATTAGATGCAACAAAACCTACATCGCCTTCCTCCCAATCAGAATAGATTTTATCAAAAGCAAAGCTTGGCCAGCCGGGGTTGTATCCGACAGGAGTTGCATATGGTAAATACTCTACATCTGCTTTTTTTCTCTGTGACATCATACGGTGAAGCAGAAGCTCTACCGTGTCTTTTACCGCATGGGCATTATTTTCAGGCAGACTCTTTTTTGCTTTAAAGTTAAGCTCCGCAGTCATATATGTATAAGGAATACGGATAATTACTCTTAATCCGCCTGAATCTGATTTTTCCACTTTCACTCCGTAATCACTTCCGTAAATGAGCTTAAGACGCTGATTTACATTTTTAAGTCCCACGTGACCGTCATAGGTGAGTCTTTCATCCATAAGTTCAATATTCATTTTTTCAATACTTTCATCAGTCATACCCTTACCGCTGTCTTCAACAACAACGGTAAAAAGGTTATCTTCCACAAAGGAAGTAATTTTGACGGAGCCTTTTTCATCCAGCGGCTTTATTCCGTGATATATTGCATTTTCAACAAGTGGCTGTAGAATAATTCTGGGGACACGGGCGTTAAGATATCTTTCATCAACGTCCCATTCTATAGAAAACGTATCAGGGTACCTCAGTTTCAGAATATCCACATATTGGTTTGTAAATTCAATTTCACCGTCAAAATCCGTCATATAGTCGGTTGCATCCGAATAGGACTTGAAAAGCCTTGCAAGCTTTCCGATAGCAGAAGAAACAGGATTTTCGCACATTGTCATCTCTATTGCCATCCAGTTTATAACGTTAAGTGTGTTACCGAGGAAGTGAGGATTTATCTGCATCTGAAGCATCATTGTCTGTGCATCTTTAAGTTTGCTTTACGCATCATCTTTTCCATCAATAACACCGCCCGACGGATGGGTGTTTACAATACGTCTTAAAACGGGTTCATTATTATTTTTTCGGCATTCAGGAATATTATTTGTTTCCATAACAATCTCCTTACAACATACGCTGATACTCACTGGGCGTACATCCCGTATACTGTTTAAATGCGTGACTGAAATATTTACGGCTTGTATAACCGCACATTTCGCTTATTTCATATATTTTGTATTTTTTTGTTTTCATAAGCTCTATTGCTTTATTGATACGTACCTGTATTATATAATCGGAAACTCCCTGCCCTGTTTTTGTTTTAAAAAGCTTACTGGTATAGTAGCTGCTGAGATTAACGTATTTGGCAATATCTTCAAGCAAAATATCATACATATAGTTTTCTTCAATAAATTTCTTTATAATATCAATCGTCTGAAGAGAGCCATGCTCTTTTTCAGGATTATCTATGTCTTTTTTAGCGGGAACAGCATCACTTTGTCCATAAAGCTTGTCTATCATAAGTTCTTTTTTCGTGGCAAGAAGAAGCTCATTATATTTTCTTTCCATAGTTATAGCTTCCTCACGGGTTTTGTTTTCTTTGTTTATAAGCTCTATAAGATGATTCAAGGTGTCGTTAAGCTCGTCAATATTAATGGGTTTTGAAAGATAGTGCTTAACATTAAGTATGATTGCCTGCTGCGCATATTCAAAATCATTATAGGCAGAAAAGAATACAATTTTTATTTCAGGATAATTTTCCTGAACAAACCTTGCAAGCTCTATTCCACTGCCACCGGGCATTTTAATATCAGAAAGGATAATATCTACGGAATTTTCCCGTAAAAAGTCCATTGCGGAATCTATGTTGTTAAAAAGTCCCGCAATCAAAACGTCTTTCCTTATTCCTGATATAACTCTGCCCATTGACCTGAGAGAAGCACTTTCGTCGTCTACTATTATTATTTTCACCATGGAGATTCCTCCTCACCGTAAAAGTTATAAGAGATTTATTGTGTATAAGCAGCTGCTTCGGAAATCATAAGCACACCTTCGGGAGTTGAACTTCCTGCACGCACGAAATTAAGTGCACCGAGCATATGATTTGTACCGTCTGTGGGATAAGCGTAGTTTGATGCAAAGGAATTGATTTCCACCCATTCACCGTTTCCAACCTTAATTGCACCGGAAGATGTAAGAAGGTCAACCTTGAATATTACGGGGGTAAAATTGTCGCTTTCGAGAGTTCCTGCAAGCTTTGAACCTGTATTTGTGTAAACATTGTTCCCCTTGATTCTTGCAATGGTAATGTTCTTGCCCTGATCTGCATTTGTAGCTGAATTTCTTATTGTTGTGCGGACATCAATACCATTCTTAAAAGTCCCACTCGTTTTAATTTTTGTATAAAGATAAACTGTGCTGAACTTATTAGAAGTATCATAAAGAATTGCACTGGCAGACCTACCACCCGAAAGACCGCTTTCAGCGAAGTTAAATGATGCGAAATAGTTTCCGTTTTCGTCAACTGAAAGTGTTTTTCCGTCTGATGAGTTTATAAAGCTTCCTGAAAGTGCAGGTGCTGTCATATCATCTTCCGGATAGCAGAAATTCTGCACCTTATATACGTTATAGTCCGAAGGAAGTACAGTAAGGTTATATTTTACGGGAGCAAAATTTTCTAATCTGTAAACTGCTCCTGTAAGAGTAACATTCTTTGCCTCTGCACCGCGAATTACTTTACCTGCATTTGTAATAACGGATTCATCGGATGACGTCCATACAACTGAAACATCACCGTTTCCTGCAGTAATCGGAAGATTGATGTCCTCTGAAATCATATCCATAGGCTCGGGACAAATTCTTTCAAAAGACAATTCTTTACGAACATCTTCTGCATTAGCCTCTACAAAGCCTTCTTCCCCTTCCAGCATAACACTGACATTTGCAATATATGCACTGCCATTTCCGCCTTTAATAAGGAAGTCGCCTTCGAGAAGTTCCATATTTTCAAGGTTGATATCGTTAATTCTGACTTTTCTTTCAATCCATTTACCGCTGTTTGTTACGGGGATTTCTGCCGTATGGCGAACAAGCTTATTTGTTTCGCCCTCTGTCCAGACAAAATATTCGATAACAATATTTTCACTGCCCGAATCAAGGTATTTTACGGTAATTTTAGCATCAGTTTTTTCAATTTCTTCCCCTCTGTACTGAACACGCATAGAGCCATCAGCAGGTACATAATAGGAAGTTTGTCCGTTTTTATTAACCTTTTTAGGTTCACCCTTATCTTCACGCTCTGCAGTCTCGATTGTGCAGTTGTCAGAAAGGTTGTACTTATAAACTTCAGGTGCCGAATCAATATACCTTGACACGTCTGCCCAACCTATTGAAATAACATCCTTCTCATCATACATACCAAAAACTGCAGTTTTTCCGTCAAAGCTGAAATTGGGATGACAGTGCCCCGGGTCAACACCTGTCTGATGAACTGTTGCAACAGGATATTTATCCCCTGTCCAGCAGTCTATAAGCGTAATTGTTGAATCAATACCGTTATAGACTGTATCAGCTATTGCCCAGCGGTCTGTGTAGGGATGTATTCCTGCATGGCAGAAAGCACCTTCTGTAATATATCTGCGGTCATTGCCGTCATAGCCAACCCATGTAAAGCCACTATAACCGCCTATTCTGCTTGCACCGCCAACAAAGAACACGTGTTTTCCGTCGTAAGTCCAGCCTTCGTGTCCTGCAGATTCTCCGGATTCCGTTTCTGAATAAGGCTTCTGTACATATACGTTATAAGGAACGCCCGTTTCAAGATTCATAATCCATACACGGTCTTTAATGTGGTCTCCTTCATGAGCAAAAAGCTCAAGATGTCCCATTTCGGGATTGGGGTTAATGCTCTTATGGTTAGGTGCATACCAGGGGGTGTCGAATTCATATGTAACATCTAGAATCCACTCGCCTGCTACCGCATCATATACCGGGAAGCGTGATTTATGGACTGTTCCGTCTTCGTGCTTTTCAAGCTTGAGGTCTGCCCATTCTATACTGATAAGCGACTCGTCATTATTTACCTGAAGCATACTTGCCCTGCCTGTGCAGTATTCCCCGGGAATTTTTGTAACAAGAGTTTTTTCACAGGTTACGCAATCCATTTTTATGATTTCGTGGTCTTTATTCACATAGAACACATTATTAAGAGGCGATGTGACTATAACATAATCGTTAAGAAGACGGTCAAGAAATCTTCCTTCTTCTTTTTCCATATTATATTCGTAAAGATTAAAGTCTGCATCGTGGAAATAAAGCTTTTTACCGTCGGCAGATGTACACTGCATTGTGTAGTAACAACGCATTATGTTTTCACCTAACATATTAAGTACTTTATAGTCGTTTCCTGTTTCACTGTCGTGCATTGTGACAGGCTTCATATCCCGGAGGGAATTATTTATAGCCGAATCTTCCGTTTTTGGAGAAATGTTACCTTTTTCAAAAAAGTATGCCTTAACTTCCACGTTTTCCGAGTAAGGAATATCAAGGTCTGCATATTTAAGGATTGTTGCACGATGATTTGCAGTAAGTGAAACATCCTGTTTTTTTGTCCATATAAGTTTACCATTGTCAAAGCCTGCAAGAATGGCTGTACCTTCTTTTGCTTTTCCGTCAGGGTTGTATATATACAGTTTTCCGTCGGCACTGCCTGTTATAACACCTGTTGCATCTGTGGTACGGTAAATGCCGTCATCGTAAAGGACTGTCTGCATTTCAATACCCTCGTACCCTACTGCTGTAACATCGTCAACATATAATTTTGCACCTGCCTTGTCACGGTAGCCGTTATAACGGAACGCTGTCATATTAATAAAATCAATCTGACCGATGTCCGTTACCCCTGCAAGGTTATTGAAATATTCAATAGGTGTATTATTCAGCTTTTCACCGTCAAGATATATATCGTAAACCTTTTTGCCGTTATCAAAAGCTATTTTCATTGTATACCAGCGATTTGTGTCAAGTTCACCGTTATGTACATAAATCTCAGGCGATGCGGATTTTATATATCCGCCCGAGCCTGTATATTCAATTTTTATTTCCGCAGCCTGTTTTAAAGAAATGGAATTATTTTCATTAAGTGTCTGACCAAATAACTGGAATATGTAAAGCTGTGGCTTTTGTGTGTGAAGCAACTTAAAACGGAAGCTGACCTCACCTTTTTTCTGCACTGCCTTCGTAAATGTATATTTTGTAAAATTGTAATCCTTTGAATTGGCATTCACACGCTGTGATGCCATAACATAGTTATAGTCATCGTCAACTGTGACCGTATTTGTATATCTGTCAGCTTGCAACGTTGATTCGTTACTCCAATATTGAAGATTTGCCTTACTTAACTCAAGATTTTCCTTACCGGGATAGTAAAGATTATCCGCAGAATATACCTTTTTCCCTTTTGCAAGGATTGTTATTTCAAAACTTTTTCTTGCGGTAAAAGAAGTTCCATCATTAGAAATAACAGCGGAAAGTATGACATTTCTGTCCTCATCCCCCCTTGTTATTTTTCCGTCATTTGTAAGGTAAGGACTGTTACTTATCCATTTAACATCTGCATTCTGAAACTCAGGCAGTGTAAGGTCTGCTGTCACTGCGGTAAGCACCTGGCTTGTAAGTCTTTCTGCCGTAAGTGCATTATAAACCTCATTAATTTCACGTGTTGCCTCGTCACAGATGGCTTTTACTTCGTAGATTTCTTCTATGAAATCGCCTGTGTTGTTATCAATTATTTTTGCAGCAAGATTAATCTTGGTATCAAGGTTTGGCTTTGTAACTGCAATTCTGTTACCGTTTACGGTTAAAACATCTTCATTATCTGATGACCACACAACTGAAAGATTGTGTGCATCCATCAGACTCTGTGCATTGGTTTCTGAGTAATCAAGAGTAATATCGCTGTCAACTCCCTGTGAATTGAAATCTCCGTCACTCTCAATCATAACAGAATCAAGAATTATTTCATCACGAAGCTCATAAAGATGCTTATTTTTTTCAAGGAAATGACTGTCAGTTCTTACAACCATATCATCAAGGTAGAAGCATCCGCCGGAATTTTTTCTGTATGCGTTGAACTGAAAATCGTTCAAGTTTACAATCTTCAGTGATTCGTCATATTTCATATAGAATCTATGACTTTCATCATTTAGCTTTTCGTCATTGTAGTAAACATCATAGGTCTGATTTTTTACGTCAAACGACAATGAAAGTTTAAACCATTCTCCGTTTTCAGGTCTGACCTCAAGGTACGATTCTGATTTCTCGCCTGTAGCATTACTCGCAGAAAGGTAGTGTCCGTCACTTCTTCTGTGAAGCTGCATTTCAAGAACCTGTCTGCGAACAGTTGAGCCGTTTTCATTAATAAAAGTTCCCCACAGATGGAAAATATAAATCTGCGGTACTTCAGTTTCTTCCATTTTGAGGCGCATTGAAAGCTCTACCATATCATCGGGTTTATCGCCAAAAACATAGCGTGTATAGTTATATTCCTCCACCGCAAAGAGGCGCTCTGAGCGGAGGCAATAGTTATTGTCAATTTTATCAAGCAGAGTACGAAAACGTCTGCCATCTACTGAGTTATTATTAAATTCCGTCTCATAAAGTGATTGCCAGCCAGTGCCGTAAGTAAGGGACGGAGTATATCTTACGGGAGTTGATGATTTAAGTCCGGGAACATTTTGGACAAACTTACCCTCATATCCCGGATAACGAAATGTGTTTGAATAATAAACCTTTGTTTCAAGGCTTACAACGTTAAAAGTAAAATCTTTTTTAACAGTATTTGTCCCGTCAGAAAGAGTCATAGTAATAACAGCTTCCTTGTCGGAATATTTGTCACGGATAACCTTACCGTAGGAATATGCACCATATGTGTCCGATGCAGGAACATTTACAATTTCAATTACTTTGCTGTCACTGCTTGTAAAAGATGCTGTGACACCATCAGGTATCGGAAGAAGTGCCGGATCAAAAAATATATTTTTTGTAATAGCGTAATCGGGTTCATTCTGCGTAAAAAGCTCTGGGGTAAATTTTTCTGCAACCGAAGTAAGGCTCTCGCCTGCGGCATAAGCCGCAGGCAAAAGCATTGCAGTGTAAATAAGACATATCAGAATAGAAATTATATTTTTAACAACTTTTTTCACTGTAGATTCCCTACCTTCATTTCGAACTTCGCATTTCGAATTTCGAATTTAACAGTATGACTGTCTGGGCATTTTTAACATTCCGGAAACAGGAAAAAATGTTCAGAACGGACAAACGGAACTGCGGCTTGCCGCAGGTTACCCGAAGGCGTATATAGATACGTCGAGAGGTGACGTTTGTTCGTAATTCGTTGGCTTCAAAATCGGAAATCCGTAGCACGGATTTCTACCGAAAACGTCTAATTATCAAAATTAACAGATTTCTTAATTATAAATTATCTGCCAACGAATGATCTGGGCATTTTTAACATTCCGGAATTAATACTGTATTATAATACAGTCATACATACCGCTTGACTGAGTAGTTACAAGAACTGCTATATCCTCGTTATTGATATTGAAGCGGTTATTAACCTCATCAAGGGTTGCCACTACCGGGATTGATGTTCTGTTTGCTACCGAGCAGTCCATATTCTCTACATCAAAGTATACAATGCCCGGCACATAGAAGGGAATGAAATTTACTCTTGTTCCGATAGGATCGCCTGTTGCAATGGTGATACCTGATCCGTTACGTCCTACAGGATAACCGTAAAGAACAGATTCGCCCCAACTGAACTTTGACTTTGTCTTATCGTTCTTTGAATAAGCGAAAGGAAGTGAACGGTCCTCGGGTGCTAATGGAGCTCCGTTTCTGTCTGTTGTTGAAAGAACCTTGTCAGCTTTAACGATTCTTTCATCTGTGTTAAGCTGAAGTCTTAATATATCACCGGGTTTAACATCTGCAGGAAGTATTCCGGGACGGTCCTCAAGGAAGTTACTGTCAAAGTCATAGCACCATGCTCTGATCTGTTTAACATCCTCACCATAGATATTTGTAGTACCCTTTACTTCGGTTACTATGTACAGATAGCTGTAATATGCACCGTAGTCTGTAGCTGCAGTATCTGCCATATCTTCAAGAGTAACTGCATTCATAGTAAGAACGTTATCTGCGTCATAACCCTTTGCTCTATAGCTGCCATCAAGCTTGTCTGCACCTGCTATTCCCTTATAAACTCTGATATCCTCTTCTCTGCCGCTTGCAGGAATGTAGAAGAATATGGTATTTGCATCATAGGCATAGCTTGTGCTTGTAAACATATAACGGTTGTTCCCCATAAGCTTTGTACCTGAATAATCCATAACCATATTGAATTTTGTGGGATCATAGCCTACACCCTTGTAAATAGGTGTATTACAAAGAGTGGTAGCAGTGTTAAGCTCACGGATTTCACCCTTGGAGTTC
Organism: Clostridia bacterium; assembly: GCA_045544395.1. Classification (GTDB taxonomy): domain Bacteria; phylum Bacillota; class Clostridia; order UMGS1883; family UMGS1883; genus UMGS1883. The sequence goes on from JAZPYX010000051.1 coordinate 12,447, forward strand.
ATTTTCATTCTTACAAGCTGCTTGCCTTTCTGAATGTCTGCAGAAGTAAGAACATCAAGCTCTGCAGTTTTTACACCGTTATAAATAACATCGTCTGCAAGAGGAAGAATTACGATTTCACCGGAATCAAGAACAAGCTTCATTTCAGCTTCCTTTGTCATCATTGCACCGTCTGACTTTCCTGAAGCCAACATATATGCGTACTGGTTAACAGCACTCATTTCTTCAAAGTAAGTGATTTCTCCTCTGTAGTCAAGGTAGAAACGGTATCTTTCCCCTGCGCGAAGCTCTGAAAGAGAATTGTCAACACCAATCTGAGATGAGATGTAATCGTTCATCTTATAATCTTTATTTCCGATTGTGTAGATTGTTTCATCATCCTCTGTTACCATAGCCTTAAGCTCATCGGTAACAGTGGTATCTGAAAGGATAATCTTAAGATATCTTCCCTCACCGTTTTCATCCGTCTTGGATTTAAATACCGATATTACATTGTTAGCGGCAATCGCTCTTGCAGGTGAGCCTGCAGCACGGTCTGCCTCATAAACGTCTTTTGCGTTAATCTTGTTTGAAGGGTCGTTGAATATATCCTCACCAAGTGCGTTGAATACCTCAACCTTGTCAAACTTTGATGTGTCAAGACTTCTGAAGAAACGGTCTGAGAAAATTTCACCGTTGTTGCTTTCTGAAACTACAAAGAAGTTTTCGTAAACCTCTGCAAAGATTACGTCAATTTCTTTATCTCCGTTTTCGTCAACAAGTGTAAACCATCCCTCCATAGGTCTGAGGTCTTCCACAGTAAATGTGGGGTATGCAATTTCGTTATAGATAAATGCCGCTCTTGGAGCGATTGCAACTGACTTTGCTTTATTGCTTCCCTCTGTCCGGTAAACAAAATTAGTCTTTGAAAACTTGGGACTGTCTTTTACAATATCCTCTGAATGAACTGTAATTACTTCACGTGTTGCATAAGCATATTCCCACCAGAGAAGAGTCTTAATACCGTCCTCTTCCTTATAGTAGTAGTCGAGAGTGCTGTTAAGTGATTTTCTTATTTCTGCACTGCCGTTATATAAGTAAGGCTCGTTATCAATCTTTACCATGCGGTCGTCCAGGTTGATTGAAGTAATATTGTAAAGCTCTGTAAGACCGTTGTCTGTAAGCTTACCCTTTGCCGCATAAATATTGTGATATTCGTTAATAACTGTTGTATCACCGCTGGGGCCTATAATTGCGGCATTGTTATCAGCCTTGTAACCGATAACTGTCATAAGACGTACATTAAATGCTGCCTGGTCAAGCATTTTCACTGCATCAAATGCAGTAAGCTCACCTGTGCTTGTCTTGAAGCCGAGAGAAAGACCGACACTGATGTAGCCTGCGGGGTAGCCACCCTTCATTTCTGCTCTGTCACCGTAACCAAGAGCACAAAGAAGCGTCTTAAGAGCTTCTTCATAAGTGATTGTGCGAAGAGGTGCAAAACGGTCACTGTCAATTCCGTTCATAATACCGAATGACTTCATATATGCGATATCGTTATAATATGCGCTGTTTTTGTCAACGTCAACAAAGGTAATGTCCGATACGCCGGAATTATCTGCATTAAGAAGGTCTGCCATAATTGATGCAAATTCCTGACGTGAAATTGTGTCAGTTGCTTTTTTATCAAGTGACCAGATTCCTATAGCTGAAAGCTTTTGTGTGAGTTCATTATACTTTTCATTTTCAACAGTCTGTGTTTCTTCCGCATTTGCGAATATGGGAAGAACTATCATCATGCTGAATACAAGCACAAGTGCAAGTAATCTTTTATACATTTTCATATTCTTCCCTCCTTACTTATTTGTTATCATCATATAAAGTATTTTTGCCGCCTGTGCTCTTGTAAGTGTGCCGTCCGGTGCAAAAGTACCGTCGCCCATACCATTTATAATGCCTGCATTGGAAAGACGGGTTACACCTTCAAGTGCATAAGGTGCAATATCAGCCTTATCACTGAAAGAAGTTCCGTTGCCGGTCTCAAGAGTATAGCCTGCAAGATCTGCAACACGTGCAATAATTACTGCCGCATTCTGTCTTGAAAGTTTTTCTCCTATACCAAATTCAGTTTCGCTGTTACCGTTTATGATTCCTTTATTAACTGCGATACCGATATAGTCTTTAGCCCAGTGAGAAGCATCTACGTCGGTAAATTTGATTGCCTTTGCATCTGACTGAATACCGAATGCTTCAACAACCATTTTCACAAACTGCTCCTTTGTAACAAGTTCCTCGGGACGGAATGTTCCGTCTTCGAAGCCTGTGATTACTTCATACTGTGCTAGCTTTATAACGTATTCTTTTGCCCAGTGACTGTCCGCTACGTCACTGAAGCTTACTTCGGGAAGTTTTGGTTCTTCGGGAGCAGGAAGGTCTGTGATTGTTGTACCTTCACCTTTAATTTTATCCTTACCGCCGGAGAATCCGCCGCCACCGCCGCCACCGCCGCCAGAAGGCTTGTTAGCGTCATCAATAGCTTTCTTTGAATCTTCAAATGCCTGAAGGAACTGGCTTGGCTTTGTAAAGTTACGACCGATAAAGTCAAGGTTAACTGTAACTTCACCGTACTTTCTTACATATTCATTGTACTTGTCAAGGTCAAGGCCAAGCTCGTCACCGTACTTAAGAACGAATTCTGTTACTGTGCCTGCATCCTTTGTATTGATTGTTGCAAGTCCCTGTGCCTGATAGAAGATGTCACGGATATCGTTAAGGTTTTCAATATCAGCCTCGTTATCCTTTGCTATAACCTTGAGGATGGGATAAACGTCCTCGTTATTTTCTTCATAATCATCGTCTGTGCTGTCATAAAGTGAAAGCTCACCATTACGCATTTCGTAAAGAGACTGAAGGTCACTGTCACTTACATCAGAAAGAGTTGTCATAATAAGGTTAACACCGTCAAGAGTTTCCTGAACGTCACTCATTGCTGAGTAGCTGTTATTAAACTCATCCGCTCTTACTGTTTCAAAGAGTGAGAGGAATTTTTCTTCGTCTTTTTCGTAGCCTTCACCCATATCAAGTCTGTAGTCGCTTTCAAGTCTTGAAACAAGAGATGCGAGTTCACTGTCTACTGATGTGCTGAGTGCAGGAATTGTCACGTTATTTGTTTCAGCCGCAGTTTCAAAATAGAAGCTGAAAGTACCGTGTGATACGCCTGCCATTTTTCCGCCGCCTGTTGCGGAAATTGTGTAACGACCTTTTTCAAGAGAAGCAAGGTTAAACACGATTTCGGCTTCGCCTGCTTTGTTTGCCCTAGTCTGCCCCATACGGACATACTGTGTGGGAGCTGTTAAAGTTTCGTTTTCTTTATAAACTGTTACAAGTATGTTCTGCTCATAAGTAGCAGGAGTTTTGATTGTAACAGTAAGGTCTGATGAGTCGAAGTCCACGTTTCCTTCTACAGAAAAGTCAGATGCAAAGGAACACATAGAAAAACTCATAAGCAGAACACTTATTATTAAAGTGCATATTGTAATTTTTTTCACTACAAGTTCATCTCCTTTTCATTATCTGGGATATCTGGGTTCCCATGCAGGTGCTACATATCCGCCGTTACCGCCGGAATCAAGCGCCCATGAATAATCTGTTGTTCCAAGGCATTCCGCTTCAATGCTCTTTATATAAGCATCCGAGAAAACGCCTGAAACCTGAAAGTCCGTCTTAAGGAACATGGGATTTCCTGCATCCATAGGATCAATGATGATTTCCTTTGTTACCCACTTGCCTGTATCATTACGTTCTATATACACATTGCGGTCACGAAGTGCACCTACTTCGCCCTCCAGCATATACTCCTGATAATGGATATTAAGGTCTGACTTACCTTTATCAAGGAAAGTAATTGTCAGTTTTACTGTTGCACCCCAGTTTTCTACAACTGCGGGTTTAATGTTTACGTTCATCTTGTTACCCTTGGGAATACGGTAGTAGGTTTCACCGTTTTCATCCTGCAAAGGTTCAATATAGTGTTCAAAGCCTTCATAACCAAAGGTTTCGCAAGTTTCTGAAAGTTCGTACTGTCCGCCCTTAAGATTTTCACGTTCTTTTTTGATATCGCTGATATCAATCCAGCCTACACGTGAATACGTAAAGGTTTCATCACCGTGACCGAAGAATACAATATTTCCGTTCCAGCTGAACTGAGGATGGGGATGTCCGGGGTTATCAATACAGGGAGGTGCACAAAGAATTATATTCTCACCTGTATAAATATCAATAAGAATAATCTCAATGGGTTGCCCTACTGTAAGCTGGTCGTCGCCTACGCCCCATCTGTGGTCAGGACTGATTGAAGGATGGTTATAGCTCCATTCATTACTTACACGATTAACGTCCGTTCCGTCCCAGTTTGAAATTGTATAACCATTAGGTTTAATATCGTAAGGAGACTTTCTGTGAAGCCAGTTACCGTTGGATGCCCAGCCGATATGCTGACCGCAGTGACACCAGAATTCATGAACACCGGAGTTCAATGCGAAATCTCCAACTGAAGCCGGACGGGACTTATTAACGTTTATATAGTTCTGCGTGTCCATATCTACAACCCACACACGGTCCCAGACAGGAGCACCCTCGTGGGCGAAGAACTGAAGGTTGGGATATATGGGATTTATACATCCGTGGTTAGCATTTGCATAACCGTCTGCAAGATGTTTAAAGTTACCGTAGTATGCCGCATCAAAATCCCACTCGCCTGTTTCAAGGTTACATACGGGGAACACTCCGTAACGCTGAGGAATAACTCCTGTGCGATCAGTTGCGTTGATGCTGAGCCACTTGCCATCATAAGTGGTCTGAAGCATTACACCGCCTGCTGTATTAAAGCGCTGTTCAATAGGCCACACTGCAACAACTTCTTTCTTAGAGTGGTCGTCACAGTCCATTTTTATAATTTCCCACTGCTGATTAAGGTAGTAGAAGTTATTATTGGCATCGCACACAAAGGCGTGTTCTTTATTCCAAAGACCTGTGTCAATATATGTACACATACCTGTTACCATATTGTACTCATATATTCGGAAAGATGCGTCACGGAAATAAAATCTGGTATCATCTGCAGATGTCATGGGCATTGTGAAGTAGTTTTTAATAGCCGCCTCACCAAAAAAGCTTAATGAATTGTATGTCAAGCCTGTCATTTCGTCAACAGTTGTTTCGTGACCGAGGTAGAAGGACTTTGTAAGCATCCAGTCAAAAAGCTTTCCGTAACCGCAGTCATAAATCATCTGACCTGTTACCTTCTTTTCAGCCATAAGTCCCTCAAGGAGTGACTGACCGCCCTTGTAGGGAACTAGAAGTGCGTTTGCCGCGATACCTACGAAATTATCACGTGTAACATTCTTTTTCATCTGGAAAAATGCTTCATTTCGCTGAATAAGACCTGTTTCACAGCCTACATTGTAAGCGTTTTGTGAAAAGTCTGCCTGAAGTCCAAGCATTCTGCCGTAATATGTAAGAAGCTCTTCCTGTGTAAGATTACTGTTCGGGTCAAAAACTTCATCGGGAAGTATTACACCGTTAGCCTCGGCATATCCGACATAGGGGGCATATTCGGGACTAACGCCTGCTGTCTTAGGTGTGATGTTAGCCTTAAGCACCTCTTCATCAAGGTCTGCACCGTAGTACATAGCACGGATAAATTCCTGTCTTGTCATAAATTTGTCAAGACCTGCTTCGTAGCTTTCTGCACCGATAACACCTTCATAAAGTCCAAGGTGTTTAAGTGCACCCTCCTGCATTGAGTTGAAAATACCAAGTTCTTCGATGCTTTCCTGCTTACCGCCTGAAAGATTAGTTACCTCAATTCTTGAGAAAGCATTAAACGCATTTGTTACAATCATAAGGTCACATCCGTAGGGCATTGCCTGACGGAAGGACGCATCCGTAAGATAGAATGTAAGTGTGTGCCATTTGGGATCCCCTTCGGGGTTACCCTCTTTAAGAACAGACACACGGTTGTAGTTTGTATCTGAATCTGCTGTTGTATAGTCAACAAAGAACCAGCCTATACCCGAGTAGTCCCAGTAGTCAATTTCCACCTTGAAAAGACTGTCTTCGGGAGAACAGAACGAGGGGTCAAACCTCATATAAAGATAGTTTTCTTTCCAAACCTGTCTGCCCTCAATATCACCGAAATAAATTCTTTCGTTAAAGGTTTCTGTTCCGTAACGAGTGCCGTCGGAGCCATCTTCAAAGCTCATCATATTCATTTTCGGCTCGTTTGTAAAAAGTATGTAGGCGTTATCTTCCGACTTAATTTCAGATTTTTCGATTACTTCCTGAAACATAACGTGGTCTGCCGCCATAGCTTCCGACGGACTAAAAACGCCTGCTACTGCAAGTGCAGCTACAAACAAAAACACCGCAATAATTGAAAAATGTTTTTTCAACTGTCATTCCTCCTTCTTTAAAATTTGTAAAGGAAATTATTTTACGTAAGCCTGAAGGTCTTTAAGGTAAACCATTGTATTGCTGTCCTTATAGATTTCAAAGTCTGCACCCAGCTCTGCTCCTGTCATATCAAGGATAACAGTTCTCCATCCGCTTCCGTCCATCTTAATTTCCTGACTTCCTACGTGGAGGATGTCGTCTGCATTGTCATCATAGAATGTAACTTCAAGAACTGCAGCTTCTGCATTCTTAACATCAAGGTCTGTTACCTTATAAGAAAGGTTACCTGCATCTGTTGACGCTACGCATTTAACATTTTCAATTTCTTCGATTGTGTAAGCTACATCATAGCCACCGGGAAGTGTAAAGTCCAGACCGTACACTGTCTGTCCGCCGTCAATTACCTGCATATTGGGATTCATAGGAATGTAATCCCGGAGTTTATAAAGGTTACCGCTTGCAAAGTAAAGGACTACATCACCTGCAGAAGAACGAACGTAGAACTGCTTACCAAGCTGACCTGCCGCACCACCTGGAACAAATCCGGCATTTGTAAGAGTTATAACGGCAGTCTTCCATACACCTGTGTTTGTAACTTTCTGTGCTGCAAGGTTCTGTGTAACTTCTTCAGCAACAGTATTATTGTAAATGGGATGATAGTTGGGGTTTTTAATCTTAGGAATGACAAGTCCGCTGTTTTCGGCAGTCTGTGAATACATATAAATAACAGAGCTTGCCTTTCCGGCAGGATTCTGGTCATAATATGTAAGCTCAAAAACAAGCTCATTATCAGCTTCTGTAATATATTCCTGATCTGCTGCTGCAAATCCGGGATTTTTACCGACGCCAATTACTGCACAACGTCTTCCGTATGCGGTATCACAGTATCTGAATTCGTGTGCACCTGATGCCATAGCAACTGCAAGTCCGCTGCCGGGGACTGTATAAAGCTTACCGTGCTGGAATTCAAATTCAAAGATAGTATCTATTATTTCCTCCGTTTTAACAGGAGCCGATTTTGCTGCCTCCGAAAGAAGCTGCCCATCGTTTGCACGGACTGAATATACGTTTTCAGAATTACGGAGAAGGTTGTCAATTGTGAAATCAAGTGATGTTGTTTCACCTACAAGGCCACCGTTTTTATAAACGTAGTAGCTTTCTACATTATCAAAGTCGTCCTCAGCTGCACCCCATGAAATGTCGGCTGTAGTTTTTGTAACACCTGTACTTGTAACCGCACCCGGCACTGCGGGAGCACCGTTATTAAGAGGAGTATGACGCATAAGGTCATCAATCATAAAGCAGTTAAAAGTGTGGCTTTCAATATTTTCAACATTTTCAAGTTTAACTTTTACAGTCTGTTCGCTTTCTCCGGGCCATACTGCCTTTGTATCAGAAACCGCTATAGACTTAATCTCACCTGTTTCACTGTCGTAAAGAGCCGCCATCATCATAGCACTTCGCTCCTCACTTCCGCTATAAGCTGCAGTAGCTTCAACATAGAAAGTGCCGTTCTGAGGGCCGTCAATAACAGTAACTCCGTCTGCGTCATAATATACCGCATCAGAGAAGATTATCTGTTCCTCATACACTGCCATTGCAGAAAAATTTGCAAGAGCAAGAATGACTGTAAGCAGCACGCTTGTAAAAATTTTCATCTTGTTCACAAAATACACCTCTTTCAAAAATTTTATGTGAGAATTTTAATTATTTTTTTAATTTTATAAAAATCCTATTTTACTTTAACATTATAACATAATTTTTCCAATGAAACAAGCACCAAAATATTGCTAAAGGACCAAAATATTGTTCTTTTCAAGAATTTTTTAATTATCGTTTTATCTATCTTAATTACAAAAAACACATCCCACAGAAAATACTCAGTTAGATGTGTTCTTTATATTATTTTTCCCTTATAACAACGCCTTTTTGAAGCATAATATTTGCGTATAATGCGGTTTCACCCGTTGCAATAACAGCATAAGCCTTTTTCGCTTTTTCATAGAATTCAAATCTTTCTATTTCGCAGAATGCACTTTCTCCGCGTTCATCCTCTGTTTTTACAATTTCCTTGTATATGTCCCAAATCGGAGTTTCAACAGCATCTCCCGGAGTTACCTGCATCAGTGATACAGGTTTTTCTACATACGTATCAAGCGGAAACAGTTTAAGAATTGCTTCCAGAAGCTCTGGAACACCATGTCCGTCCGCACGGATTACCTTTGCATTTTTACCGATTGTTTCTGCTGGAAAGTTACCGTCTGCAATTACAATTATATCGCTGTGTCCCATCTCGCACAGAATTTTTAAAAGTTCAGGCGAAATAATTGAAGGTATTCCTTTAAGCATTAATATCACTCCTTAAATTCTATTATATTTACTATGTTCAATTTTTTAAATTTCTATACCGTTTTCCTTAAGCCATAGCACCTCTTTGGGTGTCAACTCCACCTTTTTCAATAAATCAGGACGTTTTTTTGCCGTTCGCAAAAGACTTTGTTCTCTTCTCCATTTTTCTATATTTGCATGATGTCCGCTTATCAGAATTTCCGGTACTGTCCGTCCCATAAATTCAGGTGGACGTGTATACTGCGGATACTCTAAAAGACCGTTATAATGGCTCTCTATGCTTGCAGTTTCCCGGCTGTCAAGCACGCCTTCTATCATGCGGGAAACTGTGTCAACAAGAACCATTGCCGGAAGTTCTCCACCAGTTAGAACATAATCTCCTATAGAAATTTCCTCATCCACTATTTCTTCTATTATTCTTTCATCAACCCCCTCATAATGTCCGCAAAGAATTACAATATGTTCATATCCGGCAAGCTCTTTTGCTTTATGCTGATTAAGTACATTCCCCTGAGGCGACATATAAATCACATATGGGCGAGTTTCGCCCGCAACACTTTTATAGGCATCATATATTGGCTGTGGTTGCATGACCATTCCGCCACCGGCTCCGTAAGGATAATCGTCAACGCGGTTGTGCTTATCTTTTGAATAATCACGAATATTCACATATTCAGTTTCAATTATGCCCTTTTTTATAGCTCTTCCGATAATACTTTCCCCAAGTGCTCCAAGCATTTCAGGAAAAAGTGTAAGCACACTGAATTTCATCATATCAACCCTTCAATCGGTGTAATAATAATCTTACCGTCATCCGTATCTACTTTACTTACAAATACCGGGATGTTCGGAACTAGAACCTTTTCACCGTCAGTTTTCTTTATTTCAAGAAGATTGGATGCATTGTTTTCAATCACATCTGTAACTTCTCCAAGTTCTTCTTCGTCAGGAAGCATCACTTTTAAACCTATAAGCTCAAAAAAGTAATATTCTCCTTTGGGAAGCTTCGGTAAATCCTCTTTTTTTGCATAGAGTTTCGTGAATTTTAGTTTTTCAGCAAGCTCCATAGTGTCTACTGATTCAAGATTTAAAAGAACAGCTCCCTTCTGAAATCTCCAGGAATTGATTTTCACAGGTGTACCGTCTTCCTTATAGACTGTTTTGACTTTCTTGAAAAACATCTCACCGTCCGTAAAATGGAGTGCCTTCACCTCGCCTCTTACTCCGTGAGTATTTACAATCTGCATTACATATATCATTAAGCTCATCCTTTACCGTTTAGTTTCTGGAGTTTTTCCTTTTCCGCTACAACCACAAACAACATATCTTTTTCCACACACATTTTGGGTGAAAAAGATATTGTCGTATTTCCTTTTTGTTTAACCGCAATAATATTCATAGAATATTTGTTTCTTAAATCTAGTTCAATAAGGTTTTTTCCAATCCACTCATCTTTGGCTTCAATCTCAACAACAAGTATGTTCTCAGAAATATGAGCAATGTCAACAAAGCCGGCACTGAGAAGATTTTTTGCAAGTCTCACACCTGAGTCATGCTCAGGCTGAACAATTTTATCAGCTCCTACTTTTTCCAGAAGCTTTTTATGAATATCATTACTGCATTTTACAACGACTTCCTTTACTCCAATTTCTTTACAGAGCATTGTCGCCATTATACTTGCTTCAAAATTATTGGCGAAAGAAATTATCACGGTGTCACAATTTGACACCCCCAGTTTTTTTATTACATCAGGCTCAGTTACATCAGCACACTTGCACACAGGCAAGACTTCAACCATTTCCTCTACACGCCTCTCATCCATATCCACCGCCAGAACTTCCGCACCGCTTTCCACAAGCTCCGTTGCAACAGCACATCCGTATCTGCCAAGTCCAAACACTGCGTATGTTTTTTTTATCATATTATCAAACTCCTTTAACCAAAAGCGAGTAACCTGAACTCTTATCTTTAAATTGCATAATATTAATTTACAGTCCCTGCAAAACTAACCTACGCTTACCTCTTCAGTAGGATTTTTTATAATATTTTCGCTTGCACGTTTTTTACTGAAAGCAATAAAAAGAGTAATAGGCCCAACTCTTCCGAAGTACATTGTTAAAATAATTATAATCTTTCCTAAAGTGCTCATAGAAGAAGTAAATCCCTTTGATGCACCAACCGTTGCAGCTGCACTTACACATTCGTAAAGAATTGTATCAATAGGAGCATTTTCCACTACTGAAAGAAGCAAAACTGATAAAAACACTGTAAAAAATGAAATCATTGATACAGCAACAGCTCTTTTAACCGCAAAGAAAGAAATATTCCGGTTAAACATACTGACATCCTTTTTGTCCTTTGCAGATGCAACCGCAACCATAAGAAGCACCGCAACAGTAACGGTTTTCACTCCGCCTGCCGTACCAACAGGCGAACCACCTATAAACATCAGAATAAGTGCTGTAAGACTTGATGCATTTGTAAGATATTCCTGAGGAATACTCACAAAACCTGCCGTTCGCATCGTTACTGACTGGAAAAGTGAATTCTGAATTTTATCCCACATTGAAAAATTTTTCATTGTAAGAGGGTTATTGTATTCGAACACAAAGAATGCTGCAGCACCACAAAAAATAAGAATTAAAGTTGTTACAATTGCAATCTTTGAATGAAGTCTGAGGTGTGAAAATTTTTTCTTTTCTTTCACAATCCTTATTACATCCCACCATACAATAAAACCAATGCCACCAAGGATAACAAGCGACATTGTGACAAAACTCACAATAAAATTGCTATAATAGCCACACATAGAGTCGGTTGAAATAATATCCATCCCCGCATTGCAAAATGCTGAAACAGAATTAAAAACAGCAATCCATACGCCTTTTAATCCAAACTGCGGAACAAAAACAATCATATAAAGAAGTGCTCCGACAGTTTCAACAATAACTGTACCTATAACAACTTTTTTTACGAACTTTACAAGCCCTGACAAGTTGTCAAGATTAAACGAATCCTGAATAAGAATTCTGTTATTAAGACCTATTCTCTTACGTGCAATTATCATAATCCCTGAAAGAACAGTGATTATTCCCAAGCCACCTATTTGTATTAGAATAAGAATTACTATATGTCCGAAAAAGCTCCAAGTAGTTGCCGTAGTAACTGTTACAAGACCTGTAACGCACGTTGCAGTTGTAGCAGTAAAAAGTGCGTCAATATACGCAACTGCTTCTCCGCTTGCCGAGCTTATAGGAAGAGAAAGCAATATGCTTCCTGCGAAAATCGCCACTAAGAAGCTAAGTAGTATCAAATGTGTTGCAGATAATTTAATTCTTCTTTTTTTCAATTTAAATCACCTTATTAAATACATTTATTAGATACGTTTTCAAGGTTTATAACTTCATCTACTATATCTTCATAAAATTCAGGTTCATGGCTTACCAGAAGAACTGTCCCATGAAATTCTGAAACTGCCCTTTTAAGTTCATCCTTTGCCATAACATCAAGATGGTTTGTAGGCTCGTCAAGCACAAGAAGATTCACTTCCTTTAGCATAAGTCGGCACAGCCTTACCTTCGCATTTTCACCGCCTGAAAGCACCTTTACAAGTGACGTTATATGCTCTGTAGTAAGTCCGCATCTTGCAAGTGCTGCTCTTACCTCAGCGTTTGTCATAGACGGATATTCGTCCCATATTTCCTGAAGTGCTGTCTTATCAGAAGCAACTTCCTCCTGTTCAAAATATCCTTCCTGTAAAAACTGGTCTCTTGTTACTTCACCACTATAAGGCGGAATTATACCAAGAAGTGTTTTCATAAGTGTAGATTTTCCAATACCGTTAGTTCCTTTGACTGCAATTTTCTTGTTACGTTCAACAATCATATTTATAGGGCTGGTAAGCGGCTCATTATATCCAAGCACTACGTTTTTCGCTTCAATAACTACTCTTCCCGGAGTTCTTGCAGTCTTAAAAGAAAACGATGGCTTCACTTTTTCCGGAGCCAGTGTAATTATATCCATCTTATCAAGCTGGCGTTGCCTTGAACGGGCAAGCGTTGCAGTAGCGGCACGTGCTTTATTTTTAGCAACAAATTCCTCAAGGTCAGCAATTTCTTTCTGCTGCTTGTTATACGCCTGCTCAATCTGTCTTTTTTTCAGTTCATACATTCTCTGAAAATCATTATAATCCCCTGTATAGCGGGTAAGAACACAATTTTCAATATGATAAATCACATTTACAACCTCATTAAGAAACGGTATATCGTGAGATACAAGGATAAACGCATTTTCATAATTCTGAAGAAAATTTTTCAGCCAGTTAATGTGGTTTTCGTCAAGGAAGTTTGTCGGCTCGTCAAGAATAAGTATCATCGGATTTTCAAGCAGAAGTTTTGCTAATAAAACTTTTGCTCTCTGACCACCTGAAAGCTCCGCAACATCTCTCTCAAGACCTATTTCATTAAGTCCAAGGCCGTTTGCACATTCATTGATTTTAGAATCAATTATATAATAGCCTGATGTGTCAAGAATATCCTGTATTTCACCAACTTCTTCCATCATATCCTGGATTTCAGTTTCTGTTGCATCACCCATTTTATCATAAATAGAAAGCATTTCAGTCTCTAAATCTGAAAGATACTTAAAGGCATCCCGAAGCACGTCGCGGATAGTTTTTCCTCTTTCGAGTGTAGAATACTGGTCAAGATATCCTGTTGTAATATGCTTACACCACTCCACTTTTCCTGAATCGGGCGAAAGCTTACCCGTTATAATATTTAGAAAAGTTGACTTACCTTCACCATTGGCACCAACAAGTCCTATATGTTCCCCTTTTAAAAGGCGAAATGATGCATTATCTAAAATTTCACGACCCCCAAAGCCGTGCGTTACATTCTCTACGTTTAAAATACTCATACTTTTTTCCTTTTCAAGTGCTTTTATTAAAATACTTCAAAATTATAACACAAATAAAAAAAATAGTCAATTACTCATTAGAGAAAGTAATGATGTAAGCTATATCATTGTAATAAAGCCCGTACGTTCTTCATACAATATACCAAAAAACAAATATGGAGGAATTGTTATGGCAGAGTACAGCATATATAATGACATTGCACAAAGAACACAAGGAGATATCTACATAGGTGTTGTAGGCCCGGTAAGGACAGGCAAATCAACTTTTATTAAGCGATTTATGGATTTGTTGGTTCTTCCCAATATTGAAAACGAACATATCCGAAACCGTACAGTTGACGAGCTTCCGCAAAGTGGTGCAGGAAGAACAATTATGACCACTGAGCCAAAATTCATTCCAAACGAGGCAGTTAACATCAGTGTATCAGACAACACTTCTTTTAACGTAAGGATGATTGACTGCGTAGGATACTGTGTCACCGGAGCTCAGGGGCACACTGAAGATGGTGAACCACGAATGGTTACTACCCCTTGGTTCCAGGAAGATATTCCTTTTGACAAAGCTGCAGAAATCGGAACAGAAAAGGTAATAAAAGAACATAGCACAATCGGACTTGTTATCACAACAGACGGTAGCATATGCGATATTCCCCGCTACGAATATGTCGCAGCAGAAGAAAGGGTTGTTTCAGAACTAAAGAAGATAAATAAACCTTTTATAATTCTGCTTAACTCAGCAATGCCAGAAAGTGAAGCGGCAATAAATCTGAAAAAAGAACTTGAAAAGAAATATGAAGTTCCTGTATTCCTTTTCTCCTGTGCAGATATGCACCTTGACGACATAAACAGTATAATGAAAAGTGTACTATTTGAATTTCCACTTAAAGAACTTGGAATTAATTTACCCGGCTGGATTGATGCTCTGCCCCATGAGCATTACCTTAAGCAATCAATTTACCAGACTGTACGTGATGCGGTTTGTAACATACGGAAAATTAATCATATCGACTCCGTTTTGGAACCGCTTAAGCAAAACGAATATATTCAAAACGCATTTGTTGCAAATATTTCCCCCGGAAAAGGAACCGCCCTTATTTCAGCAGATGCTCCCGACGGTTTATTTTATAATATTCTTGGTGAAACTACCGGACTTGAGATATCAAATGATGAAGAACTCGTATCTATGCTTTGCTCTCTTTCTAAAGCAAAGCGAGAATACGATAAAATTTCAAATGCACTTGACCAGGTACGACAGACTGGCTATGGAATTGTTTCTCCGGGAATTGAAGAGCTGACATTGAAGGAACCCGAAATAATCCGTCAGGGTGGTCGTTACGGAGTACGACTCCGTGCCAGTGCGCCCTCAATACACCTTATAAGGGCGGACATTGAAACCGAAGTAAATCCCATTGTCGGAAGCGAAAAACAATCTGAAGAGCTTGTTCATTACCTTCTCGGAGAATTTGAGAGCGAGCCTACAAAAATATGGGAGTCAAATATTTTTGGTAAATCTCTTCACGACCTTGTAAATGAAGGATTGCAAACAAAGCTTAATAAAATGCCCGACGATGCCAGAGGCAAGCTGCAGGAAACCCTTACACGGATTATTAACGAGGGCAGCGGTGGTCTTATTTGTATTATTTTGTAAAACCAAAAGCTGCATGAATTTTGTGAATTACCCCATTTTGCACAGACAGTACAAAATGGGGTAATTCATTTTTTCATACAGCTTTTAAATTTTATTTACCGCTTTTGCGGATTGCTATTACTTCAGGTTCAGCGAGAGGTCTTAAGCTGTTGCCTTCCTCCCATATAAAGATTTTAACAAGCTCAACATCGGCATCGCTTATTACAATGTCGTTAAGCTCTGTATCTTTACTTACAATTTCGTAATCGCCGATAGATTCAAATCCCTGTGCCCCCAGTCCGACAACAAGAACTTTTGCCTCTGTATCTTCCTCTACCACTGCCTGAGGAAGAGCTATATCAAGAGTTACCGTGCCGGCTTTTTCGTCAACTGTTGCCACTGACGCTGTAGACGGGAGCTTGAATTTGACATTTGCAGACTGGATAGATTCATTTCCTTTTCCGTCAAAGACAATACTGTTCCATTCTTCCTGAGTACCTGCAAACGTCACTGAACGGAAGCCTTTGCAACCGTAGAAGGCGCCATCACCCACGTATGTAATTTTACCATTAAAAGTAATACTTGATACACTTGCATCCATAAAAGCATAATTTGGAATTCGGGTTACAAGCAGAGGAAGAGTCACATCAACAAAGGCTGACCCGGTGAATGCACCTTCACCTATTGAAGATACGGTATTACCGATTGATATCTGCTGTGTATTATAAAGACCTGCAAAGGCATAGGCACCAATGTTTGTTACACCGTTTTCTATAACAACAAGTGAAATTTCTTCGGCATAGCCACTCCAGGGAGCTTCGCATCCCTTATCTGTTGAATAATCTGCCATTTCACCCTCACCGCTGATTGTAAGGATTGTATTTTCAATTGTCCACGCTACGTTATCTTCCTTTGTTTTTCCGCAATCACCGGAAACGGATGTCGCTATGGTTTCAACAATAATAGTGAAGGATTCTCTTATACCACCTGCAAGCTCGTACCCGTAAGGAACTTCTACAGTTACAAGGATTTCCTGTATATGAGCATAGCTTGTATCCATTTCTTCACTAAGGGTTACATTCACATAGATAAGGTCACCCTTTTCTGTTGTAGCAATAAGTCGTCCGTGAGGAATGTAGATGTAACTTCCTACATTCATTTCGTAATATTCGCGGATATACTCATACTGGTCTATTTTAACAATTTTAACCTTTATTACTTCAAAGTTGATGTTGTTTTCTTTTGCATAAGTTTCTGCATAGGTGTCCTTATTTGCAACAATTGTCACATCGGGACAAGCAGAGAAACATCCATCAGCAATGGAAGTGACGCTGTCAGGAATATAAATGTACTTAAGTCCACTGCACCCTGTAAATGCACCTGAAATTGTTGTAGTACCTTCGTTAAGTCTTACAATTTCAAGATCATCACAACTATAGAATGCAGATGCATTGAAATCTGTAACGCTTGACGGAATATTAATTTCTTTGAGTGCGTCACAGTTTTTAAATGCATTAGCCGCAATATTTGAAGGACTGCCATTTATAGTAAGATAATATAATGATCCAAGTCCCGTAAATGCATTTGCAGGAATATCAGCATTAGAATTAATTGTAATTCTTTCAAGCTCCTGACATCCGTTAAACATATAATTTGTCATATATGTAACAGTTGAAGGAATTGTAATTTCTTTAATTCCGCAGCTGTTGAAAGCATTGTTTTCTATTCTTGTAAGACCTTCGGGAAGGTTTATTGTTTCAAGATTCTGACAATTATAGAATGCTTCTCTTGCAATTGATGTTACACCGTTTCCGAGAACAACAGTTTTAAGGGACTCACAATTTTTAAATGCTTCAAATCCTATAGATGCTGAAGGAATTGTAATTGTTTCAAGCCCTGTACATTCTTTAAAAACGCCCTCTCCAAGTCTTGTAAGCGATGTGGGAAGCGTTACGTTTTTAAGGTTATCGCAGTAACAGAAAATATTACCGTATATGTATGTTACGCCTTCTTCTATTATCGCTGTTTCAAGAGAGTCACAGTTATAGAAAATACGATTCTGTAAATTTTCTACTGTTCCCGGAATTGTTACTGATGTAATACCTGTCTCTGCAAAAGCATCGGCTCCAATCCACGTTACACCTTCAGGAATAACCAGTTCTCCGCCAAACGATTTACAACCTTCAAATACTTTTTCCCGGATATACTGTGTTTTTGAAGGAATGTTAACTGACGAAAGCTTTTCGCATCCTATAAAGCATTCATCGCCAATGCTTGTTATGTTATCGGAAAGTCTTACTGATTCAAGATTCGATGCATTTCTGAATGTGTAGTAACCCAAGTCTGTCACAGAATTTGACATAGACACATTTACAAGATTTTTACAATTTTCAAATGCACTGTTTTCAATATAAACTACAGTATCAGGCAAAGTAATACTTGTCGCAGGATGAGAAACGGGAACTCTGTAGAGCTTGTTCTTACCCTTTGAATAAAGTATGCCATCAACTGCTTCGTAGTATGTATTTCCTTCAGCTACATTAAACGCCTGAAGTGCGGGCATTGAAAGATATCTTTCATCCAATCCTGTCATATTTGCATGCAGATTTATAGTTTTAAGCTCCGGAACACCTACAAATGCATCACCCATAACACCTTTGATATCTTCAGGGAATGTGTATGTATCACTTGCACGGTTTGTACAGTACACAAGGAAATTATAACCGTTTGACTGCTTATAATAGAGGTTTCCGTCATCGCCTACATAGTAGTTGGGATTTCCCTCTGCAACAACAAATGTTTCTATAGACGGACAGCCTGACATGAAATATTTTCCTGTAAAGGTAGATGGAATATATACAGTTTTAACATTGGGGAAATTACTGAATATAACCTTATCACTATTATGTTTTGTTACGCCTTCTGTGATTTTAATAGTCGTTACATTAGCCTGTTGTTTTTCCCACATTGTAGACCAGTAATCGCTTATTTTTCCGTCACATATAAACTCAAGAGTTCCATCTGAATAAAGATTCCATGTAACACCCCAGCTCGTTTCATCTGCAACGAGAACAGGTTTTTCATAGTATTTGATATTGTTATTCTTTGCATACTCAAGTGCGTAGCTACCTGTAGGTGCATCAACAAGAACCTCACTGTCCTCAAGTCCGCAATCCTGCATCATTGTTACATTTTCACCAATATTAAGCTTTTCAAGATACTTACATTCTAAGAAAGCAGAAATTTCAATTGTTGTAACACTTTCGGGAATTGTGTATTCTGCACCTTCTTTACAGGGAGGATAGCAAACAAGAACTGTCTTTTCCTTATTAAAGAGAACGCCGTCTTCTGCACAGAAATACTGATTATCTGCGCTTACTGTAAATTCTTCAATGGAAGAACCAAGAAAAGCTTCAGGTGAAATTTCTTCCACATTTGAAGGTACATGTAATGATGTAATCTTTGTATCAGCAAAAGCACATATACCTATTGATGTTACTGTTTCGGGAATATCAATTTCCGAAAGTTCTGTCATTCCTGAAAATGCATCATCGGAAATGTTTGTAAGTCCTTCCGGAAGATTTACGGTAGTAATTTCTTCATAGAACTGCTTTAAAGATTCAGGAAGTGTGCCCATTTCCCCACTGCCTGTGATTGTAAGAGTTCCTTCTCCATCGTATGTCCAGGTTAAGTTATCACCGCAGCTTCCTTCATAGGGTAAAACGTTTATATCTATAGAAAATTCTGTTGAATATCCGTCTGCAAGAACAAAGTCTTCGCCCAAGACAAGGCTACCGTAAATTGTACTTGTTCCGACTACATCAGTGGCAACATTTGTATTCCCATTGAAAGCTACAGGAAGTTCAACCAACGTGTTTGCCGAAGTAAGTGCATGTGCAATGGCAGGCAGTTCATATTCTTCATTAAGATATATTTCTATATCGTCAGGCCAGATAACCCTTACCAATGTTTCTTTTTCTGTAACCAGATTAAAGCCATTTTCTTTTGCATAATTATATGCATAGCTTCCGGCTTTTGCTTTAATAGTGAGATTATCACAACCGGAAAAAGCGTTTGCACCAATATAGGTAACACTTGAAGGTATTTTTACTGAAGTTATATTACTGTCAGCAAAAGCATAATCGCTAATGTAATTTATGCCTTCAGGAATTATATGTTCACCTGCATACACTTTATCAGCGTAGAGGTAAATCTGTGTATTTGATAAATTTGTTATATAATCTCCGTAACAGGTAAAGCTTGAATTACCGTTGTAATATACCGCTTCAAGACAGGGCATATTTCTGAAAGCACGGGCATTTATAGATGTAACCTCATCAGGAATTGATACTGCTACTATATTTGTGCCTTCGAAAACATCTGTTCCCAATGATGTAAAACCATACATAGAAAATCTCGTAATCTGACTGCGGTATTCATACCACGGAACTTTATTAGTTGAAGAATCGCTGTTGTCATAGTTTGGCATTGCACAGTCATAGCCTGAAAGAACAAGTTCACCGTTTTGTATACTCCAACTGCCTGTTCCGTTCATTGAGCCGCCGTATCTCACATAAATCTTGTATGTATATGTACTTGCTACGCCCTCTCCAAGAACATAACCTTCGGGAAGGACAGGGCGTATTGTAAGTGACTGCGGTCCAAGTGTATAGAAGTCAGGCTCGGTAAGAAACTCAATTTCAAAGCCTGTTGCATAGTCGTCACCTTCGACAACGCCATAAATTTTATCGTTTAAAACAGACTTGTCAGACCCATAGTTAACATACCGTGTATCACTGCCAAAACTCATCTGTACGATAACTTTATCTGTAGGACCGCCTTCTTTATTTTCGAAGGTGTATTTTGCATCTAAAAAGTTTTCATGCCCTTCTCCACTAAGATCGATGTCAATTTTAGACCAGGCTTCTTCAGTACCTGCGTAATTAACATACTGAAGACTTGTAAGATGAGAAAAAGCATTGAAGCCGATACTGTTGACAGTTGTAGGAATAGATACCGACTCGATTGCATACATTTTTGCAAATGCATACCTTGAAATAGAGGTTACACCCTCTTCAATCACAACGGAAGTGAACATTCCGTCATAATCACGCCACGGCTCACCACCGTATTCTGTATCCATCTTTCCCTCACCCGAAATGGTGAGTACACCTGTCTTTGTATCCAGGCTCCAATAAAGTCCGTCGCTGAATTTATCTTCGTAAACTTCTGCAGAAGCAGGAATTACAAGTGACGCAAACAGCATCATTACAGCAAGAACAAAACTTAATATTTGTTTTTTCAAAGCAATCATCCTTTCTTTTTTGTAAATTTTACCATGTTAACTATTTTATCATACAATAATCAACATAGCAATAAAAAAGTGCCACAATTTTAAAATCGGGACACTTTTTTGCTATAGAAAATATTAAGATTCTTTTTTATTTCCAAAAACCTTTTTCAATCTTCAGTTTTATAATCTTTTTTACACTTTCATCAATACGTTCTTCCGAAATTTCCCCGCTTTTCACAGCGTCTTCTATTCCTTTATAAGTAGCTGCTAAATCCTGCGGCATTAAAATCATATCATTACCTGCTTTTACAGCCATAACACCAATTTCAGCAGGAGAATAATGTTCTGTAATAGCTCCCATCTGTAAAGAATCCGTTATTACTATACCTCCAAACCCAAGTTCATCAATAAGCATCCCTTGAATAACTTCCTCTGACATTGAACACGGTAGCTTTTCTTCAGTAGCATTAGTAAGTGTCATGTGAGAAATCATTACAAAATCAGCACCTGCATTAATTCCTGAAATAAAGGGCAGAAATTCTACACTTCTGAGTTCTTCGATAGTACGAGGATTATCTGAAAATCCGTCATGAGAATCCGTGGTTGTCGCACCTGCTCCGGGAAAATGTTTTAATGTTGCAGAAACTCCGTTTTCGTCAAGCCCCTTTACAAGGTTTTCAACCATAAGCGCTACATTTTCCGCATCATTTCCAAAGGAACGGTTTCCTGTTTCCACATTATTTTCACTGACAATGACATCTGCAACGGGAGCAAAATCAACATTAAAACCAATTGCTTTTAAATCATTTGCCAAAACTTCTCCAACCTTGTAGGCTTTATCCGGCTCTTTTGTTGCACCTATTTCCGCCATCGGAGGATGTTTTGTTGTTTCCATAAGAGGATTTGAGCCAAGGCGTGACACAAGCCCCCCTTCTTCGTCAACACTTATAAACAGTGGAATTTTTGAATAACCTTGCATATTTTTTATCATTTGAACAGTCTGCTCACGTTCTACAAGGTTCTGACCAAAATATATTATTCCGCCGACAGGTTTATTTTTTATGGCTTCCTGTGATGTTTCACCCGCCTGTACTACCACATCGACACCAGTTAAGCTTTCAGGAGTAACAAACATCATCTGATAGATTTTTTCTTCTAAAGTCAGTTCACCTATAATTTCGCTGACCTTATCAACCGAAGACTCCTCTGTGGCAATTTCTTTGATTTTAATTTTTTCATTTTCGTAAATTTCTTGCGGAGATTGATTTTTTAAAAAGAATTCACATCCCGAAAGCACAAATATAATTATTGTTATCAACGTAATATAACATAGCGTCTTCTTCATCAATTACTCGTCCCTTTCTAAAATATAACCAACACGATGTGCGTATTCGCTTGTTTTAAATGCATATTCGATATTACTCGGCGAATCATTGTATCCCCAAACGCCATTTCTTTTACAAGCAGTAAGATAAAGTTCATCTCGTCCATTGTCCGTGTAGGATGGTTCACTGATTTTTCCGGTGAACCAATTGGTATAAAGCATCGGACTTCCATTATACCAATTAACACTGTTCCATGACTGACCAACACTTCTTTCAGCACCAAGCCATATTATATAAAAACCGGCTTCATCTGCTTTTCTGCAGATTTCATTAAACTCTTCCTGAGAATTAGGGCAAGCAAGATATCCGCCTTTGCTTTGAGCATCTGATGCAGCTTCGTGCCATGTCATAATATGATTTGAACTTAGTGGATATCCTATGGAATACTTCTTTTCTTTTTTATCAGTGCTTTCAGCAGCCCCCGTATTTCCCTGCATATTCGCAACGTTTAAATATGCATCAGCCACGGGCTCTTGTGTATTCTGTGATGCAGCATCGTTGTTTCCCATATTTAAAAACATTATGCACGCTGAAACAGTTAATAGCATAACAGAAACTGCAACTATCAGAAAAATCAGAATAACAGGAGTCAAAGAATTGTCTTTTTGCTTTCTCATCTCCTCTTTACTTGTTCTACCGTTGACATAACTTGTGCATTGCGGGCACAAAGTATACCCATAATGAACAGGTTTTCCGCACCTGGCGCAGTATGAACTATTTTCAAAATCTCTTGTAAGATTGCCTGCATCGGCATCGGAAATGGAATTCATATCAGCTTTTATTTCAGCGGTTGCATCCGAATCTTTATTATCGGTTTGGTAAGAGCCACAATACGGGCACTTGGTTGAATCTATGCTAATGTCTTTTTGACAATTTTCACATTTCATCATTTTCACTCCTAATAAATTTTACCCGTTAATTATACATTCTTTTGCAAATTATGTCAATATAACAGATAAAATACAATAGTAGCTTATCTATTGCAACAAAAATTGGGTATAGCAAAATAATTATGTTTGCCACACCCAATCAAATATTAGTTTCTTATTTTTTCTTCTGTATCAAGCATTAATGCATTAATAGTATCTTCTGTAACCTTTTTATTTTTATTTGTATATCCAAAATAGAGTTTAAGTTTTGGCTCAGTACCACTTGGACGAATCGCTATCCAACCTGTTTTATTCTCAAGTTCAAGATAGAGCATATTATTTTTAGGCTGATTTATATCAGATGTACTTCCATCTTTATACTTGATAATACCTGTTGTATAGTCCCGTACAGCATCCACTGAAAGACCTCCAAGCATTTCAGGACAGTTATTACGCACATTATTTATCATCTTCGCTATACGCTCCGGACCATCCACGCCTTCCTCAACAATACTTATTCCCTTCTCAATAAAATAGCCGTATTTTTTATACATAGCATCCATGGCATCAAACAAAGTCATATTCTTTGACTTATACCAAGCCGCCATTTCAACAATAAGCATTGAGGCAACAACTGCATCTTTATCTCTTGCATAAGTGCCGCTTAAATAGCCATAGCTTTCTTCAAAACCGAACACATAGCTATGTGAATTATTTTCTTCGTATTCTTTTATCTTCTCACCGATAAACTTAAATCCGGTGAGAACCTCTACCATTTCCACCCCATAATATTCTGCAATAGGGCGAATCATTTCTGTAGATACAACAGATTTTATAACTACAGGGTTTTCCGGCATAGTTCCTTCAGCTTTGTGTTGTGAAAGGATATAATCAGTTAAAAGAGCTCCGACCTGATTTCCGGTAAAGGTTACATATTCTCCTTCACCATTTCTCACAACAATACCTACACGGTCACTATCGGGATCAGTACCTATAATAAGATCTGTGTCATTCTTTTTTGCAAGTTCAATTGCAAGATCAAATCCTTCTTTATCTTCAGGATTAGGGCTTTTTACTGTTGGGAATCTGCCGTCCGGCATTTCCTGTTCTTTTACAACTATAAGTTTTTTAAGTCCGCACCTCTCTAAAATTTTTCTGACAAGCATATTGCCGCTTCCGTGAAAAGGTGTATATACAACAGTAAAATCATCTGCAACAGCAGATATCGCACCAGGATTCACACGTCTTTCAAAAACACAATTAAGATAAGCTTCATCCACCTCTTCACCGATATAATTAAGCAGACCGGAAGCTATGGCATCCTTTTCATCTATTGTTTTTACCCCTCGAAGCATATCTATACTTCTTATTTCTTCAGTCACTGCATTTGCAGCTTCGGGAGACATCTGTGCACCGTCATCCCCGTAAACTTTATAACCGTTATATTTTGCAGGGTTATGACTTGCAGTAATTACGATACCTGCAGTACAACCAAGATGTCTTACTGAAAAGCTAAGTTCAGGCGTAGGACGAAGAGAGTCAAACAAGTAAACTTTTATTTCATTAGCACAAAGAATTTTCGCAGCTTCGAGTGCAAATTCCTGGCTCATAATCCTTGAATCATAGGCAATTACAACGCCTTTATCACGGTCTCCGTTTTTCTTAATATATTCCGCCAGCCCCTGTGTTGCCTGACCTACAGTATATATATTCATTCTGTTTGTTCCCGCACCTATAATACCACGAAGTCCTGCCGTACCAAAGTCAAGTGATTTATGAAATCTTTCCTCAATTTCAGACATGTTTTCATTAATATCCTGAAGTTCTTTCTTTAACTCCATATCCAACCCTTCAAAGGATTTCCATTCATTGTAAATTTTAATATAATCCATTCTTCTTCCTCCTAAATATTAATTTTAAAATTACAGTTATCAAACATCCTATAATAGCTCCGACAAAATCTATTATAACGTCTCTTAACTCTCCCGACCTTCCTGCAACGAATCTCTGATGAATTTCATCGCTGCACGCATAAATCAGAGAAATAAGCGATGCAATAAAAACACTATTTGTACTATAAATTTTATACTCATTTAACAAAAGTAAGATGAAACATCCCAAAAGAGCGTATATAGAAAAATGAGCACCTTTTCGAACAATAAAAGTGAATTTTTTATTTATGGAATTCATCTCCGTTTTGCTAATCGAGCAATCACGATCAAAAAATCTTACAACAGCAGTTATTAATCCTGAGCTCGTTTCTTTTGATTCCGGAGCTTCCTGAGATGAAAACAAAAAAATCAAACTCATGCATCCTATAACAAGAAACCACAGAATAACCTTTTTGAGCATGCCTTCCCACCTATCATTATCATATACATTTCAAAATAAAAAGTCAACAAAAGCTTTTGACATAAACTGTCTGAATAAAATAATTATTTTTAAGAAATCAGCCGCTTTTTAACCAAGTAAAAAGCGGCTTGAATTCAAATAATATTATTGATATTGTGTCCAGTCTATAGATTTTTCGATGCCTGACCACTTCTCATATACATTGTTCTTCTTCTCGTATCCATGAGAGTTGGTAGCTTCCTGAACAGCAATGTAATACCAATCGCTTTCAAGATTGTCTTTCCATTCAATCATACCCTCGCAGAAATCGTCAGATGTCTCGGGAGCACGATTAAGTACTCTGTTAATCAAGGTCATTGTTTCAGCTCTTGTAATAAGTCTGTCAGGTCTGAAAGTATTGTCTTCGTAACCTTTTATCCATCCGCGTGCTGCCGATTCTCTGATATAACTTACAGCCCAATGTTCTGCTATATCTGTAAAATTATCTGTAACAGAGTAATCTGAATCATCAAATCTAGCACATATTGTTGCAAATTCGGCACGTGTAATAGGTTCATTAGGAGCAAATTCAGTTTCTGTTCTTCCGTTTACTATTCCCAATTTAACAAGAGTGGATACAGACGTATTAAACCATTCAAAATCAGGAACATCAGTAAACTGATTAGTTTCTGAAAGATTTGCATCTCTTACATCATCCTTCAGAAGTCTGAAGAACATGGTAGCTACTTCTGCTCTTGTGATATTATTTTCCGGACGAACAAAGCCGTCGGGATAACCGATTACATAAGCAAAATGGTCTTCACCGTTAAGTGAATCAGGAGTAGGATAACTACCGCCTGCAACACCGTTATCCTTAACCCACTTAGCGTAAAGGACAACATCACCCTTGATTACAAAATCAGTAGCAGGCTTTTGGAATTCAGCATCGTAGTACCAACCTTCAAAAAGATATCCTTCTCTTACCGGAACCTTTGTAATATCAACAACGCTTCCATTTTTGTAAAACTCATCTTCAAATTCTGTACCGCCAAATGTTTCAAATTTGACGGAAGGCTTCTTTCCGCTTCCGCTGGGAGGATTATTAGAAACTCTTGTGTTAGATATTTCAACGGGATATGTTTCAATATATGTTCCGTCATTACGCACAAGCTGAACATATCCTGTATAAACAGAAGGCTTACCTGCATCATATTTTACGTAAAATCTGGAATTTTCTTTTGAATATGTAACGAACGAATTTACTGTATGGTCTTCATTATAAACTTTCAAATCAAGCCAATCTGAGCCAAGAGCAAGGAAGCTTGTATCCGCAGCTATGCCATAGCGGTCAAGATTCTTTGCAACAAAAGATGTTGAATAGTTGTTTTTAATAACAACACGATTCGCCTCTGCATCAACACCTGCACCAAGAGTTTTAGCTTCTGTGCCGCTTACAACAAGCTGTGTGTGCTGTCTGAGGAAAAGATTAAACCAAGTGTTAATCATGCCAAAATCAGCTGAATTGCCAGCTTCCATTATTTCAAACATAAGCTGAAGTGCACCTTTATCATCCTGCACTGAAGGATCACCGAAAAGCATCTTTATATCAGCCTTAGCATCATTTTCAGCAGATGAATCATAAGCATTTACCACATTTTTCTTAAGGAAATCAAAGATTGCTTTTTCTGTGTTTGCTCCATATGTAGCTTTAATCATCTCACCGAAGCCTTTTTTTACATCAGCAAAATTTTCATTTACGTAGCTGATAAGTACACTTGAGATATCATCCTTTGCAAGCTCTGAAGTAAGAGCCTTTCCGTACATAACAGCTATAAGCTTCTTTCCTTCGTCATCACCAAGAAAACTTGTATTGAAAGCAGCACTCATCTCATCTTTTGTTTTCTGGAATGCAATCTGATAAAGGGCCTTTGTACCCTTAAGCATATATTCAGTCTTCTTATCTTCTGAAAGAGTATATGCATCGAGAGCAGCTCTGTGATGAGAGATTGTAATTCCCATCTGGTAAGTGAAGTCATCAAGCTTAACAAAAGAATCCTTAAGACTGAGACCTGCTACATTATATGCTTCAGCCTCGTATCTTGACTTAAACTCAGTTTTCACGGCAAGAAGCTCTGCTGAAAGCGAAGCATCATCTGTATTATAGATGTCAAGCATTTTAAAATAGTTAATAATATTTCCGTTACTGTCACGGGTAAGCACTCTGTCGCAGTATGCATCCCATTTAGCAGCAAGACCTGTGCCTTCAAAATCAGCACTGAACTTATCCGCAGAAGCATTAATAGCTTCCTGCTGTCTTACCCTATCCTCATAATCCCACATACTGATGTTTGTAGCATCTGAATCAGCATTTAACTCAGCAAGCATATCTTCAGCACTCTGAAAATACTTAATGCCCTCATATCTTGTATCTTCAGCATTTGCCACAAATGCAAAGCAAGATATGAGCATCATAATTACTGTGAAAATGCTCAAAATACGTTTTGTCATAAAAAATCCCTTCCCTTTATGTCAATATAATTAAACACTTATACAACTTCATTAAAATGATAACATAAATGGAAATCTTTTTCAAGTATTATTTTCTTTTTTTTATAATAATAACTGAACCAAACAAATCTGAATAAACTTTTAGTGTGTGCATGATATTATTTCATTGAAAGACTGTTATTAAGAATTGCTGTGCTGTAGATAAAAAGAATATCACTGTTATCAAAATCTATAAAGTTACTCAAAAACGCACTTTGAACATACCTGATATCGACAATTGTAATTTTTTTATATCCTTCTATAAGAAGCGGTGCAAGACTGCTTCCGAATGAATCACGAAACATTATCAGCTCTTTTTTTGTATCGGCCTTCGGATTTTCAATTGTTACAAGCGGTTTCGCCCCTGAAAGAAACATTTCATAAGGGTCTTTTCCGTAGGCCTTTTTCATATCATATAACTCACCTTTTTCCGGTTTTCCGGTGTCATAATATGTTACAATACTGTTTTCAAGAACATCGTTTGTCAGGTACTTTATTTTATCCGGGTTTACCGACAAGGCACTTTGACCGGCATAAACTCCGTAAAACGGATTATTAAGCGTTTTAACTGAATACGTTGCATTCGTATCGACGCCCATCTTTTCAGAAAGAATCTGTACAACACCGCCAAGATTTTCTTGTTTCCAGTGAGAATCTGTTTTGTAATAATCATCAGCCGACAAAGCCTCCGCTATCGGAATAAATGTCATATAATCAGACGTTTTTTCCTTCATAAAATTTTCTATTTCAGCATAATCAACCGTCGGATAGCCGTTTCCGATATAATTATTTTTATCAGGAACTACTGATAAATAAACTTTTGAATTTTTATCTTTAATATTCTTTTCATAAATATTACGAAATAGCTTAACGGCATAATCAAGCATATTTTCATTCAATTCTCCGTCAAGCTTGGATATATGTCCGTCGGAAACAAATAACCCATTGTTTTCTTTTTTATTGAGTACATATTTTAAAAATGTAGCTTTCACAGTTCTAAATGTATCCCTGAAAGGAAATTGATCTGCAGAGTATTTTTCAAATTCGCCTACAAATTCCCCATTAACCAGCGTTTCACTGTTTAAAACCGGAAAAGTTGCCAGCAAACGCCTTTCACTGTCTGTATATTCTTTATCAGGAGAAAAATAACACATAGCTGATAAAGAAAACAATAATAAGGAAAAAAAGATAACCATTACAACGCTGCTTTTCTTATTCATATGTTTACCTCCACTGATTAAAATCTGAAATACAAAAACGGATTAAAAGTTCCGTCAGCTAAAAAACCTGTAGAAACCAAAAGTAGTGCAGTAAGAAAAGGAATTTCTGCAAACGCAATAAGTTTCTCAAGCATTTTTCTTTTTAATAAAACTTCCCTTATTTTGACAAAAAGCGGAGTCGCTGCAAGTATTCCAATACACAATGTAAATCCGTAATTATTCAGCACAAACCATACATCACTACCTATAAGTGGGATGCCGCCTGCACCGAAAAGTCCTCCTACTGACTTTATTGCCTCGTTCAATCCCGATGCACTGAATATGACAAAGCTTACTGCAGTAAAGAACAGAACATAAATATGTTTAATTACATTGGTATTTCCAAGAAATTTTGACAGAAAGAACTTTTCAACAATCAACAATACCGCAAAATACAATCCCCATATGATAAAATTCCACTCGGCTCCATGCCAGAATCCCGTAAGAAACCAAACCGTAAATATATTTACAAAAAAGCGGAATTTTCCTACGCGGTTACCTCCCATTGGAATATATACATAATCACGGAACCAGGACCCAAGTGAAATATGCCATCTTCTCCAAAATTCACTTATACTTGATGAAACAAATGGATAACGGAAATTTTCACAAAAATCGAAACCGAATATTTTTCCCAACCCAATCGCCATATCACTGTATCCCGAAAAATCAAAATATACCTGCAACATATATGCTAAAGCGAAAATCCAATGGTACAAGACACTTTTTTCATCCGAGGAATAAAAATTAGCACATAATTCTCCAAAAGTATTTGCAAGAATAATTTTTTTAGAAAATCCAATTATAAATCTGCGTATTCCCGTAGCTGCTTTTTCAAAAGTATGAGTCCTGGCAGAAAGTTGTTTTTCAATATCGCTGTAACGAACTATAGGACCTGCAATTAGTTGCGGAAAAAGTGAAATATACGTACCCAGTGAAATAATATTTCGCTGAGCTTTTACATTACCGCGATAAACATCTATAGTATAGCTGAGTATCTGAAAAGTGTAAAAGCTTATACCTATCGGCAATGCAATCTTAAGTGTTTCAATTCTAAATCCTGTAAGAGCACTGAAATTTTCAATAAAAAAATCGGCGTATTTAAAATAGCCCAACATTCCCAAAGAAAACATAATAGAAATCCCAAGGAATAATTTAGATAACAGATTATGTCTGAATTTTTCAATTAATACACCAAGTATATAATTAACCGCAACAGACGCAATCATCAAAAATACATATTCAGGCTCTCCCCATCCATAGAAAAACAAACTTGAAAAAAGAAGAACAGTATTTTTTAGTGATTTAGGTACCATAAAATAAAGTAATATTACCACCGGCAAAAAATAATATACGAATGGTATACTTGAAAAAACCATAATTAGTCTCCTTACATTAAACTGGCGTTGTAATATGATTTACAACGCCATGTTCTAAAACTAATAACACTAAAAAAGTATAATTTTTATTAAATAAAAATATTTCTTCTTTAATAATGTTTTTTGTTTCTGTTATTATTCTTCTATTTTCTCAGGGCACATCACGAAGAAAACTTTATTTCCTTGACTTCCCGAAATCATTTCATCTGCAGTAGTGCATATATTCCATCTCAGATTTGCAGCTGATTCAAGCTTCTTTATGAAGGCATTAGCATCCGCACCATCCGCTAATGAAAACACATATCCAACAAAAGGAATCGTTCCAATCATCGGAGCAAACATTACACCTTCTTCGAAATCAGTTATTTCTGTATTATCGAAACCATTAAGCAATCCCGGTTCTACTTCCATAGGCACCAACGAAAGAGCACTTACAGCACTGCTGGATGCAAGCTTTTCAGCAATATCAAGAGCACTTCCATTTCCTGCATTTGACTTAAACTCCGAGAGCAATGTGTTTCCTAAAGTTTTAACCTCCTGTTCCGGTTCAGGATCAATCTCGTTAGTCGGTTTTTTGTTTTCTGATGGTTTTTCGATTGCCTCAGGCTTGGTTGTTGTCTCAGGTTTTGTCGTTGTCTCAGGCTTTGTCGTTGTCTCAGGCTTTGTCGTTGTCTCAGGTTTTGTCGTTGTCTCAGGCTTTGTTGTTGTCTCAGGCTTTGTCGTTGTCTCCGGCTTTGTTGTTGTCTCCGGCTTTGTCGTTGTCTCAGGTTTTGTCGTTGTCTCAGGCTTTGTTGTACCTGGCTTCGTCGTTGTGCCTGGTTTTACTTCGTCCTTTTCAGCATTAACCATATCCTTGGAGTTTTCTTCTTTTTCTGATTCCAATTCCTCTTTTACATCATTTTTGTCTGAAACAGTTTCCTGAACCTCTGTTTCACTGTCTACTTTCTCTTCCGATTTTTTTGAGCAAGCAGCAAAAGAAAAAATTAAAATAAGCACTAATACAATCGCAATAACTTTTTTCATATTGTTTCTCCTTTTTTCGTCAAAATCAACTTCGACTATGAGTATACAATATGAAAGAAAAAAAGTCAATAATTCTTAACTATATATATACTTGTAATTTTTATATTAATCTCCTTGAATTTTACAAAAAGCTTCTTATATCCGTTTCCAGCTTTTCTTCCAGGTTTATAAGACGCTTTGCAATATCTTTTGAAACTTCATCAGCACCTTCATATTGATTAAGATATTTGTTAAGCGATTTTACACCCATATCACAACCGTCTGTAATAAGGTCTGCAATTGTAAAATCAGACTCATTAATTGCAAGCTTGACATTTGTCTTCAACCAGGACATTCCTTTAGCCATAACCGCAGGTTCCTTGCCATCGTCATGATATTCATCAAGAAGCACCTGAATTTCCCTGTCAAGTTTTTCATGCTCCTCTTTACATTCTGAAAGATAGTTTTTCAATTTATCGCTGTTGACATTATCAATAACATCGCCAATTGAAGATATCCCCATTTTAACTCCGGCATCACATTCACGCAGAAGCTTTATTGTATCTGTTTCTATCATATTATCACAATCCTTTCACAATATATATTTTCCAACAATTCATAAAAAATGCATTTTTATTTTCACCGATTGTGATACATTTTAATTTCGAACAAAAAAGCTTTATAAAAACCACATCGTACCACTCAAATACGAATACTTATATCACCGGAATTAAGATTTTCAATGCTGCCATCTTCTTTTTTTATCAAAAGAGAAAAATCATTATTTATTGCCATTGCAACAGCTCTTTCAACAGTTCCGTTTTTTATTACATCAATTTTTTGCCCTGTTACAACAGAACGATTGCGATATTCTTCAAGAACTTCTTCATCACTTCTTTTACAATTAATTTCTTTGAGAATTTGTACCGCAACTTTTTCACGAAGATACTTATTATTTTTCGAAAAAACGCTTCCTGCACGCATTTTTATATCCTCCGGAAAACCTTCTGCAGGCTCAAGCACATTTATCCCTATACCAAGGATCACGTATCCACCGCCACTAAAAGATGCTTCTGTAAGAATACCGCAAACTTTTCTTTCATTGATGTAAATATCATTTACCCATTTAATTCCGGTTTCTTTCCCCGAAAGCTTTTCAAGTGCAATTGCCACTGCAACTGCCGCATCAGTCGTTATCCTGAGAGGGTTTATACCGTCTTCAGGCCTTAATAATAAAGACATATAAAGTCCGCTTTCATCAGGCGAATAGAAGCTACGTCCAACTCTTCCCCGGCCTTCAGTCTGCGAAGAAGCAATAAGTACGCTGAAAGCTTTTTTTCCCGCCTTTGCTGCATCTTTCAAAATACTGTTAGTCGAGGTTACGCAATCTCTTACTTCTATTTCATAAGGATAATTTTTAAGTTCTTTTCTAATGTATAATTTGTCAATACCACTCATATTTTTTCTCCTGAAATGTCATATCAGTTAAAGCTTTTTATCCACGTCACCAAAGAATTGTGATACACATTTTCATAAACATCTTTTTTCATCTGCTCCGTAATAGGTCCGTTACTTCTCATTCTTTCCAAGATTGCTTCCTGAAGCTCTTTTACAGACATTTCATCATAGATTTTAGCAAGAGTTGTTGTGTAGGCTTTTTCTACTGCAGCTTGCTCTTCCTCTTTATTTGTTTCAGCCGGCATATCACTTTGTAATTTATTATCTATATGTTCAGTAATTCGTAGGTCAATAGGTTGTATGTTTTTATCCTCCCGGGAAACAGGCAACCATATTTCTCCTGAATTTGCTTTTACATTAACAGTAATGCATCCGTCTTTCACAGGTACATGTTTTCCGGATAATCCACCAACAAATTCTCCTGTCACCTGAGTATGAATAGTCATTTCAAAATCATTTTCACTATTATTTACTGTAACAATTACGGTTTGCCCATCATACACTCTTTCGAAAGCATATTGACAGTTTGTTAAAAACAGTTCCCGATAACTTCCGTAAGACAGTGCTTTCGTTTCATTCCGTATTTTCCCTAGTCTTGAAATAAGTTTTATATAATCATTATTTTCAGTTTTAGCGATATACTCTTCAAAAGAAACAGCCGGTCTCAAAGAATCATCAGAACCAAGCTCCTTCTTACCTTCAATGCCAAATTCAGAACCATAATAGACTGACGGGATACCCGGAAGAGTATACAACAAAATATGAACCGGTACAAAATGGCTTTTTTCATTTAATTTAGTATAAATTCGTTCAACATCATGATTATCTGCAAAATTATATAATTTCAAACCATCGGGAGAGTTTCCGCCCATTTCATACAACCTTTTGACAGTATGAGCAATCTCGAAATAGTTATGGTCATTATGACCGGAATATAGAGCCTTGTGCAAATGATAGTTTGTAACAGCATGTAGTGTTTCTTTATTCACCCAACGGATATAATCACCGTGTATAACCTCGCCCAAAAGCCAAAAATCATCTTTTACTTCATTTGCTACTTGCCGTAATAAATGCATATAGCTAAAATCCAATACGTCTGCAGCATCAAGGCGAATACCGTCAATATCAAATTTCTCAACCCAAAAATGAATTACATTACAGATATACTTTCGCACCTCATCGTTGTGCTGATTTAGTCTTGCCAGTAAATTATAGCCTCCCCAGCTATCATAAGAAAATCCGTCATTATATTCGTTATTTCCATTAAAATTAACGTTACAGTACCAATCTTTGTACTTTGAAGATTCTCTATTTTTTACAAGGTCTTTAAAAGCAAAAAAGTCGCGACCCGTATGATTAAACACACCATCCAGAACCACCCTTATTCCCTGTTTGTGACACTCAGTGACAAATGCTGTTAAATCTTCATTTATACCAAGCCTTGCATCAACCTTCATATAATCCGTGGTTTCATATCCGTGCCCGACAGACTCAAAAAGAGGTCCGATATAGAGTGCATTGCATCCAATCTTCTTTATTTGTGAAACAAAAGGAAGCAAGTTATTTAATCTATGTTCTGTCACGTTATAACTATTTCTCTTTGGTGCACCTGTCATTCCTAGTGGATATATGTGATAAAATATTGCTTCATCGTACCATGCCATAAAATTTTCTCCGTTTCTTAATTATCAATAACACACGACATAACTCTTACTCGTGTCAAGTCAGGAGAACAGTGAATAATAAGAACCATCACGAAATATAACGAAATCAAAGATTTCTATATTTCGGAGAACCTTGATACTCGCAAGCTCGTATTAGGACCTACTATTTTCTGCCCATATTTTTCGCTGTTTTTTCTTAAACAAAATTCCTTAGAACCCGCGAGAATACTGGATTTTCTCGCTCCCGATAGTATATGTAAATATCAAAATCGGCAAACTAATGTTTTAAATTGTATGGACTTGACACGAGTAAAAATTAAATAAAGTTGTATATAGTCTTCCTTTAATTCACTTTAATAAATTGCGTTTTCTTGCATTTTTCTTTAAATGAATCACTGAAATCATAGTCGCTTATAATGACATCGGTATTCCAGGCGTTCATGATTACATTTTCAAAGGGTACATTGATTTTAGTATTATCTATGAGATATATATTTTTTTGGGAATTTTCAGCCATTACGGTTAAAAGAAGCTGATAAGTCGGACCGCAGCCGATTTCACCGTTTTCATTTATTCCACGGGTAGAAAAGAAAAACTTGTCTGCCTTATAGCTCAAGGCATTTTTGACACACAAATCTCCGCCAAGCATTGAGGGTGCTTCGACTATTTCGCCACCAAGACAGATGGTTTTAATGTTACTGTAATCACTCAGATAGGTTACAACAGCCATATTATTTGTAATAACGGTTATATCCTTTTTCTCTACAATGTAATACGCCATAAATTCCGTTGTCGAAGATGAATCAATAAATATAACATCCCCATCATTTACAAGCTCTGCAGCCGCTTTGCAGATATTCTTTTTTTCCCTTCTCATTTTATGATATCGAAACGCCAGTGTTACACCTTTGTTTTCCTTGATTTCCACTCCGCCATAGTTTCTGACAATAAGCTTTTGTTTCTCCATAAAATTAAGATCTCGGTTAATGGTTGCCTTGCTATAGCCTATTTCATCACACAAATATTTTACATTAACATATCCGTTATCTCTTAATATACTAAGTATTTTATCTACTCTTTCTTTCCGATACATAGTCATGTCCTCCAGTTTGAGACTTTTTGAGTTTTTCTCTTTTTTATGAACTTTCTTGACATTTTTACCTCTTGTGGTATTATAACAAAAGATTTATATTTATTCAAGAGGGGTCATCAGAATGAAGCAAAATAATAAAGATTTTATTAAAACAATACAAATAGGTATTACCTGCATCAGTGCTTACCTTGTAAGATACTATATGGCAAATATCTTAAGCGTTACTTCTCCTGAAATATTAAGAACGGGTGTTTTTACAAAAGAATTCTTAGGTCTGTTAGGCTCGGCATATATGCTTTTATATGCAGTAGGACAGCTTATAAATGGCTTGATAGGCGATATTGTAAAACCTAAAAAAATGATTGTCTGCGGAATGGTTTTATGCGGTATCTCAAGTATTCTTTTTTCAACCCTACCTATTCCTGTGCTTAAAATTGCATTTTACGGCGGGATGGGTTTCTTCTTGTCTATGTTAAGAGGTCCTCTTGTAAAAACAATTTCCGAAAACACTTCTTCCAAGCATTCAAGAGTAATATGTACATTTTTTTCTTTTTCCTCTTTTGCAGGACCTTTGATTGCAAGTGTTATTTCTATATTTTTTTCCTGGAGAAACACCTTTATTATCGCAGGAATTATGGCGATTACTATAGGCATTATAGCCTACATAATCTTCACAACTTTTGAAAAGAGAGGGCAAATCTCTTATACCCTTTCAAAAAATTCAAACGGGTTTAAAAATCTTATTAAGTTATTTACCCTGAAAAATTTCAAATTCTATATGTATATTGTAATCTTAACAGAATTTTCTTCGGTTGTTGTTGAGTTCTGGGTTCCGACATACATTTCAGAAGGACTGGGCATAGCGCCTAATACTGCAAAAGGTATCTTTTCAGGGTTTTCTTTTATAAAGAGTTTCACCCCTTTCATCACCTTATTCTTCTTTAATCTCATTAAGGAAAAGGATATTAAGATGATGTGTTTTTCCTTTGCATCAGGAGCATTATTTATTCTCGGAATGAGATTTATCTCAATTCCTTCTATAAACATTATCAGTATTCTTCTTGCACAAATATCAATCGGCACTGCTTCCTCTCTGGTGTGGAGCATATATATTCCTTCACAAAGAAAAAGCGGTATGGTATCGAGCATAAACGGAGTTTTAGATTTTACCGGTTATCTGTTTGCATCGATTGCTACGGTTATCTTCTCCCGTCTTATAGAGTCTCTTGGCTGGAACGGAATTATCACTGCATGGTTCTTTTTAGCATTGTCAGGAGTTGTTGTGGCGTTTATTACAAATAAAAGGAACAGCAAAAACAAGTAATTAATAAACGGAACCGATATCGCTACCATCACTATAATTGCAACAAAAATTGCATACCAAGCCACAAAATCTATAACATTTCTCATTTCGACACAATTCTTACTCGTGTCAAGTCAGGCGAACAGTGAATAATAGGACCTACTAAATTTCCGATAAAAATTCCACTGATTTTCTCTGAACAAAGTTCTTTAGAACCTGCGAGAATACTATATTTTCTCGCCATGATATTATATCATAAATATGCAAAGATTGCAAACTATAATTGTGAATTGGATAACATATCAATGTTTTTCTGTTTCGGGGCGTATATCTGTCAAGGTTCTTATTTACATACTCTCTTGCAAAGTAAACAAGAGAGCCTGCAAGCTCACCCATAATACGCATATCCTCAAGAGATGTGCCCAGTGTTTTGAAGCTACCGCAATGAAGTATCTGCTTCTTGTCTGAAGGTTCATTTTCATCAAAATGTCCTCTGATACTGCAGTCGATATAAATACCTTCGTTTGCACCGAACTGAACATGAGCATCAAAGTCGAACTCATAATCACTAAGCTCCATTGTCTTATATGATTCGGCATGGAAATAGTCCATAATCTCCTCTGCCTTATCATAGCAATGGCACTTCTTGACCAGGTCGAAAACATTGTTCATCAGATCTTCATTTGTGTCTCTTTTAATTTTTTCCATAATTCATAATCCTCCTAATCATTTACAACTTGAATTTCAAACCATTCTTCGCCGTTTTCTTCGTGCGTCTGTGCAAGGTCAGCGATAGCATCCAGAAAATCCTGAATGCTATCGAACTCACGGCCTGTGCTTCCGCTTGCTCCGATAAAGTACTTCAAACTTATTACCTCCATAAAAGCTTTCAATCTTGTATCCTTTTTGAAACAGCCAAGAACACACAATCCCAAGATTCTCCTTATCATGTGCTGTATAACGAGTTTTCTTCTCGTCTGCATAAAGAAGCTGTCTCGGAAATGTTTCGATGCAATTAGATAAAATAATAGACGGGCGTTCTAAAAAATCATACTTTAGATTCTTCCCGTCATTAGTATTGCATCGTATTCTGTAGCCAAGCTGAGTCTCGCTGTATTTGCATCTCGTAAGTTCAAACGATTTGCATTTAAGCTGCTCAAGCCCGTTCTGACCAATAAAGAACACACTAACATTTTCTTGCTTTTCCTGCACACAATCATAATTATGATTTAGCACAAGCGTCATTGCTTTTTCTTTTCTGAATTTGATTTTTGCAAAGCCTACTGAGTCACAGAAGTAAAATTCACTTTTCCCATCAGATCTAATAATCTCTACCACATCTGATACCGAAAGCGACCTTCCTTTGTATCCTTTTGGAAATTTTGCGTTGAATACAAAGAAAATATCTTCTGTAGTTTCTGCTTCTACTTCTCCTTCAAACACCATCTCATACGCCTCTGCAGGTACTATCCCATTGTGAACCTTCTTGATGAATTCAAGGCTGTTATAAAGCATCCTCGTTCTGTCCAGTTCCGGAATTACCTGATAGATTGCTACCTTCATAAAATCAACCTCCCTTACTCAGCGGGAAATCGACTCCGAAAGTTCTTTCAACCAAAGAGATAATCTTTTCGGATATTTCCTTTGCAATTGTGTAATCAATGCCATCTCCGAATTTAACTCCAACCATTTCTGCATAACACTTGAAAAGATTCCAACACTCATCTTCAACATCATCAAGATAGGTTATTCTTGGATTTTTATAACTGTCGAGATGTTTGACATATGAAACAGTCGCTTCGCAGTCAACATTTGCAGGTGCCGGCAAT
This sequence comes from Clostridia bacterium, assembly GCA_045544395.1. Lineage (GTDB taxonomy): Bacteria > Bacillota > Clostridia > UMGS1883 > UMGS1883 > UMGS1883. The sequence goes on from JAZPYX010000051.1 coordinate 51,184, forward strand.
TCAAATGGTTCGATTTGTTTATAGAGGACTTCGTTGCTATGGGCATAAATACACGCTTCTGATTCAGTTCCTTTTGGCGTGACAACCACAAAAAATGTGTAGTCGTCTGCTACAACCTGAGATACATACATCCCATCCCAAATTTTAAGTAATTTATCAGATACGGTACAGTGCCTTAGCATATTCTCAGGACTCTTGAGCAGGTTATAACAAAGATAATCGTTAACCAGCTCATTATAAAGTTCTGCAAATCTGTCTGTTCTCATCTCTGCATTTTTGTCTGTCCAATCGGAGTTAAACCCTTTACCATCTGGGCCAAAATCAATTTTTGAAAACCCGATACAACCATACTTCATAAGCTTTTCAGAATCACTCGCAAAATTGATAACATCAAATAAGCTTCTTGGCTGTATCATTCTGTAAATCTCATTAAGCGCCTTTTTTCTCTTTACCGAATACAACACTTCGTTGCAATCCAAGCACTCGATAGACACATTCTCAATACCGTCTTCCCCGCCATAAACAGCAAGATTAACTTCATGTCCTATATGGAGCTTGAGTTTATCGTTGTCGCAGCAAAAATCCCTATAAATAACAAGATTGTCGCTACTTCTTATAATCTCATAAAAATCTCCATCTTGAACCAACTTAAATTCAGTGTCCTCAGAATCCTTATAGACCTGATACAAATCCTTAAATGTTGGTTTGAACACATAATGGAACGGTTTAAAGTATCTTGTGTCATCGTCGTTGTTCTGATAGGCCGCTGCCATAAGCTTGCGTCCAATTTCCTTTTCCGGATTATACTCTGCAAAAACAACCTCATCTACATCACCTGCAGCATCTTTATGATAGATATTGATACTGGGATAATCAGACTTTTCGGTAGCTTCTGCAATAAGAATTGTTTCATCCGGAAGCATCATCTCAATTCTCTGATTGATCATTTTTCTTTTCCTCCTGTTTTAATTCATTTTGTTTTTCCATCGCCTCTGCCAATCTGTTAATTGCTTTAATCAGATTTGGAAGCTGCGACTGAAAAAATGTTCTGCCGTAGCCCGTCTCGTGGAATTGAGGTCCCATAACCTACACCTCCCCTCGGTTTACTTTCATTCATTTCTTTCGCTCCTTTCCTGGAATAAAATATATATTAAAAGCAGTTTTCTGCTTTTAAGCAATAAAAAAAGCAGAAACAAAAAACTCTTTTTCGAGTTAATCATTTCTGCAAATATTAGGTGCGGTTTTCCGCATAAAATAAAAAAAGCCAACAGTGGCTACACCCAAATGGGCATAGTTATACTGTTGGCTTAAATTACAAACACGACATCAAGTATGCTGAGACTTTATGTAAAAAGTCTTGGGAACCCCACGCACAAATTCATTTATGAAATTATTATACCACAATATATTGTTGTTGTCAAGATTTTCAACACGATATATTGTTTTATATTATTCGTTTACTTTGTAATTTTCTTTCACAAAGTCAATCATATATCCGGTATCTTCAAAATCTTCGAACCATTTTATAATAACAGCAAACTCTGAGTCTGAACCATCTTTATTCAAGACCTCAATATTTTCAAAATTGATATTTCCATCTGCATCACGGTTTTCATTCAAGATAATCTCACCTTCTGAATACTTTTGCAGCGCCCTTTCTATGTAAGCAAGCTGCTGTACAGTCAGATTGTCCACTAAAGTCCGATAATCCTTTGTACCTTGTACGCAAAGTAACTTCAGCTTAGTCAACTGAACATATCCGGTGGTTTTCGTCGTGCAGCCGTAGATGTTGTAATTATCATCTATGAGCACAGAATAACCATCTCTGAAAAGATGCCAGTCAATCGCTGCTGCCGTCCTGTCACACTCATTTTCCCAAAGTGCCTTAAGCAGTCCGTAATCCTGAGTTTCAATGTAAATACCGTTATTTACTGTTCTTCTATACGGAATCATTTTACTCTCCATATCTATACCGAAGAAATTATCATTTAATCTGTA
>JAZPYX010000052.1:0-17152 GCA_045544395.1 Clostridia bacterium
CAAAGAATTTTTTACAAACTATTTTTTGTCAGTACAAGGCAAAAACGCAGCATATACTGGCGTATATGCAAGGCTTTTAACGCAGTAATGGCAAAAAAGAGAAAGTAAAAAACACGGTTCGGATTATTACTGTTCGGCTACCCTGACAGGTGAAAATCCTGTCAGGGTACAACGGCAAAAAGAGATAAATTAATTTAAAATAAAAATATAGACAGACAGGAGGATTTATATGACAAAACGAGCACTTGCAGTTGTGCTTGCGATGCTGTTTATGTTGTCATCGGTAATGGTGACAACGTCTATGGCTGCATCGGGTAGTGACATTGTTGAAATTTATGTTTCAACAACCGGTAATGACGCTGCCGCAGGTACAGTCGATGCACCGCTTAAATCTCTCATCGCTGCAAGAGACAAGATAAGAAGCCTGAAAGAAGGCGGCACAAATCCAAAAGACGGATTTGTAGTTTATCTTCGTGGCGGCGACTACAGCCAGACAGAGTGTCTTGAGCTTGACGGGAGAGATTCCGGTACAAAAGATGCTCCTATCGTTTACCGTGCTTACCCTGGCGAAAAAGTAACGCTTGTCGGCGGTGCAAGTATTCCCGGTAATGCATTTAAAAAGGTAACAGATTCGGCGATACTCAATAGAATTATTGATGAATCTGCAAGAAGTAAGGTTATGGTAGCTGACCTTAAGGCTATGGGATTTACCGAGTTTGGTGAACCATACTGGCCAGGTGCTTACAGCTATATGGCAAGTTGGCTTACAAAACCGGATGCAGCATCCCCCGAACTTTTCATAGATGGTCAGGTGCAGACACTTGCCCGTTATCCTAACGAAGGTTATATGAAAATCAAAGAAGTTTTCCATGAGGGTGCGGCACCAAGATACTGGGAACCCGATATGGCAGGTGACGGAAGATATAAGCCGGAAGGGGAGCGTAATCCGAAAGATACCTTTGAAATTTCTTTTGATGACAATCGATTCCTTAAATGGACAACTGTTCCTCCAAGAACAGCTCTTATGTCAGGTTATTTCTGGTATGATTGGGCAGATCACAGTGTTCCGATTGAAAAAGTTGAAAATCAGAGAATTTATTCTTCTGAACCAAGCTGGTACGGTGTAAGAACTGACCAGAGACTATTTGTTATGAATCTGCTTGAAGAAATTGATATTCCCGGAGAATATTACCTTGACAGAGAAAACGGTCTTTTGTATGTATATCCATCAAAAGATTTAGCAAATGCGGATATTAAGTTCTCGCTTCTTGAAAACGACCTTGTACACGTTAATGGGGCAGAGCATATTACTTTTAAAGACCTTAAGATGACTGCAATGCGTTCAAGTGCAGTAGTTATAGATACCGGTAATAATATTGAAGTTCGTAACTGCGAAATTGAATATACTGCTGACTATGCAGTTGTTATGAAACCTGAAACGCGTGAGTGCCGTGTTGTTGACAGCTATCTGCACGATGTAAACGGTGGTGTGCTTATGCAAAGCGGTGAAATTCCGACACTTACTCCCGGTAACAGCAAGGTAGTAAATAATGTGATTACACGCTTTTCAAGAATAAATAAGACATATTGTCCTGCAGTTCAGCTCAATGGTGTAGGTAACTTTATTGAACATAACGAAATGTCAGATGCGGCGCACTGCGCAATTCAGTACGCAGGTAATGAACACAGTATTTTTTATAATGAAATATATAATGTTTGTCAGCAGGCAGACGATATGGGTGCAATCTATTCAGGCAGAAGCTGGGTTGCGCGCGGAAACAAGATTCATTATAACCACATCCATGATATCCGCTCTGACTCAAAGGCAAATCTTGGCTTGTTTATAATATACTTTGACGACAGACTTTCAGAACAGTCGGTTGTCGGAAATCTTGTACGTAATTGTGACGGTCAGGCGTTTTTCACAAACGGTGGAAGAGACAACGTAATTTATAACAACATAGTCATAAATCAGCAGAAATGCTACAAAATTGGTGCACTTATCCCTCCGGACCCAATGGCAGTTGACCCTGTAAACCTTATGAATTCACTTAAAACGGTTCCGTGGCAGAATGAACAGTGGACAAAGAAATATCCTAATCTTTCAACAATTCTTGATATTGAGGGAGATGCGACATTCCCCAATAATAACTTTGTCGGAAACAATCTTCTGGTAAATTGTGAACCAAAGATAATTGACAGTGAATATATCCATCCGGAAGCTTATGCACGCGGAACATTCCTGAAGGATTATGAAACGGCAAGCGTTGAATTCCTGGATGAAGAAAACGGAATTTATCTTCTTCCCGAAGATTCTCCTGTATTTAAGGAACTTCCCGATTTCAAAAACCTTCCCGTAACAAGAATGGGTACATATTCTCACCGTGCGGATGCTCGTGTAAAGGATGCCGTGACAATGGCAATAGCAAGTCCTAACGTAATCAACAAAGGCGAAACAACCTTTATTGATGCGGAAAATCATAATGTAGTTCCTGTAATTAAGGATTCCAGAACATTCGTTCCCCTTCGTTTTATTTCAGAAGCGTTTGGTATGGATGTAGAGTTCAATAACGAAACAAAAGAAATTACAATTTCAGGAAACGGAATTGTGCTTAAGCTTACTCCCAGGCAGAATACCATTACAAAGAACGGTGTTCAGTCGGAGCTTGAGGTTCCTGCCTACATTTCAGAGGGAAGAACGATGGTTCCCCTTCGTGCAGTAAGCGAAATGCTTGATAAAAAGGTTTACTGGAATGACCGTGGACTTGTCATCATAAGCAATACTGATAACATCATCAACGATAAAGCTGATGACGGATTGGTAGATTACCTTTATAGTAAATTAATTAATTATTAATATTAGGAGGACTAAAAAATGAAAAGAATTATATCATTATTCACTATCCTCTGCTGTGTTTTGACATTTGTATCTATCCCTGCAAAGTGTGCTTAATGAAGAATATTTGAAAAAAGGATATATATACTGTCGTGATAAAAATATAAACGAAGCCCTTTTTAAAGTAAGAGTGCTTAAAAACATTTTTGGTGTAACATCATTTCAAGCATATAGTTTTTTTCTTGGAGCAATTCTATTTGCGGAAGTAAAATATGTTATTAATTTAAAGATAAAAAAAGTCATCGTGGGGGGCAATAAATATCTTAAAGAAGCTGTTTTTATGCTCTTAAAAGAATATGCTCAAGCTGATATTATGTGTCTTTCGGATGAACTGGTTGAAAATGCAGTATCGTTAGGACTTGTAAAAATATTTGAACATGAAGATTAGATGTTTGTAAGTAAAAATACAGAATATGAGAATATGCATGCCATGGAAATATATAATAATGATTGTCAGGTTTTGGGATATCATTCTTATATTCCGGCAATCTATGACTTGTATGTTGAAGATGATAAAATTCATGTTAAGTGTTCGGATGGTACTGTGCTTTTTCTTAATACAGCTCGTCGTTCAGCTCAGTCTGCTTATGCAAACTCCGGTGAAACTATAAATGAGGCTGCGTTTACATTTGATGAAAATGATGGTTGTTGAATAAAAGTTTAGGAATAAAGGATTTAAGTAAGTGCAGTCAATCGTATTTTATATTTCGTTAGAGGGTGGATTTAATGTTTGAAAAATTAAAAGAATTTTGTGATTCATTTTTGGAACTTGGCGTTCCGGGATTTGATTTAGCAGTTTATATAGATGGTGAATGTGTTTTAAGACATATGAATGGTTATAGCGATTTGGAAAATATGGTTAAAATAAGTGGAAAAGAAAGATATAACATCTATTCCTGTTCAAAGGCTTTTACATGTACTGCAGCACTGCAGTTGTTGGAAAAAGGGCTGTTTTCTCTTGAAGATAAATTATCTGATTATATGCCTGAATTTGTGGAGATGACAGTAAAGACTGAGGCTGGTATAAAAAAAGCTGAAAAACCAATTTTAATTAAACACTTGTTTGAAATGACGGCTGGTTTCTCCTATAACTGTCATTCCCCTCAATTTAAAAAAGCTATAGAAGATACCAATGGAAAATGTCCCACTCGTGAGGTGATGAAGTATCTTGCTAAGGAACCACTCCTTTTTGAGCCTGGAGACAGATGGGAATATAGCTTATGCCATGATGTGTTAGCTGCTTTGGTTGAGGTTATATCGGGTGAAAAATTTGAAAATTATGTAAAAAAGAATATCTTTGACGTTGTAGGAATGACTGATTCTACGTTTTTGTTGCCTGATTCAGAAATAGAAACCATTGCACCGCAATACAGATTTGAAAACGGCAAAGCAATTAATATTGGAAAGGGCATTGATATTTTTAAAATTGGTTCTGAATATGCTTCTGGCGGTGCAGGCGCTATTTCTACAGTAGATGATTACATAAAGTTTTTGGAAGGGCTTCGCACATATAAACTTTTAAAATCCGAAACGATTAAATTAATGATGAGTGATCGTTTAAAAGAAAATCAAAAAATGAATTACTGGCACAGAGATAATTATGGTTATGGATTAGGCGTTCGTTGCCCTAAAAAGGATAGCAAATTTATTGATTTCAGTTGGGGCGGTGCCGCAGGTGCATATTGGTCAGTTGATGTTCAAAATGGCATTTCAATTTATTTCGGGATGCATTTATGGTCTTCACCGGTTCAGGGAATTCGTTCGCTCCTTTATAGATTTATAAGAGCAGAATTGATTGACGGTAGCGACTTTGAAAGCTTATATAAAGATTTAAAAGACTTGTACGATTACAAATTAACATATTAAAATAATGCGATATTTGGGTATATAAAAAAGGAAAGAAGTTGTTACGGAATGTGTGAAGATATCATTAAAAGAATAGTTCCGTATCTTTCGTGAGATGAGGTTTAAAAATGAAAAACAAAAAACTTATTGTTATATCGTTGGATGCCTTGATATATGAAGACCTTAAATATTTAAAGACAAAGCCAACATTTGGAATGCTCATTGAGAATGGTGCGATGGTTGAACGTATGCAAAGCATATATCCTTCTCTTACATATCCCTGCCACATAACAATGGCAACAGGATGTTATCCCGATAAACATGGTATAGTCAACAATACTAAACTTGCCTACGAAAAAAATCCGCCCTGGATTTTTGAACATGAAAATGTAAAATGCGAAGACATTTTGGATGCTTGCAAAAAATCTGGTCTTACAACAGCATCGGTAGGTTGGCCCGTGTCAGGAAATCATAAAAGTGTGGATTATCTGGTGAATGAATGTTGGCCCGATTCCGGCTCACCAATAGAGGCATATAAGGAGGCCTACATAAAAAACGGCACACCTGAGTGGCTTTTTGATGAAGTTGTTGCACCGTTTCTTTGGATGCGTGTTGGTCGTAAACAGCCTGAAAGCAGCTATTTTCTCACAAGGATAACAGCTGAAATAATCAGAAAATATAAACCTGATATACTAACACTCCATCAGGGCAATATTGATAGCTACAGACACAAAAGCGGTGTTTTTTCTGATTTGGTTAAAACGGGACTTGACGAATGTGAAAATATGCTCACAACAATAATTCAGGCAACTAAAGATGCAGGTGTGTTTGAAGAAACTAATTTTGTTGTAACTGCTGATCACGGTCAGCTTAACACTACAAGACATGTAAATCTAAATAGCCTATTCAGGTCTCTTGGTTTAATTGAAACCAATGATGACGGCAGTATTAAAAAGTGCTGTGTATGGTGTCAGCAAACAGGTATGAGCGCTCAAATATACCTTGACGACAAGTTTGACAAGAAATTAGAAAGCGATGTATATAATCTTTTGAAAGAAAAACGCGATGAGGGTGTTTGGGGTATTTCTGAAGTTTACACTCGTGAAGAATTTCAAAAAATGCATCTTGATGGTGAATTTAGCTTTGTTGTTGAAACAGATGGAAGCACATCATTTGAACAAGATTGGCAAGGACCCTTTGCAAAGCCGACGCAGCTCACAATAACAGGACGTGTTGGAGGCAATCACGGATTTCATCCGGATAAAGGCCCAAGACCTCCGTTTATAGCTTGCGGACCCGCATTTTTAAAGGGAGCAATTATTCCCAATGCTGAACTTGTGGACGGTGCGCCCACATACGCAAAAGTTATGGGTGTAGAACTCCCTGATGCAGACGGCAAAGCGATAACACAACTACTAAGATAAGGAGAATGAAAAATGAAACGAGCAATAGATAAAATAGATGGTTTTCAGAGAGCAATAGCAAAAGCACATCTTGCATCTGCAGGAATAAGCATAGATGCTTTGGAAACAAAACCTCTTATAGCCATTGCTAACAGCTGGAATGAACTTTGTCCGGGGCATGAGCCACTTAGAAAGCTTGCTGAGGAAGTTAAAAAAGGCATTATAGAAGCAGGCGGAGAACCTATAGAATTTAATACTATAGCTATGTGTGACGGTATTGCACAGGGACATCCCGGCATGAGATATTGCCTGCCGCATAGAGAAATAATATGTGATTCAATAGAGGCGATGGTAATGGGGGAGGGAATATTTGATGGTGTTGTGTATATGGCATCATGTGATAAAATAATTCCCGCCATGCTTCAATCTGCTGCAAGAATAAATCTTCCGTCTATCTTAGTTACTGCAGGTCCTTGCTATGCCGAAATCAAACCATCTGAATCAAAAAAGGCAAGAGCACGATTTCTTGCGGGTGAAATAACCGAAAGAGAACTCATAGAAGAAACTCTTAAATATTACACAGGACCCGGTATATGCCCATTTCTGGGAACTGCAAATACTATGGGATGTTTAACCGAAGCTCTTGGAATGATGCTTCCCTATGGCAGTCTTCTTCCGTCGAGCACAAGTATGAGAAGATTTAGTGCCAGAGAATCGGGAAAAGCTTTAATGAATATGGTTGAAAATGGTATTAAACCATCAGATATTATGACAAGGAAGGCATTGGAAAACACAATAACTGTTCTTGGTGCTACCGGAGGGTCTTTGAATGCACTTATTCATATACCTGCTTTAGCTTTTGAACTTGGTCTTGAAATGAACTGGGACGATATATCAGCAATCACATCAAAAACACCACTTCTCACAGATATTGTTCCCAATGGAGATAAAACGGTTATCGAGTTATACAAAGCAGGTGGAATTCCTGCCTTAATGAAAGAGCTGTCGTCTATTTTGCACCTTGGTGAATTAACTGTGACAGGAAAAACGGTTTGTGAAAATATTAAAGATGCAGTGAATAAAGATGAAAACATAATAAGAACAATGAAAAATCCATTAAAAGAAGCAGATGGTATTCAGGTATTATATGGAAATCTTGCTCCTAATGGTGCTCTTGTTAAAACATCGGCTGTTCCCGATGAATTAAAAACATTTACCGGAAAAGCAAAGGTATTCAATAACGAAGATGAGTGCTATGAGGCATTTCATAAAAATGAGATTAAGGAAGGAGATGCGATCGTTATTCGATATGAAGGGCCAAAAGGCGGTCCCGGAATGAAAGAAATGCATCGTGTAACCGAAATCGTAAAAGCAATTCCGAACACTGCAGTAATAACTGATGGTCGTTTTTCGGGAGCCAGTGGCGGATTAAGTATCGGATATCTTTGTCCGGAAGCCAAGGATGGCGGACCGGTTGCACTCATAGAAAGCGGCGATGAAATTGTTGTCGATCTTTACAAAGGTACAATAAATATGAATGTACCGGAAGATGAACTTAAGAACAGAAAAGAAAGCTGTGTACCTTTCGAGCAGAGTGGTCTTACCAGGTTCTTATCCCGTTATTCAGAAAGTGTAAGTTCATCAAGTCAAGGTGCAGTTTTAAAATAGAATATTAAAGGGGTAAGCTGATATTACTCCAAAAAGTTAAAGTTTTTATAGCGGAGTACCTAAAGAGGAACAATTTATACATAAGGATGCTGTTCCTGCAATTATCCCAAGAGAGATTTGGGACAAGGTACAGGAGATTATACGAATAAATTCAGAGGGCAAAGATAGAAAATATCGATAAAACCATCAAGGAAAGAAAAAAGGCAATGCTCGAAAATGCAAATTTGCTTGATAAGATATTAAGTGAAAAAGAACTGAGCCACACAAATCTGTGTCTACTGTTAGAAAAAATTATAATCCACGAGGATGACTACGGACTCCGCCTTGAAATACGAATGAAAGCACCATTCCTCGAAAAGAGCTATATGGATGAAATTGGTATAATATGCGAAGACGATTACGAGGCAGTATCAGCCTGACAAATAACAGACACGAAAAAAGCTTACAGCCAAATCCTGTAAGCTTTTTGTCGGTGGTGCGGATGACAGGGGTCGAACCTGCACGTCATGGACACAAGAACCTAAATCTTGCACGTCTGCCAATTCCGCCACATCCGCTTATCTACCTGTTGGAAAATATTTACAGTCCAACGAACACGCAAAGTTATTTTAACACAACAAACTAAAAATAGCAATATAAAATTTAAAAATAGTATGAAATTTATATTGATAACAGATTATTTTAGCATGTTGGATGTGGGTTTAATAATCTCTTTCGACTGCTGTCACGCTTAGTATTGACACACCGCAATAAAGTAGTATATAATTTGTACAGAGGTGAGAGAATTGAAAAACAGAAAAATTTCCATAGCTGTTTTTGTAACCATTGTATGCATGTTGTTTGCTGCTCAGATTACAGTTTCTGCAGAAAAAGATGTTGTTGTAAGCCTGCAAATAAATAATCCGATTATGGAAGTGAACGGTTCTGATTGCGAGATAGATGCGGGTAGGGGAACAACACCTGTAATTTCAGGTGGCAGAACTCTTGTGCCTATAAGAGCAATTATAGAGGCTTATGATGGAACGGTATCGTGGGATGGTACAACGCAGTCGGCCGTGCTCAAATTAAATGGTGATACTATAAAGCTTACTGTCAATAGTAAATCAGCGTATTTTAATAATTCATTATATACACTTGATACGGCACCACAGATAATAAATGGAAGAACTATGCTTCCGATAAGATTTATTGCAGAAAAATTCAACTTTGGTGTAGCATGGAATGATAAAACCAGGACTGTATCTTTAATTACAAATACGTTAGATGATTCTGAGTATAGATATTTGATGAGTGTTGTCCCTGCGTATTCAGGTAAACCATACATTGTTATAAATCAGAATGTTCCGATGTTTAAGGAATATGAGATTATAGATGCTTCATTTGAATATTACAGTAATCTTGATGAACTTGGAAGATGTGATGTGTGTATGGCTTCAATTGATACAGATATTATGCCGATAGGAGAACGCGGTGATATATCATCTGTTAAACCGTCAGGATGGATAAATAAGAGGTATGATGTTGTCCCCGGTGGGTATTTATACAATCGCTGTCATCTTATTGGTTATCAGCTTACAGGTGAGAATGCAAACAAACGCAATCTGATTACGGGGACAAGATATCTGAATATAGAAGGAATGTTACCACTGGAAAATAAGGTTGACAATTACATTGATTCTACCGGAAATAGTGTTATGTACCGTGTAACACCTGTCTTTAAAAACAGCAATCTGGTCGCAGATGGTGTTCTTATAGAGGCGTATTCTGTAGAAGATAACGGAAATGGAATATCTTTTTGTGTATACTGTTATAATGTTCAGCCATCTGTAATAATAAATTATCTTACAGGAGAAAGCAGTGTATCTGGTGGCACATCTTCAGCCGGTAGTACTGTAAGCAAACCTGTACAACAAACCGCAACGTCTGGTAATAGTTCAAATCTAAGTGGAGAAATATATAGAACTCCTACAGGAAAAAGATATCATCTTGACCCTGATTGTGGTGGAAAAAACAGTTATAAAACTACGATGAATGATGCTCTTGCTGCCGGGCTTACCCCCTGTCAGAAGTGTGTTAAATGATTAAAAAAATAATATTGACATTAAAACTGTTATGTGGTATTATATATAAGAAATTTAATATTAAAAACTGTGATGGAGAGTGCGTCCGAGTAGCTTTCGAGAGAAACAGCGGTTGGTGTGAGCTGTAAAAGGGATGCGGATTGCTGTAGCTCCTGAGTTGAAAGGAAGAAAGTTTGTTTTGGCAGATGATTAGAACCTTTCCGAGTATGCTGCGTAAGTGCATAGGGCTTGATGGAGTCCGAAGGTGGTATGTGGGTAATGCTTCATACAATTTGAGTGGTACCGCGGGTAAGATTTCAAGCTCGTCTCAAAGAAAACTCTTTGGGACGGCTTTTTACGTTCTCAAAGAAAAAAAGAGAGGATGGATAAAAATGGGTGAAAATTTAACAACAGGACTTGACTTCAAAATAAGTGAAGTTGCTGCCAGAATTAAGGAATTAAGGCAAATTGACGGAATTTCTGTGGAAACAATGGCACGTCTTACAGGTGTAACACGCGAGGAATATGTTGCCTGCGAAGAAGGAAAGCACGATCTTAGCTTTGCATTTATTTATAAATGTGCTCTTGCTTTTAAAGTTGGTGTAACAGATATTATAGAGGGTGTCAGCTCTAATCTGGAATCATATACGGTAACGCGTGCAGGTGAAGGTCAGAAAATCGATCAGGCACACGGTATGATATATTATAATCTTGCATCAGCTTTCAAGAATAGGGTTGCAGAGCCTCTTTTTGTTGATTGTATCTATGATGAAAATGCTGAGCGTAAGGATGTTGAACTTACCAGTCACAGCGGACAGGAAATAGACATAGTAATAAGCGGAAGCCTTAAGGTGCAGGTCGGCAGTCACAGTGTTATTCTTAATGCAGGGGATACAATTTACTATGATAGTTCTACACCTCACGGAATGGTTGCAGTAGGCGGACAGAATTGTAAGTTTTATGCTATTGTGCTCACGGGTGAAAGTAAAAACAGCAGTAAAGAGGTTGCAGAATTTATCCATAATCCTAAGTATTCACCTCATAGAGAGTACAGAAGAATTTATCATAATTTTATAGATATTGAAGAAAATGAAAATGGTTCCCTTGAAAAAATAAGCTTTAAGAATGAAGATAAGTTTAATTTCGCATTTGATGTAATAGATGCAATTGCGGACAGAAAGCCGGACAAGCTTGCGATGCTTCATCTTACAAAAGACCATGTGGAAAGGCGTTTTACGTTTACAGACTTCAAGCTTGAGTCTAATAAATGTGCAAACTACTTTGAGTCTTTAGGTATAAAAAAGGGAAGTAAGGTAATGCTTGTTCTTAAACGCCATTACCAGTTCTGGATAGCAATTCTTGCACTTCATAAAATTGGTGCAATAGCAATTCCGGCGTCAAATCTTCTGCAGGAGCATGACTATGAATATCGTTATGAGGCTGCAGGCGTTGATGCAATTTTGTGCAGTGCTGACGGTGATATTGCACATCAGGCAGAGCTTGGTGCAAAAAACACACCTGATCTTATAAAACTTATCGTTGGAGGAACAAGGGAAGGTTGGATTGATTTTGACAGTGAATATGTGAAATTTTCTGACGTATATGAAAGAAAAGCTGATTCGCCATGCGGTAATGATGATATGCTGATGTATTTTACATCAGGTACTACAGGCAATCCTAAAATGGCACTTCACAGTTACACATACCCACTTGGTCATTTCCATACTGCGAACTACTGGCACTGTGTTGATCCGGAAGGTCTTCATCTTACGATTTCTGATACTGGATGGGCGAAGGCTGCTTGGGGTAAAATTTACGGTCAGTGGCTTTGTGAAGCAGGACTGTTCGTTTATGACTTTGATAGGTTTGATGCGGCAGATATACTTCCTCTGTTTGCAAAATACGGTATTACTACATTTTGTGCTCCGCCAACAATGTACAGAATGCTTATGAAAGAAGATATTTCAAAATACGATATGTCTTCGGTACAACACGCAAATACTGCAGGTGAGGCACTTAATCCTGAAGTGTTCAAGCAGATTGAGAAGCTTACTGGGCTTAAGATCATGGAAGGTTTCGGTCAGACTGAAACAACTTGTCTTATCGGTAACCTTTACGGCAGAGAATATAAAATCGGTGCAATGGGTAAGCCGGTGCCTCTTTATGATGTTGATATTGTAGATCCTAACGGAAAAAGTGTTGATGTTGGTGAAAACGGTGAAATTGTTATAAGAACTTCCGAAAGAGTTCCATGCGGTCTCTTTAAGGGTTACTACAGAGACGAGGAAAAGACTGCTGAAGTATGGCACGATGGACTATATCATACAGGCGACGTTGCTTATAAGGATGAAGACGGTTTCTACTATTATGTAAGCCGTATTGATGACGTTATCAAGTCTTCAGGCTATAGAATTGGACCTTTTGAAATTGAAAGTGTAATCATGGAGCTTCCTTATGTTGTTGAGTGTGGTGTTTCTGCAGCTCCCGATGAAATACGCGGTCAGGTTGTTAAGGCAAGCATTGTTCTTACAAAAGATACTGTTCCGAGTGAAGAGCTTAAAAGGGAAATTCAGATGTATGTAAAAGAGCATACAGCTCCTTACAAGTATCCCAGAATTGTAGAATTCAGAGACTCGCTTCCGAAAACAACAAGTGGAAAGATTATAAGAGCAAAACTTTAATAATATAATTTAAAATAGATTTATACTGATACAAAATCTGAAAAATTCAGTAATAAAAATATGGAGTGATAGTATGGATACTAAATCTTTATTTAAACTGACGTATGGTCTTTATGTTCTTAGCACAAAAGATGGCGAAAAAGATAATGCCTGCATAATCAATACAGCAATGCAGGTTGCAAATAATCCGGATAAAATATCCATCTCTGTTTCAAAAAGCTCACTTACATGTGAAATGATTGAGAAAACAAAGAAATTTAATTTGTCTGTTATCAGTACAGAGGCTGATTTTTTGTTGTTTGAACATTTTGGTATGAAATCCGGAAGAGATGAAAATAAATTTGAAAGTTTTTCAGATGTAACCCGTAGTAAAAACGGATTGTATTATCTTAAAAAGTACACAAATGCTTTTATAAGCGCCGAAGTTGAGAATGTTGTTGATTTGGGTTCTCATATTATGTTTATTGCAAAAATGACAGATGGTGAAGTTCTTTCTGATAATCCTTCCTGCACATATGCATTTTATCATGAAAGTATAAAACCGTCTTTTGATAAAGGAGAAAGCAGCGGCTGGAGATGTACAATATGCGGATATGAGTACGAGGGAGATGTGCTTCCTGATGATTATATATGTCCTTTGTGTAAACATCCGGCATCCGATTTCGAAAAGATTTAATTAATAATTTTTATAATATTAACTGAATTAAGCATGACTAATGATAATAAAACAATATTTTTTGGAAATAATACAAAAAAAGGGTTGCAATTATCTTCGTTCTATGCTAAAGTAATAATGTTAATATGGGAAATTACGGAGGTGTAGGAAATGAAATTAGGTTTAACTATCGCTTATATTGTAGTAGCACTTGTGCTTACAATCGTTGTTTTATTCCAGAAGGGTAAGGATCCCAGAGAGGCCAATGCCGTTATGGGTAATACAGGTGAGACATTCTTTTCAAAGAATAAGGCTAACACACGTGAGGGGTTGCTTGAAAAGCTTACATCAGTTTTAGCTGTTGTTTTCATCATCCTTTCTGTGGCACTGTCACTTCCCTGGTTTAAATAAGCAATAATGCAAAGGTGCTTTTTAAAAGCACCTTTTATTTTTTTGAAAGGAAAGAAGTATGCGTAAAGAAAGAATAGCGGAATTTGCTCGTAGTAAAGAATACGTACCTATGACAAAAGAAAATATGGCAATACTTCTTTGCGTTCCTAAAGAAGATTATGATGAATTTTATCACATCATTGATGAATTGACAAATGAAGGTGTTTTTCTTGAGGGAAGAAAAAAACGTTTGTTCAGTGCTGAAAGTATGGGCTTAGTAAAAGGTGAATTCCGTTCTACTTCAAAAGGCTTTGGATTTGTGACTAATGACGGTGAAGATATTTACATTTCTGAAGCAGATACAAGTGGTGCACTGAACGGGGACATAGTTCTTGTAAAGGTCAAAAATCGTGCTTCATCAGACAAAAAGCGTGAAGGGGTAATTTTACGCGTTATTGAAAGAAAAAACAACGTCATAGTGGGGATTTATACTCAGGAGAGAGGTTATGGGATTATTACTCCTGATAATGGCAAACTTCCCGATGAAATTTTTGTAGACCAAAGATTTTCTATGGGTGCTCTTAATGGTCAGAAAGTTGTTGCAAAAATAACGGAATATGAATCACCGACAACATCTCTTTGTGCGAAAGTAACAGAAGTACTTGGATTTCCGTATGATTTTGGGATAGATGTTCTTTCGGTTATAAAAAGTTACGAATTCCCATTAGAATTTAGTGAAAAGGCACTCGAGGAAGCTGAAGCTGTTGACAAAATTGAGGGTTCTGAACTAAATGGCAGAATTGATCTTACTGATAAAATCATAATTACCATTGATGGTGAAGACACTAAAGATATTGACGATGCCGTATCGGTAGAAAAAATAGAAAATGGCTATATACTTGGTGTTCATATTGCAGACGTAAGTAATTATGTAAAACCGGGGACACAGCTTGATAAAGAAGCCTATGAAAGGGGGACAAGTGTCTATCTTGCGGACCGCGTTATTCCTATGCTTCCAGTAAGGCTTTCCAACGGCATCTGTTCCCTTAATGAGGGCGTTTTAAGGCTCACAATGTCTGCATTCATTACTTTCGATAATGACGGTGAAATTACAGAAGAAAGATTCTGTAAGTCATATATTAAAAGTACTGCACGTATGACTTATAACGAGGTATATCACATTATTGAAGAAAAACCGCAGGATTTGTGCGAAAAGTATTCTCATATCATTCCTATGATTGAGGATATGTATGGTTTATATCAGCTTCTTGCAAAAAAGACACAGGAGAGAGGAAGCCTTGATTTTAATATTCCCGAAGCAAAGGCTGTCTTTGATAAAAACGGTAAAACGGTTGATATTATTCTTCGTGAATCAAATTTTGCCCATAAAATTATAGAAGAATTCATGGTGGCAGCAAATAGCTCAGTTGCTCGTTACCTTTGCGAAAAAGACATTGGTACACTTTACAGAGTTCATGAAGAACCAAATAAAGAAAAGCTTGAAAATACACTGAATTTCATATATAATAGAGGCTACGGGAAATCAAACAACCTGAAAGCCATTATGGATGAGGTTTCGGGAAAAGAAGAAGAGGCTGCTTTTGCAACAATGCTTCTTCGCAGTATGGCAAAAGCGAAGTATTCTTCTTCAAATGACGGTCATTACGGATTAATGCTTGATGATTACTGTCATTTTACATCACCTATTCGTCGTTATCCCGACCTTATTTGTCACAGGGCTTTAAAGGCAATAATTGAAAATGATGACAAAACAAAATCATATCTTAAAAAGTTTGTGACGGAAGCAGGCGAGCAGTGCAGTGAACGTGAAAATGCCGCTGCTATGTGTGAACGTGATACACTTGACATTAAAAAGGCAGAATATATGGAAGCCTTTGTGGGGCAGGAATTTGATGGTGTAATATCATCAATAACTGGATTCGGTTTTTTTGTGATGCTGCCGAATACCGTAGAAGGTCTTGTAAGGCTTGAAAGTCTTGAGGACGACTACTATGTGTTTGACCAGAAAACGCTTTCTCTTACAGGGGAGCGTACCGGCAGAATGTTTTCTATAGGAAATAAAGTAAAAGTCAAGCTTCTACTTGCAAGTAAAATAAGCCGCAGAATTGATTTTAAACTTCTTGAGGGAGGGGAAAAGAATGGCAGAAAACCAGGGAAGAAAAATACTGGCACAAAACAGAAGTGCTCATCACGAGTTTTTCATAGAAGAAAAGTACGAGGCAGGCATTGAGCTTTTTGGAACGGAAGTCAAGTCAATCCGTATGGGACGACTTAATCTTAAGGAAAGTTACTGCGAAATAGATAAAGGGGAGATGTTTGTTCACGGTATGCATATTTCTCCTTACGAAAAAGGAAATATCTTTAACCGTGATCCGTTAAGACCAAAGAAACTCCTTATGCATAAAAGGGAAATAATGAAACTATTGGGCGTTGTAAAGCAGAAAGGCTTAACACTCATTCCTCTTGATGTATATTTGAAAGGTCAGCGTGTGAAAATGACAATCGCGGTTGCGAAAGGTAAAAAGCTTTACGATAAACGTGACGATGCCGCAAAGAAAGCAGCAAACAGAACTATTGAAAGAACGCTGAAGTCAGTTAATCAGTAATTTTGACAAAAAATACTTGTTGACAACAGCAAAAAATGCTGTAAAATATTATATGAACAAGGGGCCGTACCGGTTTCGACGGGGATGTTGAAGCATGGGAAGCGAGCCGCAGTGGGAGCTGCGTTAAAATCCCGAATTTTTAAATTTAAACGCTAACAAAAATTTAGCTTACGCTGCCTAATTAACAGGTAGCCGTCCTTACCCGAAGGACCACGGTCGGGATAAGGGCGTCACACAGTGGTGAACGTGACACGGATAAGCTTTGCTCCGTGCATGACGAATGAAGCTACTGAAACCGTTTGGGCTGTCACTTGCCTTGCGGCGGAGGGAATGTGTAATAAGTGACTGCGCTCGGAGATGCCTGTGTGAATATGTTTTCGGACAGGGGTTCAACCCCCCTCGGCTCCACCAAAAATCCGTACACGAAAGTGTGCGGATTTTACTTATTACCTCTTCACTCTTCACTATTCCCTAAAATTCATTTGTGTACGGATTTTTGGAAAGTAATGAGTAATAGTGAATAAGGAAGAAGTTTTTTGAGTAGGAGAAATCTTATGGAAAGCCCTTTGCTTACAAAATCAAAGCAATTTGCGTTAGATATAATAAAAGTTTGTAATAAAGTAAAAAGCGAAAAAAGAGAAAGTGTACTTACCAATCAGCTTATTCGTAGCGGAACCAGTATTGGTGCAAATATAAGAGAAGCTTTTTACGGACATGGTAAAAACGATTTTATTGCTAAACTTCAAATAGCATTAAAAGAATGTTCTGAAAGTGAATATTGGATTGAACTTCTTATTGAAAGCGAATATTATGCTGATAAGACGATACTTGATAATTGTATTGAATTAAAGAAGATACTTATTTCATCAATCAATACTGCAAAGAAAAACAATAATTAGAGTGCATCTATATTGTTCTGCCTTGCCA
>JAZPYX010000053.1:0-2423 GCA_045544395.1 Clostridia bacterium
TTTAAAATAGTAGATTTTTTTTAAAAGAAGTAAAAATCAGCAGATAATACTTTCGTATTTTCAAGGATTTTTACGCACTTTTGGAGAAAATATACCTTTTAAAACCGCATAAGGTTCAACTACTGTCACGCTAAATGGCAATATTTCGGATGGTGAATTGTTAAACTGTTATTCAATACTCTATACCGCGTCTTGCATTAATTCCCTTTTCATATGGATGTCGTACCGGATTGATTTCACTTATATAGTCTGCTAAGTCTAAAATCTCTTTCGGGCACATAGCACCGGTCATTACGAGTTCAAGTCCGTTGGGTTTAGATAAAATAAGCACTTTGAGAAGTTCGGTATCAATACAACCAAGACTTGCTGCTACAAGTACCTCGTCAAGTACTAACAGGTCATAATTTTCGTCTTTTGCAATTTTGAATATGTCGTTAAGTGCGTTTTCGGCAGACTTTTTTACACATAACTTCTTTTCATCATCGAAATCTTTCCAAAAACCACACATAGGAGTATGACGAAATACCGTAAAAGGTAAGTCGAGCTTTAATTCACCACTTTCAAAATCCTTCATAAAAGAAGTGAAGCCAACCTTGTATCCCTGTCCGGAGCATCTCAGGCACAAACCAACAGCGGCAGAGGTTTTACCCTTGCCGCTGCCTGTGTAAATGTGAATTAATCCCTTTTCCATATTAATAAATGGGGAACTTTTCACAGAGTGCACAAACTTCCTCTGTGATTTTTTCTTTGTTAGCTTCAAAGTCTGTTGCAACAAGCTTCATCCATTTTGCAATTTTCTTCATTTCTTCTTCCTTGAAACCTCTTGAAGTTACAGCAGGTGCACCTACACGAATACCGCTTGTAACGAAGGGGCTCTGTTTATCGTTGGGGATTGCGTTCTTATTAACTGTAATATGGACTTCGTCAAGACGCTTTTCCATTTCTTTACCTGTGATATCAAAGGGGCAAAGGTCAATAAGCATAAGGTGATTATCTGTATCGTCTGATACAACATTGAATCCTTCTTCTTTAAGTGAATCGCAAAGAACTTTTGCGTTCTTTATAATCTGTTTCTGATATTCCTTGAATTCATCTGTAAGAGCTTCACCGAAGGCTACCGCCTTAGCGGCAATGATGTGCATAAGAGGACCGCCCTGTGTTCCGGGGAAAACCGCCTTATCAATCTGCTTTGCATACTCTTCCTTGCAAAGGATAAGACCGCCACGAGGTCCGCGGAGTGTTTTGTGAGTGGTTGTTGTAACAACGTCGGCATAGGGAACAGGTGAGGGATGGAGACCTGCAGCTACAAGACCTGCAATGTGTGCCATATCAACCATAAGGATTGCACCAACTTCATCGGCAACCTCTCTGAATTTAGCAAAGTCAATAGTTCTTGAATATGCACTTGCACCTGCTACAATAAGCTTGGGTTTACATTCAAGAGCAATTTCTCTCATTTTGTCGTAATCTATAACGCCTGTTTCATCGTCAACACCGTAAGGAACAATGTTAAAGTATTTACCGCTGATGTTAACCGGTGAACCGTGTGAAAGATGACCGCCATGAGCAAGATTCATACCCATAACTGTATCGCCGGGCTGTAAAAATGCAAAGAATACTGCGAGGTTTGCATTAGCACCGCTGTGAGGCTGAACGTTTGCATGTTCTGCACCGAAAAGCTTCTTTGCTCTTTCAATAGCGAGTGTTTCTACTTCGTCTACGTGGATACATCCACCGTAGTAACGCTTTCCGGGATAACCCTCTGCGTATTTGTTTGTAAGTACCGTACCTGCAGCAAGAAGAACTGCCTTTGATACAATATTTTCTGAAGCGATAAGTTCAATGTTGTGCTGCTGGCGTGCAAGCTCTCTTCCGCAAGCCTGAGAAACTTCACTGTCGTAATTAGCTAATTCGTCAAAAAAGTTCATTTGTAAATCCTCCTACAATAATTTCCTGATTATATTATATAATATAGCAACTTTTATTTCAAGAGATAAATAAAAACTTTTTACTAATATTTTTTCTCGTTTTGGGGACAGTCCCCAAAACGAGAAATTTTGATGATTATATTGATTTCGTAGGGTGCAGCGTTTACGATGCACCGCTCGGTACAATAGTGAAAATCGTACAACGAAACATCATAAACCGTCGTTTCTTATAAAGTTTGTTCGTACGTAAAAAAGAAGCGTGCCGCTTCACCCATGCC
This sequence comes from Clostridia bacterium, assembly GCA_045544395.1. Classification (GTDB taxonomy): domain Bacteria; phylum Bacillota; class Clostridia; order UMGS1883; family UMGS1883; genus UMGS1883. Next base: position 2,207 of record JAZPYX010000053.1, read on the forward strand.
GCATCCCGACAATATTCAATTCTGCCAAGTGTTGCTCGCGATTAGCACAAATTCCTATACGGTAAAAAAAGGGGATAAAAAAAAGTCCAGACCGCAAAAAGGCAATAATAATACGAAATATAGACAGTTTCTAAATCATAGAATTATCTTATTTTGTTGAAAAATCTCATTTTATTCGATTTTTCTTCGTTTTTGTGCCTTTTTGCTAGCAAAACTT
>JAZPYX010000054.1:0-29768 GCA_045544395.1 Clostridia bacterium
TGTAAAAAATTCTGCGAACCTGAAATGGATGAGCTTTTGAGCAGTTTTTGACGCGGAAGACGCAGATGGGCTGACGCCCTTCAAGGATGACAAGTTGAAAATTGCCGAAATATCGCCATTTCAGGCGGGGTTCGGACTACTTCTGTTCGGCTAGCCAATTGTCTTAAAGCAGGGGGGTGTAGCAAAATTATTTTGCTGCAGCCCCTTTTATATTGAAATTAAAAATTATCTTTTTACTGATATTGATTTAATCTGCTATAAGTGGTAAAATAAATTGGTATACAGTTTGGCTGATATCCATATGGAGGAAAACATCTATGAAAACAGTTTTTATAGTAAATCCACATGCAGGGAAAAAGAAAAATATCCAGGCTTTCATTGAAAGAATAAAAAATGCTTCAGTAAAGTGCGGAAAAAGTGTAGAAATTTATAAAACGGTGGCTGTTCAGGATGCAACACGTTTTGTGAAAAAATACTATCAGGAAAACGGTAGAGCACGCTTTATTGCCTGTGGGGGAGACGGCACAGTAAACGAAGTTATAAACGGAGTTATGGAATGTGCAGACTGCGAAGTTGGTGTTGTGCCTATTGGAACAGGAAACGATTTTTGCAGGAACTTTGATTGCGATTTTTTTTCACTTCAGGCACAGATTGACGGATGCAGTGAAAAGTGTGATGTTATATCGTATTCCACTGTTGTCAATGGTAAAGAAAAAAATGGATATTGTATAAATATGTTTAACATAGGATTTGACTGCAATGTTGCAGACCTTACAAATAAGATAAAAGAAAAAACATTTATTGGAGGTTCATTTGCATATTTTGCATCAATACTTATAAACCTCGTAAAAAAGAAAGGAACAAGCCTGAAAATAGAACTTGACGGAGAAGAAAAACATAGCGGAAGGCTTCTTCTTACGTCCCTTGCAAACGGCTGTTATTGCGGTGGAGGAATAAAAAGCAATCCTTTTGCCTGTGCATGGGACGGATACATAAATGTAAATATAATAAAGAATGTTTCCAGGATGCGGTTTATATCGCTTTTACCTTCTTATATAAAAGGAACTGTTTTTAAAAGAAAAGGTGTAGAGAAAATTTTGGTTTCCGGGAAATGTACTAAAGTAGCGATTACACCGGTTAATGGAAATATTCGTATTTGTATTGACGGAGAAATAACGGACGCAGGGAAAACAGAATTCAAAATAGTGCATAATGGAGTGAATTTTGTTGTGCCAGCACTGCCGGTAAAGGAGCCAGTAATAGTATGAAATGGGAAAACTTACGTGAAGAAGAATTTGAAAAGGCAATAGAAAAATCAAAGGGAGTATGTGTGCTTCCTGTAGGTTGCCTTGAAAAACACGGTCAGCATCTTCCTGTAGGTACAGATTCTATATTAGCTACAGAAATAGTAAGCAGGGCAAGCGAAAGAGAAGAAGTATGTGTGTTTCCTACGCTTCATTTCGGTGAAAAAACAGGTGCAGGCGAATTTAAGGGAACCGTTATGTTGAGCCTTGAATTAAGGCTTCAGCTTCTTTCGGAGCTTTGCAGTGAAATTGCACGGAACGGATTTCATAAAATACTTATATTTAACGGACATGGAGGAAATCAGGCGATGATTTCTTCTTTTGCACGTAGTACACTTCAGAAAGATCCCGGATATCTGATATTTGACTATGCACCGGGGGCGGATTTTCCGACTCCCAATAAGCTTCTTTCAGGGGCATACGGTAAGTTGAATACAGAGGACAGAGCTGTACTTAACCAGTATATAGAAAAGAAAAAACGTTACGGACACGCCTGCTTTATTGAAACGGGTTGGATTTATGCAAGTAATCCTGAACTTGTAAGGCTTGATAAAATGGATGATGAAAGCGGACAAAGTACTCACAGATTTGACGGATTTACGAAACTAAAAATAAATTCGCCATTTGCGTGGATGGCAAATTATCCTGATTCCTATGCAGGGGATTCTCATGAAGGAATGAATGAGAGAATTGCGTCTGCAATGATGGAATATTCTGTACAGAAAGCAGCAGAGGTTTTTAGGTTTTTGAAGGAAGAAACTGTTTCTGAGCAATATTATAAGGAATGGATTTTAAAACAATAAATAATGGTTTACAAACTGTAGTAATATATGATATAATAACTTGATAACTAAAATGGAGAGATATGTATGCCGCTTGATGCCATTGCTCTTGGTGCAATTGTTTCTGAACTTGATGAAAAGCTCAGAGATGCTAAAATTGAAAAAATACATCAGCCTGAGCGTGATGAAATTATGCTTGTAGCAAAAAGTTTCAGCAAAACATACAAGCTTGCAATAAGTGCATCAGGCTCAAATGCAAGAATTCATCTGGTGGAGGAAAGTAAGGAAAATCCTGCTTCTCCGCCTATGTTTTGTATGCTTCTGAGAAAGCATCTTACAGGTGCCCGTGTAATAAAAATTGAACGTATGGGTTATGAAAGAGTTGTTGATATTGAATTTTCATGCCGTAACGAGCTTGGGGACATAGTGTCACGTCATCTGATATGCGAAGTAATGGGACGTAACAGCAATATTATTTTCCTTGATGAAAACAGACGTATAATAGATTCGGTAAAGCATATTGACCTTACTGTAAGTACGATAAGAAATATTCTGCCGGGGCTTACTTATATGATGCCTCCGTCAGGTGACAAGCTTAATCCGGAAACTGCATCGGCAGAAGATTATTTCAATCTGCTTGAAAATTCCCCCGAAGGGAGAGAGGCAGACCGTGCTGTAACTGATGGTGTAATGGGGATAAGCCCGCTTCTTTCAGGCGAGTGTGTGTACAGAGTGACAGGAAGTCGTGACAGAGTCATAGGCGAGCTTTCTTTTGATGAAAAAAGGAAAATAGCTGATGAGCTTTTTCTGATGTTTGAAAAGGCTGAAAAGGGTGATTTTTGTCCCTGCATAATTTATACTGAAAAAAAGGGAAAAGTGGCAGATTTTGCTCCTTTTGAAATAAAACAATACGGTAATAATGCGGAATGTGTAATTTCTGAAAGTATGAATAGTGCCGCCAATGAGTTTTACTATATGCGTGACCGTTATGCAAGGATGCGTGACAGAAGCAGCAGTATTGTAAAGGTTGTTACAAATAATCTCAGACGTGCAGAAAAGAAGCTTAACATTCTTGAGTGCGAGCTTAAAGAGGCAGGAAAAAGGGAGTATTTCCGTATTTGCGGTGATATTATTTCAGCAAATCTTTACCGTATAAAAAAAGGTGATGAAATACTTTTTGCACAGAATTTTTATGATGAAAATCAGGCAGAAATTGAAATAAAACTTGACACTACACTGTCGCCTTCAAAGAATGCAGACAGATATTATACTAAATATAAAAAGGCAAAAAATACCGAGCTTTATGCTGCGGAGCAGATAAAAAAAACAATAGAAGAAATAGAGTACCTTGATTCTGTACTTTACAGTGTATCAAATGCTATGACACCGCAGCATCTTTCTGAAATCCGTGCAGAGCTTGTGTCGGCAGGTTATATTCGGAGAGACAGTCAGAAAAAAAAGAAAGAAAAATACCCTCAGGCAGAGAAGCCGATGGAATTCAGCTACAAGGGATATACAATTTATGTGGGCCGCAATAACACACAGAATGACTATCTTACTTTACGTATGGGAAGAAGCCGGGATTTATGGCTTCATACAAAAAATATTCCCGGCTCGCATACTCTGGTGAAATATATGGGCGAAGAATTTCCTGATGAGGTAATTGAAAAAGCAGCTTCACTTGCAGCTTTTTATTCAAAGGGAAGAAATTCTTCCTATGTAGAGGTTGACTACTGTCCTGTAAGCCATGTTAAAAAGCCTTCCGGGGCAAAGGCAGGAATGGTCATTTACGAAGGATATAATACAGCACTGGTAAAACCGTCTGATGAAGGATGATATTATGTATAAATATCTTGGAAAAATTGATTCTGTCAAGGAACTTAAAAACTTAAATGAAGAACAACTCAGGGTTCTTTGCAGTGAAATACGCGAAAATCTTGTAAATACTGTATCTCAAAGCGGTGGACACCTTGCAAGTAATCTTGGTGTTGTTGAATTGACGCTGGCTCTTCACCGAGTTCTTAATACGCCGGATGATAAAATCATCTGGGATGTGGGGCATCAGTCTTACGTACACAAAATGCTTACAGGTCGCTTTGATAAAATGAATACATTGCGGCAAAAAGATGGTTTGTGTGGCTTTTGCAGTCCAGTTGAAAGCGAATATGATTCAACCTTTTCAGGTCATGCTTCGGCATCTCTTTCTTCTGCTGTTGGTTTGTGCGAAGCACGAAAAGCTACAGGCAAAAGCTACGAAGTAGCTGCAGTAATAGGCGATGGTGCCCTTACCGGTGGACTTGCGTTTGAAGCCCTTAACAACATTGGAAATCTCGGTACGAAAATGCTTATAGTTCTTAACGATAACGAAATGTCAATTGCAGAAAATGTAGGGGCGTTATCCACGCTTCTTTCACGTGCAAGGACAAATAAAAAATATACGGCATCAAAAAGAAAGCTTGTACAGAAAATCAGCAGTATGCGCGGTGGCGGTCAGAAGCTGATGAATACATTAAGAAAATTAAAGCGAAGCATAAAATCTGCTATAGGGCAGAATATGCTTTTTGAGCAGCTTGGAATTACATATCTTGGACCTGTAAACGGGCATAACATTCAGGATATGGAAGAACTTTTTAAAAGGGCATTAAGCCTGGATGAGCCTGTTATTGTTCACGTTATTACAAAAAAGGGAAAAGGGTATGAACCTGCAGAGGATTCACCTCAGGTTTTTCACGGAGTCGGTCCCTTTGAAGTTAAAACAGGGGAGCAGGAGAAGAAAAGGGAATCTTACTCGGATGTATTCGGAAAAACTATGTGCACTATGGCGCAAAAAGATAATAAAATCATGGTAATAACTCCTGCAATGATACCGGGCAGCGGTCTTAAAGAGTTTTCTGAAAAATATCCCGGAAGGCTATACGATGTAGGAATCGCAGAAGGGCATGCCGTGACCTTTGCGGGCGGTATAGCAGCCGGTGGGGGAACGCCTGTTGTAAGTATTTATTCTTCATTTTTACAACGTGCTTACGATAATATAATTCACGATGTAGCAATAGGGGGATATCACGTTGTGTTTGCTGTTGACAGGGCAGGAATAGTAGCAGGTGACGGGGCAACGCACCAGGGACTTTTTGATATTTCATATCTTACCGGAATTCCTGATATGACGCTTCTTTCACCGTCTTCTTACACTGAACTTGAAAAGATGCTCCGGTATGCTGTTTATGACCATAAAGGCCCCATTGCAATAAGATACCCACGTGGAAGAGAAGCAAGAACTATCGATAACGGAGACTTCATTCTTTCTAAAGCAGCCGTAGTAAAAGAAGGAAGCAACATTACAGTTCTTTCAGAAGGACAAAGTGTTGACATTGCGTTAAGTGCAGCTGAATTGCTTGAAAAAAAGGGAATATCAGTTGAAGTAATTGATATAAGAACTATTAAGCCCCTTGACTTTGATACTGTTTTTGGAAGTGTCGGAAAAACAGGAAACCTTTACACAATAGAGGAAAATCTCAAATATGGCGGAATGGGTGAAATGGTTGCTGCTGAAGCAAAACTCAGAAATCTTTCTTTTAATATGAAAATAAAAGCAATAGACGATGAGTTTGTCTCCCACGGAACAATTTCAGAGTTAAATGAAGCTTATGGATTTACACCTGAAAAAATAGCACTTGATGTAGAAAGGATGCTAAAAGCTTGAAACAAAGACTTGATATATATTTAGTTGAAAACGGACTTGTGACAGGTCGTGATCTTGCAAAAAGTCTGATTATGGAAGGTAAGGTATATGTTAATAATCAGAAGGCGGACAAAGCCGGTGAGCAGGTAAGTGAAAAAGATAAAGTAGAAGTAAGGGGCGAAACCCTCCGTTATGTGAGTCGTGGCGGCCTTAAGCTTGAAAAAGCGATGAAGTCTTTTCCGATTACTCTTGAAGGAAAAGTAGCTATGGATATCGGGGCATCGACAGGTGGGTTTACAGACTGTATGCTTCAGAACGGGGCGAGAAAAGTATTTGCTGTAGATGTAGGATACGGTCAGCTTGCATGGAAGCTTCGATGTGATGAACGTGTAGTGAATATGGAACGGACGAATATCCGTAACGTGACGCCTGAATCCATTGATGAATCACTTGACTTTGCTTCAATTGATGTAGCTTTTATTTCGCTTAAACTGGTTTTGCCGGTTGCACAAACCCTTCTTAAAGATGGCGGTGAAGTTGTTGCTCTGATAAAACCGCAATTTGAAGCAGGCAGGGAAAAAGTCGGAAAAAAAGGTGTTGTAAGAGATCCGGAGGTTCATAAAGAGGTAATAGAAAACGTTACATCTTTCGCTCAGGACTTCGGTTTTATGATAAAAGGTATAGATTTTTCTCCGATAAGAGGACCTGAGGGCAATATAGAGTACCTTATGTATGCTGAAAAGAACAACACTTTTGAAAAAAAAGACTTTTCCGGGGAAATCAGTTCCTTGGTTGAAAAAAGTCACATAGAAGCAAAATGATGAAAATGGTGAGAATATGCTTTTTACAATAGATAAAAACAAAAGTCTTTCTATTCTTCAGATAGCAATGACTTTATTTATAATAATAGCACCTTCAATATTTGGGTTTAATGAAAATTGTTTTGGTGCGTACTTTCTTATGCTCTTTACGGGAGCTTTGTTTTTAATGCGTATGAAAAGTACCGGACAGGTATGTATTTCTTTTTATCATATTCCGCTTGCCGTACTGTTTTTATACAGTGTGTTGACATTTTTCTGGGCGAGTAACAAAGGTGACCATGTTACTTATATGGCGATGATATTAAATACAATTATGTTTCTTGGTGTTTCTGCGGATTATTTTGGTGAAAGTGCTGAAGAGAAGTATCGCAGAAGACTGATGTATATGATAAGCTTCGGGGCAATAGTGCTGGCATTATTCAATGTTTTTTACTGGATTATATACCTTGTTCCGTTTGGTGATACAAGAAGCTTATCTGCCGGAATGGGAAGCAATTCGTTTTTAGCAGTCTTTATGGTTTTATCGGTAGTTATTACTTGCAATCTTATGAAAAAAAACAGTAAGTTCAGGCGCTTCTTGTTTGCTATTGGAATAATACTGATGACCTTTGTGTTTGTGATGGCAAAAAGCAGCATAGGATGGATTTTTGCAGCATTGCTTTGTATAATATACCTGATATCGTTAAAATACAAGAAAGCTTTTCTTAGTGTCTCTCTGGCGGCGGTATTTATATTTTCACTGATTGCAATTATAGGGAGTAAAGCAGCCGGAAATATTTCCGTATTTTCAGATGTTTTTACATATGGAATAAAGAATTTTGTCGGAAGAGGCGGGGGCTTCTGGAGTGCAAAGGGGCTGTTTTTAAACGCTAATAGCTCAGAAACGGCAATTCCGGGAATGATGGCGTTTTTGTCTGCGTCATCAGGTGTGACAGGTGTTTTGTGTGCAGCTGTGACTGTCGTGATTTCTGCATGGCAGTTTGTAAGACTCAGAAGCTGGGAAAGTCTTGTCCATTTATTTTTGACTGTAATGCTTATGATTTTACCTCTTGCAAAAAGTTTTGCAGTAGTACTTTTGTGGGCAGGTCTTGGTGCCTATAATGAAAAAGAAGCGTTGCTTGCAAGAAAACGAAATATAGGTAAAACTTTCCTTAAAAGAGCAGTATATACTATGTACGTTTCAGGCGTACTTGTATTCTTACTTCTTGGATGTGAAGCGTTAAAATACAGTGGCGACAGAAATTACGAAAAAGGAAAATACATAGAAGCTTACAGACTTTACAGTAGTGCTTCATATGTAAACCTTACAGACTCTGAAAGCTGCAGAAAAGCAGTGCAGTCACTTTATGAAAGCGACAAACTTAGTTCTTATTATGAAAGAGCACTTGAAATGTCTGATATGGCGAAAAAACGCGATAAGAATAATCTTGAAAATTCAGTAGTGAAGGCACAGGTATATTATAAATGCGGGCGGTATGACCTTAGCTCTAAGGAGTACGAGGCATTAGCAGCAAAGGCTAAAATAAAGGATGACTATAATATCGCATTGGTTAACGCACTTTATCAGATTGTAAAAACAAGTGAAAAAGGAAGTGCAGAAACAAAAAGTGCATATGACAGAATGGTGCAGATTGCAGGAGAAACGACAGACCTTGATTTGAGGGAAAAAATAAACAACATAGCAGATAAAGCACTTGCTTATACAAAAGGAGAGCTTAGTGTTGAAAACGAAGATTAAAAACATAGCATTTTTTGCAATTGTTGCGGTGGTTGTAGCTGCTGCATCAATTGTAACAGTTAATATTAAAAATACGCAGGAAGAAAACATTATTGTCGGTGTTCACGTAAAAGGTGCAGTAAAAAATCCGGGGTATTATGAGCTTTCCTATGGCACCAGAATAAAGGATGCTATAGAAAGTGCCGGTGGGGCAAATAAAGAAGCTGACATTGAAAAGATTAATCTTGCACAGAAATTGCGTGACGGAGAAGAGATAATTGTGCCATATAAAGAAATTGAGAATAAGACACCTGAAGAGAAAGTAAGTGAAGGAAAAATAAATATTAATGTGGCGTCCAGTGAACAGTTGTGCTCTCTTGAGGGCATAGGCGAAGAAACTGCAGCTAAAATAATTGATTACAGAAAGAAAAACGGTAAATTCAGTTCAGTTGATGAACTGAAAAATGTCAGCGGAATAGGAAATGCTAAGTTTGAAAAAATAGAAAACAGTATAACAGTTTAATAAACGCCCTTTCCTTTGAATATAATTAGGAAAGGGTGATTATTTTGAATAAAAAAATTTTGTTGTCAGTTTATCAAACAAGAAATCCGTTTAATTCTCTTTTGATGTATGAAGAATATCAGGGGTTTTATCCGGTTACAATGCGAAACTCAAAAAGAGCTGTCAGGAAAGTAAAGAAGATGTTTTCTGATGCAGATATATTATTAAAAAAAGGCAGTGAAAAGGAAAAGATTATATCGGGAAAAATAAAAAAGAAAAATAACTTCAGTTGTGATGTTATATTGCCGGTTATTGAAAAAATATGCAGACAAATGACTGAAAAATATAAACTTTCATTACCTTTGCAGGAAGTATATATTATGGCAAGTCCGCCTTTTGCCTGTGCGATGGTAGTTTGTCTTTTAGATATAGCGAAAGTTTTTACAGTGGTTTCACCAGAAACTCCATTTTTAAATATGTATGATGAAATATACTTTAAGCACGGAACCATTATCAGGCACCTGCCACAGTTTAATACATGTTTGTCACAAAATTCAATGATTATAAGATGTAATAATGAAGATTTTCCTCTATGGTCAAAAATTCCGATAATTGATATGTGCGAGAAGGCTGAAATTACGGATTTTATGTTGCGTATAGGAGATGTAATGGTAAAGGATGATAGTATAAATTACATAGCCGATAAATGGGGCGGAATTCCGGGAATATCCTTGTATGATTTTTTCGGCTTAATTCCATCTGAAAAAGTAATTGTTGATATAAACAAAAAGGCAGATGAAATTTTTTTGCTTGACACAGAGCAAATTTAATAATATAATACTAAGAGTGCATTTATAAAAAGGAAAATGAAAAGAGGTTTTAATAATGGCAAAAAAAGTTTTGCTCACAAGTGAAGGTTTAACAAAACTTCAGGAGGAGCTTGACAATCTGAAAAATGTAAGGAGAAAAGAAAATACAGAGGCACTTAAGATTGCAAAATCCTTTGGTGATTTATCTGAAAACAGTGAGTATGATGAAGCAAAGAATGAGCAGGCAGAAATCGAAGCCAGAATTTCTGAAATTGAAAATATGCTCAAGAATGTTGAAATCATAGACGAAGACGGCATTGGGACAGATGTTGTATCTGTAGGTGCAAAGGTAAGCGTTAAAGACCTTGACGATGGTGAAGTTTCAGAGTATCTTCTTGTTGGTTCTACCGAGGCAGATCCTATGAAGGGTAAGATTTCAGACGAATCTCCTTTAGGAACGGCACTTATCGGACATAAAGAAGGGGAAACGGTTATTGTTGAAGCTCCCATGGGAAAACTTGAATATGAAATATTAAAGATTTCTAAGTAAGGAAAAGCTTTAAAAGCGGTGCAAAAATTTTTGCACCGCTTTTTTGTGTAAATAATTTGTAAAATAAAAAAGAAAATATTGACTGAGTAAAATGAAAAGTATAATATTAATGTAATATGATACAAAGGGAGATTACTATGAAAAAACTTTTTACAGCTATAACACTGTTTCTGACAATAGTTTTATGTATTAATGTTGTTTCTTTTGCACAAGAAATAACGTTAAGCCTTGATGACGCTATAAATATGGCAAAAAAGGATAACCCCAAGTTTATAATTGCTGATGTAAAAATTAAAGATGCAGAGCGTCAGCTTCAGGAGGCTAAAAGGGATCAGAAGGATGTTAAGGGTGCAATCCGCATCCCGGAAATGTTTTCTTTGGTAGCCGTAAAAAAAGGATACTATGTGGATCAGGCGAAGATAGGTGTCGAGATTGCAAAGCGTGAAAAACAAAGAGAAGAGGGAACCCTCTCTTATGAAGTGACGCAAAAATATTACTATCTGAAACTTTCGGAGGAGCTTGTTAAATGTGCCAAAGATACATATAATGTGGCTTTGCAAAATAAGTCTGCAGTAGATAAGAAGTTTGAACTTGGACTTGTTTCTTCGCTGGATGTAAGCAATGCAGCTTATGCAGTCAGTCAGGCGAAAGCTATGGTAAATAAATATGAACGTGATTATGATATTGCAAAACAAAGCTTGCTTGTTTCGCTTCAAATTGATGATGATACTACAAAATTAATTCTTACTGACGGAATTGAATTTGAGGAATTTTCATCAGATGTAAAAACAGATATAAAAAATGCTATGGAAACCAGACTTGATGTTTATTCGTTGAAGTCAGCCTATGAGCAAGCAAAGAGATACCTGGATATTACGGTAGTGTTGGGGTATAAGTCTGCGGAATATTCGGCGGCAAATAATACGTTGGTGCAAAGCGAGCATAATTATTCAAATACAAAAAAACTTATAGGAATATCAATTAATGCCACTTACAATGATATTCTTAATTCTAAGGATTCTGTTTTACTTGCAGAAGAAAACCTTGAATTAAAGAAAAAGGAATACGAAGTGGCAAAAGCTCAGTACGAAATCGGAATGATAACAAATTCTCAGCTTGTGTCGGTATTAAATTCTGTAGGTAACGCACAGATAGAGCTTGAAAATGCTAAGCTTACATATAAGCTCGCAACAAAAAAGTATGGATATGAAATAACAATAGGGCTTTAAGATGCAATAACGGAAAGGAAATAAGAAATGTCTTCAAGAAAAACGATAGTTACAATACTTTTATGTACAACATTATGTATGTTTACAGGATGTGGAAAAAAGGAAACGGTAAAAGAAACAGAAAAAGTGTCAACAGCAGTGAATGTAACCGTTGAAGAGGTCATGGTAGAAGGCGTAGAGGATACAGTAACATATACCGGCGAAATAAAGGCAATAGAGACTGCTGGTGTATCTGCAAAAACAAGCGGTATAGCAAAAGTAGTCTATAAAAAAGTCGGTGATTACGTAAAAGCGGGAGAGGCGCTTGCAAAAATTGATGATACGGATTACCTTGCACAGTACGATCAGGCGGTTGTAGGATTATCCCAGGCAAGTGCAGCACACAATCAGGCAAACGCAGCATATTCCCAGGCAAGTGCAGCGTGCGAACAGGCAAATGCTGCTTATGAACAGGCTGTTTCCAATTATGATCAGGCAGTTGTTGCACATGAACAGGCAAAAATTGCATATAAGCAGGCAGAAGCTGCAGTAGGACAGGCAGAAGCTGCATATAATCAGGCAAATGCGGCATACCAGGGGGCTTTAAGCTCATATAACAGTGTGGCAAACGGTTCTGCAGAACAAACGAAATTACAGCTTGAAGCGAATGTTAATGCAGCAAAAATAGAATATGATAATGCAAAAATAAATCATGATAATCAGAAAGCTCTTTATGAAAACGGTGCTATAAGTAAAAGCAATTATGATGCTGCAGTTACACGACTTGACAATGCAACCCTCAATTATGAAACTGCGAAGAAAAACTATGCATTGGCGGTTGATGTAGTTCTTGCGGAAAATAAAGAAAACGCACAGTCAGGAGTTAATAGTGCTAAGGAAGCTGTTAACAGTGCACAGGCTGCAGTAACAAGTGCAAAAACAGGTGTAGAAAGTGCACAGGCAGGAATTGATAATGCAGCAGTAAATGTTGAACGTGCATTGTCAGGTATTGACAGTGCAAACGCGGGAGTTAACAGTGCAAAAGCAGGTCTTGAAAGTGCCAATAGCGGAATTCAAACTGCAGAGGCTTCAATAAGTAATGCTGAAATTATGGTAAGAACGGCAAAAAATGCTTTGGATAATACTGTTGTAAGGGCACCAATTTCAGGATATGTTTCGGCAAGAAATACCAACAAAGGTCAGATGATAAGCCCCGGAGTTGATATTTTTACAATTAAAGCAACAAACAGTGTGGTTGCATCTGTAAATGTAACAGAAAGTGTTGTTGCAAATGTTTCCGTAGGTACGAAAGCGATTGTAAATGTAAAGTCAGCAGGATTAAAAAATATTGAAGGCGTTGTAAGCACTGTAAACCCTGTGAAGGATTTACAGACAGGAATGTACACAGTTGAGGTAGAAATAAATAACTCCAAAGGAATGCTAAGTGACGGTATGTTTGCAGAAGTAACGTTAACGCTTAAGGATTCAGTTAATGCAGTAGTAGTTTCAGGCGATGCCGTGATGGAGGACGAAAACGGTGAAAAATATGTGTATGTCGCAGATGGCGATAAAGCCGAGAAAGTAAATGTTCAGGTAGGTATAGTCACTGATGAAAAAACAGAGATTATTTCAGGGCTTGAATCAGGTGATAAAGTTATCATAACGGGTAAGGAATATATTTCAGAAAAGAATAACCTTATCAACATAGTGAAGTAGTGAGGAAGTTAAAATGAAATTACACGAATTATCTGTAAAACGCCCCATTGCGGTAACAATGGCGGTTTTGATTTTTGTTGTTCTGGGGGTATATTCACTTTCAATGCTTCCGATTGATGCTATGCCTGAAATGGACCTCAAAATGGCAATTGTAATGACAAATTACTCTAATGTAGGATCTGAAGAAATAGAAAATCTTATTACAAAACCGGTGGAAGATGCAGTAGCTTCCGTAGCAGGACTTGATGCCATTCAAAGTCAGTCGATGGAAGGTATGTCGCTTATAATGGTGCAATTCACAAATGATACCGATATTGACGAGGCGGTTAGCAGTATTGAAAATAACATTGATATGATATCTGCTTTTCTTCCTGAGGATGCTGATGAGCCAATGGTGCTTAAGCTCGATATGAATGCTTTAGCGTCTGTAATGATGTCTGTTTCATATGACGGGTATGACCTTGTGCAAACGAAAAAGTTTGTTGAAGAAACAGTTGAGCAGAAGCTTAAGTCTGCAGGCGGTGTAGCATCTGTAAACATAAGCGGAGGTCAGGACAGAGTAATAGAAATAGAGGTCGACCCGGATAAGCTGCAGGGGTATAATATGTCTTTTTCAGATATAATCAATGCAGTAGCAATGCAAAACAGCAGTCTTCCTGCGGGAAGCACAACTGCAGGAAGCAAGGATCTTTCTGTACGTATGATAGGAGAGTTTAGCAAAATATCCGATATAGGACTTGTACCGCTTACAACGTCAAAAGGACAGATTATATACATAAAAGACATTGCCGGTGTAAAGGATTCGTATACGGATGAAACAACCGTATCAAGAATAAACGGTCAGGAAACGATTTCAGTTTCGGTAAGCAGCGAATCTGATGCTAATACAGTAGATGTTGTTAATGGAGTAACAGAGGCACTGAAACAGATAAAGCAGCAGCATCCAAGGTTTAATTATACCATTACAATGGAACAGGGAAGTTATATCGAGGATTCTATAAATTCTGTTGCACAGAGTGCTATTTTCGGTGGACTTCTTGCAATACTTGTATTGTTCCTGTTCCTTGGTAATTTACGTAACTCCCTTGTAATAGGTGTGGCAATGCCTGTTTCTGTGGTAACTACATTTATAGGCATGTATATTTCAGGTATGACCCTTAATATTGTATCACTGGGCGGTCTTGCACTTGGTGTAGGTATGCTTGTTGATAATGCTGTAGTGGTTCTTGAAAACATTTTCAGGCGAAGAAAAATATACGGTGACGACAGTAAAGCCGGAGCCATAAAGGGAACGGGTGAGGTTATCGGTGCAGTAATTGCATCGGTGCTTACTACGTGTATTGTTTATGTTCCGATATTGTTTATAGATAATATGATGGCGGTTATGTTTAAACAGCTGGCATTTACGATAGTATTTTCGCAGACGGCGTCTCTTCTTACAACAATGCTGATTGTTCCAATGCTTTCTTCAAAAATAGAAAATATAGAGGAAAAAAACAAAACATTCGGATTTATTCTGAATCCTTTTGAAAAAATGATGGAATTTCTGTATAGAGTTTACGAAAAGACACTCAGGGTACTTCTTGTGCACAGAAAAAAGTTCATTGCAGGTGTAGTTTTACTGTTTGTTTTAAGTATTTACGTGCTCTCTCTTCTTGGTATGACACTTATGCCGGCAAGTGACGAGGGAATCATTTCAATAAATGCGAAGCTTCCGCAAGGAACAAAGCTGGAAGCTACAGATGCACTTGTTCTTGATATAGAAGAAAAAGTAAAGCAGTGTGAAGATGTTCAGGCAGTTTCATCAAGCGTAGGTAGTGGCGGTTCAATGAGTATGCTTGGAACGACAAGCAGCAATCAGGCAACGGTGACACTTTCTTTAAGAAAAGAAAGGAAAAAAACAACTCAGGATGTTGTGCAGGAAGTAAGAAGTTTACTTTCAGATGTTTCAGGTGCAGAGCTTTCGGTAGAGGCGTCAAGTCAGACTATGTCGATGGCTTCTGACGAGGTTACGTTCCAGTTCTCATCAAATGATGATGCCCTGCTTGAAGAATATGTTATTGAAGCTGAAAAAATACTTGCTGAAGTTGAAGGTGTTACAGAAACAGAAACTTCATTAAGCGATACAAAGTCTGAAATACAAATAAAGCTTGACAAATCTGCTGCAGCACGGTACGGAATAAATACCACTTATGCTGCAAACCTTATAAATAATGTTCTTGGTGGTGCAAAGGCTTCTGAATATAAAGAAAAAGGCTTTGAATATGATATAAGGGTTGTGTATCCGGATAACTATGTTAAAAATTATGACGAACTGAAAAAACTACAGATTAAAAGTCCGGCAGGGCAGTGGATTACTATTTCTGATATTGCTGAAATCTATACAAGTCGCGGTCAGGCGACGCTTACCCGTATAGATCAGAAGCGTGTAGTTAATCTTACGGCAAAGATTTACGGCACAGATATGAACACAGTAAATTCTGTATTTAATAAAAAACTCAGTGAAAGCCTTGGCAGCGTGGACGGAATTTCACAGGAAACCACAGGTTCTTTTGAAATGATGATTGATGCCATGAAATCACTTGTAATAGCAATTTTTCTGGGAATACTTTTGATGTATATGATTATGGCGGCACAATTTGAAAACATAGTTCAGCCATTTATAATTTTATGCACACTTCCGCTGGCACTGATAGGTGTTGTTCTTGGACTAGTGATTGCCAGAACACCGCTTTCTGTTGTGAGTCTCATAGGAATACTGATGCTTATCGGTATTATTGTTAATAACGCTATTGTGCTTATAGAATTTATAAACGACCAGAAAAAAGAAAATCCCGACCTCTCACGAACTGAGCAAGTGGTGAATGCGGGAATTGTAAGAATGAGACCGATTCTTATGACCTCTCTTACATCAATACTTGGTTTTTTACCTATGGCACTTGATTCTGAGGGTGGCGGAGTTATGATGCAACCTCTTGCTGTGGCACTTGTCGGAGGTCTTACAGTCGGAACCTTCCTGACACTGTTTGTAATTCCTGTTATATATTCAATAGTAGATGAGAGGCAAGAAAAGAGAAAAAATAAAAAAGAAAAAAAGAAAAAGGAATGTAATTGATAGTAAAAATCGGTGTAGCAAATTGGAATCTTTTTTGCTACACCGATTTTATTGTGTGTTTAGTTTTCTGACTTTTTAAAATAATCTTTTTTCAGTTCTATTTCTATATCTTCAATCCCTTTATTCAGTGTAATTCCATCCGGAAGAATGAGCTTTATTGTTATCTTATCATTTTCTTTATAATCAGATATATCAATTGTCTGAGTTTCGATTTCCTTAAGACTATCATATACTTCTCCTGAACCACAGATTTCGGCAGTATATGTAGATGGGAGAGTAAAGGAGCCGCCATCAGTGGTTTTAAGTACTATAGGAAGTGTTTTCAGGAAGTTAAGAGTGTAGTCAACGGTGACTTCTGAAGGTGTACATTCAGCTCCTTCCAGAAGCTTGCCGTTTTTTGCATATACAAGAAGCTTTACTTTAACACTCTTATCTTTAGTTCCCGGAACTATAGGTTCAGTTTGCACATAGCCTATATCCTGCATGATGCTTTCAGGTGCTGAAACAACTACTCTTTTGTCTGAAAGTGAGTGGGATTTAAGCAAAACTGATGATTCATCAGATGTAGATATATTGGCTGCCAGGTCAAAGGATTTTTTTATAATAGGTTCAATAGTAACTGTAATGTCTTTTCCCTTAACGTAGTAACTGGCATTTGATGAAATACCTGAAGTAACTGCAGCAGGAAGCACGTGTTTCCCGGGAGTTTTTATCGAAGATACATTTATCGTGGCAGAGATTGTTTTGTTAGTGATGCGTGCAAGACTAAGTCGTTTCGCAGTTGCCTTTACGTTGACACTTTTCTCTGAAACTGAATAAACAGAAAGACCGTTTTCTTTAAGTGCCTGTTCACCGGAAATTGCTATAGGAACATTTTTTACAGTTTTGGACATGGAAGGGTTTTCCTGATAGGAAACGTAAATCCACAGAAGAATGGCAAGTGCGGTACATATAATCTGAATGATTTTTTTATTCTGGGTTATTTTTTCCATTTTATTCGCTCCTTCCATTTCTTAAGTGTATTTTCTCCGGTGCTGTCAGAATCGGAAGAAAGAACTTTTACAAGCATTTTTTTCAGTGTATCCTCAGTATAATTCCGGCTCATATTTCCGTTCATAGTGAAGCTTATTTTTCCGGTTTCTTCACTGACAACTACAACTGCCGCATCTGAACTTTCAGAAAGACCAAGTGCCGCACGGTGTCTTGTTCCGAATTCCTGACTGAGTGCTTCATTGGGAGTGAGTGGCAGAATACATCTTGCTGCAAGGATTCTGTCGTCACGTATAATTACTGCACCATCGTGCAAAGGAGTATTCGGGATGAAAATATTTATCAGAAGCTCACTGGACACTTTGCTGTCAAGCTCGCAGCCGGTTCTTATAATATCGCCGATTTTAATTCCTCTCTCAAGTACTATAAGTGCACCTATACGGCGACTTGACATTGCACTTGCTGCCTTTGCAATTTCGGAAGCTATAGTGTCAACATCACTTTTTTCGGTAGAAAATAGTGTTGAAAAGTTTGTTTTACCAACCTTTTCAAGAGTTCTTCTGAGCTCCGGCTGAAATACAACTATAAGTGCCATAATACCAAACTGCATAAGATTACGCAGCAAGTAATTAATAGTATTAAGCTGTAAAAGGTTGCTGAGCCATGCGAAAATAAGAACAAGTATAATACCTTTAATTAAAGCACCCGCCCTTGTTTCCCTCAAAAGGCCGGATAATTTATAAAAGAGATATGCTACAATAGCTACATCCAGAATGTCGGCAAGACGAAATGAAAAAAAGGATGTAGGGATATTGCTTAAGAACGTTTCAAGCATCAAAATTCCACCACCTTTATCTTATTAATATAAGTATACAATAAAAAAAGGCATATTTAAAGTGTTTTTTTGAATAATTTATTTATTTTTAATACTGAAATATCATATAGAAAACAAAAAAATTGGTTATAAAAGCTCTCTCAGTGCATGTGCGGCAAAAGCGATTTCCTCTTTTGTGTTGAAATATCCTGTCGAGAAGCGCAGAAGCCCTTCTGTTACAGTGCCAAGTGTGCGGTGTGCCATAGGTGCACAGTGAAGCCCTGCGCGTACAGCTATATTGTATTCGCTGTCGAGGCGTGCAGCAAGTTCTACGCAGTCGTTTTTCAGGCATCTTAATCCTATTACTCCTATTTCGGGATTTCCGATTATACGTACGCCGCTTATTTTTGAGAATTCTTCGACGAGAAAAGAAGCGTTTTCCTTTTCTTTTTTCTTGAAGTCTTCAGTCATAACAAATTTAATGCCCTCACATAATCCTGCGATTCCGGAAGCGTTGAGTGTACCGGCTTCATAGCGGTCGGGGGATATATCAGGCATCAGTGCACTTTCGGACATACTGCCTGTTCCGCCTTCAATAAGGGGAGACAGTTTGAGTCCCTTTCTGATATATAAAGCCCCTGTACCGAAAGGTCCGTATAGACCTTTGTGACCGGCAAAGGCAATCATATCAGACCAGTCTGAGTTTATGTCCAGTATTCCTGCTGTCTGAGCTGCATCAATAAGAGTTAAAACACCGCGTTTCCTGGCTTCACTGCATATTTCTTTTACAGGGTTAACAGTTCCGGATACATTTGATGCATGGATTACACATACAAGGCGGGTTTTGTCTGTGATAATAGAAGTGATGTCTTCGGCATTTACACGACCGGTAACGTCGGCACGTGCAATTTTAACTGTAACACCTTGTCTTTCAAGGCTTACCGCACTTCTCAGGGTGCTGTTGTGCTCCATTGATGTAATAATAATTTCGTCACCGCTTTTTACAACGCCCTTTATAGCCAGATTAATTGCTTCTGTAGCATTTTTTGTAAATATTATTCTGTCGGGGTCTTCACAACCGATCAGGCGGCATAGAAGCTCTCTGCATTCATAAATTTTTTCTTCGCTCAGCCTTGAGAGAATGTGACCGCCGCGACCGGGGTTCCCTCCGGAATTTTGCAAAAAATCTGTTATAGCTGTAATTACCTCGGGCGGTTTAGGAAAAGTCGTTGCGGCATTATCAAGATAAATCATACAGTCCTCCTATGATCAGAATTTAATATTTCTTGGCTTGTTATATACGTGCGTAGGTGCGTTTCCCGTTTTCGACACTTTCTTTGTAAAATGCCCGTATATTTATACCAAGCTCGGAAGCAGCCCCCTGAATAATACCTTTTGCGTCATCGTCAAAACGCAAACTGTAACCGCATCCGTCTTTAGCAAGAAAATGCGGAGTCTGGACTACGCTTGGATAGATGCCAAATTCATTACAGCGTCTTTTTATTCTGTTTGCCGATGTTACTGAGGCAACAGTTGCAAGCATAAGAACCATTCCTTTCAAAAAATAAGTTATATTACCATTTTATGCTTTTATCTATTTTTTGGATATGAAAACAACACAAAATGATTAAATGTAACAAATTCGTAAAGATTTATAAAAAAAGATTGAAATATTGAAAAAAAGGTGTTATCATATAGAAGTGTATTTATGCGTAAAAAATATTTTGCTTGTTTTTTATGTTATTCAGGACTTAAAGAGAGGAGGGTTTGTTTTGATTAACAAATATCTTAACAGTATACTTATACAGATGAGTAAAATACTCGAATGTAATATAGGTGTGATTGAAAACAGTGGTGCGGTAATTTCTTCAGGAAATTGTGAAAGTATAGAAAATAATGTTTCCGAAATTATGACAAAATGTTCAGAGGCGGATAAAAAAATTGTTGAAATGCAGGGATATACTTTTTATGCCGCTACTTCAAGAGGAAAGATTGACTATATAACTTTTGTCGAGAATGAAGGCGATGATGGGGAAAAAAATGCAAAAATGCTTTCCACATATATTGGTGGAGTGCGTCAGCTTCATAATGATAAGTATGATAAAGCAAATTTTATAAAAAATATTCTTGCTGACAGTGTTTTACCGGGGGATATATTTTTAAAGAGTAAGGAGCTTCATCTTTCATATGATATTGACAGGGCTGTGTTTGCTCTTCAGTATGATGAGATACGGGGAATAGATGTGTTTGATATTATAAGTGGAATTTTCCCTGATAACAGCAAGGACTTTGTGATAGACCTTGATAACAGTACCGTTGCAATTGTAAGAGAGGTGCGGATAGGCACTGAAATAAAAGAACTTGAAAAAATTGCACAGCAGATAGCTGACACAGTAGTAAGTGAAGCTATGGTTTCTATCAGAATAGGCATTGGCACTGTTGCAACAAATATAAAGGATATTGCAAAAAGCTATAAAGAGGCACGTATTGCTCTTGAAGTAGGAAAAGTGTTTGACGGTGATAAATATATAATTAATTATGAAAATTTAGGTATAGCAAGACTTATATATCAGCTTCCAACTACTCTTTGTGAGTTGTTTTTGTCTGAAGTTTTTAAAAAGGATTCAATTGATTCACTCGACCAGGAAACTCTTTATACTATACAGAAGTTTTTTGAAAACAATCTTAATGTATCTGAAACTTCGCGTCAGCTGTATGTACATAGGAATACTCTTGTGTACAGGCTTGATAAAGTAAGGAAGATAACCGGTCTAGACCTTAGAATATTCGACCATGCGATTGTGTTTAAACTTGCATTAATGGTAAAAAAATACCTGGTTTCTAAACCAATAAAAATATAACCGTGGATGTTGGTACAACTATGTGATGTGTATTTTATGTAAAGAAAGGATGGTTAGATGATAAGATTTAAAAATGTTACAGTTGTTTACGATAAGGATGTAGTTGCACTTGACGATGTATCTTTTGACATAAACGATGGAGAATTTGTTTTTCTTGTAGGAAAAACAGGTGCGGGAAAAAGTTCTGCGATAAAGCTTTTAACAGGGGAAATAAAGCCCACATCGGGTGACGTCATAGTAGACGGTATTGTGGTTAATTCTTTGAGACGTTCTAAAATACCGCAGCTTAGAAGACAACAGGGGGTAGTTTTCCAGGACTTCAGACTTCTCCCTAATAAAACTGTCTATGAAAACGTGGCATTTGCTATGGAGATTATAGGTCAGAAGAAAAAGGAGATAGGAAGAAAAGTTCCTATGATTCTTAATCTTGTAGGACTTGGTGATAAGGCAAATAATTATCCCCATGAAATTTCAGGTGGTGAGCAGCAGCGTGTAAGTATTGCAAGAGCTTTGGTTAATAGCCCTGCACTTATAATTGCCGATGAACCTACCGGAAATCTTGACGTGGAAACGTCAGGTGAGGTTATGAGTTTGTTTGAAAAAATCAATCAGATGGGAACAACTATCGTAATGGTTACTCACTCAGAAAAGATTGTAAATGACATGCGTAAGCGTGTTATTCAGTTTGAAAACGGCGTTCTTGTACGAGACGAAGAAAAAGGAGGTTATAACCTTGGCGTTTAGAAACATGAGATATTATTTTAAAAGTGCAGCAAGTTCATTTGTAAGAAACGGAATTATGACAATTGCATCTTTTATTACAGTGGCCTGTGCACTTTTCCTTTTCGGTGTATTTTTAATGTTTACGATGAATCTTAATTACATAAGTGAACAGATAGAGGCTCAGTGTGAATTGCAGGCATACCTTCCTGTAGAGACAGATAATGCAACTCAGCAGTCTGTATATAATAAGATTTTGAATACCCAAAATGTTAAAAACGCAAAGCTTGAAACAAAAGAGCAGGCACTTTCCAATTTCAAAAAGCGTCTTGGTAAAAATGCAAGCGTTCTTGAAGGAATTGAAGGACAGGACTTTTTAAGAAGTTCGATAAAAATAACTCTTAAGGATATCCGTGAAGCAGATGCTACTGCAAAAGAAATACAAAAGATAAAGAATGTTGAAGAAGTAAAGAACCGTCAGGACATTGTGCGTAAAGTTGTTAAATTCACAGATGTTATTGAACAGGGAAGCTTTATTGCTATGCTTATTCTTCTTTTAATAGCAGTATTTATTATAAAGAACACGATAAAGCTTAGTGTTCACGCAAGAGGTAAAGAGATTGAAATTATGAAATTTGTTGGTGCGACCAACCATTTTATACGAGTACCTTTTGTTCTTGAGGGAATTATGATAGGTGTTTTAGGCTTTATAGTTTCGTTTGCTGTTATAGCATTAGGTTACGGTGCTGTTGTTTCATCAATCAGCAGTATTATAAGCCTGTTCTCATTCCTTCCCCTTGAAAACTGTATAGTTGTTCTTGGTGTAAGTATGGCTGTGTTTGGTATTATTATGGGTGCAACAGGCAGTGGACTTTCACTCAGAAAGCATCTGAAAGTTTGATGAAATTATATATCACGGGTCTTAAAGTCGGGTGCTATGTAAATTACTACAGGTTAAAGCACGTTTAGTGCTAGTATTTCCGGCTAAAAGGAAAGGATAAATAAGTATGAAAAATACAAACAAACGTGACGTAATTAAAAGAATTGCGGCTATAGTCTGTGCAATATTTGTTGCACTTGCTATATTTGCATCTATAATACCTGCTGCTTTTGCGGCTACCGAAAAGGAAATAGAAGATGCAAAGGCTAAAACTCAGCAGGCAAAGGATGCTGTTGAAGAAAATAAGAAGAAAGTTGAAGAAGTTCTGGCTCAGTTTAATGCTGTGGATAAGCAGATATCTGACACAGAATATCAGATTACAACAGTTAAGGCTCAGATAGAGCAGACAGAAAAGGATATTAAAACAAAGCAAGAAGAACTCAAAAAGGCTGAGCAGGATTATATAGACTATCAGGAACTTTTCAAGGTTCGTGCAAGAGCTATGTATGAGAATACAGAAATGGATTATCTGGAAATTTTGTTCGGTGCGGAAAATTTCGGTGATTTTCTTTCTAAAATCGAAATCATTACCCAGCTTATGAACTATGACCAGAGCGTTTTGGAAAAGCTTGAGAACATAAAAAAACAAATCAAGGAAACAAAGAAAGAACTTGAAACTAATCTTGTAAGCCAGAAGGAAAGTAAAGCTGTTCTTGAAAACACAAAAGCATCTTTACAAAGTACACTTGCAGAAAAACAGGAGCTTCTTGATAAAATACAGGCAGATGGTAAATTGCTTGAAGCTGCACATGAAGCGGCTGAAGCAGCTGAAAATGCAGTCATCAATCAAAATCAGGCGGCACTTTCTTTTGAAGCCTATCCTGTTGATTACAGCGGAACCGGTATGGTATGGCCCGTTCCTTCTACAAAGGGAATATCAAGTTATTACGGCTATAGAATACATCCCATATATGGTTACAGAAAGTTCCATGCAGGTATAGATATCAATGCTTCATACGGTGTTGACATTATTGCGGCAGAAAGCGGAACAGTAACAATGGCTACATATAATGGTGGTTACGGTAAGTGTGTTATTATAAACCACGGAAGCGGAATTACCACTCTTTACGGCCATAACAGTGAACTTAATGTTACTTCAGGTCAGAAGGTTGTAAAAGGTCAGGTTATAGCAAAAGCCGGTTCTACAGGCCTTTCAACAGGGCCGCACCTTCATTTCGAAGTTCGTATTAATGGTTCTACAAGAAATCCTCTCGACTATGTGAAATAATCTGTTTAGCTATGTTCTATGCGGGGAGGGTGTTTTATTGAAAAGAAGCATAATGAAATATTTAATAACCGCAGTAATCACGGCTGTATTGTCAGCCGTGATTACATTATGTTGTGTGAAATTCTATTTTGATAGGCTGCCTTTATCGATAGAAAACATTTCAAAAGTAGCAAAAATTATAGATGATTCATATGTTGGCGATTATGATGCGGAAAAAATGGAAGATTATGCATTGAGTGCTATCGTCAGCAGTATTGGTGATGATTATTCAGCATATTATGACGGTGATAGTGCCGAAGATACTATGAATAAGCTTGAAGGTCACTATATCGGTATCGGGTTGGAGGTTTTTGCCAATACAGAAAAAAATAAGATTGAAGTAGCTTCAGTATATAAAAATTCCCCTGCAGACAGAGCCGGAATAAAGCAGGGTGACTTTATTGTCGAAATTGACGGAATGAAATATGAAGCATTTGAGCTTGACAAAGCTGTTGCCTATATGAAAGGCGACAAGGAAAAAAATCCTTTAGAGAAAGATGTTGAAATATTGTTGGAGCGCGAAGGAAAACATATTTCAACTAAACTGAAAAGAGAAAAGATAGATTTGCATAAAGTTGAAAGCCAGATTGTTGACGGTGTTTGTTACATAAAACTCAGCGGTTTTTCTAAGGATGCGGTTAAATCTGTTGAGAAAATTCTCAATGAGCTTAGTTCGGACAAAGCTTCAGGAGTCGTAATTGATGTGAGAAATAATCCTGGTGGAGTTTTTTCAAGTGCAATAGATTTGTGTGATTTATTTCTTGAAGACGGTGTTATAATGTACACGTTGGATAAAAAGGGTAATAAAAAGGTTTATAAAGCATCAAAAGAAGCGTGTAAACTGCCTTTGGCAGTTATTGTGAATGGAGCTTCTGCAAGTGCTTCAGAAATATTTGCAGGTTCTATGCAGGATAATAAGCGGGCAGTAATTGTAGGCGAAAAGACTTACGGGAAAGGCGTATGTCAGACGATTCAATACATAGATAACATGGATAAATCGGATGGTGCACTGAAGCTTACAACGGGAAAGAATTTTACTCCCAACGGAAAGTGGATTAATGACAAAATAACCCCGGATATAAAAATCAGCGGAGAAATCAGTAGCAGTTTAGCAGAAGATGCGGCGTTTATAGCAGCTGTTAGTAGTATTAAAGAAGGAAAATGAAAATGAAAAAGAAAATTATATCAGTTGTACTGATGATTATTATGCTATTCTCTTTTTCAGTTTGTGTTTTTTCTGAAGATGAAAAGACTGAAAAAAAGGCAGATGCATCAGTGCAGAATGAAAAAAATAAAGAGGAAAAAAAGGATGCAAAGAAAAAAGAAGCAGATAAGGAAAAAGAGCCTGCTGTAAAAGAAAGTGTCAGTGCAAATTCTCCCCATGCAATACTTCTTGATATGAATACCGGCATGGTTATTTACGAGAAAAATTCCAATAAACGTGTCTATCCTGCTGACTTAACGAAAATAATGACAGCGGTGCTCGTGCTTGAAAATTGTAAGCTTGAAGAAGTAACTGCAGCAAATGAAACTGCTCTTACAAATGTTAAAACAGGAGACAGTAAGCTTGGAATATTGAAGGAAGAAAAACTTTCCGTAAGACAGCTTCTTTATGCCATGCTTCTCGGTTCTGCGGCAGATGCTACTAATGTTCTGGCTGAGAAAACATCGGGAAGTATAGAAAATTTTGTTTTATTGATGAATCAAAAGGCAAAGGGTCTTGGAATGACAAATACAAATTTCACAAATCCTTCCGGAGACCACGATGAACGGCATTATACTACTGCATCAGATATGGCGAAACTTACCGTTCATGCTATGAAAAATAAAGATTTTCGCGAAATTGTAAAGTGTGATTCTTACAGTATAGGTGCAACACAGAAAAACGGTACAGTTCGCAAAATAACAAACAGGAACCATTTTGTAAGTAAGCTTATAAGGGCTGATTACTACTATGAATATTCTACAGGAATAAAATCAGGTTATAGCACAGATGCAAAGAGCTGTATAGCAGCATCTGCAGAAAAGAACGGTATGTCATTGATTGCACTTGTGTTTGGTGCTGAAACAGTAGATAATGTTGTGCAGAGCTTTACAGACTGTAAAACCTTGTTTGAGTATGCATTTAAAAACTATGAGCGTCAGAATATTAACGGAAAAGGTGAAATTATTTCACAGACAGAGCTTGTTAACACTCGAAGAAATAATAAGTTGATTTTAAAAGCTTCGGCTGATTTTTCAGTGCTGAAGGAAAAAGGCAGTGAGGATTTAAAGATTACATATAGGGATGATTTGCCGAAGGAAAAAAGTGCTCCGATAAAAGAGGGCGAAGTTATAGGGAAAAGGGTTTTTTATCTTAATAATAAACGTATAGGAGATATAAAGCTTCTTGCCGATAAAGATTATGTTCTTGACCCTGTAACATTCATAGTAAATAAAATTGTTGCATTTTTTACGTCTCCATGGCTTTTTGTTGTGATAGCACTTGTATTAGTTTTTTTAATTCTTATGGAAAGAAGAAGACGCAGAATCCTTCGCAAAAAGAGACGCGAAGCAAGGAAACGCAGAAATCAGGAAATGATTGAAATGATTGAAAGCATACGATAAAAGAAGCGTGCCGATTCGAGAAAATCGCATCCGGGACAGAAACGTAAAAAGCTTCTTATGAAAAAATACGCAAATTCTTATACAGTAAAAGCAGGCAGACATCGAAAGAAGAAAAGTAAATTTGTCGAACACGAACTCGTCAGCGTATGTGGATACGGTAGAGGATGAGTTCGGCGAAAACAAGCAGAAATGGGGCTGTAGCAAAACGATTTTGCTACAGCCCCGTTTTTTACCTTATAGGAATTTGCGTAATTTAATCGCGAGCAACATTTGACAGAATTGAATTTTGTTGGGATGCGACGAGGGTGAAGCGGCACGCTTCTTTTTTACCGTATACACAAAGAATTGGAGCCAAATAAAATAAATCTTGCAAAACACGACAAAAAGTGGTAAAATGATTGAGCTTGAAAAAATAAAATAAGGGGTCTTATTAATGAACGAACTTAAACCGATGCTGTTTACAAGTCTTAAGACTTACAGTAAAGACAAGCTTTTAAAAGACATCGTAGCAGGTATAATTGTTGCAATTATAGCTCTTCCGCTTTCGATTGCACTTGCTCTTGCATCAGGCGTAGGACCGGAGGAGGGTCTTTACACTGCAATCATAGCAGGCTTTCTGATTTCCTTCTTAGGCGGAAGCACTGTGCAGATCGCAGGTCCTACAGCTGCATTTGCTACGATTGTTGCTGGCATTGTTGCAAAAAACGGTATGGAAGGACTTATGCTTGCAACCATTATGGCAGGTATTATCCTTATTATAATGGGATTTTGTAAAATCGGCAGTCTTATAAAATTCATACCCTATACTATAACAACGGGATTTACTGCAGGTATAGCAGTTACAATCCTTATTGGTCAGTTAAAGGATTTCTTCGGTGTTACATATCAGCACGGAGAAAAGCCTATCGAAGCAGTGGAAAAGATTGAGGCACTTTTACATAATGCATCAACAATTAATGTTCAGGCAATAGTTGTAGGTGCAGTTTGTCTTGCAATACTTATTATATGGCCCTATATCAGTAAAAAAATTCCGGGTTCGCTTATTGCTGTGCTTGCGGGTATAGCAATGGTTAAATTACTTAAAATGGACGTGCTTACTATCGGAGACCTTTACGCTGTAAGCAGTTCTCTTCCGTCTTTCCATATGCCGTCATTTAATCTTGATATGGTAAAGACGCTTTTGCCGGATGCGTTTACAATAGCAATTCTTGCGGCAATAGAATCACTTCTTTCCTGCGTTGTTGCAGACAGTATGACAAACACCAAACACCGTTCAAATGCGGAACTTGTTGCCCAGGGTGTAGGTAACGTGGGAAGTGCACTTTTTGGTGGTATTCCTGCAACAGGTGCTATAGCAAGAACTGCCGCAAACATTAAAAACGGCGGTACAAGCCCTGTTTCGGGTATGGTACATGCAGTAGTGCTTCTTTTGGTGCTTGTGCTTCTGATGCCTTATGCATCTCTCATTCCTATGCCGACAATTGCGGCAATACTCTTTATGGTTGCGTATAATATGAGTCATTTACATCAGTTTGCAAATGTAATTAAAACTGCACCCAAGAGCGATATTGCAGTGCTTGTAATTACATTTATACTTACAGTTGTGTTTGACCTTGTTATAGCTATAGAGGTTGGACTTGTTCTTGCATGCCTGCTTTTTATAAAGAGAATGACAGACGAGTCAAAGGTTACAGGCTGGAGATATGCGGAAGAAGAAACTGACGATTCGGAAAAACTCAGGATGCTTCCTAAAGAAGTCCGTGTTTATGAGATTTCAGGACCGCTTTTCTTCGGTGTTGCAGACAATATCGCAAAAATTACTACGAAGGAATATACAAAATGTCTTATTCTCCGTATGAGAAGCGTACCTTCAGTTGATATTACAGCAATGAATTCTCTTGAAGAGCTTTATGATAAGTGTGTTAAAAAGGGAATAAGGGTCATATTCTCACACGTTAATGACCAACCAATGCGTGTTATGGAAAAGGCAGGTTTTACTAAAAAGGTTGGTGCACAGAATTTCTGCAACCACATAGATGAAGCTATTGTTGAAGCTCAGAAAGGGCTTCAGTAATAAATAAAAAAACATTCAGGGAGGTGGCGGAATGTCATCAGTAAAAAACTATAAGGAGATTACTATTTTCATGGGAATTACCCGTGTTAAGAAAAGAGCATATGGCACGGGCACTACTCCGCCGCCGGCTTCTTCATTATTTTAATTTTGGAACTAAAAAGATAATATTAAAAACTTGATAATTAAAATATGAAGGAGAAATTTTTATGTGGTTTATATTTGCTATAATAACAACCCTGTGTTGGGGTCTTGCTGAATTGTTTTATAAAAAAGGTGCTCGTCCTGATGAGAAGTATTCTCATCTGAAAATTTGCGTGTGCGTAGGTGCCGTAATGGGAATACATGCAATTTTCACACTTCTTACACAGGATATCAATTACAATCCTGTTAACCTGATTAAATACCTTCCGGTGTCGCTTCTTTATATTGTTTCGATGGCTTTTTCATTTTTCGGAATGCGTTTTATTGAAGAATCCATATCTGACCCCATCGAAAATACTTCAGGGGCAATATGTTCGCTTCTGTGCGTAATCTTTTTGAAAGAGGCTCTTTCAGTTCCGACAGTAATTGCTATAATTGTAATGGCAATAGGTGTTGTTGGTGTTGGAGTCCTGGAAAACAGAGGGGAGACAGACAGAAAAAAAGTTCTTGGTAAAAAAATGGCTGTAATTGCCTTCTGCATGCCCTTTTTGTATGCTTTGCTCGATGCGTTCGGAAGCTTTGTAGACGTATTTTATCTTGATGATGTAACAAGAACTCCGCTTGTAGGGGTAACGGAAGAAACGATAGAAGCAGTGGCAAATACCAGCTACGAGCTGTCATTTGCGGCAGTTGCACTCATTTTATTTATATTTATGAAAATCAAAAAAGTTAGTTTTGGCTCAATTCCGAAACAGAAAGACAAGGTTATTTCCGCAGTGTTTGAAACTGCAGGACAGCTTACATATGTATATGCTATGAGTGGAAACGGTGCGGTTGCAGCACCCATAATTTCATCGGTATGTGTTGTATCACTGATTCTTTCCCGTATATTCCTGAAAGAAAAGCTCACCCTGAAGCAGTATATCTTTATTTCTGTTGTAATTATAGGTATTCTCATGCTGGCAGTAGTTGAGGAGCTTTGATACATTAAATATATTTAGCAATGCAAGAGGGGATGTAAAAAAGTCCAGACCGCAAAAAGGCAATAATAATACGAAATATAGACAGTTTCTAAATCATAGAATTATCTTATTTTGTTGAAAAATCTCATTTTATTCGATTTTTCTTCGTTTTTGTGCCTTTTTGCTAGC
>JAZPYX010000055.1:0-37338 GCA_045544395.1 Clostridia bacterium
GGGGACGTCCCCATCTGTCCCGTCCCCATCTGTCCAGTATGTTATTCCGTCGCAAAAACCTATTTCTAAGGTCGAAATAGCTGTTAAAGACGAATTTAAAGAATATGTAGAAATCGAGGATATTACCTATGCTTAAATTTCTTGCTTTTGCAGATTTTCATTATGAAAAAATGAGGTTTTCCACAACGGTTGAAGACCTTACGGAAATTGTTAACCGTGCAAATGAAAATAACGTAGATTTTTTAATTCACGCGGGAGATTTTTGCGGTGATTTTAAAAATTCTCCCGAAATAATTAATGAGTATTTAAAAAACAGCTACAATCTTCCCTGCTACGGAGTTATTGGAAACCACGACCTTGAGCACGGAAATTCTGTTGAAATAGTCAAAGAAAAACTGAACAACAGAGATGTTCAGTTTGCAGATGATAACGCGTATTGGTACACCGATATTAAAGGCTATCGCATTATAGGGCTTGATTCCAATTATTCTTTTAACCCAAAAGCAAATGAATGGGAACACGATACTGATTTTAATTGCAGAAAAGGAAATTTGTATTCAAGAAGCTTATCTCCAAAGCAAATTGACTGGCTTGATACGGTTTTATGCGACGCTCACAACAATGGTTTAAAGGTAATTGTCGTTGCACACGACGGTTTTTCAGACGCTGCAAAAGTAAAATCCCCAGACGGTGATAAAGTTGTCAGTTTGTTTGAAAAATACCCGGGAACAGTAATTCTTGCAATCAACGGACATTATCATACAGACCATTTTATAAAAAAGAATGGTATATGTTATCTTGACCTTAACACCGCTAAAGTAGGTTTTTCGAGGTACTCCGAAGAAAAGCATTATAAGGAAAGCCACACCTTCACCTACACCGAATATAAAGACGGCAAGAAAATTTCTGTAAAAGACATTTCACTTTCCGAACTTGAATACGGCTCCAGCGTGTTTATGTATGATAAGCCTTTAAGTGTAATTATTACAATTACGGATGATTATATTACTGTTGAAGGCAGTAAAACAAATTGGATGTACGGCATTTTGCCTGACAGACCCGGTTATCAGGAAAAAGGTGCTCGTCCTGAAATATCAGATTATACCATTAAATTATAAAGACCTGCTAAATAAAGTCAAGAGAAAATTTTAAAAATGTTTTTTGACAGATGTGACAGATGGGGACGTACATTTTTTGTCAACTTTTTATTGATTAATTAAAAAATGATGTGATATAATTTGCTCAGAGGTGATTTTAATGGCGAGATTAGCAAGGCAAATCAGCGAGAGTGGATTATATCACATTGTTTTTAGAGGAGTAAACAAGCAATCCATTTTTGAAGAAGAAGCGGATTATATCAGAATGAAAGGTATTTTATCCGAATTAAAATCAGAAATGAAATTTGAGATATATGTATATTGTTTTATGAGCAACCACGTTCATATATTGTTGAGAGAGCAAAAAATGGGAGATATATCTTTGATTATGAAGCGATTGTTGACAAGATATGCGAGATGGTATAATATCAAATATAAGAGAAGCGGAGCTTTGATAGCCAATAGATACAAGAGTCAACCTGTAGAGGTGGATGAATATTTTTTAAGTGTTGTCAGATATATACATCAGAATCCGATAAAAGCCAGTATGGTAGAGCATATAGGTGATTACAGATGGTCGAGTTACAACGAATATGTGAGTAGCGGGCAGGGGTTGGCAGACAAATGCTTTGTACTTGATATGATAGGAATGGATAATTTTGTGGATTTTCATGAAGCAACGGAAGATGCAATATTCATAGTCGATGATAAAGTAAAATTAACTGATGACGAAATCAGAAGGAATATAATAAAGAAATATAACATAGAGCCGAAAGAAATCTGTAACATATCAAAACCAGGAAGAAATGAAATACTGAGAAACTTAAAATGCGAATACTCAATCAGACAACTTGAAAGAATAACGGGAATTTCAAGAGGGGTAATACATAAAAGTTGACAAAAAATGTACGTCCCCATCTGTCCCAGAGGGGTAATACATAAAAGTTGACAAAAAATGTACGTCCCCATCTGTCCCTCGTCCCCATCTGTCCCTCGTCCGTCCCCATCTGTCCCTCGTCCCCATCTGTCCCTAATCACAACAGTTGTGACGGGACTTATATGCAGAATGAAAATATTCAAACATAACTAAAAAAAATAGCGGATGGAGAAATCCATCCGCTATTTTTGTATTCATTTCCATTCAAGTGCTGTGTTTGAAAGTGGTACGTTTACCTTATTGGGGGTAAGTGCTGCCAGACTTTCAACAAAGAATACGTTTGCTTTTGCCGGGGTATTTTCGCACACAACAGTTTCTGATGCTGTTTTTGAAGAAGTCATCTCTACAAGTTTCACACCTGTAAGAGCATTGTTTTCATTATAAAGTGCAATTATCATTGTGCCTGTGTAGCTTTCGGCAAGCTCAATAGCTACGTCTGCACCGCTTGCCTTTGTTTCAACTGACATATCTGCTACTGCACAATCACGCTGTGAATACACCTTGAATGTGTCAATATCTGCAGTAGTTGCAGATACTCCTCTGGGCTGGAAGTAGAAGCCTGTAACTTTATAATTCACATCCGGAAGAGTATTTATATCTGTAATATTCACACTGTCAATCTGATAGCGGTTATTTAAAAGGTCGGGATAAACTGTTGTATACTTATTCCAGTTGTTACCGCTGTTCATACCTGCATATCTTGCAGTCATTTTAACAGGGTTAAACTCTATTCTGATATTTGTCTTTGTACCTTTTATTCCGTAAACATCTGTTCCGCCAAGAGTAACAAAATGTGCTACACCCACACCGCTTCTGAGACGGTTACTTGAGCCGTCAAACTGAAGGATACGGACATCTTTAGTCGTTCCGTCAGGTGCTTCTACCTTTGCAAATAAGTCAACATATAAGTTTGTAGCATTTGACCAGTCGTTAAGCATATCAAACTCTATTACCATAGTTTCGCTTGCAGGCTCGTCAAGGTCAATATGTACCTGAGTGAAGCTGCTTGATTTCGAAGTGAAATTTGTGCGAAGCACACCGTCTTTTGTTATAGTTGAAGATGTAACATTTGCATTTTTAACATACCAGTTAGGAACAAGACTGTCATTTCCGCCTACTGTACCGAGAACAGCGGTATCGGTTTCACTTTCCTTAAGAGATGCAACATCAAACAAGGATTGATTGTAGGATTCTGCAGTTTTATTCTTTACAGTGAACATAATGCTCTTATAGCCTTTTTCACTGTTTGCAGTAAGCTCTACAACCACGTCCTTGAATTCGGGACGTGTAACCACACCAGTAGTTGATACTACTTCGGGATTTGATGAAGTCCATGTGTAACCTGCGGGAAGCGTAAGATTTCTTGAAACAAAGTCACTTGACTGATTGTTTGAAATATCGCTGAATGAAATTGGAAGAATTGAATTTGCCTCGAATTTAAGCTTGCTTCCGTCAGCAAATACAATCTCGCCAAGACCGATTGTATCAATATCAACAGTGATTACATTACCGTCAATAGCGAAAGGAATACTCTGACCCTTGAAATTAACTGCAGAAACTGTATTTGTTCCCATATTTTTAAGAGTGATTGTACTGTTTTCCATAACCTCTACGGGTGCAGTATCTTCAAATACTACCTTGTTTCCGCCCATTAGAGATGTGATATTTGAAACCTGCTTACGTGTAAGGCCAAGGGTTTTTATAGCATAGTTCTCTGTCTTTTCCTGAAGTGTTGCACCCTCATATGCTTTAAGTCCTGCAATTAATTCCTTATACTTATATGCAGTGCTGTTTCTGGGACGTGCGCCAACACTTGAGAAGCCTGTCAATTCGTAATCAATTGAGAGGTCTGCCTCGTCTGCTCCTGCAAGTGCTTCCACTATTGCACCTACTGTACCGGTACGGTCTGCACCGCCCATACAGTGAAAGTAAATGGGATAATTGTCAACATCTGCAAAGGTAGCAAGGATTGTAGCATATTTGTCTGTTTCGGAAAATGCTGCTACATAGTTTGAGATAAACACCTTGATAAAGTTTACATCTTCTCCGATGGGGCTTTCTGTAAGACCTGTTGCACGAAGGTCAAGGTCTGTCTTTATACCCAGGTCGTCGTGCATAACCCTCTTACCCTCTTCTGTAAGGGCATATCCGTTATTTCCAACAAGGTTAAGCTCTGTACCGCGATATGCCATACCCTGATTAAGACCGTTCCAGCCACCGATATCGCGGACGTTTCTTACACCTTCAACAAGAAGGAATCTTACAGTATCGGCTGTTTTGAATGTGCCCATCTTTACAATAGTATTACCGGAAATTACCTTCCAGTAATATGTTCTGTTTGTTTCAAGATTGTAAATATTGTAGTTTGTAGCTGTAATACCCTCAATTATGCGAGTATCAGCAGATGTGAAATCCTGTGATTTTGAAACATAGAGTTTGTAGCTTGTCGCACCGTTCAGTGCGTTCCAGCTTACGGGAACCGGAACGGAAGTATCATTCATTGCACTTGCAGATGAAGAATACTTAGTTACAACAGTATTTGAGTAATCTGCATAGGCATCTGTTCTGTAAGCTGCTTTTGCATCATTTGTGTAGTTTACAACAACGTCCTTTGTAACAACAAAGGGTGTTTCGATATTTTCCTCCTCCAAGGGACCGGTCATTTCGCCCGGTTCTTCAGGCTCGGTAGGTTCTTCAGGCTCAACCGGTACTTCCGGTTCTTCGGGGATTTCTACATTTATACCCTCTACTGTTATGTAGTTAAGGTACCAGTTAGACAAAACTCCGTCTTCCTTGGGATTGTAGAATGAAACTGTTGTTTCGCCCTCTGCAAGCTCTGCTGTTTTTTCTATAGAAATAAAGCTTGACCATCCGTTTACACGGGTGTTTGCGGCAAAGGTTGCACTTCCGCTTACGGCAGAATTACTGCCAACTGTCATATTAACAGTTGCAGTATCTTCATCTGTAACCGTCACCGTTGTACGGAGTTTACCATATGCGGTAATTTTATACTCACCGGGATATTTAACGTCAATCTTATACATTGCTGTATTTTTCTTAGTGAGAATTATTGCACCGGGAGCAGTTCTATCTGAAATATTTCCGTAGTAGACGTAATCCGACGGAGCTTTCGCATAGTTTGTTCCCGTCGGCTCGTTGATGGACTTACCAAAAGTCTGTGCTATGCTGATAGAATTTGCATCCATAGGATAAATTGCCTGCTTTTCGCCATTAAGAGTAATAACCGTTGAACGGATGTCGATATAAGGCACTGTTATAGCAGTACCTGCCTTAATAGCAAGTGTCCATTCACCCTCAGTAAGCTGAACGGAAGATGCAGCATTTCCGTTTACACCAAGTCTTACATAAACCTGTGCCTCTGTAGCAATATTGTTAGATGCAGTTTTCGTTTCACCGTCTTTAGTAAACGTAGCTTTAATGGTTGAAGCTGTTATGTTTGGATTACTGAAGTATACTGCATATTCACCGTCCTTGGGAATGTTAACGGTAAATGTTCTTTCAGTACCTGCAACAAACGCCTGATTTGTAAGATTAATGCGTGTAAAGCCGTCGCCAAGATACTGCGAGGTGTAGTCTGCCGCAAAAGCCGTAAGACCGAGGCTTGACAGCATGAAAATCACAACAAGTAAAAAGCTGAATAGTTTTTTCATTATTTTTCTCTCTCCTTTTTCAAAAATTTCTTTACAATCTACATTGATTGCACTATAATTGTATCATCATTAAAAACGTAAATCAATACGTTTTCAGGCATTTATTTTACGTTTTCAGGTTTTTAGGAGGTTAGTTATGCTGGATTATGATATAAAACCTTTTGTAGTGTCAAACCCAATCAGAATAAGTAAATTCTATACAATGTTCAGTTTATCCTACAAATCAGGTTCACGCCATGGCGGAGAATCACACGATTTCTGGGAATGTACCTATGTCCGTGACGGAAACCTTTGTAACTTCGTTGACGGAAAGGTCTACAATATGGAAAAGGGCGATTTGATTTTCTATAAGCCAATGGAATTTCATCAGCATTATGTAGAGGACGGAAAAAATGCAGAAAACTTCTTTTTCTCGTTCTCTTTTGAAAAATGCCCCGATGATTTTGCCCGGGATGCAGTTTATAAATTAAACTCAAAGCAAAGAAAAATCATGGAAAAAATAATTGATTTTTCCATAGAGGCAGTTCGCAATGTGACCTTTACAGAAGAAGAAATTGCGCACCAGAAAGCGGAATATGTAAATTACCATTATATAAAACCCCTACTTGCATTCGGTAAAAGCACTACCGACATGGCAACGGTCACAAACTATTTTGAAGAGCTGTTCCTTGATTTATACAACACAAAAAATGTTGTTGAGGAGTCAGACTCTTTCCTTGCAGGAGTATTTAAAAAAGCTGTTTGTTATATGAACGACCATATTTCGGATAAAGTCACCATAACAGATATTGCAAATCACTGCTGTATAAGTGAAACATCGCTGAAAAAGTTATTTTACAAGTTCGCAAATACAAGTGTTCATAAATATTTTGTACAGCTAAAAATAACACAGGCAATAATACTTTTAAGAAACAACGTAAGTGCATACGAAGTTTCACAACAGTTAGGTTTTGCCAGTCAGGCGTACTTTTCCGCTGCATTTAAAAGGGAAACAGGACTTACCCCAAGGGAGTATTTAAACAGAAAACTGAATTAACATAGAATCTATCATAAAAATGGGGCGGGGCTGTAGCAAAACGATTTTTCAAATCGGGTTGACTACAGCCCTGTTTTTCAGCCTCAAAACAAGAAAAATGTGCAAAATCCCATAAATTTTTGCACACCAAATAAGAGGGGTAACCTCTTGTTGAAAAATTTATTCAGTTGTACTTTCTTTAAGCTGAAAGTTCACCGTGAAGTTGTGTTCCTGTTCGATTATCTTGAATTTTATGGTGCAATTTGTTGATATCATACGCCATTTGCAATCGTCCTCATTTTTCTCTTTTTCGGGCTGTTATTTTGCTACAGCCCCAACAAAATTGACTTGTTTTAGTAGCTAATCGCCAACCAAAATTCGTATTTTTATCGCCTTTTTGCGTTCTGGACTTTTTTCACATCCACTTTCCGTATAGGAAGTTACTGTTTATAGGTTGTATTTTGTTTTTACTATACCTCCTTCGGATGAGAAAGATGGAGGGAAAGAGGCATTTGGAAAACGCTTTCGTTCCGAATTTGTTATCTTCTCATATTTAATGCGTCAATAATAAGATTTACCGTACCGTCAATTCCAAGCATACTGCTATCAATACAAAGATGGTAAGTTGCCGCTTTGCCCCATATGCCGTCAGTGTAATATGAATAATACTTTGAACGTTTTTTATCAATCTTTTCAATATGGTTTTCAATTTCTCTGTCGCTTTTGCCGGGAAGAAGAGGTCGTTTGCGTTCAATCTTGTCTTTCATAGGTGCGGTGATAAACACATTGAAGCAATCAGGATTATCCTCGAGCACGTAGTCAGCACATCTTCCAACAATTACACAGCTTCCCTTAGAAGCAATTTCACGTATTACGTCAGCTTGTGCAATATAGATGCGGTCACTCATGGGCATCTGATAAAGATCAAAGGGATTTGTTGCAGTGAGTGCAGTAAACGAATGTTTTTCGTCAAATTTTTCTATAATGCTTTGTTCGAGCTTGGTTTTTTCAGCAGTTGCAAGAATTAATTCCTTGTCATAAAAAGGGATATTAAGTTTTTCTGCAAGCTTCATTCCGATTTCTCTTCCACCGCTTCCAAATTCCCGACCAATGCAAATAATTACTTTTTTCATAAAGAACCTCCTTGATGCTGTATTAAAAACTGATTCAGTCTGTTTTGCCCAATGGACAGGATATTTTCACCATATCCTCAAGCATTGTATGTAATGCCGTAGAAAGGGGAGTATCAGCAGCTTTATAATAGACTTCTTTGCCATCGCGTCTGCTTGTAATAAGGTCTGCAGATTTTAACTTGTTCAAGTGATGTGACACGGCAGGACTGGACATATCCATAAGTGCAGAAATATTTATCACGCACTCCTCACAATGGCACAAAATCCAGAAAACCTTCATCCGTGTAGAGTCGCCAAGCAATTTAAATACCTCTGCTGCAGCGAGAAATTCTTCACTTGAAGGAAGAGCGTTTGCCAAAGCTTCAATTTTATGACCGTGGTCGTGGGGAAGATGTGTGTGCATTGTGTTCACTACCTTTCTATATTCAGTGTAGCACAAAAATGTTACAAAGTAAAGAAAGAAATAGCATTTACCTATTGACAAAAGGAATATATCAGAATATAATACGATTAAACGATTAAATAATTGTTTAATTGAGAAAGGGGAAGAAATATGACAAATACATACAAAATAGAGGTTGACTGTGCAAATTGTGCCAACAAAATGGAAATTGCAGCCAATAAGACAGATGGTGTAAAAAGTGCGTCAGTTAATTTTATAATGCAGAAAATGACGGTGGAATTTCTGGAGGGCAGCGACGAAAAAAAGGTTATGAAGGCTGTACTCAAAGCTTGCCGTAAAGTGGAAGACGACTGCGAAATTTATTTTTAACGAGGTATTATATGACGAGAAAACAGAAAAAAGTTTTTATTCGTATTGTAGTTTCAGCACTTTTAACTCTACTTGGAATTTGTATTCCTTTAGCGAATGAAGTAAAGGCAGCAGTGTATTTTTCAGCATATTTAATAATAGGATATGATATTTTGCGTAAGGCTGTGAAAGGAATTTTTAACGGGCAATTGCTTGATGAAAATTTTCTGATGGCAGTTGCTACCGTAGGGGCGATTATCCTTGCATTAAACGGCAGGGGCGATTATATAGAAGCGGTGGCGGTTATGCTGTTTTATCAGTTGGGTGAATTGTTTCAAAGCATTGCTGTTGGCAAGAGCCGTAAAAGCATTGCTGAGCTTATGAATATCCGTCCTGAATATACAAACATTGAAAAAGGCGGAAAGACAGAGCGTGTTTCACCTGAAATGATAGAACCAGGAAGTATTATCATTGTTTACCCCGGGGAAAGAATACCTATTGATTCAGTTGTCGAAGAAGGGGAATCGGAAATTGATACAAGTGCTCTTACAGGTGAAAGTATACCACGAAGCGTATTTTCGGGGGACAACGTTATAAGTGGCGTTATAAATATAAGCGGTGTTCTTAAGCTTCGCACTGTAAAAAACTTTGGGGATTCTGCTGTTTCAAGAATACTGAAGCTTGTTGAGAATGCTACATCGAGAAAATCAAAATCGGAGAACTTCATAACAAAATTTGCACGTATATACACACCCTCAGTATGCATTTGCGCACTTATTATAGCTGCCGGAATACCACTTTTTTTAAGCGTGTGCGGTTATTTGCCGATGTGGAAGGAATGGCTTTACCGCGGTCTTACTTTTCTTGTAGTAAGCTGTCCGTGTGCTCTTGTTATAAGTATTCCGCTTAGCTTCTTTTCCGGCATTGGAGGAGCAAGCCGTGCAGGCATACTTATAAAAGGGTCAAATTTTATGGAGACAGTAGCCAAGGCTGATTGCATTGTATTTGATAAAACAGGAACGCTTACAGAAGGCAAATTCACGGTGCAGAAAATTGTGTGTGAAAACATTACTGAAGACGAATTTCTTAAGTATATGGCTCACGCAGAATGTGCATCAACTCATCCCATAAGCCGCAGTGTAATGGAAGCGTACAAGTTACCGATAGATACTGAATGTGTAACTGATATAAAAGAAATCCGCGGAAAGGGAGTAACTGCATTCGTTTCGGGAAAGCGGGTGCTTGTCGGAAATGAGGCACTAATGACAGATAATTTTATAAAGTACCGGAATGAAAAAAACGCAGGTACTACAGTTCATCTTTCAGTGGATGGTGAGTATAAAGGATATGTTATTATATCAGACGGATTGAAAAGCACAACAAAAAGCACCGTTAAAGAGCTTAAAAAATACGGAATCAGAAAAACGGTAATGCTTACAGGTGACAGTGAAACTGTAGCACAAACTATAATGAACGAAGCAGGTCTTACGGAATTTTATAGTGAACTTCTTCCGGAAGATAAAGTAAACAAGTTTGAAGAAATATTGAAAAAACAGAAAAAAGGAAAATCTGTTATTTACGTAGGCGACGGTATAAATGATGCCCCCGTCCTTTCACGTGCAGATGTAGGTATTGCAATGGGGGCTATAGGCTCTCAGGCGGCAATAGAAGCTGCGGATATTGTTTTGGTTGACGATAATCTTGAAAAAATTCCTACGTTAATTTCAATCTCTAAAAAATGTATCAGAATTGTATTTCAGAATATAGCTTTTGCTGTTGGAGTAAAGCTGATATGTCTTATTCTTGCTGCAACAGGAATAACCGGAATGTGGCTTGCTATATTTGCAGATGTAGGTGTAATGATTATCGCTGTACTTAATTCAATGCGTGCTCTTTGTTGAAATAAGGTAGTTGACAAGTGCTTCCATTTCAATGTATAATATATATGTGGTATCGTATATATTTTGAAAGAGGTGTTTCCAATGAGACGGATACTAACTATATTTCTTATTTTAACATTGGCTTTTTCCTGTAATGCAGGTGCAATTTATTTCTTTGAACCAGAAGCTATTGAGCGTGAAACGGGCGTAGGTGAAATCGGTCTTCCTGATACTGAAGATGTGATGATGCCTTCTTCAAGCGGGAAAACCTTCGAAGAAACTGTACTTGAAGGATGGGCTTCATTTTCAGAAGAGATAGATGTCAGCGAGTTTGAAATATGTGGCGAAAGCATGGAGAAGCTGAAAATAAATCTAGCTAAGATATATAACGAAGTGTTTTTCAACAATCCGCTGTATTATTATATAGGCAGACAGTATAGGTTTTATTATGACTATAAAGATGATGACGTAACAATGTATATTACAAGCATTCTCCCATCATATACAACAACAGACGCGGATGAAATTGCAGCTATGCATAAAGCCATAGACGAAGAAACTGACAATATTCTTCTTTACATCGAAAATGATATGACCGATTTTGAGAAGGTTATGACCGTTCACGACTATATGGTAATCCATTACGATTACGACTACACTTACGAAAATCATTCCATATCCATAATGGCGACAAAGACAGGTGTTTGTGAAAGCTATACCTTTGCCTTTATGCATGTTATGGATACACTGGGGATTGAAACAAGGTACGTTTCGTCTGATGCTATGAATCACGCGTGGAATCTTGTTAAGATTGACGGTAACTGGTACCACATAGACTTAACATGGGACGACAGCGGACGTGCAGACCAGACGGGCCATCAGTTTGAGCTTCTCAGTGATAAAAAAATTCAGGAGCTTGAGGATCCCCATTACGGATATGACACAGGCGGACTTGTTGCAGACTCTGATATTTATGATGAAGCTGAATGGCACAATAATCATTCTCAGGTTGTATCCTTAAAAGGAACTATTTACTGGGTAAAGGACAATGCACTTGTAACTGACAAAGGTGACATTGTAAACTCTGCACTTGACGGCGGCGATGGTAGATGGAGCATTGGAGGAGGATATTCCTTCAACAATAGTGACTATACCAGTAACTATACAGGTCTTGCAGTGTTTAACGGAAAGCTTTATTACAACACAGACAAAGCAGTTTTTGCATATAACCCCAAAACAAAGCAGTCTGTAAAGGTTAAGGATATAGATGGTGTGTGTGGCATCCATATAGACGGCAACATTTTAAAGCACGGTATGTATGACAGAGAAAAAGTCGTAATTATAAACGGTAAGGAACATGTAGGCGATTTTTACGAAGCGGATGATACCATAAAACTCGCCGGTGCAAGAATTACAGTGCCTTATATCAAGAACGGTAAAGCAATAGCTAAAATCTACACCGATGGCACTGAACATGTTAATATAATGTCCTTCGGTAAAAACGGTGCAGGAAAAGCAACTGCAAAGGAAGGCGTTACATCAGTTGAAATTGATACAGATGATTTTGACTATATCTATTTCCTTGATGATAAGCTGAATCCGTTGCATGACAAAGTTAAAATATCTGAATAAATCAGGCGGGTGTGGAATTTTCCACACCCGTTAAATTTTTTGTGCAAAATTGAAAAAAACATTTCACTTTTATGCTTAAATGTGGTATAATATTTTCCAAATGGAAAACTCGTAGAATTGAAGGGAGCAGCCATGCAGGAAAACATCAGAAATTTTTGTATAATTGCACATATAGACCACGGTAAAAGTACCCTTGCTGACAGACTTCTGGAACTAACCGGTACTGTTGAAAGCCGTGAAATGTCCGAACAGCTTCTTGATAATATGGACCTTGAAAAAGAAAGAGGTATTACTATAAAAGCACGTGCTGTAAGGCTTAATTATAAAGCAAAAGACGGGCAGGACTATATCCTTAACCTTATTGACACCCCGGGGCATGTTGACTTTAATTACGAGGTGTCGCGTTCTCTTGCTGCGTGTGAGGGTGCACTTTTAGTTGTTGATGCATCCCAGGGAATAGAGGCACAGACACTTGCAAATACCTATCTTGCCCTTGAACACGACCTTGAAATACTCCCTGTAATAAATAAAATTGACCTTCCCAGTGCACGACCCGAGGAAATTGTCAAGGAAATCGAAGATGTAATCGGCATACCTGCTGAAGATGCACCGAAAATCAGTGCAAAGAATGGAATTAATATTGAAGAAATTCCCGAATATATAGTAAATAATATTCCTGCACCCACAGGTGATGTTAAAGCATCGCCCCGTGCACTTATATTTGATTCCTACTATGACTCTTACAAGGGCGTTATCGTTTATGTAAGAATGATGGAGGGTGAAATTAAGCCCGGTATGCGTATTCGCTTTATGG
Source organism: Clostridia bacterium (assembly GCA_045544395.1). GTDB lineage: Bacteria > Bacillota > Clostridia > UMGS1883 > UMGS1883 > UMGS1883. Next base: position 12,931 of record JAZPYX010000055.1, read on the forward strand.
CAACGGGCGGTGAGTTTGACGTTGTTGAAACAGGCTATCTTCATCCTAATCAGATGACACCTGCAAAATCTATCAAAGCAGGTGAGGTTGGCTATATCGCTGCAAGTATCAAGACAGTTCGTGATACTCAGGTTGGTGATACTGTTACAGATGCAGATAATCCTGCTTCAGAACCTCTTGAAGGTTACAGAAGTGTTAATCCTATGGTTTACTGCGGTATTTACCCTGCTGACGGTTCAAAATACGGTGACCTTCGTGAAGCTCTTGAAAAGCTTCAGCTTAACGATGCAGCACTTGCTTTTGAGGCAGAGACCAGTGTAGCACTTGGCTTCGGTTTCAGATGCGGATTTCTTGGACTTCTGCACATGGAAATCATACAGGAAAGACTTGAAAGAGAGTTTAATCTTGACCTGGTTACAACTGCACCTAGCGTTGTATATAATGTTCATAAAACAACAGGGGAGGAAGTTCTTGTGTCAAATCCCACAAACCTTCCGTCACCTGCAGAAATTGATTATATGGAAGAACCAATCGTAAAGGCAAATATTTTTGTACCCAAGGAATATGTGGGTGCTATTATGGAGCTTTGCGAAGAAAGGCGTGGAACGTATCTTGGTATGACATATATTGATTCAGACAGAACAAATCTTCACTACGAGCTTCCGCTTAATGAAATTATTTACGACTTTTTTGATGCAATAAAGAGCCGCAGCCGCGGTTATGCATCATTCGACTATGAGATGGCAGGCTATCAGAAGAGTGACCTTGTAAAGCTCGATATCCTTCTTAACGGAGATATGGTGGATGCATTAAGCTTCATTGTTCATTCTACAAAGAGTTATGCACGTGGACGGCGTATTGCAGAAAAGCTTAAGGAAACTATTCCGCGTCAGCTTTTCGAGGTGCCTATTCAGGCGGCAATCGGAGGGAAAGTTATCGCCCGTGAAACTGTAAAGGCTATGCGTAAAGACGTACTTGCTAAATGTTACGGTGGTGATATTACCCGTAAGAAAAAGCTTCTTGAAAAACAGAAGGAAGGTAAGAAGAGGATGCGTCAGGTGGGTAGTGTGGAGCTTCCCCAGGAAGCGTTTATGTCTGTTCTTAAGCTTGATTGATATGGTTTATATACACATTCCTTTTTGTATAAGAAAATGCCTTTACTGTGATTTTTATTCTGTTACAGATAAGTCTTTAGCAAAGGCTTATGCAGATTCTTTGATTGAAGAAATAGCGTCTCATAAAGGCGAAAAAACGGAAACCGTCTATATCGGTGGCGGTACTCCTACGTCAATCGGTGTTGAGCTTCTCAGAATTGTTGATGCAGTAAATGATAATTTTGTCCTTGTGGAAAACTGTGAATTTACGGTGGAGGCAAATCCCGGTGCTGCAGATGAAAAACTGTTTCAGGAGCTTTTTAAAAGGGGCGTAAACAGAATAAGTCTGGGTGTGCAATCCTTTAATGATAATGAACTGAAAGCTCTTGGAAGAATTCACACGGCAGAGGATGCTCTGAACGCAGTAAAAATGATAAAGAATGTAGGGTTTACAAACTTCAGCGTGGATTTAATGTTTGGTATACCGGAGCAGTCTGTGGAAAGCCTTAAATATAGCCTTGACTGTATAAAGAAATTAAGTCCGCCTCACGTTTCTGTATATTCCCTTATCCTTGAGGAAGGAACACCGTTTTACGATATGGAGCTTCATCTTCCTGACGAGGATGCTGAAAGGGAAATGTACTATCTTATTACGAAGGAACTTGAAAAAATCGGTGTTTCAAGGTACGAAATTTCAAACTACGCCAAAAGCGGTTTTGAAAGCCGTCACAACACGGGTTACTGGAAAGACTGTGAATACATCGGCCTTGGTGCAGGGGCACATTCTTATAAAAAAAATCAGCGATATGAAAATGCTTCCGATGTGTGCCTTTATATAAAAGGCGGCGGTCGGAAAATAAATGTAATTGATATTGATGAAAATGAGCGTAGGCTCGAACTTTTTATGCTTGGTCTCAGAATGACTGAAGGCATAGAGTATAATGGCGAATTTCCCGAAAGGGTAAATCCTCTTATAGAGAAGGGTCTTTTAAAAAAAGAAAACGGCAGGTTAATGCTTACAGACCGTGGAACAGACCTTGCAAATCTTGTGTTTATGGAGTTTTTAAATGATTAATCCAAGAGATTACTGTCTTAAACTTATTACAATCAGGGACAGAACGCAAAAAGAGATCCGTGATAAGCTTAAGGAAAAGAACTTTGACGAAAATACAATTGAAGAAGAAATCGAGTTTCTTTTGCATTACGGATATATTAATGATAAGCGGTATGCTGAGCATTTTACAAGCGATTCGATAAGCATTAAAAAATGGGGCAAATCACGTATCCGTGCAGAGCTTTTAAGAAGAGGTATCGACAGAGATGTTGCGGATGAAGCCATTGAAGAAGCTTTTAGTGAAGTTGAGGACGACCGCCTTTATACAGAAATGGAGAAACGATTTAAAAATGCCGATTTTGGTAATATGAAAGAAAGAACAAGGATATTTAACTTTTACATGAGACGTGGATTTTCCCCTGAGGAAATAAAAGGGGCGATGAATAAAATGTCTGCGTTTCGTGATATAGAAGATTAGAGGTGATACTGTGGCAATAAAGATAGGTTTTGTCTCTTTAGGCTGTAACAAAAATCTGTGCGATACAGAAAATATGATGGGAATACTTGCAGATAGCGGATACGAGATAACGCCTTATCCCGAAAAAGCAGAGGTTATTGTTGTAAACACCTGCGGATTTATTGAAAGTGCAAAGCAGGAAGCGATTGACACAATTCTTGAAATGGCACAGTATAAGGAAGACGGTAACTGTAAACTTCTTGTAGCGACAGGATGTCTTGCACAAAGATACCCGGAAGAAATACGTCAGGAGCTTCCGGAGGTTGATGTTATAATAGGTACAACGGCATTCCCCGACATTGCAATCGCTGTGAAAGAAGGGCTTGCAGGCAGAAAGAATTCATATATTGAGGATATTGACAAGCCTGAGTGCGAAAATCTGCCGAGAATTCGTACAACACCGGAGTATACGGCATATCTTAAAATTGCCGAGGGCTGCAATAACAGGTGTACATACTGTGCAATACCGTATATCCGTGGAAAGTACAGAAGCCGCAGTATTGAAAACATTGTTGCTGAGGCACAAGCACTCTGTGACGACGGCGTTAAAGAAATAATCGTTGTTGCACAGGATACGACACGTTATGGAACAGACCTTTACGGTGAAAAGAAAATATCAGAGCTTCTTGGGGAGCTTTGCAAAATAGAAAAGCTTCAGTGGGTGAGAATACATTATTGCTATCCCGAGGAGCTTGACGATAAGCTTATAGAAACCATTAAGAATGAAGATAAAATTGTAAAATATCTTGATATTCCGGTACAGCACGGATGCGACAGTGTGCTTAAGCGAATGGGAAGAAAAACTGACAGAAAAAGCATTGAAGAGCTTGTAGAAAAGCTCAGACGTGAAATTCCACATATCACTCTTCGTACAAGTATTATCGCAGGTTTTCCAGGTGAAACTGAAGAAGAGTTTTCTGAGCTTTGCGAGTTCCTTGAAAAAGTCAGGTTTGACAGAACCGGTGTGTTTGCTTTTTCCTGCGAAGACGGTACACCTGCGGCAAAGATTAAGGGACAGCTTGACGAGGAAACTAAAGAAGCACGCAGGGACAAAGTGATGGAGCTTTGTCAGAGAATAAGCCTCGAGCGAAACGAAAAAATGATAGGCAAAACACTTACTGTTATGGCGGAAGGCTTTGAAGATAACCTCTATTACGGCAGAAGCGGTGGCGAAAGTATTGAAATTGACCCAAAAATATATTTTGGTGCACACAGAGACCTTGCCCCCGGTGATTTAGTCACAGTGGAAATAAAATCAGCAGATGTATATGACCTTTACGGTGAAGAAAGGACGGAAGAATAATGAATTTACCAAATCAGCTTACGATGGCAAGAATAATAATGGTGCCAGTTGTTATGGCATTAATGCTTATGGGATATGAAATCCCCGCACTTGTAGTTTTTGCAATCGCATCAATAACAGATTTTCTTGACGGATATATAGCAAGAAAGAAAAACCTTGTGTCATCCTTTGGAAAAATTATGGACCCCCTTGCAGATAAAATTTTGTCTTTCGGTGCACTTGTTTGTTTTATTCAGATGGGTATTGTAAGCGTATGGGCACCCATTATAATCATTGCACGGGAATTCTTTGTTACAAGTATGCGTGTTGTTGCAGTGTCCAAAGGGAAGGTTATTGCCGCATCATGGTGGGGCAAAATCAAAACAAATGTGCAGATGTTTGCGATTATGTTTGCTCTTCTTCTTTGCGGACTTGGAAATCCTTCTTTCATGGGATTTTCAATAGCAGGTATTCTTATCTGGATTGCCGCAATCTTCACTGTTGCAAGCTGGGTTGCATACATTTTTGAAAATATCAGCGTGTTTAAAGACGAAAAGTAAAAGAGGTCTTACAATTGAAAAATAAGAGAGTTTGCGCCCGTATTCATACGGGTGCAATTATTCATAATTTTAACGAAATAAAGAAGCAGATTCCCTGTGGTACAGACATAATGCCTGTTATAAAAGCAGATGCATACGGTCATGGAGCGTTAACCTTTGCAAATCTTCTCAAGAGTGAAGCGGACTATTTTGCAGTTGCAACTGTAGATGAAGCAGTTGAGCTTCGAAGTAACGGTATTAAAAATCCTGTACTGGTGCTGGGGCATACATTTCCTGAGGAGCAGGAGGTAGCCGTAGCAAATGATGTAATAATGACCGTAACTTCTTATGATGATGCTGTAAGCATTTCAGATATTGCACAACTACAAAAAAAAGAGGCATCAATTCACATTGCAGTTGATACAGGAATGGGAAGAATCGGTTTTAAACCTGACAGGGAAAGTATAAAAACTATAGAGAAAATTGCTTCTCTTAAAAATCTTAAAATAGACGGTGCCTTTACACATTTTGCAACTGCGGATGAAGAAGATAAAAGCTTCACGAAAGTTCAGACGGAAAGATTTTTCGATTTTGTAAAGGAACTTGATGCTGAATACATCCGTCACTGCGGTAACAGTGCCGCAATTATGCAGCACAAGTCAGCTTCCTTTGACATGATGCGTCCGGGGATAATTCTTTACGGACTTTATCCCTCTGACGAGGTGGATAAATCTGTGCTTGACCTTAAACCTGTTATGGATTTGATAAGTCACGTGTCGTTTGTGAAAAATATCGGGAAAGGTGATACAATAAGCTATGGCAGAACTTTTGCAGCAGATAAAGAAATGCGTATTGCTACTATTCCTGTAGGCTATGCTGACGGATATCCGAGGCTTCTTTCAAATAAGGGCAGGGTAATCATAAACGGAAAATATGCACCTATTGTAGGAAGAATTTGTATGGACCAGTTTATGGTTGATGTAACAGATATAAAAAATGTATGCGTAGGAACAGAGGTTATTCTTATGGGTAGTGACGGTGAATGCAGTGTCACTGCTGATGAGATTGCCCATCTTACAGGAACTATAAATTATGAAGTAGTATGCGGCATTAGTAAACGTGTACCCAGGGAAGTGGTAGAATGAAAACAAAAACAGTGTTCGTCTGTACAGAATGTGGAAATGAATATTCAAAATGGATGGGAAGATGTACGGCTTGCGGTGCATGGAACAGCGTTGTGGAAGAGGTTAAGGAAAAAACCTCTTCTTCCGTTAGTATGAAAAAAACAGTTTCCCCTGTCCTCATTAAAGACGTAACTACAGAAGAAGGCGAGAGGACTTCTGCCGGAAGCAGTGAGCTTGATCGTGTTCTGGGCGGTGGAATTGTTAAAGGGTCGCTTGTCCTTTGCGGTGGAGAGCCGGGTATCGGCAAGTCTACACTTCTTTTACAGCTTGCAAATTATGCTTCAAAAGAAAACACGGTGCTTTACGTTTCGGGCGAGGAATCTGACAAGCAGATTAAGCTTAGAGCAGAAAGGCTCGGCACGATGAGCGAAAGTCTATATGTGCTTAATGAAACTGACCTTGGAGCAGTGCTTGCCGCCATAGAAAATTTAAAGCCGGGAATGGTAATTGCTGATTCTATCCAGACACTTTATTCGGATACCCTGACGTCGGCACCCGGTAGCGTAGGGCAGGTAAGGGAATGTACCTTAAAATTCATGGAAGTCGCAAAAAATATGGGAATAACGGTGTTTATTGTAGGTCATGTTACAAAGGAAGGTTCAATAGCAGGACCAAGGGTGCTTGAACATATGGTGGACTGTGTTCTTTATTTCGAAGGCGAAAGACACCAAAGCTACAGAATTGTCCGTGCTGTTAAAAACCGTTTTGGCTCTACAAACGAAATAGGTGTTTTTGAAATGACGGATAAAGGTCTTATAGATGTCCCTAACCCATCTTTGATGCTTCTTTCAGGGCGTCCTGTAGACGCTCCAGGCTCTGCAATAGTGTGTTCTGTTGAGGGAACACGCCCTATATTGGCCGAGATACAGGCACTTGTTTCAAACAGTAGCTTTGCAAATCCAAAGCGTATGGCATCCGGTGTTGATTATAACAGAGTATCGCTTATTATGACTGTTCTTGAAAAAAGAATGGGTCTTAATCTCGGAAATCAGGACGCATATGTAAATGTAACAGGTGGAATAAAGCTTGATGAAACAGCCACAGACCTTGCAATAGCCTGTGCCATAGCTTCAAGCTTCAGAAATAAGCCTCTTCCGGAGGATATGGCGTTTTTCGGGGAGGTAGGGCTTACCGGTGAAGTGCGTACAGTAACTCAGGCATCACGCAGAATAGCAGAAATTGAAAAAATGGGATTTAAAAGGTGTATGCTTCCTTTTGACTGCCTTGGCTCTGTTGATAAGTGCGAAAATATAAAGCTTGTAGCAGTTAAAACTTTAAGTGATGCACTTCAGTACATTAACGAGTGAGGAATTAATATGAGTAAAACAGTATTCATAACCGGTGGTGCAAAGGGTATAGGACGGGCACTGGCAGAATTATTTTATAAGTCCGGATACAATGTTGCAGTAAACTATAATAAAAGCGGGAAAGAGGCCATGGAGCTTAGCGATAAGCTCCCCGGGGCTCTTTTTCTGCAGGGTGATGTTTCATCTGAAGAAAGTGTGAAAGAAATGATCGGAAAAGCAGTAGCACATTTCGGGAAAATAGATGTGCTTATAAACAATGCCGGAATATGTTCTTTTTCACTTGTAACAGATATAACTTCCGAGGAATGGGATAAAATCTTTGACGTAAATGTAAAGGGAACATTTCTTTGTACTAAATACGCTGCAAAAAACATGGTGCAAAATCATAATGGAGCTATAATCAATGTCAGCTCTATATGGGGTATCAGCGGTGCATCCTGCGAAAGCTGCTACAGTGCGTCAAAGGGTGCAGTCATAGCCTTTACAAAGGCACTTTCCAAGGAACTTGGACCTTCGGGAATACGTGTAAACTGTATTGCACCGGGTTATATTGATACTGATATGAATAAAGATATTTCACAAGAAGACAGACAGGTATTTGCAGATGAAACACCTCTTGGTAGAATAGGTACCCCCCATGAAGTAGCAAAAGCAGTTCTTTTTCTTGCATCAGACGAAGCTTCCTTCATAACGGGGCAGATTCTGGGATGTGATGGCGGTGTGATTGTGTAAAACGGGGTTTTTAAGAAATCAGGAAAAGGAACAAAAGTATGAAAACAGAACGGAAAACGCTGAGCTGGGTAAAACTTGATAATGCGGCAAAAATTTATCCTGCAGTAAGGCGGAAAAACTGGAGCAATGTGTTTCGTCAGTCTGCAACTTTTACTGAAGAAATTGATAAAAAGGCACTTTCCTCTGCTCTTAAGGTAGTTGTGAAAAGATTTCCCACCATTGCTGCAAGGCTTCGGAAGGGTGCATTCTGGTACTATCTTCAGCAGATAGATACTCCGCCTGAGATTATGGATGAATACAGCCATCCTCTAACTTTTATGAGTAGAAAAGAAATGCGCAAATGTGCTTTTCGTGTAATTGTGTATAAGAACCGTATAGCAGTTGAATTTTTCCATTCTTTAACTGACGGTACAGGTGCACTTGTATTCTTAAAAAATCTGATTGCTGAATATCTTGAACAAAAATACAATGTATCGGTGCCTCTTGAACACGGGATAGTTGATAGAAAACAGAATCCGAAAGAAGAAGAGCTTGAGGACAGTTTTCTGAAGTTTTCAGGAAATGTTCCCCTGACACGGAAAGATACAACCGCATGGCATATGAGTGGTGAACCGGAGCTGCACGGGTATCTTAATCTGACGTGCTTTAAGCTTCCTGTCAGTCAGGTTCTCGATATGGCACATAAGTATAACACTACTATTACTGTGTTTTTGGGTGCAGTAATGATGAAGGCTCTTGCAAATCTGCAAAATGAGAAGACCTTGTCACGGAAAAAGCAAAAACCTGTCAAGCTTTTGATTCCGGTAAATTTAAGGAGCTTGTATCCAAGCAGCACATTAAGAAATTTTGCTATGTTTACAATTCCTGAAATCGACCCAAGACAGGGTGAGTTTTCAATTGATGAAATAATAAAGGTGATTTATCACAAAATGGGGACTGAGGTTACAAAAAAGCATATGAGTGGTGTTATTGCGGCAAACGTAAAGGACGAGAAAAATATATTCTTGAGGGTTGTTCCTTTGCCGATTAAGAATGCAGTGATGAGAGCTGTGTTTGACAGTGTCGGAGAATGTAAATCCTGCCTTAACCTTTCAAATCTCGGGCTTGTGAAATTACCCGATATTATGAAAAAATATGTTACCCGTATGGACTTTATTCTTGGAGTGCAGGCGGCAGCACCTTATAACTGCGGAGTTATATCCTATGAAGATACGGTGTACGTAAATTTTATAAGGAATATACGTCAGCCTGACCTTGAAAGACATTTTAGTAATATTCTAAGGGAACTCGGAATCGAAGCGGTTCTGCAAAGTAACAGGAGGTGAGAAACAGAAAATGTATTGTATAAATTGTGGTGTAAAGCTTGAAAAAAGTGAAGATATTTGCCCTTTATGCGGAACGCAGGTATATCACCCCCATATTAAGATTGATAGGGAAAAACAGTTATATCCAAAGGACAGAATTCCGGAAATAAAACACCGTTCGAAAACGTTTAATGGTGCTGTCATTATTATGTTTCTCATTCCGATTGTGGTGTCATTTCTTGCGGATTTTCACTTTGACAGGGAAATAAAGTGGTTCGGTTATGTTTTAGGTGCCCTGATTATGTCATATACTGCGTTTGCCCTTCCTTTGTGGTTCGAAAAGCCAAATCCTGTTGTTTTTACACCTTGCCTTATTGCAGAAGCGATGGGATATCTTTTGTATATAAACTGTATAACAGATGGCGGATGGTTTCTTAGCTTTGCCTTTCCTGTTACAGGCGGTTTTGGCATCATTGTAACCGCTGTTGTAGCATTGCTTTACTATCTTAAAAAAGGTAAGCTGTACATATGGGGTGGTGCCTTTACTCTGGCGGGAGGGTTTATTGTGCTGATAGAATTTTTCATGTCAATGACTTTTAATATAGAATTTTTCGGATGGTCTTTTTATCCTTTTTCGGTACTTGTTTTATTAGGCGGATTGATGTTTTATCTTGCAATTAATAAATCTGCCAGAGAAATTATGGAAAGAAAACTTTTCTTTTAACATAGCGTTTGACTATTTTAAGAAAAATTTAGAATAAGGGGAAAGGTTTATGAAATTATTGATTGCATCAGATATTCACGGTTCGGCAAAGTATTGCCGAAATCTAATTGAAGCTGTGAAGATGGAGAATGCGGACAAAGCTCTGCTTCTTGGGGATATACTCTATCACGGACCAAGAAATAATCTTCCGGCAGAGTATGCACCTAAAGAGGTTGCGACAATGCTGAACGAAATTAAAGAAAAGCTTATATGTGTCAGGGGTAACTGCGATACAGAGGTTGACCAGATGATGCTACAGTTTCCTGTTCTGTCTGATTCAGCAATGCTTTTTATTGACGGAATTACAATTTATGCTACACATGGTCATCACGATTTCCCGACTTTAGAAAAGGGGGATGTAGTCGTATCAGGTCATACCCACGTTCCCGTTGACTATGTAAAAGACGGTGTCCGCTATATAAACCCCGGTTCCGTATCAATTCCCAAAGAGGACTCGTGGCACGGATATGTGATTTTAGAAAACGGGAATTTTAAATGGAAAGACCTTGAGGGTACTATTCAAAAGGTTAAGTAGCAATATTTTCTTTGACATAACCTTAATTTAGTGATAAAATATAATAAGTGTAGTTTTGACTATAACTCGTTTTAAGAAAGGGCGATAAATATGAGTTTTATTAACGATGATTTTATGCTTCGCACAGAAACTGCGAAGAAGCTTTATAACGATTATGCAAAGGATATGCCCATAATCGACTATCACTGTCATCTTGTCCCTCAGATGATTGCCGAGAACAAGAATTTTAAGAATGCTTATGAGCTTTTCCTCGGTGGTGACCATTACAAGTGGCGTCAGATAAGAACAAACGGTGTTCCTGAAGAATTAATTACAGGCGACGGTGACGATTACGATAAGTTTATGGAATTTGCAAAGACAATGCCTTATCTTATCGGAAATCCTCTTTATCACTGGACACACCTCGAACTCAAGCGATTTTTCGGTATTGATGAAATTCTTTCCGAGAAGACCTGTAAAATGATATGGGACAAGGTTAACGAATGTCTTGCAAAAGATGAATTCCGTCCGCAGTCACTTATCAAAAACAGTAACGTAAAAGTTGTCTGTACAACAGACGATCCTAAGGACACTCTTGAATATCACAAGCAGCTTAAAGATTTCGAGGTGAAGATTCTTCCTACATTCCGTCCCGATAAGGCTGTTGAAATCGGCAAGGATACCTTTATCCCTTACATAAAGGAAATCGGTATAAAAACATATCCCGAACTTATCTCATGGCTTACAAGCCGTATTGAATACTTCCACGAAAACGGTTGCCGCATAAGTGACCATGCTCTTGAGTATGTTCCTTTTGCAACAGGTAACGCAGAAAGAGTGTTTGATAAGAGAATGAATGACGAGCCTTTAACGACAGGCGAAATCAATGTATTTAAAACTGCAGTTATCAAGCACTGTGCAACAGAATACACACGACTTGGATGGGCAATGCAGCTCCATATCGGTGCACTTCGTAACAACAATTCAAGAATGTACGAAAAGCTCGGTCCCGACACAGGCTACGATTCAATCAATGACCTTTGCATTGCAGAGGATCTCGGTAAATTTATGGACTGTCTTGAAAAGGACAATGTTCTTCCCAAGACAATTCTTTATACACTTAACCCCAAGGATAACTACGTTCTCGGAACAATGCTCGGTTGCTTCCAGCAGGGTCCCACAAAGGGTAAGATTCAGTTCGGCAGCGGCTGGTGGTTTAACGATCAGCGTGACGGTATGGTAGAACAGATGAAGGCTCTTGCAAATCTTGGTATGCTTTCAAGATTCGTGGGTATGCTTACAGATTCAAGAAGCTTTGTTTCATACACCCGTCACGAATATTTCAGAAGAATTCTCTGTAACCTTATCGGAGAATGGGTAGAAAACGGTGAATATCCATACGACGAAGAATATCTTGAAAAGATTATAAAGGGCATTTGCTACAACAATGCCAACGAATATTTTGGGTTTTGATTGGAAGATTAAAGTTGACAAAGATTATAAAAATTAATCCTGCAAATATTGATAAAGAATTACTTTCACAGGCTGCTGATGTTATAAAACACGGCGGCCTTGTGGCTTTTCCTACAGAAACGGTTTACGGCCTTGGTGCAGATACTTTTAACCCCGTGGCAGTGGCAAATATTTTTAAAGCAAAAGGCAGACCTATGGACAACCCTCTTATCTCGCATATTGCAGAGGTAGGAGAGCTTGAACGGTTCGCCCGTGAAATTCCCGATTCTGCAGTAAAACTTGCAAACGAATTCTGGGGAGGGCCTCTTACAATTATTTTAAAGAAAAAGCCGGGTATTCCCGATGAAGTTACTGCAGGTCTTGATACTGTTGCAGTGAGGCTTCCAAGCCATTCTATTGCAAATGAGCTTATAAAGCTTTCGGGCACTGCCATTGCGGCACCAAGTGCGAATTTAAGCGGAAGTCCAAGTCCTACCACTGCAAGGCACTGCATAGCAGACCTTGACGGCAGAGTTGATATGATAATTGACGGTGGTGATTCCATAATCGGTATTGAGTCCACCGTTGTTGACCTTACCGGGGAAGTGCCTGTAATACTTCGCCCCGGTATGATTTCTCCTGATGATATGCGAAGTGTTATCGGTGAAGTTACATACGGTGGCGAAACCAAGGGTGCACCGAAGTGTCCCGGTATGAAGTATACCCACTACAGTCCCAATGCAGATGTGTTTGTGTTTGAAAATATTGCCGATACAGGGGCTTTCCGTGCAGAGGGTAAAAAAGTATGTATAATTGCCAAAAATACAAAGGAAAAAAACTTTACTGCAGACTTTGTCTATGACGCAGGGGAAAATGATACACAGTATGCCGCACGCCTTTTCTACCTCTTAAGAAAAGCTGACGAGGATGGGGCAGATATTGTCCTTGCCCAGAAACCGGGTGACAGCGGAATCGGTATTGCACTTTACAACAGGCTTTATAAGTCGGCAGGAGGCAGGATGATATAATGAGTGAAAAAGTACTTTTTGTATGTACCGGCAACACCTGCAGAAGTCCTATGGCAATGGCAATATACAATGCCGTAACAGGTGGAAATAATGCTGACAGTGCAGGTGTTGCGGCAGGCTACCCGACACCTGCGGCAGAAAATGCGAAAGAAGCTGTTAAAAAATACGGTGGTAATCTTGAAAATCATCTGTCACGTCAATTGACAGTGGATGATATAGAAAACTATTCCCACATAATCACAATGACCGCATCTCATAAAGAAATGCTTAAAAGCGTTGTAAACAGTGATAAGATAATAACTCTTGCGGAATTTGCAGGGGAATTGGGGGACATCAGCGACCCCTATGGCGGTGATTTAAGGCTTTATGAAAAGACGGCAGAAATGCTTTATGACTACATAAAAAAAGCACTTTCACAAAACTCATACGCAACAGATAACGATGCATCTGAAATTGCAGAAATTGAAAAGGAATGTTTTACAGATGCGTGGAGTGAAAATGCAGTTTTAATGCAGATTGAACGAAAGCAGGTAACTGTTTATAAGGAAAATGGCAATTTACTTGGCTATTGCATCTTTATGACCGCAGCGGATGAGGGGGAAATCCTCCGCATTGCAGTAAAACCCGATGCACGAAAAAAAGGTATAGGAAAAAAACTTCTTGACAGAGCCGTTAAAACAATGGCATCAAGAGGAGCAAGCGAAATTTTTCTTGAGGTGCGTGCATCAAACACAGATGCAATCAGCCTTTATGAGAAATACGGATTTACAAAAACAGGTGTAAGAAAAAACTACTACGAAAATAAAGAAGACGCAATTTTATATAATTTTAAGGTGGAAAAGTAATATGGCTTATATACTCGGAATTGAAACGTCGTGCGACGAAACAGCGGCATCAGTAACTGAAAACGGAAGAAAGGTACTGTCGAATGTTGTGTATTCGCAGATTCCTCTGCATGAGCTTTACGGTGGCGTTGTGCCGGAAATCGCTTCAAGAAAGCATATTGATAAGATTATCTATGTAATTGACGAGGCACTCCGTCAGGCAAATATCACAAAGGAAGAGCTTGACGCAGTTGCCGTTACATATAACCCCGGTCTTGTTGGGGCACTTTTGGTAGGCGTATCTGTTGCAAAGGCGTTTGCCTACGCAATTGGTAAACCACTTGTACCTGTAAATCACATTCAGGGGCATATTGCGGCAAATTATATTGCATATCCTGAACTTGAGCCGCCTTTTGTAAGCCTTGTTGCGTCAGGCGGTCACAGCCATATTCTGCATATTAAGGACTACCGCAGCTTTGAAGTAATGGGTGCTACCACAGACGATGCCGCAGGTGAAGCATTTGACAAAGCGGCAAGGGTGCTTGGCCTCGGTTACCCCGGTGGCCCCAAGCTTAACAAGCTTGCAGAAAGCGGAAATCCCGAAGCAATAAAATTCCCCCGTCCTCATAAAGGATATGACTTTAGCTTCAGCGGACTTAAAACTGCAGTTATTAACTATGTTCACACTGCAGAGCAGAAGGGCGAGGAAATAAATAAAGCAGACGTTGCAGCATCTTTTCAGCAGGCTGTAACGGATGTCCTTGTAAATAATACTGTCCAGGCGGCAAAAGATGCAGGTGTAGATAAAATTGCACTTGCAGGCGGTGTTGCGGCAAATACCTGTCTTCGTAAACAAATGGAAGAGGAAGCAAATAAAGCAGGACTTAAATTCTACTGTCCGCCTTTTGAACTTTGCACAGACAACGGTGCAATGATTTCCTGTGCAGGTTATCTCAATTTTGAAGCAGGTATCAGAGGGGATCTCAGCTTAAATGCTGTTCCGCAATTATCTGTAGGAGATGTATTATGATTGAAGTTTTGCGAAAACTAATGAAACAATCAAATATTGATGCAGTTATAATTCCCACGGCGGACCCGCATTTAAGCGAATATATTCCCGAATGTTATAAACTTCGTGAATATATTTCGGGATTTACGGGGAGTAGCGGCGATCTTGTTGTCACTATGGAAAAAAGCGGACTTTGGACTGACGGCAGATACTATATTCAGGCGGAGAAGGAGCTTTCGGGAAGCGGAATAGAACTTTTCAAGGCGTCCGAGAAAGAAACGCCTGAAATATACGAATTTTTATGCAAGGAATTAAAAAAAGGCTCTGTCGTTGGTGTTGACGGAAGCCTTTTTTCAAAAAAACGCCTTGATAAAATTATAACGAAGCTTGAAAAGGAAAAGATTAATACAGAAACTTCCTTTGATGCTTTTCCTGTATGGAAGGAAAGACCATCCGCACCATCGGATAAACTGTTTTTACTTCCCGAAAAATACGCAGGGGAAGCACTTTCTGAAAAGGTAAAGAAAGTACGCAGTGAAATGAAGAAAGACGGCTTTACCCATTACCTTACAAGTGCACCCGATGATATTATGTGGCTGCTTAACGTCAGGGGGAATGACGTACACTGTACCCCTGTGGCACTTTCATATATGATAATATCAAAGGACAGCATCGACCTTTATATTGATGAAGAAAAGGCTAGCGATGTGCTTTCTTATCTTAAAGAAAACGGTGTGACACTGCACAATTATAATGCGGTATATTCTGACCTTAATTCACTTGATAAAACAAACTATCTTGCAGTGGATTTTGATATTTCAAACTACAACCTTATAAAATCAATTAACTGTGTGCATAAGAACATAAAGGATTATATCAGCTACCTTAAGTGCATTAAAAACGACACTGAAATTGAAAATATTAAAAATGCCTATATAAAGGAAAACACCGCACTTGTAAAAAGCTTTTACGAAATATATCATTCTGCATATTTAACGGAATACGATGTAGTCGATATAATTGAAAAGCACAGAAGAACACTTGACGGTTATTATTCTCCGTCATTTGACACTATTGCCGCATACGGTAAAAATGCCGCTATGGTGCATTACAGTCCAGATAAGGAAAACTGCGGTAATGTAGGTGATAACGGACTTTTACTCATAGACACGGGCGGTCAGTATTTTGAGGGTACTACAGATACTACCCGTACCCTTGTCCTCGGAAATATCAGTGAGGAAGAAAGCGAAAGTCTGACACTTGTACTTAAGGGAAACATCTCACTTCTTGCAACAGTTTTTCCGAAAGGAAAGACAGGGCGTGACCTTGACGGCATTGTAAGATGTCCTCTCTGGAAGAAAGGTCTTGACTATAACCACGGTACGGGACACGGCATCGGATATTTTCTCAGCGTGCACGAGGGGCCGCAAAGGATTTCTCCCCTATGTGAAGAGGAACTAAAAGTAAATATGACCCTTTCAGATGAGCCGGGGGTTTATATTGAAAACGGCTACGGAATAAGAGTAGAAAATCACCTTTGCGTAAAAGAACATAATGATAAGTTCTTGTGCTTTGAAGTGCTTAATTACTGCCCCATAGGTACAAAAGGCATAAAAGCGGAGCTTCTTAGTAAAGAGGAAATCGAGTGGCTTAATGCATATAATGAAAAATGCAGGGAGCTTCTTAAAGATTATCTTACAGAGGAGGAAAACACATGGCTAGTAACATACACAGCGAAGATATGAACGAAAGGTTTAATAAAAAACTTCAGTTTATAGTCCTTCTTGACAGGATGAAAAATGTGTATCGTCAGAATCTTCTTATAGATAAGTCCCGAAGAGAAACAGATGCGGAGCATAGCTGGCATATGGCAATAATGGCAATGCTTTTTTCTGAATTTGCCCCCGATGGCGTAGATACGGACAGAGTTATAAAAATGTGCCTTGTGCATGATCTTATAGAAATTTTTGCAGGTGATACTTTCTGTTATGACAGTAAGGCGGGGGAGGATAAGGAAGACAGAGAACGTCTTTCTGCCGACAGACTTTTTTCCCTTCTTCCCAAAAATGACGGCACTGAGCTTCGCACATTGTGGGAAGAATTTGAGGCGCAGTCCACTCCGGATGCCCTTTTTGCGGCATCCCTTGACCGCTTTCAGCCGCTCATTGGGAATTTCCTTACAGACGGTCATACATGGAAAAAGGGCAAGGTTAAGCGTGAACAGGTTGAAAAAAGGGATGAAATTATAGAAAAAGGCTTTCCTGCAGCCTGGAAAACCGTGTGTGATATTATCGAAGATTCTGATAGTAAAGGACTGTTTAACCACAAATAATAAAATTTACACTCATTATGTTCTAAATTCTGTGCAAATTTACAAAACGCAAAAAAAATGTTGCATTTCAGACGAATTTAGTGTATAATATCTCCTAATATGGATGGTGATTATATGTATATTTCAGAAAAATTCGGTGCTGTAAGTCCTTCTTCAACTCTTGCAATTACTGCAAAATTTAACGAAATGAAGGCGAACGGTATTGATGTTGTTGGTTTCGGAGCAGGTGAGCCTGACTTTGATACTCCTCAGCATATAAAGGATGCGGCTGTTAAAGCTATAAATGACGGTGTTACAAAATACACCCCCGCATCTGGTACGAAAGAACTTAAGGAAGCAATTGTAAGAAAATTCAAACGCGACAATAATCTTGATTATGGCATTGAAAATATAGTTGTTTCAAACGGTGCGAAGCATTCCCTTATGAATGTGTTCGGCGTAATTCTTAACCCCGGGGACGAGGTTATTATTCCCACTCCTTACTGGGTAAGCTATCCCGAAATGGTTAAGCTTAACGACGGTGTTCCGGTATTTCTTAAGGCTACTGAGGAAGATGGCTTCCTTGTAAGTGCTGAAAGGATTGAGGCGGCTATTACTGATAAGACACGTGCTGTTCTTATCAATACCCCCTCAAACCCCACAGGTATGCTTTACAGTGAACAGGAGCTTCGCAAGATTGCAGATATCTGTGTGAAGCATAACATCTACGTTGTTTCTGACGAAATTTATGAGCATCTTGTGTATGACGGACAGAAGCATGTTTCAATTGCTTCGTTCAATGACAAAATCAAGGACCTTACAATAATCGTAAACGGTGTAAGTAAGACCTACGCTATGACAGGTTGGAGAATTGGTTTCACTGCTTCAAATGCTAAGCTTGCAAAGGCAATGGGCAATGTTCAGAGCCACGCTACAAGTAACCCCAACTCCATTGCACAGAAGGCAACTGTTGCGGCACTTGACGGCTCAATGGATACCGTGCTGGAAATGAAAAAAGCATTTGATGAAAGACGAAGCTATATGGTTGATCGCATCAATTCAATTGACGGTGTGTCTGCACTTAAGCCAAGTGGTGCATTCTATGTTATGATGAATGTGTCAGGTCTTTTCGGAAAGTCAATCAACGGCAAGACCATTACTGACAGCAGTTCATTCGTGTCGGCTTTCCTTGAAGAGGCACTTGTATCTGTTGTTCCCTGTAAGGACTTTGACAGCGACATCCACGTAAGATGGAGCTATGCTACAAGCATGGAAAACATTAAAAAGGGTCTTGACAGACTTGAAAAGTTTGTTTCTGAGTTAAACTGAATATAAAACGAAAAAGACAATTTTGGCTCTTTGTCAATAGTTAGGGTAAATAAAATGAAACCAGGGGGTATAAAGAAATCGAATTTCTTTATACCCCCTGGCATCGTTCAGGGTGCTGATATCTGAATACATTTTTGCGTATGGAAATTTGATGCAAAGGTGAAGTGGCACGCTTCTTTTGTATGTTATGTATTGACAAAATGAAGAAGTAGTATTATAATACAAGTAACCAAACGGTTACTTATGAAAAAGAGGTGAAACGCATGAAACAAAAGGTTTTTGATAAAATAGAGGAAAACAAGAATTTTATCTTTGAGATAGGGCAGTCTGTTCTTGAAAATCCTGAGCTTGGATTTAAAGAATACAAAACGGCGGAGCTTGTGAAAAAGGTTTTTGAAAAGCTTGGTATTCCTTACAGAGATAACCTTGCAATTACAGGTATAAAGGCAACTCTTAAGGGCAGAAGCCACAAGAGGAATATCTGTGTTATCGGTGAAATGGATGCGGTGAAATGTTACGGTCATCCTTATGCAAATAAAGATAACGGTGCGGCACACGCCTGCGGACACAATGCGCAGGTGGCATCAATGCTTGCTGCGGCAATCGGCCTTAAAGAAAGCGGTGTTATGGAGTATCTTGACGGTGATGTTACTTTCTTTGCTGTTCCTGCGGAAGAATTTGTAGAGCTTGAATACCGTGAATCCCTTAAGGCTGACGGTAAAATAAAGTGGCTCAGCGGTAAGCAGGAATTAATCGAGCTTGGTGAATTTGACGATATTGATATTTCAATGATGGTACATTCCCAGGCAGGTGTAGAGGGACCCCACGTATTTCTTGACGGCTCAAGTCTTGGCTTTATGGCTAAAAATATTGAATTTATCGGAAAAAGTGCACATGCAAGCACCCCTGCAGACGGTGTAAATGCACTCAATGCGGCAACGCTTGCTCTTATGGGTATTCATGCAAACCGTGAAACCTTCCGTGAAAATGACAATATCCGCATACACCCTATTATAACAAATGGCGGTGATCTTGTAAACGTTGTACCCTCAAGGGTTACTATGGAAACTTATGTACGTGGTACAAATACCGCAGCGATTACAGATGCCGCACAAAAGACGGATAATTCTATCCGTGGCGGTGCAATGGCAGTAGGTGCAGAGTGTAAAATAACGGACATTCGTGGGTTTGCTCCACTTCATCAGGATGTAAACCTTGGTAAAGTGTTTCGTGACAACGCACTTTGTTTTGTAACTGAAAACGATATTACACACGGTATGGATATGACCGGCTCTACCGATATGGGCGACCTTTCAGAGATTATGCCGTCAATTCAGCCTACAATGGGCGGATTCCTGGGAACGGCACACGGAACAGATTTTACGATATGTGACAAAGAGGCGGCATATACAATTCCCGGCAAAATTATGGCAGGCGTTGTGGTAGACCTTCTTACCGATAATGCAAAACTTGCAGATGAAATAGTTGAAAATTTCAATAAAAATAAAAAGGAGAATTAATTATGTGGACTGAAGAAAAACTCGACGAATTACTCTCAACCCCCTCGGATACGCTTGTGGAGGATATGAAAAAAATTGAAGGCGACATTATGGTGCTTGGTGCGGGCGGAAAAATGGGACCTACCCTTTGCCTTCTTGCAAAAAGAGCTATTGAAAAAGCGGGAATACAGAAAAAGGTTATAGCCGTATCACGCTTTTCGGACCCTATCGCAACAAAGCTTCTTACAGATAACGGTATCGACATCATCAGTGCAGACCTTCAGAATCGTGAACAGTTCGATGCACTTCCACTTTGTAAAAACGTAATCTTTATGGCAGGTAAGAAGTTCGGTACAGACGGAAATGAATGGGCAACATGGGGGATGAATGCCACACTTCCTGCATTTGTTGCAGAAAAGTATAAGGATTCCAATATAGTTGTATTTTCTTCGGGAAATACTTATCCTATTGTTCCTGTAAATCAGGGCGGATGCAGAGAATGTGACAAGCAGGGCCCCATCGGTGAATATGCGATGAGCTGTCTTGCACGTGAAAGAGCATTCGAATATGGTGCGAATACCTTCGGTACGAAGGTGTTTATTTACCGTCTTAACTTTGCGGTAGACCTTCGTTACGGTGTGCTTTACGACCTTGCGGACAATATCATAAACCACAGACCGATTTCACTTTCAACACCACTCTTTAACTTTATCTGGCAGGGAAGTGCAAACGAAATTGCAATTCGTGGCCTTCTTCATGCTGAAAGTCCGGCAAAGAAGGTTAATGTTACAGGACCTGAAACAGTTTCTATCAGAAAAGCGGCAGAAGAGCTTGGTGAGTATCTGGGAATTGAACCGATTTTTGAAAACGAAGAAGGAAACGATGCATATCTTAACGATGCATCACTTGCAATGGAAATGTTTGGTTATCCCTCTGTAAGTGCAAAAACTCTCATCCGCTGGCAGGCAGAGTGGATTAAGGACGGCGGCAGAGGTCTTGGTAAGCCTACTCATTTTGAAGAAAGAAAGGGTGCATATTAATGATAAGAGAAGAAGCATTAAAAGTATTACATAACGGTACAGTTATTCCGGCAATGCCGCTTGTGCTTGACGAAAACAGAAAATTTGACGAAGATGGACAGAGAGTTCTTGTAAGATATTACCTTGACGCAGGTGCAGGCGGTATTGCTATGGCTGTTCATACAACACAGTTTGAAATCCGTGATCCTGAAATCAACCTTTACGAAAAGGTTATAGAGGTTGTAGTTGACGAAATCGACAAGTTCGAGAAAAAGACGGGCAAGGCAATCGTTAGAATTGCGGGTGTCTGCGGTGAAATTGAGCAGGCAGTAAAAGAGGCGGAACTTTCAAAGAAATACGGTTGCGACGCAGTTCTCTTAAGCCCCGGCGGACTTAACCACAAGTCAGAGGATTATATGGTAGAGAGAACTGAAAAAGTTGCTTCTGTTATGCCTGTTGTAGGATTCTATCTTCAGCCTTCCGTTGGCGGAAGAGCTTTCAGCTATAATTACTGGGAAAGAGTTTGCGAGGTTAAAAATGTAGTTGCAATCAAAGCAGCTCCTTTTAACCGTTATCTTACACAGGATGTTGTAAGAGCAGCAGCACTTTCTTCTCGTGCTGACGAAATTGCACTTTACACAGGTAATGACGACAATATCGTTATTGACCTTATCACGAATTACTCATTTGAAAAAGACGGAAAGACTTATAAAAAGGATTTCGTAGGAGGTCTTCTCGGTCACTGGAGTGTATGGCTTAATACTGTTGTCAAGTACTTCAATATGCTTAAGGAAGCAAAGGCGAAGGGCGAAATCACTCCCGAAATTCTTCAGCTTGCAAATGCAGTTACAGATGCAAATGCAGCATTCTTTGACACTGCAAATAACTTTGCTGGATGCATTGCAGGCCTTCACGAAGTGCTTCGCCGTCAGGGCCTTATGAAGGGTATCTGGTGTCTTAACCCCGATGAAACAGTTTCTCCCGGACAGATTGAGGAAATTGAACGTGTATATAAGATGTATCCCGAACTTAACGATGATGCATTTGTGAAGGAAAATCTTCATAAATGGAAATAATTAGATAAAGGTGATTTAATGCGTGTTTTTGATATACTTGGTCCCGTAATGGTCGGACCGTCAAGCTCTCATACGGCAGGTGCGTGTCGTCTTGCTATGGTTGCAAGGGCATTGCTTGATGAAAAACCGATAAAGGCGCATATCCGACTTTATGGCTCCTTTGCAAAGACGTACAAGGGACACTGTACAGACAGAGCGATAATAGGTGGACTTCTTGGATATTCTCCGGATGATGACAGGCTTCGTGACAGCTTTTCCTATGCAGACAACGAAGGACTTAAGTACTCCTTTGAGGAGGCAGAAAGTGATACTCTGCATCCTAATTCTGCAGACCTTATACTTGAAGGTTCTACAAAGAGTGTTACCGTTACAGCATCTTCTATAGGAGGCGGTGCAATCAAGGTTGTCCGCATCAACGGTGCCGAGGTTGACTTTTCTGCGGAATATCCCACGACAATTCTTTTTCATAAGGATGTAAAGGGTATTATCGCAAAATATTCGGAGCTTTTTGCACGATTTGGTGTAAATATTGCATTTATGCGTGTTTACCGTCACAAAATAGGCAGTGATGCAATCACTGTTCTTGAAAGTGACCAAAGTATAAGTGAAGAGTTGCTTGATAAACTCAGAAGCATTGAAAATGTAGACGGTGCAGTATATCTGCCTGCTGTAAAGTAAGGAGGGAAGAAGATGTTTTCTTCATTTGAAGAACTGGTAAAAAAAGCAAAAGAAAGCGGAAAGAAAATTTCCGAAATCATTCTTGAAACAGAAGCAGAAGAAACAGAACTTCCCGAAGAAGAACTGATTTTACGTATGAAAAATAACCTTTCAGTTATGCGAAAGTCAGCAGTTGTGGAAAAGAGATGCAGTGCATCGGGACTTTCCGGTGAAAACGGATGGAAATACGGTAATTCTGAAAACAAGGGACAGCTTCTCGGTTCGCTTTCGTCAAAGGCAATGGAATACGCTATGTCAATAGCCGAGCATAATGCGTGCATGGGTAAAATTGTTGCCGCACCAACGGCAGGCTCATGTGGAATACTTCCGGGTGTGCTTCTTTCTGTCGCAGAAGAAAAAAACATCAGTGATGATGAGCTTGTGATGGCACTTTTCAATGCTGCCGGAATAGGTGCAGTTATTG
Organism: Clostridia bacterium; assembly: GCA_045544395.1. Taxonomy (GTDB): domain Bacteria; phylum Bacillota; class Clostridia; order UMGS1883; family UMGS1883; genus UMGS1883. The sequence continues at coordinate 35,909 of JAZPYX010000055.1, forward strand.
CAGAACGTGCTTGCCTTTCAGGGGCAGAGGGTGGATGTCAGGCAGAGTGCGGCAGTGCATCTGCTATGGCTGCATCAGCCGTTTGTGAACTTATGGGCGGAACTCCTGAAATGTGCGTAAATGCAGTAGCACTTACGATAAAATTTGTGCTGGGACTGGTGTGTGATCCGGTGGCAGGTCTTGTAGAAGTACCTTGTGTAAAGCGTAACGCATCAGGTTCTATAAATGCACTTACCGCAGCAGAACTTTCTCTTTCGGGAGTGGAATCATTTATCCCTGCGGACGAGGTTATAGATGCAATGAGTGATGTTGGAAAAATGATGAGCTACCGTCTTAAGGAAACGGCACTCGGCGGACTTGCAACAACTGAAAAGGCAAAAAGCTTTACATTTGTAAGAGAGGGTGGTTGCAATGAGAAATGCCACTGTAACAAAGGCTAATATCTTAAAAGCTGCAGAGGAAGAATTTTCTGCAAAAGGAATTTACGGTGCACGTATTGAAGAAATTGCAAAAAAGTCCGGCAGTAACAAACGTATGATATATGAGTATTACGGTAATAAGGAAGAGTTATATACTGTAGTTCTTGAAAATGCATATAAGCGTCTGGGGGAAAAGGAAGAACTTGTCCTTGAAAATGAAACGGATTATAAAAAAGCAATAGAAGATATTCTTCGTATGTATTATGAGTTCCTTAAAAATGATGAGAGCTTTGTCAATCTTATTATGTGGGAAAACCTGAATAAAGCTGAATATATGAAAAAATCCGAAAAACTCTCTTCTGTTAAAAATCCTCTCATTGAATCTCTTCACAAGATTCTTGAAAAAGGGAAGAGTGAAGGCGTTTTCAGAAAAGACATTGATGAGGAACAGATTGCAGTGCTTCTTATCACAATCAGTTTTTCGTATTTTTCCAATGTGCACACACTATCGCATATTATGAATGTTAATCTGACAGAGAATGAAAAAATGGAAAACCGTGTAAATATGGTGGTAGAAATGATAAATACCTATATAGAAGGTAGCCGAACAGTAGTAATCTGAACCTCGTTTTTTACTTTCTCTTTTTCGTTGCTACTGCGTTAAAAGCCTTACCAATACGTCAGTATTGGTTGCGTTTTTGCCTTGTATCAACAAAAAATAGTTTGTAAAAAATTCAGCGAACCTGAAATGGATGAGCTTTTGAGCAGTTTTTGACGCGGAAGACGCAGATGGGCTGACGCCCTTCAAGGATGACAAGTTGAAAATTGCCGAAATATCGCCATTTCAGGCGGGGTTCGGACTACTTCTGTACGGCTAGCCAATTGTCTTAAAGCAGGGGGGTGTAGCAAAATTATTTTGCTGCAGCCCCTTTTATATTGAAATTAAAAATTATCTTTTTACTGATATTGATTTAATCTGCTATAAGTGGTAAAATAAATTGGTATACAGTT
>JAZPYX010000056.1:0-69879 GCA_045544395.1 Clostridia bacterium
TACCCACGTACGCCTTCGGTTCCACCCTTCGGGCTCAGTTTGTCCGTTCTGAACAATTTTTCCTGTTTCCGGAAACGTTAAAATTGCCCGGACCGCAAAGAGCAGAAAACGTACGTTGTTGTTTTATCAGAATTTGCAAACAAAGTAGTTTTTCGTGTCTGTTGTAGAAAAATTTCTCATTTTGGGGACTGTCCCCAAAATGAGAAATTTTGTTTTCTTGACATCTTCTTTTAATAAAGATATAATTGAAATATCTTGAAAAAAAGGAGTTTTATTATGCTTGATTTTACATATTATGCACCTACAAAGGTGTTTTTCGGAAAAGACACCCACAAAAAAGTAGGGGAAGTTATAAAATCCTATGGCTACAAAAAAATTATGATGCAGTATGGTCAGGGAAGCATCAAAAAAAGCGGACTTTATGACGAAGTAATGACATCTCTTTCAGAAAATGGTATTGAAGTTGTGGAAATGGGCGGTGTTGAGCCTAATCCCAAGCTTTCTTTTGTGTATGAGGCAATAAAGGCAGCAAAGGAAGAAAAGGTGGAAATGATTCTTGCAGTAGGCGGAGGAAGTGCTATTGATTCTGCAAAATACACGGCTACAGGTGCAATGTATGAGGGTGATGTGTGGGATTTCCCTACAAGAAAAGCAACACCGGAAGCAGGTCTTCCTATCGGGTGTATACTTACCATTTCTGCTGCCGGAAGCGAAATGAGTTCATCTGCCGTGATTTCAAATACGGAGCTTAATATGAAGCGTGGCTACAACAGCGAATTTAATCGTATGAAATTTGCAATATGTAACCCTTGTCTTACATATTCGGTAAGTAAATATCAGACCGCTTGCGGAATTGTTGATATTATGGCACACACCATGGAACGGTACTTTATTCCCGTTCCGCCTACAGATATTACAGACCGCATTGCTGAAAGTGTTCTTAAAGCAGTCATTTCTGCAGGAAAAACCCTTATGGAAAATCCCGAAGATTACGATGCACGTGCAAACATGATGTGGGCGTCAAGCCTTTCTCATAACGACCTTACAGGCTGCGGAAGGCAAAACGCCCTTCCCGTTCATCAGCTTGAACACGCATTAAGCGGTGAATACGATAACATCGCCCATGGTGCAGGTCTCAGTGTATTGTTTCCTGCATGGGCAAGGTATGTGTATAAGGAAGCAATTCCAAGATTTTCGCAGTTTGCAAGACGTGTATGGGACGTTAAGGAAGAAAATGACGAAAAAGCCGCACTTATGGGAATTCAGGAAATGGAAAAATTCTTTGCATTTATACAAATGCCTCTTAAGCTTAGTGAATTTGGCTTGGAAAAGGGCTGTACAGACAGGCTTGCGGATTTGTGTACCTTTGGTAAGCAAAGAAGTATTCCTACATATATTGACCTCGACTATGAAAAAGTAAAAGAAATTTTCGAAAGTTGTATGTGAGTTGTTTCTTAGACATATTTATTTAAAAATGAATAATTATGCAAAAAAACTTGCATTAACTTAAAAAATATGTTAGTATGACTATACATTTGTTTTTAAGGGAGATATATATGGAAGGTTTTATACAGACGTTTGAAAAATGTTTTATAAAAGACGACAGATATAAATTGCTTCTTGATGGTATAGGGGTAACTATCAAGGTGTCGCTTCTTGCGGTGGTTATCGGTATTATAATCGGTCTTATAATAGCACTTTGTAACCTGTCTAAGAATAAAGGTCTTAATGTAATAGGAAAAATTTATACAGACGTTATCCGTGGCACACCGTCTGTTACACAGCTTATGATAATCTACTTTGTTGTGTTTGCTACAGTGAACTGGGAAAAGTGGATTATTGCGGCAATAGCTTTCGGTATTAATTCGGGTGCATATGTGTCTGAGATTATTCGTGCAGGCATTATGTCTATTGATAAAGGTCAGACAGAGGCGGGAAGGTCCCTTGGATTAAACGGGGCACAGACTATGATTTATATTGTCATTCCTCAGGCGGTGAAAAATATTTTCCCTGCACTGTGTAATGAATTTATAGTTCTCATTAAAGAAACGGCTATTGTAGGTTACGTTGGTCTTGTTGATATTCAGAAGGCGGGCGACTTTATAAAGAGTGCAACCTTTGAGGCTTTTATGCCGCTTATAGCTACAGCAATTATTTATTTTGTACTTATAAAGATACTCACACTTGTTATGGCTCGTGTTGAGGCACTTCTTCGTAAGTCGGAAAACAGGTAAGGGGGTGCCCGTGTGATTACAGTTAAAAATCTACATAAAAATTTCGGAAAAATAGAAGTTCTTACGGGCATTGATGAGCATATTTCAAAAGGCGAAGTTGTGGTTGTTATCGGTCCTTCAGGATCGGGAAAAAGCACGTTCCTTCGTTGTCTGAATTTGCTTGAAACTCCTACAGACGGTGAAATATACGTTGATGATGAGCTTATAACGTCACAGAAAGCGGACGTTAATAAGATAAGACAGAAAATGGGTATGGTTTTCCAGCAGTTTAATCTGTTTCCGCACCTTACAATTATTGAGAATATAACCCTTGCCCCCGTGAAGCTTAAAAAAATGACAAAACAGGAAGCTATAGAAAAGGGGAAAGAGCTTCTGGCAAGAGTAGGGCTTTCTGAAAAGGCTGACGCATATCCCGCACAGCTTTCAGGTGGTCAGAAGCAGCGTGTCGCTATTGCGAGAGCACTTGCGATGCAGCCTGAAATTATGCTTTTTGATGAGCCTACAAGTGCACTTGACCCTGAAATGGTCGGTGAAGTGCTTGATGTTATGAAAGACCTTGCAAAATCGGGTATGACAATGGTCGTTGTCACTCACGAAATGGGATTTGCAAAGGAAGTGGGAACAAGGGTTCTGTTTATGGACCAGGGTATTGTTATGGAACAGGGCAAGCCTGAGGAGCTTTTCGGAAATCCGCAGAATGAAAGAACAAAAAGCTTTCTCAGCAAGGTACTTTAATTGTTAATTGGGGATTTTTCCCTGATAAATATAATTTTTTTAAGGAGTGTTTCACAATGAACAAAACATTAAGAATGTTGGCACTTGTACTTACACTTGTAATGGTTGTTTTTGCATTTGCAGCTTGCGGTAGCAAGGATGTAGCAGAAAACACAGACGGTGCAGCTGACAGTGCTGAAGAAACAAAGGAAATCGTATTTGGTACAAATGCAGAATTTCCTCCCTTTGAATTTGTAACAGCATCAGGCGTTATCGGCGAATTTGACGGTATTGACATGGCAATTGCTGACAAGATTGCAAAGGACAACGGAATGGTTGCTAAGATTTCAAACACAGAGTTTGACTCTCTTCTTATCGCTCTTGAAAACGGACAGGTTGACGCTGTTATCGCAGGTATGACTGTAACAGAGGAAAGAGCTCAGAAGGTTAATTTCTCAACACCTTACTATCAGGCTACACAGGTTATGATTGTTAAGGAAGGCTCAGAAATCAAGAAAGCTGCCGATATGGAAGGCAAGAAGATTGCTGTTATCCAGGGCTACACCGGTGAAACCTGCGTAAGCGAAATGGGTTACGAGTACATTTCTTTCAAGAAGGGTACAGATGCAATCATGGAGCTTGTTAACGGTAAAGCAGACGTAGTTGTAATTGACTCTGCTACAGCTACAAAGTATGTATCTGATAACGAAGGTCTTGTAATTGTTGAAGACGGTGAAGCTTTCGCATCAGAAGAATACGCAATCGCTGTTAAGAAGGATAATACAGAGCTTCTTGATATGATTAACAAGTCTATTGAAGCAATGCTTGCAGACGGTACAATTTCTGAATTTGCAGCTAAGTATGCAGTTGCAGAATAATAGTATCTGAATTTAAAAAACAGGAGGTGTAAAAAAGCTCGTTTTTTTACACCTCCTTTGTGTTGGAAATATTTATTCATCTGTACGGCTCAAAACAAGCACAGCCCCTAAAATAAGGATAATTCCTATTGCGGAAAAAATTGAAAGCTTTTCACCGAAAATTATGATGCTGAAAACAGTTGCCGACAGCGGCTCGATTATTCCCAGTGCGGCAGCAACGCCTGCGGGAAGATTTTTCAGCGAAATTGTGTAAAGGAAGTATGGAAGAACAAACGTAATAACTGCGTGGGAGACAGCAAGGGGCACTGCTTTTGCCGCACTACTTACAAACAGTGATTGAATCTGCGGAAAATCACACGCTGCAAGAGATATTGCCGCGGCAACAAGAAAACTGTACAGTGTAGCGGTTATAGGATTGCATCCACGACGCATTTCTATTTTTGTCAGGATATTATAAACTCCGTAGGATACACCCGACAAAAGTCCCATTATAATGCCTGTGCCATTAAATTTCATTCCACCGACAATCCCTGAAACAAGTGCACATCCTGCAAGTACACAAAGAACACTGATTCCCTTTTTTAAAGTAAGCTTTTCGCCAAAAAATGCCACGGACCAGCCAAGAACCAGCACAGGAGCCATATACATAAGGATAACTGCCGTTGCAATGGAGGTTTGTTTCATTGCAGAATAGTAGCATGCAGCAGTTGTAAAAAGTGTTATGCCGCTACCTATGTAAAGGGGAATGTCTCTTAATTTCAGGGAAAGAGCCTCTCTGTTAAAACAAAGTGTATAAATAAGAAAACAAGGAAATGAAAGCATTGTTCTGATTGCGGTTATCTGCAATGGAGCAATTCCCATACTGCTCCACACATTGACAAATATTCCCGATGTTCCCCACAGTATACCTGCAAGAACTATAAATAACACTGATTTTTTCTTCATTTGAAACAACCTTTCGCCAGTAAAAAGTGAACCAAGTAATTATATCACACAAATTATAGTAAAGCAAGCCGAAAGCTGTCTGAATTTCACTGTTTCAAGCAGGTTCAAATAAATTAATATAAAAACCGTGTGACTGATATAACTATGAATACGGCAAGAAATAAAATAATACAAGCAAATTTGAAAAAAATACAATTGTGTATGCCGGACAGGATGAAATATACTTATATCCGAACCCCGTTTTTTACTTTCTCTTTTTCGTTGCTACTGCGTTAAAAGCCTTACCAATACTTAAGTTACAAAAATCATTGTTTTTCGGAGGATACTGTAATGAAATATTGCTTTTTGCGATTTCCCGGAGGAAAGTTCAAAGCGGTCACACTAAGCTATGACGACGGCAATCTTTCTGATTTGAAATTGATTGAAATAATAAACAAATATAAACTTAAAGGAACTTTCAATATTAATAGTTCGGCTGTTGACAAACCCGGAAAATTAAGTCAAAAGCAAATTGAAGAAAAGATAATACAAGGCGGTCACGAAATAGCTATTCATGGAGAGCGGCATATTGCACCGGGAGTAGGAAGAAGTGAGCTTGTAATTGCTGACATTTTAAATTGCAGGCGTTTTCTTGAAAATTCTTTTGATACTATTGTTCGAGGAATGGCATATCCTGATTCGGGAATTATGAAGCTGCACAATGAAAATACTGTTGAAAATATAAAAAGCTACATAAAAAGTCTCGGTATTGCTTATGCACGGGTGTGGGGGAAAGATAATTCAGAATTTATGCTCCCCGATGATTTTTTAATATGGTCTCCGACAGCACACCACGAAAATCCGCATCTTAAAGAATATGTTGAAAAATTTTTAATGCTGGAGGAAAAAAACTTCCGCACATGGGCAAGACATCCGAGGCTTTTCTTCCTGTGGGGGCATAGCAGTGAGTTTGCTTCAAACAACAATTGGAACATTCTTGAAGATTTTTGCAAAAGGATTTCATTCAGGGAGGATACATGGTATGCAACAAATATTGAAATATATGAATATGTAAAAGCATACAATGATGTCATAATAAACTGCGACGGTACTAAAATATACAATCCTACAATGAAGACGGTGTGGATGGATGTTGACGGCGAACTTTGCTGCGTTTTGCCGGGAGAAACGAAAAATATATGAGGTGAAAGAAATGGATTGGGAAAAAGAACTGTATAACGAGAAAGAAAAGCCACTTGACACCTTGGTTTCCGGATATAGTCATACGTCAATTTTCAGGACAATTGCATTTATTGGCGATAGCCTTTCGTCAGGGGAATTTGAAATTGTCAGGGAAGACGGCAGTCGCGGGTTTTACGATATGTTTGAATATTCGTGGGGGCAATTTATTGCCCGTGCAAATGGGATAAAAGCTTATAACTTTTCCGCCGGAGGAATGGCTGCAAAGGATTACATAGAGTGGTTTGCCGATGAAAAAGGCTATTGGGACAAGGACAAGGCCTGTCAGGCATATGTTATTGCTTTAGGAGTTAACGATATTTACAACGGAAATATTGAAATTGGCTCTCTTGATGATATTGATAAAACAGATTACCGAAAGAATAAGTCAACATATATGGGGTTTTATGCCGCAATTGTGTCAAGATATAAAGAAATAAGTCCCGGTGCAAAGTTTTTCTTTGTAACGGTTCCGAACACAAACACACCTCACAGAGATGCAAAAACCTTTGGTATAATAGATGCTTTATATGCTCTTGGCAGTTATTTTGAAGATTCTTATGTTATTGACTTATACAAATATGGTCCTGTATACGATGAAAAATTCAGAGAAAAATTTTACCTGAACGGGCATATGAATCCTAGCGGATATCTATTCACTGCAAAGATTATAGATTCATATATAGATTATATTGTACGGCATAATCCGAAGGATTTTGAAAAAATTGGCTTTGTTGCAAATAATTTTGAAGAAAAAGAGATTGTAGGCTGACTGCAATCTCTTTTTGCATTTTGAACCTTTTTTCATTTCTTTTTTGTGCAAAATGTAAAATAATACAAGTAATATTGAAAAATTTCCAATTGAACACTGTCCCTGACTACAAATATAATATGTGTAAAGGGGTGAGAAGGATGGAAAACAGAGATTTTTTTCCCGACGGAACAAAGATTGACAGTTGGTTTTACGATACGGAGGTTCCCGATGTTGAAAGCCTTGGGAAAAAATATATTCTCACAAAATACGGAATTCTTGATGACGGAAAGATTTATACTGAAAAAATACAGGCAATTATTGATGAAGCAGCAGAAAACGGTGGTGGAGTAATAGTTGTTCCTCAGGGCACCTATCTTACGGGGGCACTGTTTTTTAAACAGGGCGTAAATCTTTACGTGTGCGAGGGAGGAACACTTAAAGGCAGTGACGACATATCAGATTATCCGGTATGTGAGACAAGGATAGAGGGAGAAAGCGGACTCTATTTTCCGGCACTTATAAATGCTGACGGATTAGACTCTTTTACTATGTGCGGAAAGGGAACAATTGACGGAAACGGACTTCGCTCATGGAAAGCCTTCTGGCTAAGACGTAAGTGGAACCCTAAGTGCACAAATAAGGATGAGCAGCGTCCGAGGCTTGTGTATATTTCGAACTCAACAAATGTGCTTGTGGCAGACCTTAAGCTTCAGAACTCTCATTTCTGGACAAATCACATTTACAAGTGTAATCATGTGAAATTTATAGGATGCCATATCTTTTCACCGGCAGGACCGGTTCCTTCACCAAGTACAGATGCAATTGATATAGATGTATGCAGCGATGTGCTTGTAAAAAACTGTTATATGGAAGTAAATGATGACTCGGTTGTTCTTAAGGGCGGCAAAGGTCCCTGGGCAGACACCCTTCCTGAAAACGGTATTAACGAGCGTATACTTGTTGAAGACTGCACCTACGGTTTTTGTCATAGTTGCCTTACATGCGGGTCTGAATCGGTACACAGTAAAAATATTATTGTAAGAAATGTAAAAGTCAGCAATGCTTCAATAATGCTGTGCCTTAAAATGCGTCCCGATACACCTCAGCATTATGAACATATTTTAATGGAAAATATAGAAGGCTCAGTTGCGGAGTTTATAAATATTAACCCATGGACACAGTTTTATGACCTGAAGGACAGAAAAGAAATACCCATCTCATACGCAGACAATATTACATTGAAGAACTGCAGATGTAATTGTAAAAAATATTTCAATGTAAAAAAAGATGATGAACAGTATATCCTTTCTGACTTTAAATTTGAAAACCTTGAAATCAGCACACTCGACGACAGCTTTTCGGAAGACACAATACGAAATATAAAACTTTTGAATGTTTGTGTCACCAAGAAGTAATGCGATTATTATTGGATTATTTTGGTGATTATACAAATATTTCCCATTTGAACTCTCATACGGAAAATGATAAAATTTAATCAGTTCAGTGCACAGATATTAAATGGATTGAGGGTGGAAAAATGATTGATGTTGTAGTTGTTGACGATGATGTTAATGTACGACGTGGATTACAAAATCTGGTAAACTGGGAAGAACTCGGTGCAAGGCTTGTATTAGTGGGGAAAAGCGGTCAGGAAGTAATTGAATATCTGGATAAACACCGTGTGGATTTTGTTATTTCGGATGTAAAAATGCCGTCAATGGATGGACTGGAGCTGAGTAAAAGAATTAGCAAGTGCTCTCCTGATACGGTAGTGGTACTTTTATCTGCATATAATGAATTTGATTTAGTGCAGGAAGCACTTCAGTATGGGGTTTACAAATACATACTAAAACCGATTAACAGAGAAAAGCTGAAAATGCTTTCTGATATGGTGTGCGAGGTCAGCGAGGATAAACGGCAAAAGAAAAAGCTGACGGAGCTTATATACAACAGCGATTTCAGAAACATTGTAAAAAGAGCATTTCAGGAAAATGATACCGGAGTGCTTGAAAGTGTTCTTACGCTGGATAAGCATTTTTCGAAAGCAAAGCACAGTCTGATGCGGGAATATTACACTTTCCTTTTTAATATTCTTGCTGAGTTTGCAAGAGAAATTGATAAAGAACACTTTTTCGAAGAAAGTCTGTTTTATGAGCTTAGTCGCTGTGTAAATGAAGAAGAATACAAGAAGTTTATTCTTAATCTTTACAGTAGGATAATTAAATTAAGCAGTATATCTGACAGTCGCAAAGAAAAAGTCAGAAGTGAGGATATTAAAGAGTACATTGACAATCACTTTACAGAGTACGGCTTTTCAACCTCGGATATTGTTAAACGATTTAAGTTTTCTGTGTCACACCTGAGTGCGATTTTCAAAAAAACAGAGGGCGTTACAATTGTTGACTATATAACGAATAAAAAAATAGAAAGAGCTGCTCAGCTTATACGTGAAAGTGAATTTTCAATAAAATACATATCTTCGCTTGTGGGGTATGACAATATACAGTATTTTTCAAAGGTCTTTAAAAGAATTATGGAAATATCGCCTACGGATTACAGCAATAAGTACAGAGGCGGTGGAAAAGCATAATGAGTATCAGAGCAAAAGTTCTTATTTCGATGATGGCGGCTTTTCTGGCTGTGGCACTGTTCCTTGGCGGATTTATGTATAAACGGTTTGACGAAATACTTATAGAACAGATAAAGGGTGATATTGCCGGAGTAATAGTGGAAAACAGAAACCGTTTTGACAATATCGCCATGGGAATCGGCAGAAGCTTTACCTCTGTGGGATTTAATGAATACATAATAGATGCGATTAATGAAAATCCGCGGTCAGACACAGGTAATTCTATAAGTAGAAGCCTTATACTTTCGGAATGTCGGAATATTTTTGAATTATCTCTTTCTTCTTATGTAAGTGAATATGCACTGCATTTTTATATCAGTGAAGATAAGGCTGCAGCAAAGACCTATGCCGGTACAAGTCATTATCCGATGCAAAACCTTGATTTTGGGATTTATAGTACAGAGTATATTAATGATGAAGCATGGTACAACGAAACGATGAAAAGCAACGCTTCCTGGTATGTTTTCAGCGTGAAGGAAAATCCGGAGTACGTTTTCTTTTCCAAGGCGATTTATCAGGAAAATGTAAACGATGATAATTCTGATTCGTTTCTTGGTATGGGCGTTGTGGGAATTAATTGCCGCAGGCTTATGATGGAAATGGAAAAAAGGGTAATTCCCGATATAGAAGCAGTTGCAATCCTTGACAATGAAAACCGTATTATATGTATGAATCAATCGGGTGTTCCGGAGGATTTTGTTAAAGAAACAGCAGATGGCTGTAATCTTGGACTTAATATGTCGGAGGAATTTGAAACAAAGGATTACGTTGTAAATATGGCAAGAACAAATGCCGGTATAACGTTTGTTTCAATTGCTACTAAAGACGGCATTTATCTTCAGACAAAGCACGTCAGGATGATGATTGTTTTTGCATTTATAGCGGCACTTCTGCTTGCGTTTTTGCTTATATTTATCATCTCGTATTATCTTACACGTCCTATAAAACGGCTGTCCGGGCATATGCGAAGTATGAATTATGACGACCTGTCCTTTTCGCATCTTGAGACAAAGTCAAAGGACGAAGTAGGCGAGCTTTATAAGACCTTTAATACGATGATGGATAAAATACAGCAGTCCAGAGAACGTGAAAACGAGCAGAATGAGAAAAACAGAAAAATAGAAATTCAGATGTTGCAGGCACAGATAAATCCCCATTTCCTGTATAATGTTCTGGATTCCATATCGTGGCTTGCCATGGAAAACAATCAGGACGGAATAGGTGAAATGGCAGATTTGCTTTCACAGCTGTTTGCCTATAGCATAAAAGACGGAAAAATTATGGCAACTCTTGGAGAAGAGCTTGAAAGTGTCCAAAAATATGTGGCACTTCAGAAAAACAGATATGCAGATAACATCCGGCTTGAGATAAGTGCAGATAATGAGTGCAGACGGTACGAAATGCCAAAGTGTATTCTTCAGCCACTTGTTGAAAACTCCATTGTACACGGAATGACAGACGGTGATAAAGGTATAGTTATCCGCATTTCTGTACGGAAAACGGAAAATTCTATAGAAATCCTTGTGGAGGATAACGGCGAGGGCTGCGATATTAATGTTGTCAATGCTTTGATTAACGGCAACGATACCGAGATAACAAAATACCATCTCGGAATAAAAAACGTTTCAACGAGACTTAAGCAGGTATATCGCAATGAGTCGAAGTTAACTTATATTAAAAACCCCGGAAAAGGAATAACTGCAAAGATTATTCTTCCGGCAGAAAACGAAAAAGATAATTGACGGAAAGGTGAAAGAAATGAAGTTTTTAAAGGATGTTTACAAGAACAAGGTATTGCTTTTAATGACTTTGCCGGTCGTTATAATGGTAATTTTATTTAAGTATGTGCCGATGTTCGGCGTTGTAATGGCGTTTCAGAATTTCAAATTCAGTACAGGTATTTTTGGAAGTGAATGGGTAGGATTTAAAAATTTTGAATTCCTGTTTAAAACCGCCGATGCCTGGATAATTACACGAAACACTCTTTTTTACAACATAACGTTTATAGTAGTTGGAATGATTTGCTCGGTAGCTCTTGCTATCGTATACGATATGCTCGGCAAATCAAGACTTAACCGCACAAACCAGATACTGGTGCTTTTCCCTCACTTTATTTCGTGGGTTGTCGGAAGTTACTTTGTATATGCAATATTAAGCTATGACAAGGGTCTTGCAAATAAGGTCATCAAATTTTTCGGCGGCGAAGGAATTAACTGGTATAACTCACCGCAATATTGGCCGTTTATTCTGCTTATAACGCATTTGTGGAAGGCGGTCGGCTACAGCAGTATTATTTATTACAGTAATATCAAGGGCATCAGCCTTGAATATTATGAAGCGGCGAAAATTGACGGTGCAAGCTGGCTTCAGCAGGTAAGATATATTACAATTCCGCTTCTTAAGCCAATAGTAATCGTTATGTTTATCCTTAATATGGGTTCAATTTTCAATTCGGATTTCGGTCTTTTCTATCTTGTAACAAGAAATTCAGGTTCGCTTCATAACGTAACAAGTACAATTGATACTTACGTATATAACGGTCTTATGTCGGGCGGTAATCTTGGTATGTCTGCAGCGACGGGCCTTTATCAGTCTGTGGTGGCATTTATCTTTGTATTGTCGGCAAACGGTATAATAAGAAAAATATCACCGGAAGACGCAATGTTTTAATTATAGGTATAAGGAGGTGCAATTAAACTATGTTTTCTAAAAAAGCAAAAATGTTTGAAGAAGTAGATATAAAAAATTCAGACCTTTCAGTAGGTGTAAAAGCGGTATTTTACATTATTACTACGCTTTTGACTGTTTCAACTCTCATTCCACTTATACTTACTGTAATTGTTTCATTCACAGACAATGAAACTCTTATGCTTGAAGGTTATAAACTGTGGCCGTCAAAATGGTCTACAAGTGCATACGAATATCTTTTTAAATCAGGATCAGATATATGGCAGGCATACGGAGTTACAATTTTTATTACGGTTGTAGGTACAGTAATTGGTATTGTATTTATGTCTCTGTTCTCATATGCAGTTACAAGGAAGAGCTTTCCGTGGAGAAGTCAGTTTGTGTTCTTTGTTTATTTCACAATGCTTTTCGGTGGCGGTCTTGTTCCTACATACATCAATATCTCAAACAATCTTCACTTGCGTGATAATATTATGGTTCTGATTCTCCCGCTTTGTGTTAATGCAACGTATATTCTTATTATGCGTACATATATGAGGACTTCAATTCCCGAATCTGTTGAGGAAGCGGCAAAAATTGACGGTGCAGGGGATTTCAGGTGCTACTGGCAGATTGTAATGCCAATGTGTATTCCTGTAATTGCAACAATTGCATTGTTCCTTGCGGTAATCTACTGGAATGACTGGTATACAGGATTTTTGTATATTGTACAGAATGACGATATAGTTCCGATACAGCTTCTTCTCAAGAGAATAGAAAATAACATTCAATATCTTTCAAATGCTGCAAGTACTGGTATGAGTGGTATTGAAATTCAGAAGCTCAATGAATCTCTTCCCGAAGAAAGCGTTAAGATGGCACTTGTGGTTATGGTTACAACACCTATTCTTGTATCATATCCCTTCTTCCAGAAATATTTCATAAACGGTATAACAATCGGTTCTGTTAAAGAGTAATTTAATTAACTAAAATAAAATTTTTAAAGGAGAGACTTACCATGAAAACAAACAGACACATCAGAGTAACAAGCCTTGTGCTGGCACTTATCTTAGTCTTCACGGCTATCTTAAGCGGATGCGGAAAAAAGGCGGCAAACGTAGACCCCAACGAAACATACGAAATTGTATGGTACAACCTTGGTGACAACACAAAGGATAAGGACCTTGTAAATGAAGAGATTAACAAGTACCTTAAGGAAAAAATTAATGCAACAGTAAAAATTGTTCACTTCTCTTATGCTGATTATGCTGAGAAGATGAAAATGCTTCTTGCTTCAGGCGAAGTGTTTGACCTTTGCTATGCAAGGGATTTCGCAGTAAATGCAAACAACGAAGCATATCTTCCCATTGATGAACTTCTTGACTCAAAAGGACAGGGAATAAAGGAAGTTATCCCCGAAGAAGCATGGAATGCCGTTACATATAACGGAAACGTTTACGGGGTTCCCACAATGAAGGACTGGGCAACACAGTATGTAATCGGAACAAAGGTACAGCTTAATGAAAAGCATAATATTGACCTTTCTAACGTAAAGACACTTGCTGATATGGAACCCATTCTTGAAACAATTAAGAAAAACGAACCCGGTATTTATCCCACAGACCTCCGCGGTAACGACTATGTAAAGAGACTTCTTCCTTTTGAATATATTGGTGACAGTGTTCTCGGTGCGTTTGAGCTTGACGGTGATTATAAGAAGGTAGTTAACTGGATTGAAACAGATACAGCAAAGGAATTTTTTGATATGATGCACAGATGGTATCAGAAGGGTTATTTGAGACCTGACGCTGATACTGCCACAACAAGTAACGATATCAAGTTTTATATGAATACTCTTGAAAGCCTTCCTTATTATGAAATGCAGTCAAATATCGGAAAACCCGAAGACAAAGTAATTAAATTTACAAATATTGGTAGCCCCATTACAACAACAAGCTATGTTCAGGCATCTGTTCAGGCTATTTCAAGAACTTCAAAGAATCCTGAAAAAGCAATGGAGTTCCTTAACCTTCTTTACACAGATGAATACCTTCACAACCTCTATGTATACGGCATCGAAGGAAAGCATTATACACTTGACGAAAACGGAAGTGTAGTTCTTCCTGAAAACGTAGCTACTGAATCTGAAAATGATTACAACGGATATGCTTATACACAGGGTAACCGTTTCCTTCTTCACACTCCTCCGAGCACACCCGTAGATATCTGGGATGCATACAAGAAGTTTAACGAAGAATCATTTATTTCACCTGCACTCGGATTTGTATTTGATGTATCACAGCTTACAACAGAAATTGCAGCTATGAATAACGTTTATAAAGAGTATATGCCAGGCCTTACAACAGGTGTACTTGATCCTAAGGTAGCTCTTCCCAAAGCTATTGAAAAGTTCAAAACAGCAGGCAGTGATAAGGTTATGAAAGCACTTCAGGAGCAGTATGATGCATGGAGAGCAGGAAAATAATTACACATTCACTAAAGGACCGGTGAAAATATGAAAAAAATAATAAGCATAATATTATGCTTTGCAATGCTTATTTCCTTTGTTGTGCAGACAAGCGCAACAAAGGAAGATGTTGCTAACAGAAAATTTAACCCCTTTGATGATGTGCCCAAAACTCACGAGGCGTATGAAGCAATTTCTTATTTGTATATTCACGAAATTATCGGCGGAAAAAGCAAGAACAGTTTTGCGCCTGAGGATAATATAAAGCGTGAAGAACTTGCAAAAATTATTGCCGGAAGCCTTGATAGTGAATTAAGCACAACCAAAGGCAGCTTCATTGACGTTGAAAGCGGAAGCTGGTATGAGCCATATGTTGAAACAACAAAGGAAAAGAATATTTATAAAGGCATAACTGAAAATGAATTTGGTGTAGGAAAATTTGTCACAAAAGAAGATTGTGCTGTTCTTATGCAGAGACTTTCTGATATTATGCCCCCTGTATTTATAAAGGAAAAATCAGAAGTTGTTCCTGCAGATATCGACGCTGCATCAGATTATGCAAAAGAAGCAATCAAGGCACTTTGTGAACGTAAGGTTATAGATATGACTGAGGGGGAAAGCTTTAATCCCCACGCATACGCTACCCGTGCCGAGGTTTGTCAGATGCTTTTTGGCGTTATCACGCAGGCGGACCCCTTGTGGGATACAGAATATCAGTGGTGGAACTTCTCTAAGCCTATCCCCGATGATAAGCTTACAGAGCAGATGCCCCCACCCTATGACGTAAATAATTACAGACAACAGGTGCTTGCTACTTATGACTTTGACTCAAATGACCTCGGTGCATTTGAAGAAGGCTATTGTCCCGGCACATGGTCAATTGTTGAAGGTGAGGGTATAGACGGCTCAACTTGTGTAAAGGTTGAACCTGCAGCATCAGGCGTTACACAGTATCAGCTTGCATACAAGGACATAAATGCAAAGCCCGGTGACTGGTATTCCTTCAAATGTAAAATCAGATGCGAAAACCTTACCACAACAGGTCAGGTAACACCTCTTTTGCAGGTTTACGGGGATGACGGAAAGTGGCTTGGCGAAGATAATAAATCGAAAGCCAATGACATAAACCTGAAAAATGGCGAGTGGGTAGAAAAGTCAGGTATTATTTCCATTCCCCGTGAGGCAAATACCCTTGATGAGGGCGATGATTTCTACACGGTACGTGTTCATGCATTTATGAATGGCGTTGCTTCAGGAAGTGTTGCATACTTTGATGATTTTGAGCTTTCAAAGGTGCTTTTTGACCCAATGGAAACAGCTCTTGTTACACCTAATTACAAGGGTATGATTTACGGAAATGACGGTGTAAATGATATTAACCTCCGTGTATGGATGTATGATTACAGCGGTGGCTTTGACCTCAACGACTTTAAGCTTACAAGCAGAATTCTTGATGCTGACGACAAGGTTTACGCTGAAAGCAGTATTGAAAATATTACAAAAGAAATGAATGTAGTATTTTCATCAAATCTGCTGGATGTAAATAAGGACTATTACCTTGAAACCGTTGTAACATCAAAATCTACCGGAGAAAAAATGCAGGAGCAGGAATGGACGCTGCGCGTAAGGGAAAAGGACTATCGTCCGCTTATTCATTTTGATAAATACAACCGAATTATAATTGATAATGAAATTTCTTTCCCGCAGATGCAGTATACATGGACTAATGACCTTTTGTATTACGATGATCATATTGAATTAAACCGCGGCAGAAATACAGATGTTATATCGATGGGTGAGATTTTCCACAGAGCCGGCTATAATACACTTTTTGCTCAGCAGCTTCGTAAAGATATGGAAGAGGAAGGTCTTCGCGGTAAGCTTGGCTTTGCAGGCTTTGTATTCAGTAATATGTACTCTCACCTTCCCGGTGACGGTGCTGTTAAAACTCAGCCTGAAATGCGTGACCTTATAGAGCTTTTCTGTGAACGCTTCAAGGATGATCCGCTTCTTTTCTGCTACTATAACTGGGATGAAACAAATCCCGTGCGTTACGGTGAAGAACTCAGATGGCAGGCGGATATACAGACAAATGCAGACCCCGACCATCCCAACTACGGAATTCTTGACGAGCTTCACGAAGGCCGTCCCGGTGTATATTCAAAAACTGCAGACATTATCGGTTGTGACCCGTACGTATGTACAGGTAAAGATAATCAGAGACTTGGCGATGTATCAAAGAGGATAAATCTTCTTCACGAGCTTGCCCCCAATAAGCCTCAGTCAGTGTGCTTACAGGGATTCTGGTTTAAAAAGAGAGGCGACCTTCGCGGACCTACGCAGCAGGAATACAGAAATATGGTATGGCAGTCAATCTGTTCAGGAGTATCCCTCATGGATAACTATGCTATAACAGACTGTGTATCAGCACCCTGGGGCGATATGACCTATGAGGAAATCTGGGAAGAGCAGATGCTTATTTATGACGAGGTCAACTATATGAAGCCCGTTATCCTTTCAAGGGAGCCTGCACCCTATTATGACATCAAGGGCGGCGGTGAATGGCTTAATACAATGGCACGCCGTCACGACGGAAAATCATATCTTTTTGCAGTAAATAATGAAAGCACTT
The DNA here is from genome assembly GCA_045544395.1 of Clostridia bacterium. Taxonomy (GTDB): domain Bacteria; phylum Bacillota; class Clostridia; order UMGS1883; family UMGS1883; genus UMGS1883. The sequence continues at coordinate 17,139 of JAZPYX010000056.1, forward strand.
CAAAGCAGTTCCGTCTTTACCTTGACGGTGTAAAGAAAATAAAGAGCATGTATACCGATAAGGAATACACCGCCAATGACAGCGGTTGGTTTGTAATCGACCTTGACGGCTACGGAACAGATATCTTTGAATTTGAGCAAGATGATTACCTTTCACCCCATGCTGAGCTTATGCGTTTTGGTGTATCCAACAAAAATCATTCCTATATTGTAACAGATTTTGATGCTCAGCCGGTTATAAACATAGACGACAATGCAACAGAGCTTGATTTTGCTGCAACAATCAGTGACTATGCAACTTGCTACGTTGATGGTGAGAAGATAGGAACACTTGACAATATTGAGAATGCTTACGTAAGTGGCAAAATCAATATTTCAGGAAAAGACTCTATAACGGTAAAGGTTGTAAGTCAGGACGGACGCTTCTCAACTGAGAAGACATATCTTATAAAAAGAAATAATGAAGTAAAGGAGGGTTAAGATGACAATAATCAAAAAAATATCAGCAGTTATGCTTGCTTTTATTATGTCGGTTATGTGTATTCAGATTTCTTTTGCGGAAGATAGCATTTTTGATGCTTCAAACCCAGGCGATGGCATTACAGATAAAGACGGAAGCATTACTGTAAAAGGAACTCTTGACCTTCCGGGCGGATTCCCCGTAACAATTTTTGTTGCACCAAGAATTAATGAAAACGGTGTTGATGTTACACTTGATAGACTTAGCGGGGCAGCAACTACGGCAGAATTTCTCAGCATAGTTGAATACACAAAGACATTTATGCTCAGCGAGGATGGAAGAGTTGATTTGAGCTTTACTGTAAAGGATTCAATGCCTACCGGATTTGCAAATGTGTATTTAAGCTATAACGGTGGAAGTGAGCTTTCCTATATAGGATATTTTGAGCATGTCGGCAAGAATGATGTAACCAATCTGCTTAAAAAATTCAACTTAGGTGCTGCAGGTGAGTATGCCGGTTATATCGCAGAAGATATTCAAGGAAATGAAGTATTAAGAAAGCTTTCGGCAAATGTAAGCGGTTACACATCTATTGAAGAAAAAACGGATTTTGCATTAGTACTTTCTTCTCTTAAAGGCGATGGCTTTACGGCATCAACACTTGTTGACAGCTTTAACGAGGCGGTAGCATGGATGGAGCTTCGTGAAAAGGAAGATACACTTTCCGTTCTTAATGATTATATCGGCCTTTTCTGGAATGTTGACCTTTCAGATGAAAGTGATTACGGACAGCTTTCAGAAACCTCAAAGAAGGAAGTTCTTGCTGCAATAAAAAAAGCTAAGCTTTCTGATGAAGAAACACTTGTAAAAACTCTGACAGATGAAATTGCTCTCGCTTTTTTCCGCGAAGCAGCTGACAGAAATGCTCTTTCTGAGCTTCTTGAAAACGCATCTTACGGCGAAAATTTTGAAGGTGCAAAGATGCTTATAAATAACGCAGAGCTTAATGAGTACGACTTGATTTCTGTATATAACTACGTTGTAGACAAAAGCGGCAAATGCTACACAAAAGAAAGTATGGAAAGTCTTTTCTCGGATGCAATAAAAGCTGTAAGAGAAGAAAAGAAACCCTCCGGTGGCGGAGGTGGTGGCGGAGGCGGCTTTAGCGGCGGCAAAACCACCACAAGCGATGTTGTTTTGGTTATTCCCGGTGAAGTGGAAGAACTCGCCCCTGAGGAAGGTTTTATCAAGGAAACAGAGCATCCCTTTACAGACGTTGATGAGAAGCACTGGGCAAATGATTATATTGCCAAATTGTATAAAGGCGGTATAATTTCAGGAAAAACAGAGACAACCTTTGCCCCTGAAGAGAAAATCGTCAGACAGGATTTTGTAAAACTGGTTGTTTCGATGCTTGGCTTAGAAGCAAAAGAAAGTGAAAGCACTTTTGAAGATGTTTCAAAGGGAAGCTTTTACGAGCCATACATTATGGCGGCAGTAACGGCAGGCATTGTAAACGGTGTTGACGAAAAAACCTTCGGTATGTCGGTAAGCATTAAGCGTGAGGATGTTGCTGTAATAATAGGCAGAATTCTTGCAGCAAAGGGCTTTTCTGCAAGTAAAAGCACAGAATTTACAGACAGTGCAGAAATTTCTGCTTACGCTGTTGATTCAGTAGCACTTACTGCAGAAAACGGACTTTTTAAAGGCGATGAAACAGGAAACTTTAATCCTAAGGCACCTATTTCAAGAGCAGAGGCTGCAGCAGTATTGGTGCGCCTTTCGGAAACAATTAATAAGTAAGGAGGTATCATATTAATGAAAAGAAAAATTATTGCTTTAACACTTACAGTGATAATGATAATGTCAGTTTTCAATATAACTATGGTATCTGCTTCTTATGAATCAGACGAACAGTTATATATTGATTTAGGAATATTTCCACCCAAAAAGACAACAGGCCTTATAAAACCTTCTCTTACAAGGGAGCAGTTCGCAAATATTCTTCTTAATATGTACGGAATTGATGCAGACAGCTATACGGAAGTAGAGGATAAGGCGGAGGATATTACAAAAAGCAAATATAAAGCGGCTATAAACTATTGTATTGAAAGGCAGTATCTGCTTACGGATGAAGAAAACAGATTTAACCCCACGGCACCAATAAACTACGATGATGCAATTCGTGCATTTGTTACACTTATTGAGTACGATGTTCTCATTAAGGATAAGCAGAGTATGACAGAGTATATGTCCATTGCGACAAAGCTCGGTTTCCTCAGAGGAGTGAAGGTTGCTGACAAGAACAAACTCAGCTACAGCGAGCTTTATCAGATTGCAAGCCGTGTTATGAAAATAAATCTTCCGATTAATGATAAAATATCGGTTGACTCGGCAGAAAGCCTTTACGACAGACTTAAGGTTTATGAGCAGAGCGGTAAAATCATTGCAAACAGCCGCTTCGGCATAGGCGTTTCAAGAACATCAAAGAATACCGTAAATATTGACGGTACCGTTTATGATACAAATATCGAAATTGAAGATTTGCTTGTAGGCGTAGATGTAATTTACTACCTTCAGGCAGGCGTTGTGGTAAGTGTGTCACCCATGCACGAGCTTGAGACTGTTACAATCACACCAAAAGATATCGAAGCTGTAACGGACAGCGGTTCTTTAATTATCATAAAAACAAACACTGAAAAGGGTAAAATAACAATTTCGAAATCTGCGGTTGCTAATGTTAATAATAAAACTATGGCTCCTACCAAGAAATTGTTCAGCTTTTTCAAAAACGGCTCGGCAACTTTTGTGAGTGACGGCAGCGGTGAATATGCTGTAGTTCATATGAACCTGGCACAGACCTTTTATGTTTCGGGAACATCAGCATCTTCATATTCACTTCGTGCAAAGGAAACCGGTGATTTTGTTTCCTTTGAAAAAGTAAAAAATAATCTGGAAGTTTACCGCAACGGAAAGGCAGCAGAGTTTACGGATATCTGCACAGAAGATGTTGTCAGTGTTATGTGTGATGCATTTACTCTTTCAGATGGTGATGTAGTATTTGACTTCAATAAAGCAACCTGGGCTAAGGTATATGCGACAGATGTGACACTTGAGGGTATTGTTGAAAGTGTTGATGAAGAAGGAAAAATATACATAGATGAAATGGACTATACTCTTGCAAATGCTCTTACTGACAGAATTTCAGAGGGAATTGCAGAAAAAATAGTTCTTGGTGAGTATATTATTGCCACTGTGGACAACTGGGGACATATTGCTTACATTGAAAAGGATTCCCAAAAGAGTGGCTACAATTATGGCTATCTTATCAAGTCAGGACTTACAAAAGGAAGTCTTTCAAAGAATCAGGAATTCAAGATTATGGATGAAGATGGCGTGATAGGTGTTTATCAGGCGAGCGAAAGAATTATCGTTGATGGTGTAAGTTTCAATAATAAGGCTTACACATACGATGTAGGCGGCGGCAATATTGTTGACCTTACAAAGCGTCAGGCGATAAAGTACCGCTTGACAGGTGACGGAAAAATCAGAGCTATAGATACACAGATAATGGCGTCGAAGGAAAACAGCTCATCATTTACAGTATCACTCAGCTTTGACCCATATGCCAAGTCGCAGCCTCAGAGAAGAATGAAATCAAAGGTTGTAGACAGAAAAATTGCAGTAGGTGATGACTGTGTACTCTTTGTTGACTCTGCAGGTCTTGGTATGAGTGACCCGGAAGATAATTATTTCGCAATAAGAAAAACTTCAACCCTTGACTCTGCAAAGAGGTACTATACAGCACTTTATGATGCTGATGATATGGGCAGTGCTAAATGCGGTGTTATATGGGAACAGTATCATCCCGATAAACTTCTTGAAACAGCAGCAGACTCCAAGACAGGTCTTTCATACAACACATATTCATATATGGTTGAAAATGTGAAAACCGCAATAGTTGACGGTGAGGAATATTATAAGCTTTCACTTGCAGATTATAAAGGTAAGGTTAAGTATGACACCGTGCTTGGAAGTTATCTCGAATTTTATACGGTAGCACCTTCAGATGCCTTCCCGTCATCGGTTGTTAACTCATGGGTGCATGAGAAAAAGTACAATGACAATCCTCTTCTTTACCCGGAAGGTGGCGGACGCCCCGGTGGTGAAGCACCGATTGTTTTCAGAAAAGACGGTATGAGCGTAGGAACTACACTGAAAGCAGGCGATATTGTAAGGGTTACCCTTAATGATGAGGGCAAGATAAAATATCTGGAGAGAATATTTGATTTCAACGAATCAAAGGATACTGTGTTTGCAAGCACAGGTAACTCCGGTACACATATTCTTTTTGCAAATCTTGAAAAAACCTCTGCCGGATTGTTTATGTATGAAAACCCAAGTGTGTCAGGCGAGTATAATATTTTCAATACTCTTTCGCGTCCTGCAACGGTAGTTCTTGATTTGCAGACAGGAGAGGTAACCCTTGAAAAGGACTATTCAATGGTACCGTCCAATTCTGTAGGCGACAGTGTAAAGGTGCTTCTTCGTGATTATGACGGTGGTACTGTAATGGAATACTTTGTTTACAAGTATTAAGAAAGGAGGAAAACATATGAAATTAAAGAAGATTTTTATAATATCAGTAATTTCCGTGATAGCAGTTTTCCTCCTTTCGGGAACTGCTATGGCAGAGCTTACATTAAGTGATGATATGAAAACCGTAAAAGGTTACGGAACACTTACAGATGATTTTGAAGATGCGGGAGTTACATCGGAAACAAAAATCCCTGACTATCCCGGAGCAAATTCTGCGGCATATACAAGTAACATCATCCGCCACAGAGGCGATACCTATAACAACAGCGATATGTTTCTTTCTCCCGGAATGGGAACTGATGGGTCAACTGCTCTTAAAATAGGTATTATAGCAGGTGGCTCAAGAAACCTTTGTGTTCTTACAAAGAATGTCGATTATAAGGATGAAAACGGGTTGGTTATTGAGAATATGTCAACCGTATTCTCCTACGATATGCTTATTTCCGAGGATCCTGCAGATACCTATGTGAATGGCTCCTGTTACCGAATAGGTTTTGGTACAGGTGCATATGGCTTTAACACATCTGCATGCTGGATGATAAACCTTATGGTGGATGATGAAGGTAAATTCTATTTTAAGGATCACAGCGGAACGGATGAAAGAAAGCTCTATTACGAGAAAAACAAGTGGTATACGGTAGAGCTTGTTCATTCCGCTACATCAATAAGTGCAAGCATAATGGACAAGGAAACAGGCGAAGTTCTTCTTACAAGCAAAAAAACAAAGAGTGCTTCTACCGTTTACGAGCATTTTAATGCATTTTTCCTCAATCCTGCATACGATTCAAATCTGAAAACGGATTTGAATAAGGGCTTTATTGCATATTTCGATAATGCAACACTGAACGTATATGACGAGAATGCGGCAGCAGAGCTTGTTTCATCATCTGTTGAAAACCTTACGGAAGATGTTTCCCGCAGTGAAGGTATAATGTTTACATTTACAAAGGCTGTTGATGCAGCATCAGTAGTAGTCCTGGATAAGGACGGCAACGCACTTTCCGAGGAAAACTATGAAGTAAAAAGCATAGGTACGTTTAAGAGAAAGATTGTCTTTAAAAAGCTTCTTGAAAAGAATGAAGAATATACTATTGACCTTTCTTCTGCCGGAATTGACCCTATCACTTTTACAACGAAAGCACAGTATGTTCTTGATTGCTCATACAAGGAAAAGGCAGTAAGCAATGATAAAAAGAGTGTAGCAGTCACATATACACTTAAAGATAATGGCATAGAAAGTATTTCATATAACCTTATGGGAATTCTTTATAAGGACGGAATGATGATTGATGCCGTAATTATTCCCGGTGAAAATGTGGCTACGAACACCGAGCGCACTGATACATTAACATTCAGCGAGGATTGTGATGAAAATACAACTCTTTCAATTGTATTTTTCGAAGACGGTGCGTGGATGCCCTTAAGCACGGGTATAGATTGCAATTAATTAAATTAATATAAAATGGGGTGCTTAGTGCCCCGAAAAAGAAAGGAAGTCAGGCAAAATGAAAAAATTGTGTTCATTTTTATTGGCAATGGTTTGCCTAATGGTGCTTGTTCCGGTTCTTCCGGCATCTGCGGCAGCAACTGTAGTTTATACTGATGATTTCGAAAATAACTGGAATGCATCAGGAACATTCGGAAGTCAGCCAACCACATCAACGTCAGAAATCTTTTTTAACGGACAGAATAATGGTACCTTTATGGCAGTAGAAGGATATGATTCTACCGAAGAAAATCCTACAACTGCACTTGGTATGTTCGGAACAGAAAGCGGTGCAGCTATAAGCTATTTTAACATGAAGCCTTATGTTAATACATTTGGTTTGGATGCAAACAAAGCCCTTGTGCTGACAATGAAATTCAAAATGGTTGGTACACCCACATCTGCATTTAAACTTCAGTTCAGAAGTGCAGGCAGTGGTGGCAGCGGATTTTTGGATGTTATAGGTGATGATTCAGGAAGCTTCTATCTTGTAAAAAATGCAAGCTATGCAGGAAAAGGTGACAAAGTTGCTATCGAAACAGGAGCATGGTATGACCTTGTTGTAAAGTTTTTTACAGAAGTATCGGGAGAAAATACAGTAATTAAGGCAGTTGCAAATGTTTATGATGAAGATGGCAAACTTGTAAAGAGCACAACAGAATCTTCAGCACCCAAGCTTGCTGCAACTGACCCTATGTATATTCATGCTACAGGAGGTCTTACAACTACTACCGGTGCAGTGCTTGACGAAGCAAAACTCTATTCTGTAGCTAATACTGATACATTCTCTGTTACAGAAAAGAGCACAGATGCAAGCAATAAAATTGCTAAAGACGGTAGTATCACACTTAAATTTGACCAGCCTGTTGCTGCAACAAAGGATATGTTTACAGTAAAAAAGGCAAGCGATGGTTCTGTAGTTGATGTAATAGAAAGTGTTACTGTAAACGATTTTAATACTGTTACAGTTAAGTTTGCAGGACTTGCAGACGGAACAGGCTATACTCTTGATTATTCAGCAGTTACATCAGCAGCAGGAACAGCAATTACTGATGAAACAAAAGAGGTTTCTTTCAGCACACCTTTTAAACCTGTTGTTACTCAGAGCTATGACGGAACCTTTGATTCAAACTATTTCAAAGGTAAATCCGAAGTTCTTTGGGACGGACAGTGGAACGGTACTTATGAGGCAGTTGAAGATGCAACCTACGGCAAAGGCGTGAAGATGTTTACCTCTCCCGAAATCACCAAAAACCCAAGCTATGCACACGTAAAGACTTACACACTCAGTAAGTTCGGTCTTTCAGACAGTGCAAATCTTGTATTTACAACACGCTTCAAGGTTGAAGGTGAAAGTGCAAGTAATGTAAGCTGGAGCATTAACCCTAACAGTACACCATACGCGCTTGGCAGCATTTACGGTGGAGTTGATGGTAAATATACCATTGACGGTGATGAGCATCGTCCTCTTACAACAGGAAAATGGTATAATATGACTGTTTTACTTAAAACAACCGGCAGAAATGAAATGATAATTGCAGATTCACAGACAGGTGAGGTTCTTACATATAAGACAGCAGCCGTTCCTGCAAATATGGCAAATCAGATGCTTCTTATCCAGACAACAAACCTTTCTGAAGGAAGCACACTTACAGTTTGTGATACAACGATGTACTGCACAGAAAATACAGATACATTTAACTTTGTAGCTGAAGGATCAAGTGCAGAAAACACAGAAATTGCAATTGATGAGGGAATCACTCTTAAGTTTGATAAGCCTATCCTTGGCAGAGAACTCAATTCCGAGCTTGCAGCAGTTCTTATGGCAAGTGTAAATAACGGTGCGTCAATTCGTGAAGTAAGAGTTGTTGACTTTGATACAGCAGTTGTTACATTTGCAGGTCTTAACAATATGAGTGATTATGTTCTTGATTTCAGCAGTATGAAATCAGCAGGCGGAAATGCCCTTAGTGAAGAATCTGTAAAGACACTTGCATTCAAGACAGGTATGGATGAAGACAACGATGTTACTGTTGTTGGCGGAGTTAACTGCAGCGGCACAAGTGTTGGTGACACTGTTAAGTTTACACTTTGCACACCTTCTGCAGATATAACAAACGTATCTTTCGTAGTTGCATTTTTTGACAGTGAAAATTCAAAGATGATAGGTGCAGAGCTTGTTCCCGAACAGAACATTTCTGCAACACCTAATGAATACACAGTGCCTGTTGAAAAAGATTACACAGGTGCAGACAGTGTAAAGGTTATTATCCTTGAAAGTTTCTCAACTTTAAGACCTCTTATAAGAGATATTAACAGTGCAATAGAGTAATGAAAGTAGGGGATGTAAAAAAGTCCAGACCGCAAAAAGGCGATGATAATATAGCTTTTAGGCAGTTTGTAGTTGAAAAAGAGTATTAATTTTGTTAAAAAATCTCATTTTATTCGATTTTTCTATATTTTTAGCCTTTTTGCTACGAACAAACGTCACCTCTCGACGTACCCTCGTACGCCTTCGGGTAACCTTCAAATCCCTTCATAAAGGGATTTGAAGTTCCGTTTGTCCGTTCAGAAGCATTTTTTCCTATCCCCAATGCAAGGGGGTATAAAGAAATCGAATTTCTTTATACCCCCTTAAATCTTTAATAGTAAAAAATGATTACATAGCAAAACTAAGCAATTATTTTTTACTGTTAAAGTAAAGGAGAATCTATATGAAAAAATTTGGTTCATTTTTATTGGCAATGGTATTTGCCTTGGCTATTTTGCCTGCGGCAGTGCAGGCAGCAGCATCAAATGTGTATAAAGAAAGCTTTGACACCGTCTCAGAATGGGATAGCAACGGATATATAAGCGAGCAGTCAGAGATTTTCGAGCGTTGGCCGGGGAACAGAACCCTCAGCGCCGCAGAAGGTTACAGCGGAAGTGCCGCTAAATTTGCAAAGGGAGGCACTTATGTTGACAGTGCTCTTGTAGTAAAGACCTTTTCAAGCCTTGGCTACGGTGAAGGAAAAACCTTTGTATATACTTCAAGAATTCGTTTTGATGGAACACCGGATTCTACATTCTATATGGATATAGACCACGGTACAGCTAACAACGGATATCCTTTTTATGTAGGTGTGTATGACGGAAAATATACTGTTGCCACCAGCAGCAAGACACTTTCATCAGGTATTGCACTCGACGATGAATGGTACAACCTGATTATAATTGTGAGTGGTTCAGATATTACTGCAAAGCTATATAATCTTGACGGTACACTTATAAGGGAGCGTACTGTAACTGATTCCAGCTTATTGACAAATACAGGAAGAGCAATTACATACCGCTTTTATAATTTAAATGCAGACAGTGCTGTTTTAATTGATGACGCATCACTTTACTGTCTTGAAAGCACAGATACCTTTAATTTTGTGCCGGCAGAATCAACTGCGGAGAATACCGAGATTGATAAAGACGGTACTATTACACTTAAATTTGACCAACCTATTAATCCTGCAACATTATCAAAAATAATAATAAAAGACAGCAATGAAACTGTTTTGGAAGATGCTGTTGAAAGCGTAGAGATTAAAGACTTTGACACTGTAGAACTTAAGCTGTGCGGACTTGGATACGGAGGCACATACACTATTGACTACTCAGAAGTAAAGTCGGAAGGCAGTGCGGAGCTTGAGGGGGCGAATTCAGGCACTCTCAGCTTTAAGACGGCTGCACAAAAGCTTTTTTTCGACTCTCTTGATACTACTTCTACAAAAAATTCTGAAATATTCCAGTCAGGCTCTTATGCTTCTGCTACGGGCTATGACGGTGCAAGTGCAATAAAAATATCCTCATCCACTACGACATACCTCCAGACAAAAACTTTAGTAAGCGGCTTCGGACTCGATACCGACAGCGGTCTTGTTTTTAACATCAGATTCAAAGTTTCAGGCAAGGCTACAGAAAACTTTTCCTGTCAGCTGGATTTAGGAACTACTTCGTATGTTGCCGGCTATATAAAAGGAAATGCTGACGGAAGCTACTATTTCAGAAATGCTAACGGAAAAGAAACAGCTCCGCTTGAAAAAGATTTATGGTACGATATGTCCGTAAGGATAAGCTCATCGGGCAATTGCTGTGCAGCAATCTATGAACAGAAGACCGGAGAGCACGTTATAGATTTATCTACAGGCTACAATATAGCAACCAACAGAGTTTTCATTTTCAGACTTTCAAATATTGGAAGTACAGAAATCGCGTTTGATGACGCATCGCTTTATCGTATAGATGCTTCAGATACAGTAAGTCTTGTAAGCTCATCTGTTGAAAACGGTGAGGAGCTTTCAGAAAACAGCACAATGGAGCTTACCTTCAGCCAGCCTATGGATAAAACAGCTGCTGTAACTGTGCCGGGAGCAACAGTGAGCAATGTTAAGGTCAAGGATTTTAATAAGCTTGTTCTTACTTTTGATGGCCTTAAAAGTGGATTTAGACCCTATACTCTGGACCTTTCAGCAGTTGAAGGTGCAATGGGAAGTGTGCTTTCGGCAAATTCGCCTGCTTCTGTTTCGTTTGTAACAGGACCGGATGCGGATAATGATATTACCCTTAAGGGTGAAGCTGTCTGCACAAGTGCAAGAGACGGCGGAAAACTGACCTTTGAGCTTTACAGTAAAAGCGGTGCCAATCCCGTAATTGCAGTGGCATTTTATAAAGGAGATGTTTTTGAAGGAGTAGAGTTATTTTCAGATGTAAAGACAATTGCCCCCAAGACTTCAGAGGTGTTCTCTGTGACTCTTACAAAAGACCATTCGGATGCAAACAGAATAAAGTTGTTTGCCCTTGGGGAGCTTTCTTCTTTAGTGCCCCTTATGAAAGCGCAAGAAATTACTTTCCCGTGGGAGGAAATCAGGGTTTTAATGATTGGTAACTCACTTTCAGAGGATGCCGGAAGATACTTTAACAGTGTTGCCGCGGCAGGCGAGCTTACTCTCGATTTAACGGTCAAGGGTATCGGCGGTGCAAGCCTTGCACATCACGCGAAAAATCTTGAAGCAGAGCTTAGCGGAATAGAAAAAAATTGGGAGCGCGGTGAGTATTTTACTTATGAAAACGGTGTATTTATGGATGCAGACGATGAAAATATTCATTTGCTGAATACCCTTCGTGCAGAAAAATTTGACGTTATTTCACTTCAACAGTTTTCAGCATATACAGACAGCGATTTTGAAAGCTCTCTTCCGTATCTTGTTACGGAGTTAAGAAAGCTTCAGCCTCAAGCAAAAATTGTCTTATATCAGACATGGGCGAACTACGGCTCAGAGTCGACGCTCCAGTCTATGAATACCAGCTTCCTCAATAGAATTGAGCCTGCGACAAAAAAGTGGGCAGAAAATGTAGGTATAAAAATTATACCTGCCGGATATGCATTCTATCTTGGACATAACACTTATGATTTTTGCATGGACGCACCTTATGTAACAACTGATACTGATGCAGAGGCAAAAGTAGAGGCAGTGGGTATAAAGAAAGCAACGGGACTTATGCGTGATGTTAATCACGCAAGCTACTACGGCTGTTATCTTGCAGATGCAGTGTGGTTTGAATTTCTTACAGGAAGACAAGCTGTAACTACAGATTCTAACGGTAATGCGGTTGTTCCTGTACCTGAAGGAATAGATAACGAAGAGCATATTTCAAGACTTCAGAAGCTCAGTGAAACAGCCCACAAAGCAGTAACAGATTATAAGAATTAAAGAGATTTAGCAGGTGTTATATGAAAAGGCTTTTGTCGCTTATTCTGATATTTTTAATTTCCTTTCACTGCAGTGCATTTTCTGCAGAGCTTTATACTGATTTTGCAGGCACAGAATTTTCAGAAGATAATTCTGTGCCTTCGGGCACATCGCTTAAAATTGAAATATATAATTCTGAAAAGGAAAGTCTGTCAGGCAGACTTATTTATTCGTTTTACAGCAATAACAAGCTTATAGGTGCAGAAATTGGTGCTGATGTTGAATTGATAGAAAATGATGAAAGCCTCAGCGTCACCTACAGAACGAAAAAAAGCTATGTGAATGTGGAATTTATTAAAATAATGCTCTGGACAAACGATGGAAAGCTTGTACCTGTAACTCATTCGTTAAAAGCTAAAAAGGGAACAGGACCTGACGGCCCAAGCTCGCAGTACAGAAATTTCGGTGAGCAGCCCGATGATAAGCTGAAAGAGCAGATGCCTGTACCTTTTGATATAAATAATTACGACCTTACAAAAACAGGCGAATATAATTTTGATGGTTTTGATTTTTCTTCCTACAATCCTGAGGGTGGAAATATCTGCGGAAGCTTTACTCAAAGCTACAGTAAAGGCTTGTGGTCGATAGTTGAAAATGGAGGAATTGACAATTCCCCTTGTGTAAAGCTTCAGAACTCAGAAGAAAACCCCATTACAAGATTTCAGCTTGTTCTGAAGGATACTGATGCGAAAGCAGGGGACTGGTATTGTCTGAAGTTCAAAGTCAAGGGAGAAGGACTTACAGCAGACGGGTATGTAAGACCGTATATTGAATTTGCGGATGACAGCGGAAAAACATTGGGAAGTGAATACGGTTTATCGGTTTCTTTCTCCGAAGCAAACAGCGGATGGACAGAATGTAATGCTATCAGTATGATTTCACAACCGTCAAATAATGTAGACGAGCCTTCTGCATACTATAATATTTATCTTAATGCATTTATGGAAAATATGCCGGATGAAGGTGTTTCCTATATAGACGACATCCGTCTTTATAAGGTCAGCTTTGAACCGATGGAAACCGTTCTTATGTCACCTAAGTACAAGGGACTTATCTACGGAGAAGGCGGAAAAAACGACATCAATTTAAAGGTATATCTTAATTCCTATAACGGATGCTATGATTTAACTGATTTTATACTTGTATCAAGAATTATTGATGCAGAGGGAAATACATATTCCGAGGCAGAAGCACAGCATCTTGCATCTGTTATGGATGTTAATTTTTCCTCTGACATTCTCCCTATGGGGAAGGATTATTATCTTCAGACTGTCTTAATGAAAGGGAAGAATGAATTTCAGAGGCAGGAATGGACTTTAAGAAAAAGAGAGGCTTCATATCGTCCGTATATTTATATAGACGAGAATAATCGCTATATAAAGAACGGTGAGCCGCTTCTTCCGATTTTTCAATACGCACATGGTTCTGATTACTATAACGAACACATGGAAGTGATAAAGAATACCGCAGTAGATGCTTTTACTGTGGCAGGAAGCTACCACGTCAGCTACCGCACACCAAAAATGCAACGATTCAGAGCAGATATGGCGAAAAACGGTGTCGGCGGACTACTTGAATGTTGCGGGTATGTTTACAGCAATCTTTATACAGGGCTTCCGTTGACAGTTGTTAAAAAGCAGTCAGATATAAGAAGTCTTCTGACTGTTATGCTGAATAACTTCAAAGATGACCCTCTTATATGGGGGTATCGCGTGTATGACGAGCAAAGTGCAGTGCATTACGGTGAAGAATTAAGATGGCAGAATGATATTATGGCATCGGTAGATCTTGACCATCCCACTTTTGGAGTAACTGACAGAATTTATCCCGGAAGACCCGGTATATACTCCAAAACTGCTGACGTTATAGGTGTAGACCCCTATTATTGTACAGGAAAGGAAGACCAGAACCTGGCAGGAGTAGGAAATATGATTCGAAGCTTTCGTGCCCTTAATCCCGGAAAACCTGTTTTTGCAATACTTCAGGGTTTCTGGTTCAAGTCGCGAGGTGATCTTCGCGGTCCTACGGAGCAGGAATACAGAAATATGGCGTGGCAGGCAGTGTGCGAGGGCGTAACGGCACTTGACAGCTATGCGTATACAGATATAAAAAACAACCCCTGGAACGGATTTACATACGAAGAATTGTGGCAGCAGCAAATGAATGTAATGGCAGAAATCAAAGAATTTGAGGATGTAATTTTGTCAACCGAGCCGTCCCCTTATTACGCTTTGGGTGAAGCTTCAGACGGTTTAAATATAATGGCAAAGCGTCACAACGGGAAATCATACATTTTTGCCGTGAATGTGAAAAATGAATTAAATAACCTTAGTATTAAGCTTGACGGTGTAAATTCTGCAAGGGAATACTACTCCAAAAATACAGTTGCGGCAGACAGCAGCGGATATCTTAATATTGCTATGGAGCCTTACGCAGTAGCAGTAATTGAGGCAGAGCAGGAAGACTTCCTTTCCTCTCACGCAGAGCTTGACAGATTTTCCGTGTCAGATGGGAAAAAATCATACTTTCTTAATGTAACAGACGAAGATAATCCCGTTATATATATTGACAACAAGGTAGCGGAGCTTGATTACAGTATAAAGGCAAGCGATAATTCAAAAGTATATATTAACGGAAAGGAAGTGCAGAAAAACGGCAGAATAAGCATAAGCGAAATCAGTGAGATTGCCGTAAGAGTTGTGTCGGAGGACGGCAGATTTTCAAATGAAAAAATATATACTCTCAATTACAACAGAAAGCCGGTATACAAAGAAAGCTTTTCAGACGGATTTACCGTGAGTGGTATTGAAAATTCAGAAATATTCGGCGATACAAAAAGTGACGGTACAACTAAAGTTGTTACGGATAGCTATGACGGTGACTTAAAAGCACTTCAGTTTGCAAAAAATGGTTCTCTTAGTGCCGGCTATCTTACAACACAGTATTTTACAAAGTATAATATGACACCGGAGGATGAACTTCTGTTCAATGTAAAAATTAAGATTAATGACCCATCCTCTGACGGTGTAAAATATATGCAGGCGGACTTTGATGTAAGCACCTATCAGTGCTGGTCGTTGTTTGGGGAAACAGACGGAAAGTATTATATTCGCGACTGGTCTGACAGCGGAAAAACTTACGGTGCACTTACTGCGGGAAAATGGTATGATATTTCAATAAAGACATCAGGCAATTATGAATATACAACTATAACCGATACGCAAAGCGGTGAGGTTGTTGTGGATAATCAGCTTGCTTGTATAGCATCTTTTCCGCAGAGCACAGCTACAAAAAGACTTGTATTCAGGTTTACAAACCTTACCCAAGGTGGAATAACTTTTGACGATGCAACACTCAGATTTAACACAGAAAGGTAAATGACTATGCTATATAAAAAGAATAATTCAAAAGAGCTTGATATGGAGCTTTTCAGAAATCCTACATCAGAATACCGTGCTGCTCCTTTCTGGGCGTGGAACTGTGAGCTTGATGAAAAAGAGTTGTTGTGGCAGATAGGTGAGCTTAAAAAAATGGGCTTTGGCGGATTTCACATGCACACAAGGGCAGGGTTGAGTACAGAATACCTAGGAAAAGAATTTATGAATATGATAAAAGCCTGTATTAAAAAAGCTAAAGAGGAAAATATGCTTGCCTGGCTTTATGATGAGGACAGATGGGCTTCAGGCAGTGCCGGTGGATATGTAACAGGTATAAAGAAATACCGTCAGAGAGTTATTCTTTTTACTGTTAATGAAAGAAAAGACGCAACTGATAAAGAACTTGCAATTGAAAACGGCAAGCCTTATCTTCTCAATGTTTTTGATGTATGCCTTAACAGTGACGGAACGCTATCATCTTATAAAATTATTTCTCCTATGAATAAGGCAGAGGGTGTAAAGTGGTACGCATATAGCGCAAATCTTCCCGAATGGGGATGGTATAACGGAAACACCTATGTTGATTCAATGAATCCTGAAGCTATGAAAAAGTTTACAGAGGTAACTCACGATGTTTATTATCGCGAGGTTGGAGAGGATTTTGACGGTGCAGTTCCTGCGATTTTCACAGATGAGCCGGCTCATTCCGATATGGACCAGCTTGCATTCAGTCACGATACAAATGATTTTACACTGTCCTGGACGCCGGACTTTGACGAAACATTTCTTTCGGAGTATGGTTTTGACATAAAGGAGAAACTTCCTGAACTTGCATGGAATCTTGAGAATAATGAAATATCACGTGCACGTTATTGTTATCACAATCACGTAAGTGACAGACTTGTAAATGCTTTTCTTAAAACCTGTGGTGACTGGTGTCGCGACCATAATCTTATCCTTACGGGACATATGGCAGAGGAAGACAGCCTTCTTATGCAGACAAGGCTTGTAAGCGAGGAAATGCGTGCATATCCCCATTTCGGAATTCCCGGAATTGATATGCTATGCGACAATATTCATCTGACCACAGCAAAGCAGGCACAGTCGGTTGTTCATCAGTACGGCAAAGAGGGTATGATGACAGAGCATTGCGGTGTTACCAACTGGGATTATGATTTTAAGAGTCATAAGTTCCACACAGATTGGCAAATGGCACTTGGCGTAACTGCAAGAGCGCATCATCTTTCATGGGTATCGGCAAAAGGTTCTGCAAAGCGCGATTATCCTGCATCAATGAACTATCATTCGCCATGGTATAGGGAATATCCCTATATAGAAGACCATTGCGCAAGACTTTCTACAGTTCTTTCGAGAGGTACTCCTGATATTAAGGTTGGAGTAATACATCCCATAGAAAGCTTCTGGCTTTATTTCGGGGCACAGGAAAACAATGCAGCAATGCAGAAAAAGCTCGAAGACAATTTCCAGAATGTAACCAGATGGCTGCTATTTGGAATGATTGATTTTGATTTCATAAGCGAAGCACTTCTCCAGGACATTTACGGAGGAAGTGAAAAGGGCATATTTAATGTCGGCAAAATGAACTATGATGCGGTAATTGTTCCGGAATGTGTCACTTTAAGAAAATCAACCCTTGAAAAGCTTACAGAATTTAAAGAAAACGGTGGTAAGCTGATTTTTATGGGACAGTGCCCCGAATATTGTGATGCAATAAAGAATGACAGCATCAGAGAGCTTTATGATAAAGCAAGTAAGGTTGCGTTTGACCACAATGCAATAATTGATATTCTTTCTGATTATCGCACTGTGTCTGTAAAAAACTCAAACGGAAAAGAAACTGATAACCTTATTCATTGTATTCGCGATGACGGAAAATATAAATGGCTTTTTATCGCTCACGCAAAAAAGAATCTTTTTACCGCAAAACCGCAGCACATAAAAGTAACTCTTAGAGGCGAATATGAGTGTGTGCTTTTCGATACATTACAGGGTGAATGTTGTGAAATAACACATTATACAGCAGGTGGATTTACATATTTTGAGTACGACTTATACGACCAGGACAGTCTTCTTATAAGACTTTGTGAAGGTAATAGCAGAAAGGAAAAAAATATACAAAAAAAAGAATGTGTCAGTGTGCTTGATATAAAAACAAGTGTGGAATATAAGCGCAGTGAAGATAATGTATACATCCTTGATATTGCCCGTTACAGCCTTGATGGAGGAGAATATGAGGATTATGAAGAAATGCTCAGAATAGATAAAAAACTTCGTGAAAAGCTTGGTTATCCTATGGCAAACGGGGAAGATGTTCAACCCTGGGTAATTAAAGAAGAAAAGCCGGGACATATTGTAACCCTTAGTTTTAAGATAAACAGTGAAATCAATGTGAAAAAGATAGATTTGGCTGCGGAAGAAATAATAAGTGCTACATTGAACGGAAAAGATGTTGTGCTTTCAGATAATGGATGGTACTTTGATAAATCTATACGCAGATATCCTCTTCCCGAAATTCCCGAAGGTGAATCAGAGCTTGTTGTATGCGTTCCCTTTGGAAAACGAGTGAGCCTTGAAAATATGTTTATACTTGGTGATTTTGATGTAAGAGTATCAGGATGCCAAAGTGTAATTACAAAAAAGACCTCGCAGATTTCATTCGGGACAATCACAAATCAGGGCATGCCTTTCTATGGCGGCAATATAACATATTCATTTGATATCGCAGCAGTCAGTGAATCTATGACAGTGCAGGTACCGAAAATTCTTGGTGCACTTGCAAAAGTATCAATTGACGGTGAGAATAAAGGTGTAATTGCCTGTGCTCCGTATAAACTACAGATTGACGGCATAAAGGCTGGAAAGCATAAAGTAGAACTGGAGTTTTTCGGAAACCGTTATAATACCTTTTCCGCACTTCATAACTGCGGAAATATAACCTGGCCGGGGCCATCTATGTGGTACTCTGAAAAGGAAAACTGGTGCTATGAATACGTTCTCAAAAATACGGGAATTATGCAAAGCCCCGTTATTGAATTTTACAGATAAGAGGTGCTGATATGTTTAAAATGATTATAGGCAGTGACATTGTTCCTACCGAAACGAATTTTGATTTGTTTGAAAAAGCGGATGTGGAAACTCTTGCCGGAAAAGAGCTTCTGGATGTTCTTAACGAAGCTGATTTCAGAGCTTTCAACCTTGAAACACCTATATGTGATAAGGAAGACCCTATACCGAAGTATGGCCCCTGCCTTATGGTGCCGCTTCGTGCTATGCCCGGAATTAAAGCGTTTAATCCTGATATGCTTCTTCTTGCAAATAACCATATTCTTGACCAGGGACAACAGGGACTTAATTCCACTCTTAAAGTTCTGGATGAATGGAAAATTCCTTATATGGGAGCCGGCAAAAATCTTGCCGAAGCAGGAAAACCCCGCATAATTGAGGCGGACGGCAAAAAAATCGGTCTTTACAATGCGGCAGAACACGAATTTACAATTGCAACGGAGACAAAGGGTGGCGCATTTCCATTTGACTTTCTTAACGGTCCCGATGAAATTGCAGCTCTTAAAGAGAAATGCGATTATGTTATTGTTTTCTATCACGCAGGTAAAGAGCATTATCGCTATCCGTCACCTAATCTTAAAAAGGTTTGCCGAAAGATGGTAGACAAGGGTGCAGATTTTGTTATATGTCAGCATACTCACTGTGTAGGCTGCATGGAGGAGTATAACGGAGCAACAATTGTTTACGGTCAGGGTAACTTCCTTTTCGACCATTCTGAGAGGGAAGAGTGGCAGACAAGTATTCTTGCAGAGCTGCAGATTGAGAATGGAATTCGTGTCAGTTATATTCCGATTTGCAAGGATGGAAACAAAGTAAGGCTTGCAAATGAAAACGAAGCGAAAAAAATAATGGACGGATTTTACAGCCGTACAGAGGAAATAAAAACCCCCGGAGTGATAGAGGAAAAATACAAGGAATGTTGTAAGGTTTTCGAGAAGTGGTACCTTTACTGCATGGCAGGCGGTGAAGCACGAACCGGTGGAACTTCGGCAGATTTTAGCACAGAATATCCCGTGGGTAGTCTTCTTGCTATGATAAACTACTTTACCTGCGAACCTCATCTTGAAACACTTACAACAATAGCTTACGAGCTTGCAAGAGAGAAATTGGGGGATAGAATATGAATATTGAAAGGCTTCAGCAAAATGATCCCGGACAGGTTTTCTATAATTTAAGAGAAAAACTTTCAAATCATGTAATTATGCGTAATGAAGATGCTTTTAAAAGAGCAGCAGCTGCTCGTGAAAGCATAAAAACCGTAGAAGAATTTGAAAGCTACATAAAAGATATGCGTGAATTCTTTATAGAAAATCTGGGTGGAATTCCGTATGACAAAAACATGCCTCTTAATGCAAAAACAACAGGCGTGATTGAAGAAGATGGACTGACAATTGAAAAAGTTATCTTTGAAACACGTCCCCATGTTTATATGACAGCAAATCTTTATATTCCTAAGAAAAGGAAAGACCCGTGCGGTGCAGTGCTTTTTCAGCCGGGTCATTCAGATGACGGAAAAAGCTGTCAGCAGTATCAGAGAGTAGCACGTGCAATCGCTTCCGCGGGTCTTATAGTTCTTGTAATAGAACCTGTAGGGCAGGGAGAACGTTTCAGTTATTATGAACCGGAAATAGGAACAGCAATTGTAGGCGGAACAATTGGTGAGCATCAGTATACGGGTGAACAGTGCGTGCTTGCCGGAGATAATATTGCGCGCTACTTTATTGCCGATGCAATGCGTTCGGTGGATTATCTCATTTCCCGCCCTGAGGTAGATAGTGAAAAAATAGGTGCTACCGGTTCTTCGGGCGGTGGTACGGCAACTTGTCACGCTATGATTTGCGATGAAAGAATCAAGGCTGCAGCCCCCGGAACTTTTGTTACTACAAGAAGGGAAAATTTCTATACAGGAAGTGCCCAGGATTCAGAGCAGATATGGATGAATTCGACAAAGAAAGGCTTTGACCATCATGAAGCGGTCATGTGCTTTGCACCAAAGCCCGTTATGCTCCTTACGGTAGATTCAGACTTTTTCCCCATAGAGGGAGCTGATGAGATTGTAAAGGTTACCGGACGCTTCTGGGAAATGTATGGAAAGGGAAATAATTTAAGTGCTGCAATAGATGCAAGTTTACATAAATATACAGATAAGCTTGCAAAAGCCGCGGCAGAGTTTTTTTCGGAGCACCTTAATGGTGAAAAGAGAACAGTTGATGAAAGTATGATAAAAAGTCTTCCGCTAAATGAACTTAATTGTACTAAGAGTGGTCAGGTAAGAAGTGAATTTCCCGACAGTAAGTTCTTTTTTGAAGAAAACCTTGAAAAATTTATTGATAGCAAAAAGCCTGAAAAATCACTTAAAGAATTTCTGACAGAAAAAATTTATAATGAAAGAAATCCTGTGGATATAAAATTAAGAACAATGACTCCTGTTTTTTCAGAGGGGGTAAAAATGGTTCCTTATATGTGGTTTACTCAGCCGCAGATGCCTAATTTCGGACTTATGTTTTCATCGTTTAATAAAAAGGCAACAGAGACTGTTGTCTGCCTCTGGGAAAACGGAACAAATAGCCTTGAAGAGCATATTTATAAAATCCGCGAAATTATTAAAGAGGGAAAGCAGGCTCTTGTGCTTGATTTAACGGCAATGGGTAAATGTGAGCCGAATCCTCTTAATCATTGGTATAATCAGAAAGCGCAGTATGGTGCAGTTGACAAGCTTACAAAGGATTTATTCTTCCTTGGAGACAGCCTTTGTGCAATAAGGATGTTTGACCTTGTGAGTGCTGCAAAAATGCTTCGTGAAAAATTCGGCAGCGATGTATCCTTATATGCTGAAGGTATGTGCGCACATTATGCCCGTCTTTACAAAGTGCTTGACGAAGCTGCTTCAATTGAGCTTAATAATCCGGCTCCGGATTATAAAGAGGTTGTGGAAACACGTTACTACGAAAGCTATAATATTTCCGGTGCAGTTATCCCCGGAATAGCAAAATATTATAAATAAAAGGAGAGAGAGTATGAAAAAATTTATTTCAATTGTGTGTGTTCTTACACTTATATTCTCAATAATTACAGTTCCGGCACAGGCTGAATACACACAAAGGCTGTGTGATGATTTTGACACGGCAGGGCAGGTTGGCTCTGTTAAGTATTCAAGCGGTGACTATTATGAAAGTGCAAACGGACTTTTTATCAAGCAGACATGCTATAATACCTGGTCAAACCATATTACGGTATCTGCCGATATGGGATTTAACGGCAGTGCGGGACTTTATCTTCACGCAGACGAAGATAAAAAGTCATCCGGATTGTACAGAATGGCATCAACCATGACAAAAGGAATGATTCCCACGGATGAAAAAGGCTTCATTCTCAGCTATAAAGTAAGATTTATAGATGTTTCTTCAAGCGGATTCTCTGTTCATCTTTCCAGTGTTTCACCAGCAGGAAATGGCGCATTTTTCACAGATCAGCGATATGCACCTATTTCCGTATACAGCGGTACATTTAAAACAGGAAGTACCACAAAAGCTATAACTGCAGACGAGTGGTACACAGTGGTAACAAAAGTGCTTGGTGCAGGCACCAAGAAGGAAATATCATCATATATTCTTGATGATGACAGCAACCTGTATTTGTCTTCAGTATCATCTGTTCCCAGCGGGACTTATACAGAAAACGGGGAGGTTAATTTCTGGCCCGTATATGTTCCTGACAATCTTGAAAATGAGACGCATCTTGTAATTGATGATGTAGTTCTTACTGAATATGTGACAACAAGCGGAGCAAGCCTTGAAAAATCATCTGTAACAGACGGAGAAGAAGATGTTCAGACTCTACCGACAATTACACTTGATTTTGACCAGGCAGTTAATGCAGTAAAGGATGACATTAAGCTTTATAAAACAAATGCTCCTGCTGAAACTGTAAGTATTACAGCTACGCAGTCAGGCTTTAACAGAATTATAGTTACTCCCGAAAGTGAGCTTGTTTCAGGAGAAAACTACACACTTGATATTTCAGGAGTGAAAAACACTGCGAATGTAGCGCTTTCGTCGCAGGGAACAAGTAAAATCAACTTTACAACAATGAATCCTGACGCAATACCTGCAGTATTCACAGGTGCTAAACTTTCAAACGGAGTAGCACTTACAGATGGTATGACAAATGTAGGTATAGGTGAGACAGTTACTCTTGAGTTTGAAACAGAGGTCGCTGAACTTGCAGAAGGTGATGTTACCCTTACAACTAACGGTGCATCGGTAGAGGCAAAGGCGGAGAAAAATAATAATAGCATAGTTGTTATTCCGTCGGCAAAACTCAATCTCAATACCTCTTACACTATTGATTTTTCTAAAGTTAAGTCAATAAGCGGAGGAAACATCAGCGGAACTGATAAAATTTCATTTACAACACAGAAAACACGTGAAATTCTTTACTATGAGGAAAATCTGGAGAATGCTGTTGAGGGGACAGATATATATTATCATACAAACAATATACTTGATACGCATTATCATAGCTTTACGGTAAAGAGTGGCACAGGAATAAACAGAACAAAGGGAATAGAATGTAAAATAAATAAAGAATCCGCTATCTTGTATACAAACAAATTTGAGGTAGACCCGTCAGAAACTTTGATTCTTGAATATAAGTTAAATCTTCAGTATGTAGAAGGAATGTATCTTGGTCTCGGTGTAAATCAGTACAGTTCTACAGGTGCTGATATATTCAAACTCAGTGCTTCAAATAATGTAATAAGTATACTTGGTAACAGTGGAGGAAGTCCGGCTCTTGAAACAATAACTCCCGGTGAGTGGTATACAGTAATTTTTGAAATAAGCAAGGATTTACAGAAGGGTTATATTCTTGATAAGAACGGCAGACAGGTTGATATGCGTTCTTATAGCGGAAGAGCTTTTTCAAATCCCAGAATGTTTCATCTTGTTTCCAGTGTAGACAGCAGTATGGATGCAAAATTTGATGATATCAGATTATACAGAGTTTCAAGCCACAGCCTTCAGCTTGATGAAACAAAGAGTGATGTTTACGGCGGTATGACGGAAGTTAAGCCTGCAAAGGAAATTAAACTTGTATTTAATCAGCCTCTTGGTGTAGGTGCAGAGAATAACATAAAGCTGTACAAAGGAAACAGCGAGGTTGACATAACAGTAGCCAAAGACAGCAACACAGTAATTATTACTCCTGAAATCTCAATGACAGGAAGTTCTACATATACGATTGACTTGTCTTCTGTTAATTCACTTACCGGTAACACTTTTGCAGAAAAGGAGATTGTATTTTCAACAAAGAAAATTTATCCGGTTAACGCAATTTCTTCAACTCTTGCCATTTCAGACGCAGGCGAAGTTGCTTTGGGAAATAAGACAATTCAGCTTGAAAATACATCAGAAGCGATTTCAAATGCTGTAATTATGGTTGCAGTTTATTCTGATGACAGACCGAAAAAGCTTATAGGTGTTGAAATATTTAGAAATATTAACCTTGAAGAAAGTGCTGTAGAGACTGTTGAGCTTGCTTTGAAAAAGTCTTACAATAATGTAGGTTCTGTAGAATTTATGTTGTTTGATTCTCTGTCAAACCGCAAACCTTATATGTTTTCGTATAAGGTGTCAAAGTAAGGAGGGATATAAATGAAAGTATTAAATAAAATTTTTGCAGCCATCCTTTCATTTGCGTTGTTAGTATCAGGAATTTCCGTAATGGCAGCAGATTCTGTTGCAATGACTTACGATGAAATTGGTTATGTAACCGTGTCTGGCAATGCCGGTGAAGGGCATGTTGGTTTTGATGCCACACTTATGCTTGTAAAAGCAGATGTTACAGATTATGACAATATGAAAGAAAGCGACATCGGATATATAGGGCAGACAACGATTGATGCTGATGGAAGTTATTCTTTTGAATTTGGTTTTTCAGACTTTGAATATAACGCAAACACAGTAAGTAATTACAAAGCACTTGTAAATGTTGACGGAACGCAAGTTACACCGTCAGTAACAAAGGTTGAAAGAATATCAGATATGGCAAGCTTTGATATTGATTTTTCAAACTTTGGACGTTCAGTTGCAAATATAACAAATCAATACAAACTTAAAGACCTTGGCTATAAAATGGTAATTTGTTTTTATAGCGAAAACGGAAAGCTCCTTGACGTAATTATGGAAAATAAGTATACAGGAGATTCAAATAAAATAACTTACAGCTACAGTGATGTCCCTTACGGAACATCTTATGCAAAGGCTTTTATATGGGAAAGTTTAGGTTCGCTTATCCCGCTTACAACACCTGAGAAACTTGACATTTCAGGAAGAACTGCAAGCCGTGAAGTTATGATGCTGACAATTGCACCGGGATCTGACGAAACGGAGAGGAATTTTGCATGGTACGATATTCCTGAAATTGACGGTGCACAGATTCAGTATGCTGTGAAAACATCTGAAAATGATCTCAGCGTTTTCCCCGAAGACAGAGCAGTGACCGTACAGGGTACATCTGAAAGAGTGGATGTAGATGACTATATTGGCATTAAATTCGGTGAACTGGAATTCAGTCACGATGAAGAGTATACATCCTGCAAAGCAACAATTACCGGACTTCAGAAAGGCACGGAATACGTATACAGATTGGGTGACAAGTTCGGCTGGTGCAAAGGAATCTACGAATTTAAAACAGACGCAGCACCTGAAAACGGATTTGATTTCCTCCTTTTCTCTGACGAACATGCGCACTACAATGTTGACGGAAGATCAAATTATATAATTGACGAAGCGAGAACAAAGGCTCTTGAAACCGTACCCAACGCAAGTCTTGCAATTGCTGTAGGTGATCTTGTTGACTATCCGTGGTTTGAGATTGCATACGAAAAATATTTTGACCGTGATGCAATGACAAGCCTTCCTCTTGCTGCTGTTTCAGGTTCAACCCATGACTTTATGATTAAGTATCCAAGTGCGACTTTGTTTGATTATCATTTTAATATGCCTAACCCGGATAACGTAAGCTATATTAAAAACCTCGGGGCAAACTACTATTATACTTATGGTGATGTTTTGTTTATCAACATAATGCACAATCTTCCCGTAAACTATGAGCAGACAAAAGCATATATAGAAAAAGTTGCAAATGCACATCCTGATGTTAAATGGAAGGTGCTTGTCGCACATATTCCTTTTGGAGTTGATACAGAAGGCGAGAATATAACCTTCGCAAATTATTTCAAGGAAGAAAATGCGGACTTTATTGCTGACTGCGGTGTGGATGTCGTTATAAGCGGACATACCCATGCGTATGCAAGAACAAATCCTTTGTATGCAGGTAAAGTGACTAATGATGTTGTTACTGACGACAGTGTAACAAATCCGAAGGGTGTAACATATATTAACCTTAACACTTCCGGTATGCTCAGCGGTGGATATAACCATAATTACCCTGAGTATGTTGCAAAGGGTGACAATGTGCCGCTTAACCCTTACTCAAGAAACGACAGCTATCCTTACGGGGATTATTACTACACTAATTTCAGTAAGGCTGAGGTTATTACAGAAAGTGGCAGCACAACTTTAAAAATTACAACATACAGAAATAGCCATAGCCTTTCTGCACCTTACCCTGTTGTTAAGACAGATATAATAGATACATATACAATTACAAAGACAAAATAAAGAGGAATAAATATGGAGAAAAAGTATCAGTTTAAAGAAGAAATGCTGCAAATTCATAAAAAGGACCGCCGTGATTTTTCATTGGCGGTCCTGGAAGATGAGTTTGAAGTAAAAAACGGTTTTAGCATTGTAGTCCCCGAAAATGCAGGGGATGTTACAATGACGGCAGTACGTGACTTTGCAGATTATCTTTTTACATCAATGAAGGTTTCTGCAATGATGTCACTTTCAGCAGGAGAAAACTGTGTAAAAATATCACTTAACGAGGATATTGAAGAAGCAAGCGGATATATGGGATACCGCATAAATGTTACGGACAAGTGCATTACTCTTGAAGGATATGATGAAAGAGGTATTATGCAGGGTCTGTATCACCTTGAAGACCTGATGAATATCAGAAAAGCACCCTTCCTCAAAAAAGGTGTTATTAAAAGAAAAGCACTTTTCTCACCCCGTTCAACACATTCTCCTTTCGGAATGTTTGAATACACTGATGCAGCTTTTTCTATAATGTCGCACTACGGTATGGATACAATAGAATTGTGGCTTAAGGATGCTTATACTACAAAAAGAGGTGACTTTATAGACCTCCTCTCTCTTGCTAACCGTGCAGAAAAATACGGCATTGACCTTGTTGTATCATTGTATACCCCTCATAATAAGCATCCTGAAGAAGAAGGCGCACAGGAATATTACGACAAAATATATGGCGATTTATTCAATGCGTGTCCTAAAATAAAGTATATCACTATTATAGGAGAATCAGCACAGTTTTCAAGCCGTGACCCTAAAGCCGGAAAATCCCCGCACGGAAATAATTTTAATGAAAATATTCCTACAGGAAAACCTTCTCCCGGATGGTGGCCCTGCTACGATTACCCGGCATGGCTTACCCTTATAAAAAACTCTATTGATAAATATTCAAACGGTGCAAAAATAATATTCTATACATATAACTGGGGATATACACCTGAGGAAGACAGAATAAAGCTTATTGAAAATCTTCCTGAAGGTATAGCAGTCCAGCCAACCTGGGATATGTTCCAGCAGTACAGAGTTGGCGATACAGTTCAGGATATTGTAGACTATTCTTTGTGCTTGCCCGGCCCCGGAGACTACTTTATAAGTGAGGCTAAAGCGATTTCAAAAAGAAAGGGACTTAAACTTACCGTAAACGCACAATGTTCGGGAAGAACCTGGGATTTCGGTGTAGCACCTTACGAACCAATGCCCGGTCAGTGGATTAAACGCTACGAAGGTATGATAAAGGCTCATTACGATTTCGGACTTTCAGGAGTAACAGAAAATATTCACTACGGTTTTTATCCATCATTTATTCTTGATATTGAAAAGGAAGCATTTTTCTCCAACTCAAGACCTCTGGGTGAATTTTTAGAAGATATTTTAAAAAGAGACTTCTGCGAAAATGCAGATGATGTAAAACGTGCCTGCGACCTTTTTGATGAGGCGATAACACACTATATCCCCACTAACGAAGACCAGTACGGGGCCTTCAGAATTGGTCCTAGCTATCCCTTCTGGTTTGAGCCAACAATGGCATCAACCGGAAATATTCCTGAAAGCGGCAGAAGACCAAACGAAACAAAGGCAATGTTTGGAAACGGAATATATTTCCCCATATACAACCCTGAAATTACGGGAAGAAATTCACCTACAGGTATACGTATTAACGAGGAAATAAAGCAGAATACCATTATGGCAGAGCTTCTTTTAAAAGGTATTGAAATTCTTGACAGCTGCAAAAATCCCAATATGAATCTTAAGAAGCTTTCAAACCTTGCGAAGTTTATTTACCGCACTACTGTTACAGTTATAAATATCAAACGCCACTACATTCTTAAACAGCAGTTCAGTATTGTGCAGACTCATGATGAAGCTGCGGCTATTCTTGATAAGGTTGAAAAACTGATATATGAAGAAAAGGAAAACGTGCTTGCAACAATTCCGATTGTAGAATTTGACTCACGTCTTGGATGGGAGCCTAGTATGGAATATACAACAGGAGTTGACGGACTTAACTGGAAGCTCCGCCAGCTTGAGCATGAGCTTAATTATGTTCTTCCCAGATTCAGAAAGTCAAATGACCTTGTAAAAACAGTAAAATAATGCACATAAAAAATAAAGAATAGAAACCTTCTATTTTAAAAAATAAGAGGAGATGTAAAAAACGAGTTTTTTTACATCTCCTTTTGACTTTGATATATTTACTCCTGTTTGGCTAAAACAAACACAGCCCCTAAAATGAGTATAATTCCTATTGCGGAAAAAATTGAAAGCTTTTCGCCAAAAAATGCCACGGACCAGCCAAGAACCAGTACAGGGGCCATATACATAAGGATAACAGCTGTTGCAATGGAGCAATTCCCATACTGCTCCACACATTGACAAATATTCCCGATGTTCCCCACAGTATACCTGCAAGAACTATAAATAACACTGATTTTTTCTTCATTTGAAACAACCTTTCGCCAGTAAAAAGTGAACTGAGTAATTATATCACAAAAATTATAGTAAAGCTACTGTTTTAAAGAAAATCTTTAACGGGCATATGTACGATATTGTAAGACGCACCCCAAAGATTTTGAAAAGAAGGACGATTAAAATTTTTAAAGCTATTCAGTATAGGGTGAAAGTGTACATCAAAGTTTTTTGTTAAGAAAAGCTTTTGGAGGAAGTCCTGTTTGTTTTTTTACAAAAGAACTGAAATAATAAATGTTCATAAATCCGCATTTTTCGGACACTTCCGAAACTGTGTAGTAGTTTGAATTTAAAAGCTCAAGGGCGTATTGAAGTTTGAGGTTGTTTATGTATTCAAGTGGGGTAACACCATATTTTTTCAAGAAAAGCTTGCGGAAATATGTTCCACTCATATTGCAAATATGTGCAAGGTCATCAATGGAAAAATTGTTGCTTGTAAAGTTATCGTGGATGAAATCTGTTGCTTCATTGAGTCTGTCTTCAGCACCGTGAGTAGAAGTGTGAAACTTTTCTCTTTCAATGTGCATAAGTATCTTATAGAAAATAGATTTACATTCATAAATATACCCCGGTTGTTTTTTTGACCAGGCAGTATAAAGCTCTTCAAATTTTCTTTTGTAGTAAGATGGGTTTTCGGGAGAAAATCTTATTATATCGCCAATAAACGAATCTTTTGTTTCAAAATGTATAACAAAAAGATGCTCGCTTTCGCATTTGAGAGTATATCGGAAGTAGGGAGGTACATATATAATATCCCCCGTTTTTGCAATTGTTGTTCCCTTTTCATGAATAAAATTTGCGTTTCCCAATATTCTGAAAGAAATGGCGTGATAGGGGCGAATGTCTGATTCATCGCTTCTTTTATCCCAGGATAACTCGTGTGCAGAAAGCATATTTATATTCATATTATCAGTTTCAGAAAACATAAAATCACTCCTGATAATATAATAGCATTATCACTGGTTACACTGAATTTTTGTATCAGGCAAGCAGTGCAGACGGAAATATTCTTTATGGTAAATTCACAAAGCAGCTTGACCTTACAGATATTGATGACGTTGTTGTAACAGATGGAGACACCGGTAACACGATTTCTGCCGCATCTATTGAAAAGGGCAGTGTTGTTACAGGCTACACCTCTTATGATAACGAGAGTGCACGGATATATGTCACAAAAAACAAAGTTAACGGAGTTGCACAGTCTGTCTGGGAGGACGGCGGCAGATATGTTGAAATTGACGGTGTTGAGTATAGGTATTCCAAAACTCTTCAATCCCTTCTTGCTAATTCGATGCTTGATGAAATAAAGCTTGGTTCAACATATGTCTGGTATCTTAACAATTCAGGAGATATTGCATTCTATGAGAGGTTGAGCGACGTTTTCACAGACTATGAAGCGGCATTTCTTCTGGCAGCTGCACCTGCAAAAATGAGTGAAAAAATGCAGGTCAAGCTCTTTACTCAATATAATACAGAGCTTATATGTGAGATTGGTAAGCATGTGTTTATTGACGAAAAAAGAGAAAAAAGCAGCGATGCTTATGACAAGCTTTGTAAAAACGGAGAAAATGGTATAAAAGGAACAGAGGTAGTTCCACAGCTGATTCGCTGTAAAATGGACGAAAATAATATCATAACACATATTGATATGGCATCTGATGCACCCGATGGTGAGGACGGTCTTTACGTTATTCACGATGCGACAAAGACCGCAAATGATGACCCCCAGAAACTCAGATATTATAGTGGAGCAAGGGGCTTTACAAGGGATTATTCACCTGTATATGCAATGACTACAGAAGTTCCGGTGTTTGCCGTTGATGCATCAAAAGCAAGTAATGTAACAGTTGATACAGATGTTCAATATACTGTTGCAAAAAACTCCTTTGTGTCCGGTCAGCAGTATAACGATTTTATTCTTTATGGCACAAATGAAAACAAAATAAATACCGAACTGGTTGTAAGGTATCAGGCGGCGGTGACAGAATTTGCGTCTACAGAGCCATTTTACATATTAACCGGAACAAAGATGGCCAAGGATAAGGAAGGTACATTTAAAAAGCAGCTTATTTATACAAACGACGGTTCGGAAAAAACCGATATAGTTGCCGATGACGTAGAAATCCTTAATGCACAGTATGTGAATGCCCAAGGAGAAACAATAACTCATACCCTTGAAAAGGGTGATGTATTCAGATTCGTTAAAAACTTTAGCGGTGAGGTAAGCCGGATTGAGCTGATTTATTCAATGAATAACAATATGCTTATGCTTTCGGGAAGAGCTACTGATAAAGAGTATAACAAGGTACTCGATCCAACAAGTCCGTCAAGAGCTTCCGTTCATCTTATAGGCAGAGTTCTTGAAAAGGACAATGAGTATATGAGGTTTGAGTATGACGGCAGTACAGATATAGGTATGAGCTATCTTGATACTCTCTTTTCAGGAAACGGACGTGCCATAATTTATGACAAGAGTGATGAAACTGTAACAAAAATTACCAAACAGCAGATTCTGGATTACAAAACAGTCGGAGATGAATGCGGTAAAGGTGTTTTAGTAGTTCGCTCATTAACCCCCATGTTTCTGTTTTTATACCAGGATTAACAAGAAAGGATGATGCACAATGGTAATTGAACCGAAGCTTCGCAAAAAAAGGCGCCGTGCCTTGGATGATGATGTACCTACCGGTGCGAGAATAGTGTCGATGTTAATAACAACGATGTTTGCACTTGTGTGTATTGCTCCGCTGTGGCTTGTAATCTCAATATCTTTTACAGATGAAAAAGCGCTTATGCTGAACGGCTACTCATTTATTCCGTCGGATTTTTCCTTTGCGGGTTATTCGTACATATTTAATAATGCAAGGCAAATATTTTCTTCCTACGGAATAACAATAGCATCAACAGTAATAGGAGTAACCTTGGGACTTCTCATAATGACTCTCTATGCATATGCAATTTCAAGACCTTACTTTGCATACAGAAAGCTATTTTCATTCCTGGCATTTTTTACAATGCTGTTTAACGGCGGTATGCTTTCTGCATATATCATAAACACAAATATACTTCACCTGAAGGATTCATTTTTTGCACTGATACTCCCAACGTGTGTGTCCACAATGTACATAATGGTGTTAAGGAGCTTTATGAGTACATCAGTTCCCGCATCCGTTGTAGAGTCGGCAAAAATTGACGGCGCAGGAGAATTCAGATGCTACTGGAATATAGTTCTTCCGATGGCACTCCCCAGTATTGCGACAGTAGCCCTCTTTACAACTGTAACGTACTGGAATGCGTGGTATTCTGCATTTCTCTATATCGTAAATAACAAAGCACTTGTACCTATTCAGCTTCTGTTAAAGCGTATTGAGAATGAAATTCAGTACCTTGCACAAAACAGCGGAAATCTTGGTGCAGGAGAGCTTGCCGTAATGCAGGCGGATATTCCGAGCGAATCTGTGAAGATGTGCCTTGTTGTAATAGTCGTAGTTCCCATACTCATTGCATACCCGTTTTTCAGTAAGTATTTTGTCAAGGGTATTACAATAGGCGCAGTTAAGGAGTAAATTTAATTAATATCCTTTGAAGGATATATAAAAAATAAAATTAATCAGGAGGAAAAAACATGAAAAGATCCAAAACGGCAAAAACCATTTTATCACTTTTAATGAGTATGCTTCTCGTACTCATGGCAATGCCCGGTGTACTGGCATTTAACGAAGGCGATATTATCGCAGATACCCCGGGAATGGAAAAAGAATTCGGTACACACTTAATGTCAATTACTGCGGAAGGAAAAACAGCAGGAAATATAACTGCGGCTTCAAGCAGTACAGACTTCTATAACTATATGGAAGAAAAAAATACTGAAAATTCATCTGCTGCATTTGTATCAGATGCAACACTTGGAGAAACAGTAGTAGAGCTTAAAAGTGACAAGCTTGCTTCCTATAACGCAGATATGCCATTTGCAAACGCAGTGGGAACAATTACAAAAGGCTCCACTGTTTACAATCAGGCATACCTTGGAATTGCAGGTGCATCTACAAAAACTGATAACAATGCTGCAAGATATGATGCTAATGACGATTTAGAGCAGGAATATGTATTCTCTGTTATGTTCAGAGCACCCAAGGCAGAAAATGTATCTGCATGGCTTTTCTGCGGAACAAATAACCAGACATCATTGAACCATACAACATTGGTTAACGGAACAAAGTTCGGCAGAGGTATTGAAATTACAAACGGAAATGTTTATCTCTATAACAACGGAGACGGCTTCAGCACAGCAGAGGGAACAGCTATCAATACAGAAGCACTTAATGCTGACGAATGGTACCGTGCAATAAGAATTATGAAGTTCCCCAAAAACGCAAAAGCATTGGAAAAGGTTGTTATCCTTAAAGAGGGAACAAGCGGAGAATATGACACAGTTGTAGCACAGAGCTATGATTGGACAACTGCAGAAAATTTCTCATCAAGCGGTAACCGCTTTGCTCATATGTTCTTTATTGGCGAATATCCTGAAAACTATAGTGGCAGCAAGGTAGCTATAACAGATTTTGACACATATCAGGTGGACTATACAGCTCCCGAAGCAGTTGTTGACCTTGATACACAGCGCGTGCTTTCTGCTGATTTTACAGGAACAGGCACAGACCTCTACCAGAATAATACCAGTATGAAGGTTATTGCAGACAGATTTAACGGCAAGCTCGGAAAGAGTCAGAGTATTTATGTCACATTCAGAGTTCCGGATGTTGAAGAGGCTTCACAGATAAAGTTTTTCAGACTTAATGTTAAGACTGCAAATCAGGGTAAGCATGCCGGAATTCCTGCAAACAGCTCATCTACTAACCTTGTAAAAGCTCCTTATCCGGATTCATTTGCAGTTGAGCTTAAAGGAAATAAGCTGTATGCAAATGTATATTCAACCTCAAGCACACTTGATACAGGTTCAGGTACACTTTCTCTTACAAATTTAGTAGAATTGTCCGGTGGCGGATATTATGCTCAGCAGGAAATATATAGCGGAGTCAATGCAAACGAGTGGTATACACTTGAGCTTAAGCGCAGTGATATAACAAACGTAAATGCAGCAAATACAGTGAATCTCTACAGTGGTAAGGTAAACAGAAATGAAGCTACAGGAATGATTACAAAAGCTCCTGTTCTTTCATGGGGTAATACTTCAGATCAGATTTTCACACTTCCCTATGTTACTGCAGAAGCAAAAGCAACAACAGAAGATAAGAACAGTGCAATGACTTATATGGCAGGTGCAAACTACAGTGCAGCTGTGGATATAGATGCAATCAGTGCACAGTCGTGGATTGACGGAAGCTTTTCAGGCAACACAGGCTTTGTAAATGAATACGGTGTTGCTGATAACTGGACGAAAGGTTATGCTGCAAACGGAATAGTATACGGTGCAGCAGATGTATCAGTTGGTCAGAAGTGGCACACTTTCCGAGTTTACGGTGGTGGAGGTAATGACCCGCAGGATGATACCTTCAGTGATAACTTCATTTCAGTTAAGGAAGCTGTTTCAGACGTGAAGAGTGACTACATTGCAACAGGCACGACAGCAAGCCGTGTTGTAAACGATATTATCATTAAGTACAATGCTCCGATTAGCTTTAACGCGTCTGATTTTGAACTTACATACGGAAGCGGTCAGCCGGTTAGCATAAACCCCGTTTACGATGAAGCTGAAAATACTGTTACAGTGGAAGTTAATGAAAAGCTCAGATACGGAACTGACTATACTCTTACAGTTAATGCTGTTCAATCATCACAGATGGGCTTTGATGTAGAAGCTTTATGCATATCCGGCATATAAAGACTATGCTCACGAGAATGTGTTCTACTATAGACAGGACCTTGCAGAAAAGTACAACCTTGATATGGCTTCAATGAAAACCTTCAAAGACCTTGAGCCTGCGCTTAAAGCAATCAAGGAAAACGAGCCTGACATTTATCCTATGACATTCCTTCCCCAGATGGGACCTTTCCATATGATGCCTTATGATACTATCACCGGTGGTGTTATCGGTGCGGTACGTTATGATAAGGACGACGGAAAAATCATTAATCCCTTTGAACAGGAAGAAGTGAAAGAGCTTCTTCGCACAGTTCACGATTTTTACAAGAAGGGTTATCTTCGTCCAGATATTGCAACAACCACTTCAAATGCAGATGTTCAGTACACTGTATTTATGAACATTTACCAGGAGCTTCCCTATCTTGTTGACCAGTGGAATAAAACGGTTACATATCCTTGTGCAGTTTGGCACGGAAGCGAACCTCACATGAACACGGCAGGTATTCAGGGTGCGTTGATGGCTATTTCAAGAACATCTGAAAATCCTGAAAAGACAATGCAGTTCATAAATCTTCTTAACACGGATAAGTACCTTCGTAATCTTATGGCTTATGGTATTGAGGGTAAACACTATATTGCTTCGGGCGAGAATTTCTACAAACTCCCCGAAGGAATCAAAACAATTGCCGATACAGGCTACAGAAGCTATGTTTACACACAGGGCAATAAATATCTGACAAGAATGATAGAAGGAACACCTGAAGATATTTATGAAAAATATCAGGAATTTGATACAAATGCACTGAAATCACCTGCTCTTGGCTTTATATTCGATGCAACAGATGTAACTCCCGAAATCACAGCTGTTACAAATGCATACAACGAATATATGCCTGCAATTCTCAGCGGTGCTGCTGACCCTGATGTTTATCTTCCCAAGGCATTAAAGAGCTTCAAAGAAGCCGGTCTTGACAGAATACTTAAAGAAATGCAAACACAGTACGACGAATGGAGAAAAAATAAGTAATGCCGGAAGCAAGGAGGTAACTTATGCTGAAAAATATGTGCAAAAGAGTGCTTTGTCTTTTTGTAGTTATATGCCTGCTTCCTTCGGTAGTAAGTTTTGCTGCCGGAAGCGCAGGTAACACCATAGAAAAAGGAAAAAGCGGCACTTTCAATGCCTGGTGTTGGTCGTGGCCTCAGGATAAGGGCTGCGATAATATGTATCCGACATTCTATATAGCAAACAGAAAGGCTTCCTCGCGACCTGACAATGCAGATATATCGTTAGGTAATCTTGCAAAGGAGTCTCCGCTTCAGGTAGCACAAAAGATGAAAGCCTTTATGGAGTCAATGCCCGAAGGACACAGAGTTATTATGCCGATAATGGCAAAAAACATTACCGAGCCTATTGAGGGTGTTGGTGGTACAATGGACAACTGGTTCTGGTGGGATGAGGGCATTCAGATACATAAGGACAAATTCAAGGAATTGTTCTATTACTATAAAAAAATCGGTGGTCCTGATATTGACGTCATGACACTTGACTATGAAATCGGCTGTGATTTGTGGAATCTTGAATGGGACAAATCAGGAGGAAAGACACTTCTTACAAAGGAACAGCTTGAAGAAAGATATCAGGCAATCATTGACCATCCGAAATATCTTACGGATTTAAGACCTGCCCTTGAAAAAGCAGGATATGAATTCTATCAGGGTGATGACCATAACGAGCTGTACAACTACTGGAATGTGTACGGTGCAAACAATTCAGAGGACAGACGTAATGTGTATATAGGTCTTCTTTATGCCAGTGCGCGTAAGGATGCATACCTTAATGAAATTTATGAGTATGTACGTGACAATTTCTTTCCCAATATGATTAGTATGAACTACGGAAGTACTCCCAGAATTTACAATCCGGATCACCCCGACAACTACCACTATTATGAAAAATTCCAGGTAGTACCACCGCTTGAGGAAAGAAAGTCTTCTTATTACGGA
Source organism: Clostridia bacterium (assembly GCA_045544395.1). GTDB lineage: Bacteria > Bacillota > Clostridia > UMGS1883 > UMGS1883 > UMGS1883. The sequence continues at coordinate 53,936 of JAZPYX010000056.1, forward strand.
ACGGCAAATGCTCAGTTCTATTACGGTTCTATGTCTTCTGACTTTGATGTGCAGGAGTCCTCGTCATATCCTTTCAACACATTTAAGCGAACTCCTTTTAATGGGGCATTCAGAATGATGCTTCAGTATGAGGAGGCAATGGCATGGAAGGATGGAGTTAATTACAAGTCATACCCCTGGGTTGGACCCTATACATGGGACTATAACACTCCATATGCAAGCACAGACTTCTGGACAGAGCTTGTTTTCCATCTGGGACTTCTGGGTGTTGATACATTCCAGGCATTTAACAACAACAGCCTTAAAAATACCTGGGAGCATGATGATCTGAAATTCTCACGCGTGCTTCACGAGCTTGACGAGGTAGTAGGCTTTGAGGACAGAGTAAGTCTCTGGGAAGACATAACACCCGGCGACCAGCGATATATGCTTTCAGGAATGTATGCAGGAGGAAAGAACGTGTGGAGAATTTCTCCTGACCTCTATATTCCGGAGGGAAAAGCAGGTCACGTTACCATGGAGAGCTTCTGTATTGATAAGGAAACTCCTACATTCCAGATAGGTAATCAGTTTATAAAGTTCCCGGAAGGAAGCTTTATATATGAATCTGATATAAACGAATCAGACTTTGGTTACTGGGTTATTTCACCAAAGGGAACAAGACCCGAGGAATACCGTGACGAAAAACTTCAGATTCCTTCTGAGCCTGAATTCGAATATGTAAGCGGTAAAAATTATGAAGCATACAAGGCAATAATGACTGCATCCTTATCCGATGAAGAAAAGCCTGCCGATAAGGAAACTGCTGCCGAAAAATACACAAAGAAGTACCGCAATGAGCTTGACGAAGGTGTAAACTTCCCTGACATTGTAGGTCATTGGGCAGAAAAAGATATGCGTCAGCTTGCTTCCAAAGGAATTCTTGAGGGCAGTGACGGTCTTATGTATCCGGAGCAGTCTGTAACCAAAGCAGAATTTCTTGCTATGCTTATGCGAACTCTCGGAATAAAGGAAACCGAGCTTAAGGACTTTTTCAAGGATGTTGATGAAAACAGCTGGTTCAAAGGTATCGTTCAGACTGCATACACTAAAGGATATATTACAGATACAAATGGCTATATTCTTCCAAACAAGAAACTTGTCCGTGAAGATATGGCAGTAATTCTTATGAAAATGCTTCCTGCGCTTAAAGCAGGAGAGACAGTTTCCTTTAACGACATTTCATCTGTCAGCGAAGGGGCAAGAAGTGCTGTAGAGCTGGTATCCTCGGCAAAACTTATCAACGGATATCCTGACGGCACCTTTATGCCGGCAGCACAATGCACAAGAGCACAGGCAGCTGCAATAATCATTCGTATTCTTAGTCTCGAGGAAGCTCAGCGGACAACAGAAATCGAGCAGCCTGATATGGATTCTGAACTGGAAACAGAAGAGGAAATTCAGGAGGAAGTAATAGAGGAAGAAACAGAAGAAGAAATCATTGAAGAGGAAATTATAGAGTAGTGCGATAGAGGCTGTGACAAAACAATATTTTTCCGTTTTGTCACGGCCTTTAAAAAAAGGAGACGGTTAATTATGAAGCTTCGGGAAAAATTATGGCTTTGGGGTCATGGCAGACAGTGTGAAAATATTGAAGGACAACCATTAAATCTCAGAGGTCGTCCCGGAATAGGAAGGCTTAACTGTGCGGAAGCCGCGCGGGAAATGGGAATTCCCAATATTTGCAGAATTGTAATTGAGCCTGCCGAGAAACCGCCCTATGATGAAGAACTCCGTACATCTTCAGATATGGAAAATATCGTATGGTCGGTTCTGGGATGCGGAAAGATTGATGCAAGATGTGAAGTGGAGACTATTTTGGAAAATGCAAAAAAATATCCCAATATTACAGGGGGAATAATGGACGATTTTTTCCCTAATACAAACCATCAGAAAACAAAAATATATACTCCCGAGGTGCTGAAAAATATGAGAAGCCGTCTTCATACAGAAGCGGGAAGAAAACTTGACTTGTGGGTGGTTGTATATCGCTGGGATTTTGAATATGAAAACTTTTCGATAAAGCCGTATCTTGATGAATGTGATGTTGCCACAATCTGGACGTATAATCCGCAGGAGCTTGTTAATCTTGAAGACACATATAAAAAAATGCGCTCCGTATGGGGTTATGACAGACCGCTTTATGCCGGTTGTTATATGTGGAGCTTTGCAGAAAAGAAGCCTATCAGTGGCGAACTGATGAAGCTACAGCTGGACACATACTATAAATGGATAAAAGAAGGAAAAATTGATGGAATAATATTCTGCCACAATTATCTTGTGGACCTTGATATTGAGGCAGTGCACTATACAAAACAATGGATAAAAGACCATGCTGAAGAAATAATAAGCAGGTGATATTATGAAGAAAATAACCATTTTTATAGCGGTAATACTGATTCTTTTACCTGTTTGTGCTTATGCAGATACACAAAAAGCTCTGTTAGATGCTGCAAATGGAAATGTTTTTATAGAAGGAAAAATAGACCCCGTAAATGTTACAGAAAAAGGGATGTCTGTTTTGCTAAGGAAAAAGAATGCAGAAATAACTGACAGTGAATATTTCGGATATGTAAATCAGTTTACTGCAGATAATGACGGAAGCTACAGTCACGAATTTAATTTTCAGGGAAACATTCTGGATTATGAGCTTCTTGTTTATAACGGAAATACATATGTTCCTGATACTGTTCAGGTTGCGGTTTTTAAAGAAACTGAGATTTCAGATGCTGAACTGAAAATAAGCGAGGATGGGTCAGTATATACACTGACGGCACAAGTAAACCATATTTCCTATGCAGACGAGGCTGAATGCTGTGCAATAATTGTCGGATATGATACAGATGGCAGAATGATTTCTTTTTCAAAATCTGAAACGGCAGTGTTTGACGGAAACGGTCTGCAGACAAAAACACTCTCTGCGTCCCTTTCTGTACCTGTTGCACGAGCAAAAGGATTTCTGTGGAAAAACTTTACTACCGTAGTTCCTATTTGTAAACCACAGACAGAAACAGGGGAGTTCTTTGCGTACAGTTGGTCGATTCCCGGCTCAGATGCACCAAATGTTTACCCATTGTTTTACCTTTATCCTCAAAGCGGAACAAGGCCCGAAGACCCCGAAAAAACCGCTTGTGCGTACCTTTATGACGGGAATTATGAGAAGGCAGCACAGACTATGAAAACCTTTATGGAAAGCCGCCCTAAAGAGGGCAGGGTGATTATTCCTCATATGGGTAAAATTATGTATAATACGGACACCGAATACCCGTATACATTTGATAATTGGTTTTGGTGGGATGACGGAATCAATGATGTAATATCACGTCTTGATAATTTGTTTTATAAGTATAAGGAAATCGGCGGACCTGAAATAGAAGGAGTATTCTTTGATTTTGAAGCAGGGTGCGATAATTCTAACATTTCGTGGGGACGCATAGGCGGGGATGAAACTACAAAACTTGATGAGGCTGGTCTGGAAGAAACCTATTCAAGAGTTATTGAAGATGAACGTTATGTAACAGATATTCGCCCTGAACTTGAAAAGAGAGGCTTTGAATTTTACACAGGGGACGACCATACGGAGCTTTACTATTACTACAAAAAGACATCGGGACATACAGAATCCTACTGGATTGGACAGCAGTTTGCAAAACATAGAAAAGCTGACTATATGAATAAAATATATGAAGCAGTAAAAAAGCACTATCCGGATATTATATTTAACAACTACGGTGCGTACGAATCCGTTGTTGCAGATACAATGTTGGAAGCAGAAAATGCCACATGGCATCAGAATACCGCGGAGGAGTCTGAACGTGTTGCAAGTCCCGTAGGGACGCACGCGTCACCGGTGCTTTACGGACAAATGCCTTTAAATAATGACAGAGTAATAAAGGGTTATGAACATGGTGATACCTTTAAGAAGACTCCGTTTAACGGTGCTCTTGCAGTTCTGCAGAAAATGCAGCGCGCAACAGCATACTCCGATAAGCAAATGATAATGCCTTGGATAATGCACTATACTGCTGATTACAGTGCATCTGCACCAACCCCATATTCTGCAACAGAATACTACAAGGAACTTGTATTACATCTTGGTCTTTGTAATGCACGGGCATTTCTCTTTTTCAACGCAGGTATAGCTGACCTTTCTCAGGACTGGGCAAGTAGTAATGCGCTTATGTCAAAGCTGTGTGATGAGCTTAATGCTCTTGTAGGCTACAGTGGAAGAACAAGTCTTGTTACCGAGCCGATTTCGGGAAATAAGCGCTATCTTCTCACCGGAATGAAGGCAAACGGAAGAAATGTATGGCGTATTACACCTGACATATATACCCCCGACGGTGAAGGGCATATAACAAAGGAAAACTTTCTGAAGGATGCAGATAACCTCATTTTCCGTATCGGCAATCAGGTTGTTGATTTCCCACAGGACAGCTATATATATGAATATGAAAAAGAAAATTCTTCTTTAGGCTATTGGGTAATTTCTCCTGCGGAAACGGTACCGGAAGAATACACTGACGTTAGTTTCGAGGCTCCCGCTTATACTGACTATGTGTATGAATATGGGGCGGAGCAAAGTAAACTGAAAAAGGAGTTGGGATTAGAATGAGATACAGGATTGATACCGATCCTTTTGAATTGCAGCAACCGAAAGTAGAATTTATGGAGCACCTTACCGGTCCCGTGCATACTCATAAGCCATCCGTATGGAATATGCGTGAGGCAACGGAGAAAGAGGTGTTTATAACCTCTATGAAAATCTGTGCTGATTTTCCCGACAGTGAAGCCGTTTTAAAAGCTGCTTATGAAGATTTTGAAAAATTTCTTGAAATAAGCGGATGCTGTGAGGGTGATGATTTTGTTTTCCGTACAGTTCACAGCCGTGTAATGGCGGAAGAGTCATACAGGATTACTGTGTCGGAAAACGAATGCCTTATTGAGTCTGCCGACACAGAGGGAATACGCCGTGCTTTGTTTTACATAGAAGATGAAATGCACAGGCGCGAGGGTACTTTTCTTCCCTTTGGTGTAATATTCAGATACGCAGTCATAAAACGCAGAATATCCCGCGGATTTTTAAATCCCCATTACTGCCCCGGGTGTGAGGGGGAGCTTGAGGATGATACAGAATATTATACAGATGATTATCTTAACCGTCTCGCCCACGACGGAGTAAACGGACTATGGGTACAGGAGAGGTTAAGGGTTATAGTTCCTTCTGACATAATTCCAGAATATGGAAGAAACGGAAAACAAAGAGTAGAAAGGCTCAATCGTCTTATACAACGGTGTAAGCGCTACGGAATAAAAGTGTATCTTGAAGGAATAGAGCCTGCATCAACACTTCAGAATCCTGAACTGAAAAACCATCCGGATTTATTCGGGCAGAGCTTCGGTAATGAGTATACATTTTGTGCATCCACAGAAAAAGGAAAAAAATATATAGAAGAAAGTATAACAAAGCTTTTTGAAATGCTTCCTGACCTTGCAGGAATTATAAATATTTCCGTGGGTGAAGCAATAAGTAACTGTGCATCCCTTGATACACCCCTGACTTGTCCTCATTGCCTTGCACTTGGACTTGATAAAGCACAGGTTCTGGCAAACTGCGAGAGAGAAATTTCCCTTGCAATGCGCCGCGTTAAACCTCAGGCAGAACATATAAGCTGGGCATACGGAATGAGAATGTGGAACGAAGAGGATATGAAAAAGTATTTTGATATCCGTTCTTCAAAGGCTGTAAGTATGATTAATTTCGAGGACCTGGGAGAAGCGCAGCAGCTTGGGAAGATTCGCACCGCAATGGATTACTGGTTGTCGTATACCGGTCCCGGAAAAATATTCAGAAAAGCCGCAGAAACAGGAAAAAAGAGGAATACTCCTGTTTATGCAAAGCTACAGGTATGCAGTTCTCACGAGGTAAGTACAGTGCCTTATGTTCCTGTGCCGGGTATACTTTACGATAAATATAAATATATGCACGAAAATAATGTCAGCGGTGCAATGTACTGCTGGTATTTCGGTAATTTCCCCTCAATGATGAACAAAGCCGCAGGCGAACTTGCATTTGCTCCGTTCTTTACAAGTAAGGACAAATTTCTAAGACATTTGGGAGGAATTTACTGGGGTAAAGATTGTGAAAAAGCGGCAGAGGCATACAATCTTTTTGAAAAAGGTTATTCAAATTATCCCGTAAGTATGACCTTTGAGTGGCACGGACCCATGGGCGATGCTCCGGTGTGGCCACTTCATCTGGAGCCGGTTGATTTGCCGATATCACGCAGCTATAAGCTGATGAATATGGTAGGCAGTGACAGAATAGGGGAAGCAATGCTGATGGGACATACACATGAAGAAATTCTTGAGTTATGCCGCAGAATGAGTGATAACTGGGCTAAGGGCGAAGCAATGCTTTCCGAGCTTGACGGACGGGGAGATTACCGCCGTGAGGAGCAGCAATATGTAGCTTCTGCATTGGCTGTCTTATTTAACAGCGGAACAAATATAATCAAATTTTATGATTTAAGAAATAAACTTGCTTTTTCGGGAAAAAACGAAGGGGAAATTCTTGAAAAAATGCGGCAAATTGTAATCGCGGAAATAGAAAACAGCACCAGACTTATATCCCTTTGTGAAAAGGATAAACGGCTTGGATATCATTGCGAAGCAATGGGATTTAAATTTTTCCCTGAAAAACTCCGCTGGAGAATCGGACTTCTTAAAGAAATGCTTGAGAATGAGTTTAAAGTGGTGGAAGAAAGAATTAATAAAAAGAGACTTCCGCTTCCTTTCTGCTATGGGCTGGCAGAGGAATCACACCGTTATGTGACCGAGGCAGAAAAAATAGAAGATTCCCCGTGGGAAACATTTGCAGAAGACCCTCAGACGGCAATCAGAATAGCGGAAACAGAAAAGAGCTTTGTAGTGCAGATAAGAAAAGAAGCATATACAGATATTTTAATAAAGCCTGAAATGAAAATGTTTCATCCTTATGTGAATATGAAAATTTCAAGAGAGGGATTATCCTTTGAGGAATCTCACGGCTACGGTTTGTTTGATGAAAATGAGGCTGTGGAGCTTTCAAAATGGAAAGTAGAGTGTGAGGAAAATATCTGTACTGTTACCTTTGACAAAAAGAGCTTTTGGGAGAATAAGCCGGAGGTATTCAGGCTTGATGTAAGTGTAGACGGAAAGCACTGGGAAAAAGGGGACAGATTTTACTACAGGTTAATTTTCGGAAACTTCAGTCCCGATTCATATGTGTTTATTATTCCAAGAGGAAAAGAGGCTTTGAAATGAAAACTGCAGCAGACAATAACTTTTTACTGACAACAACTCTTTCTCAAAGACTATACCACGAATGTGCACAGATGCTTCCTATTATAGACTTTCACAATCACCTGAACGTCTCGGATATTGTAAATGACCGGCAGTATGAAGATATTGCACAGCTGTGGCTGCTAGGTGACCCTTACAAGCACAGGGCAATGCGTATATGTGGAGTGGATGAGCACTATATTACCGGGAATGCAGATAATTTTGAAAAATTCAGCAAATGGTGCGAAACCGTTCCGAAGCTTATAGGAAATCCCCTTTATCACTGGTCGCATATTGAATTAAAGAAAATTCTTTGGTGTGATAAGGATTTGTGTGGAGAAAATGCGCGTTATATATGGGATGAAGTAAATGAAAAGCTTTTATCACGGGATTTTTCAAGCAGGGAAATTCTTAAGCGGTTTAATATTGAATATTCCGCGCCCTGCTGCAGTATAACCGATACTCTTTCGCACTTTGAGGAGAGTGATGTTGTTTCTCCGTCGTTAAGGGGAGACGATATGCTTGGGATGTCACTTGCGTTTATTTCACAACTTGAGAAATGTACAAAAATGAAGATTAAAGACCTTGCTGATTTAAAAAAGGCTTTTTCCATCCGATTTGATCTGTTTCATCAGGTGGGTTGCAGATTTTCAGACCATGCACTTGATGACGGTTTCACCTATTTTGAGGACGATGGCAAAAATGCAGAACGATTTTCAAGAATAATTCAGGGAGACACTCTTTCAAAAGCAGATTTGTGCATTCTGGATTCTGAAATTTTGAGATTTGCCTCCGCTGAATATTCAAAACGGGGTTGGGTAATGCAGCTGCACTGTGGTGCAAGAAGATATACAAGCAGTCGGTTGCGCTCTGTTGCAGGTCCTGCAGGAGGATTTGCGGCAATAGGAAAAAGTTCAATTGGCGATGTGATATTGCTTTTGAATGACCTTGAAAAAGACGGAAATCTTCCGAGAACTGTAATTTTTACTTTAAATCCCTGTCAGAATGCAGAGGTTTCCATTCTTTCCGGCTCTTTTAATGAAAGCGGAATCCCCGGAAAGGTTCAGCAAGGGGCGGCATGGTGGTGGTGTGACCATCTTGGCGGAATATATGACTTATTTGAAGATATAAGTGCATACAGTGTGCTTTCCACATTTATAGGAATGACAACCGATTCAAGAAGTATTTTATCGTTTGTACGCCATGAATATTTCAGAAGATTACTGTGCCGTTGGCTTGGCGAAAAGGCGGAAAAAGGAATATTTCCCGACGATTTAAAAGCTCTTATGCGAATATGTGAAAATGTATGTTATAAAAATGCAAAAACTATACTGGGAAAGGAATAAATTAAAATGAGAGACAGCTATTATGAAAACAAGGTTGCAGTTGTAACCGGAGCAGGTGGTACACTTTGCTCTGAAATTGCCATTGATTTGGCAAAAAAAGGTGCAAAGGTTGTACTTATAGGCAGAACAGAAGAGAAACTTCAGAAAACTGCTGACAAGATAAGTGAGTGCGGCGGTGAATATGTGATAAAAGCATGTGACGTCACAAACGAAGAGGATATGCAACGTATTGCCGATGAGGTAATGGCGGTATGGGGGCCCTGTAGCTTTCTTATAAACGGAGCAGGCGGTAACAATATTCAGGCAATGACAAGCGAGACCGTTTATCAGGACGGAGACACAGATGTAAAAAATGAGGACAAGCGCACATTTTTCAATCTGGATATGAAAATGTATGAAAGTGTGCTTAACATAAATACAACAGGAACTGTAATAGCCTGCAGAGTTTACGGCAAGCAGATGGTAAATAATGGCGGAGGCGCAATAATAAACTTCGGCTCTATGAATAGCTACTGCCCTCTTACAAGAGTTCCGGCTTATGCTATGAGTAAGGCTGCAATAGTTAATTTTACTCAGTGGGCAGCAGCATATCTGGCTCCTGCAAACATACGTGTAAATGCCATTGCACCGGGATTTTTTGTAAATGAGAGAAGCATTAATTATCTTGGTTCTCCCGAAATAGGTCTTACTCCTCGCGGACAAAGTGTAATTAATCACACTCCGATGGAACGATTCGGACAGGCAAAGGATTTGCTCGGATGCGTAAACTGGCTGCTTGACGACAGAGCATCTTCCTTTGTTACAGGAATAACAGTTCCGGTTGATGGCGGATTTCTGTCAAGAAGCGGTGTGTGATTTTCTGAAAGGAATGAATTTGGAATGAAACTTGGAATGATGCTGCCGGTAAACAAAAATATACAATGGGATTTAGCCTCACAGCTTGGAGTTCGCTACGCAATAACAAAAGCGGCTCCTGAGCTTTCAGGTCTTAATGACCCATCTGATTTTAATTCCCTCAAAACAGTTTATGACCGGTTTAAGGAGGCAGGATTTACTCTTTATGCCCTTGAGGGTGATGAGTTTAATATGGACAGAATTAAGCTTGGTCTTAAAGGAAGAGATGAGGATATAGAAAAGTACAGGCAAATGCTTGTTAATATGGGAAAGCTGGGAATAAAGCTTTTGTGCTATAACTTTATGGGTGGAATAGGCTGGTACAGAACCGATGTTGATTTAAAAGAACGTGGAGGAGCAATTACCAGCGGATTTGATATTAATCATGTCGAAACCGTGCCTCTTAAAATAACTGCTGAACAGATGTGGGACAACTACAAGTATTTTATAGATGCAGTAATGCCCTATGCAGAAAAATCAGGGGTAAAAATGGGACTTCATCCTGATGACCCGCCGATTCCAAACTTAAAAGGGTATTCAAGAATTCTCATAAATGCAGACGCGTACCGTCGTGCTATGAGCCTTTCAAGCAGTCCGTCTCACGGAATTACATTTTGTCAGGCGACATTTAATGTAATGGGCGAGGATGTTTTTTCGCTTATGAAAGAGTTTAAGGAAAGGATTTTCTTCCTTCACTTCAGAGATTCTGTGGGAAATCCCAATAACTTCAGGGAAACATTTCACGACAACGGACCTACCGATATGGCAAAACTTCTTAAAACTGCGTCGGAAAATTTCCCTGACTGCATAGTAAGACCTGACCATACACCGCTTATGGCAGGTGAAGGAGAAAACAATACCGGATATACAATCCTTGGCAACCTTTTTGCAATCGGTTATATGAAAGGTCTTGCTGAAGGACAAAATATTGAACTTATATAAAGGAGTAGATAAATATGCATTTCAACGTAAAAGAAGACATTATTGCCCTGACACCTCAGTGGAAAGGCGAAAGATTTCCTGACGGAAGACCAAAGGTTGCAGACAGATATCTTGAAGCGCTCAGAAGTCTGACCCTTGAAGAAGTGTGGAAGCCGATTTTTGTAAAAGGCTATGAAAGTCAGTTTGAAGGAAGACTTCACACCTTGCACGATGATGGCAGAAAGCTGATTGGCCGTGCCGTTACAGCTACATTTGCGCCAACACGCCCTGACCTTCACGAAACAATGTTTGCTATAGGCATGGAAGAAGGAAGAAAGGGCAACTACAATCAGTGGGTAATAGACAGCCTTGTTGAGGGCGATGTAGTTGTTGCAGATATGTATGATAAAATATATAAGGGAACTTTTCTCGGAGGAAATCTGACTACCGCAATCAAAACTAAAACAAAAACCGGTGGCGGTGTTATCTGGGGAGGTATCCGTGATACTGAACAAATGAAAAAGGTAGAAGGTGTTCAGGTATATTACAGAGGTATTGACCCTACTCCTATTCGTGATTTTGTTATGACAGGATTTAATACAGCTACAAGAATAGGCAATGCTATTGTTCTTCCTGGTGATATTGTGTTTGGTGCAGGCGGCGGAGTGCTCTTTATTCCAAGTCATCTTGTTGCCGAGGTTGTTGATGGTGCTTCAAAAACTCAGGTAAAGGATATTTTTGGATTTGAGATGATTACACAGAATAAATTCACCACTGCCCAGATTGACAGAAACACATGGACAGAGGATATGCTTGATATGCTTATGGAGTTTATAAAAACTGATGACCGTGGTATTCCTTACCGTGACCTTGACTGGTCTTTGGAATATGACCTTGCAATAAACGGAGACCCCAACGATACACAGACTGCACTGTAAAAAAACAAGGAGCTTAATTTATGAAAAATGGTAAAAAATCTCTTTCACAGCTTACACTTCGGGAAAAAATCGGACAAACTGCCCTGATGCAGATGTCGTGGTTTATGAACAGAACAGATTTAAGCGAATATCTTAGCCGTAACCCAATCGGTAATGTGTGGCATAACGGAAACTATGCTATGAATACAGCAAACCTGACTAATGTTACAGGTGGTACACTGCGTGACAGTGAATATTACCGGAAATGGATGAAAGAATTGCGTAAATTGTTACCTGTTCCTCCTTTTATAGGTCTTGACCCTTTGGCACCGGGATTTGCTACAAATATCCCCGAAATAGTAAAAGCGCCTGCTGTGGGAGCAACAAATTCAGATAAACTTGCTTTTGAATACGGAAAAATACACGGACAAAGCATAAAAAGTGTAGGTGGAAACTTTCTGTGGGCACCTGTCGTGGATACTCCTTCAAGATTTAACTCAGTTGCAACTATGCGCGCTATGTCGGATGAAACAGAAAAGCTGTGTGACTTATCGCTTTCAATGATAAAAGGTGTTCAGGAAGAAGGTGTTGCAGCAACGGCAAAGCATTTTCCGGGATATGACCAGTGCGAATACCGGGACTCACATTTTTCTCCGGCATACAATCATTCGACAAAGGAGCAGTGGTGGGAAAAGCAAGGAAAAGTATTTCAGTCCATGATTGACGGTGGTGTTTGTTCTATTATGATAGGTCATTTTGGCTTCCCTGCATTTGACGACAGTAAGCTGGGAAAAAACTACAGGCCTGCCACTATTTCTCGAAAAATTATAACAGAGCTTCTGAAAGAGGAAATGGGATTTAAAGGTGTTGTTGTAACAGATGCAATAGATATGGCAGGACTTGCTGCGGCTTTTCCTGATGAGGAAGATTTGTTTGTTGAGCTTCTTAATGCGGGTAATGATTTGCTGCTGAACGTAAAGAGATATGATTATATTGACATTATTGAACGTGCAGTAAATAATGGCCGTATCAGTGAAGATAGAATTGATGATGCCTGCAGCAGAATTCTTCGGGTAAAAGAAAAACTTGGTCTTTTCGAGTCCCGGGAAGAAGTGGTTATGGATGAAGCGCTGCAAAGCAAAATTTCTGAATTGAACCTCATAATATCAGAAAATGCAATTACATTGGAATGTGATACCGCTTTAAAGCTTCCGCTTAATCCTGATGCAATACATAATGTGGCAATAATATGCTCAACTCACAGAGAGATGGCATTTGAATCTCTCGTACATATGAAAAGTGCCTTTGAAAAGCGCGGTATGAATGTACATCTGCAAAGAAGAATAAGCTCTTATGAGGAGATTGCAGAGCTTGACAAAGAAAATGATTTGCTTATTTATGCAGGATATCTGGCGCCACATGCTCCTATGGGAGCATCAAGCTTTTATGATGAAGAATGTGAAACCTTCTTTTTTGCATTTACAAAGGGAGCAGATAAGTCTATAGGGATTTCGCTGGGATCTCCTTATGTTTACTACGACTTCTATCAGAATTCGAACATATTTATACATCTTTACAGTATGAGCAGGGAATCACAGGAAGCATTTGTAAAAGCAATTTTTGGAGAAATACCCTTTAAAGGTGTAATGCCATATATAAAGCCCGGACCACGAACAGAATAATTAAAAAAACTGGTGCAAAAAGCTTTGTTTTTGCACCAGTTTTTTGACTATATCAGCCGAGGTGGTATTTATAATTAAGTATATAATTTCCGCTTGTTCCGGGTAAATCCTCCCAGTATACACGTTCATTTTTTGGAGCACTGAGAAAATGAAGTAAATCCTCACTTGTTTTAATCATAAGTTTGTAGTCAAATTTGTCCTCCAGATTATACCAACCGGTGAATTTTCCATGCTCTGCAATAGAAAGAATGTCAAATATTTCTTTTAATACCGCTATTGCTTCGGATGCAGTAGCCACAGCCTTTTCTCTGTTATCGTTGCGGTCTTCACAAATAGCCTTGTTAATAAGATATGCCCAATGTGAAAGAATTTTAATGATAGATGCCTGTACATAAAGGTTGTCTATTACAAATGTTTTTTCCTCTCCTTCAAACTCCTGGAGCATAGAATAAATTTTTTCTTGTGTTTTTGTCCACAAATCATAACATTCTTTCATTTCGCGAACATAAGCATCTGCCCTTTGGTCTGTGAAGTGATCATCCCAGACATTTTTCATATATTTATCTATTGCGAAAAGCCCTGCAAGACGTATAAAACCGTCAAACCAGTATGTAGTTCCTTCAAGTGTGTAATCATCCCAATTGTTTATGGTGAAGGTGTTGTAGAATTCTGAATACATGGAAACAAGTATCTGTGCCTTTTCGGGAGAAATACTTCTGCACCACAAATAAGAAAGCTCCTCTTCTGATGCGAAGATGCCGTTGAATGCAAGTTTTGTCATTGCATATGCTCCGTAAACAACCTCGCGCAGATTTTGCACATTGGATATCATAAATTCGTTATCACCGTTATCAATTAATGTTTTGAACAAATTTCTCATCAGGCTCAGCTTCTGTCCCTGAACAGCATGAGGACCCGCACAAAAACTTCCGGTATGGTGATATGCACCGTAAGTATATTCCTTACAGCGAGTTATTTGTCTGTAATCAGGACGCATAAGCTGTGTTCTGGGCCAGTTTGTAAAAACTACTGTAACTCCCTGGGGGATACTGAGGTATCCCTTTCGGTAAAGCTCTGCGCCTTCTTCCCAAAGAGTCATAGTTGCAATGGGGTTTTCGTCATTTGTTATTTCCTTAATGATGTCAAGCTGATGAACAAGAGCTTTAGAGATAAGCTGTCCGGCAAACTCTTCGCTGTTCTTTATTGAAGGGTCGTCCTTCCACACGGGGCGGTCAAGTTTTCCCCGAAGACCAATCTGCCATATGACATTTTTGTATTTAGCCCATTTTTTTACATAATGGCGCCAGATTTCATCATATGCTTCAGGAGAGCTGTAATATGATGGAATAACCTCCTTGCCCTTGCGCTTAAAGTAATCCGTAAAAGTGAAATGAGATACTCCAAGGGGCTCAATATGATGCTGAGAAACATAAAGACCGCGCTCTGTAATGCGACGGATATTTTCCTCATCCGCTTCTACATCAATATTCAAAAAGGAGGAAGGAATCATCAGATTGAGTTTTGAGCGAAGAATAGTTTCGACAAGCTCGTCAACAGTCTTATGATTCATAATATTTGAGTAAAACAGATAATCAACAGGACGTTTTCCGGAAGGAGTACGCCACCCTGTTATATAGTCTTCATCATTGAAAAACCATCCTCTGTACTTAAATGCAGGAAAAGGAGAAAGATGGATTTCTTCAATTTCTGCAGTTGGCTTTTCTCTGTAAGAGAGATCGAGAAATTTGCGAAAAGGGTTTACATTCAGAACATTTTCGCATAAATCATAAATTCCCCATAACAACCCCAAAGTATCACCGCCTGAAAAACATATCACATTTTCTGTGATTGTAAGGCTGTAGCATTCCTTTCGGATGCTTTCGTCAATACAAAACCTGAATACAGTCTGTGCGTTGTCAGCCTTTGTGATTTTTAAAACACCATAAAGGTCCTCCACAAGGTCTTTTATTGCAGCAGTGAGCGCAGTTGAATCGGCAATGGTTTCTGTCTGAATGCAAACAGTCTGATTTTTTCTCAATGTATATTTTTTCACAAAAAATCCCTCCTGATAATATTACTTTCATAATATCACAACGGGATAGATAGTTAAATTTCAAATTTATTGGATTTTATTTTACTATTTTTGGAAATTTGTTAGAAAAGTGTTAGAAAGCTCATTTTTCTAGAAAAATTGTAGGCATAAGAAAAACCGCTTAACCTTATTGGTTAAGCGGTTCTTTATGGCGTGCTTGGAGGGATTCGAACCCCCGACCCTTTGGTTCGTAGCCAAATACTCTATCCAACTGAGCTACAAGCACATTTCAAACGCAAGTTATATATTAGCACATAATTAATAAAAAAGCAAGTGTTATTTTTGGAAAAATTTAAAAAATTAAAAAAGATGTGTTTTGTGGCAGTAAATCTTAAGGATAAAACGTCAAAAAACTGACTTTGCCCTGATGTATTTCCAGAGTTTAAAGGTGTGATTCTGAATAACATATCTTTTTCTTTATTTGTCAAACGTCTTTTATTAATTATTTTGATATGTGACGGAAACTGTCAATGCGTATTTATTAACTAAGTGTTTGTGTTGTTTTTTATTCAAATTTATTTTATAAAGACTGCTGTCTAAATCAAAGGCACGTCCAATAATTCTTACGCCCCCTGAGAGGCTGTTTGAGAAGGAGGTGTAAAAAAACGAGCTTTTTTACACCTCCTGTTTTTTGGGGATAGGAAAAAATGCTTCAGAACGGACAAACTGAGCTGTAAATCCCTGTACACAGGGATTTACAGGTTACCCGAAGGCGTACGATGGTACGTCG
>JAZPYX010000057.1:0-53833 GCA_045544395.1 Clostridia bacterium
CTCGACGTACCATCGTACGCCTTCGGGTAACCTGTAAATCCCTGTGTACAGGGATTTACAGCTCAGTTTGTCCGTTCTGAAGCATTTTTTCCTATCCCCAAAAAACAGGAGGTGTAAAAAAACTCGTTTTTTTACACCTCCCCATTTATAGAACTGAAAATCATTATAAATTAGGCTTAATTGAGCCTGTGGTTTCAATAATCCTCGGTTGGTATCTTTCTATTACATATTCTGCCTCACTGTCGTCTGTTAAAATCCATACACCTATACTGTCAGCATATTTTTTCGCGATACGATACTGCTCATCATCAAGCGGTGGATAAAGGCACCACTTACTTTCTTCATTAGCTAGGCGAAGCCATACTGTAAAATGATTGTTTTTTAATCTTTTTTTAAATTCTTTAAGATGCCATTCGTCAATGTATGAACCATAATCAATTCCGTTATCGGGAAAATGTGAAACTATAAAATCAGTAAACGGAAGTGTTTCTACCGTAAATGTAACAAGATTCTTAGCCTTGTGATTTTTTATTGTTTCAACAAAGGTTGTAAGTTCTTCCATTCTGAATTTTTCAAGTTTTGCATCTATTTTAAGAATAATATTATTTTCTGCTGCAAAATCCAACACCTCATCAAGTGTCGGGACCTTTGTTCCCTTGAACTTTTCATCAAATCCAATACCAAAGTCAAGTTCACAAAGTTCATCATAGGTAAGCGAATCAACATATGTTCTTTTCTCAATTTTACTACCATCTTTATTTCTCGCCGACCTATTTACTGTTGAGTCGTGCACAAAAACAATTATTCCGTCTTTTGTCACAGCAGGGTCAAGTTCAATCACATCATACCCTTCTTTTACCGCTGCAATAAATGCAGGCATTGTATTTTCAGGATATTCAGTACTTACACCTCTGTGTGCGTCAAGTAAGCAAGAACCATTTTTTGTTTTATACATAGCAACCACCTGTTTTTATCCTTCGTATTCTGATTCAAATGCTTTCCACGGAATATCTATTCTTTTATTCTCGAACAATATTTCAGATATGTGCATAAGCAACGGAAAATCATTAATGTCAATTTTTCCAAGGTCAGCAAGCTGTTTTACTGCATTTGCAGTACGTTCGCTTATTACTACGCCTTCAAGAGTAATGCCTTCGAGTTGAGCCATTGCTTCATCATATGTATAGCCCTGACCAAGCAAATTTCCCAACCTTCTGTTTCTTCCACCGAAAACAGTAACATAAAGGTCGCCAATGCCTAAGAAAATATTACGTTCTGAATTTCCGCCGAAAATATCTAACAAAAGATACATTTCCTTTGTTGACTGAGCAAACAAACCAGCCTGAGAGTTATAATGTTCAAACTCCCTGCCTTCTCTTTTATACGACATACCAACAGCAAGTGCAACGCCAAGTGCATAAGCATTTTTCAATGCAACCGTACATTCTACACCGCGAACATCAGTGGAAAGACTAATATGGTAATAGTCTGTTTCAAAGATTTCACGTAACCAGCGAAGAGTTTTCATATCAGGACCGCAGAATGTTACTTCTGTAGGGTCTTTATCAACAAGTTCGTATGAAGTACACGGTCCGCCAACAGCATAAATTTTTAAATCCTTATCTGTAAAACGAAGCATATATTCGGGATAAGAAATAAGATTCCCTTTATTTTCACCGTCATCAACCATACCCTTTGATATAGACAGAAGAGGAATATCAGCCGGAAGTTTCGGAATTACATTGTTACAGAACCAGTCCATACCAAATGACGATACACCGCAAATAAGTAAATCCGCACCCTTTATACACTCTTCCATTTCTTCGAAATAATGAAATGTAACATTATCAGGAGTTAAAATGGGTGCATCAACTCCGCTTGTAGGATTATTCTTTCTGTACTTTGACAGATTGAGATGTTCTTTGGTTTTTTGTCCATGCTCGATTATTTCGTTATCAAGCGGAGATCCAACTAAACGAATAGTATGACCGTTGTGTGCCGCCGGGTACGTAATAGCTGTTCCCATCATACCTGAACAAATTACTGTAATTATTGCCATGTCTATCATTCCTTTAATAAAATTATTGAAAAACACAATTACCTGTGCTATGATTACAGTATAAAAAACATTGCAAACTTTGTCAAGCTTTGCCGTGATTTATGAAAAACTTTCATAAAGTTTGTTAAAGTCTTGCAAGAAATGAGGCAAAAATGTTACAAGTTGAACGTTTCACACAAATCAGAGCTCTTTTAGAAAAAACACCTACACTGCGTATAGGTCAGATTGCAAAGATACTGTATGTCAGCGAGGCAACAGTACGTCGTGATGTTGATGCTATGGAAAAAGACGGGTTATTGAAAAGAGTTTATGGCGGAGTAACTTTGAACAAAGAAGATATGCCGCTTGCTTTACGCAGTTTTCAACATGCCGATGAAAAAGATGAAATAGGAAAACTGGCTGCAGAGCTTGTAAAAGACGGACAGACTATTTTTATTGATTCTTCTTCAACCGCCCTTCATATGTTACCTTATATCAAACACAAAAAAGATATGATGGTAATCAGTAACAGTCAAAAGGTTATTGATACGCTGGCTTTCACTAACAACAAATTGATTTTGACAGGTGGAGAACTGATACCGCGTAATCTTGCTTATGTAGGCGACCTAGCCTGCCGGGCTCTCGATATGTACCGTCCGGAACTGGTATTCTTCTCAAGTCAGGGAATAGATTTAGACGGTGAAATTACTGATGTTTCACAAAGCGAAACAGCTCTAAGACGTGCGGCAATTAAACGCGGAATCAAAACAATATTTTTATGTGACAGCAGTAAAGCCGGGCGAATTTTCCCCCACCATGTTTGCTATAAAAATGATATAACAAAAATAATAACAGACAGTAATTTTCCAAAAGAATACCTATAAAAAACAACCGGAAAAGATGGGCGTGTAGCAAAATGCATACACCACACAAGGCAAAAGAATAGCTTAACAAAGCCTTTTTGAATAGTCTTTGAATCTGTCACAAATCTGACTCTTCCATCAGAGGTGTTAAATATAAGCGTTTTAACGCCATTATTCACACTGTTATAATTACAAAATCTTTCAGGAAGCATGATATGCTTTCCCGTTTCATAAAGCTTGTAAAATCGGTGAAATGAAAAAAGCTTTTTATATTATGGAAAATGTGAAAGAACTACCGTTTGACAATCAATCGGTAGTTCTTTCACATTTAATCTTTAAATTCAAATAACTTTTTAAGCGGAATTCGTAATGCTTCCGCAATGTCAATAAGAGTATCAAGAGTGCAAGAAGATGCCGCAGTTTCTATTCGTTGAATATGATTTCTGCTTAAATTGCATTTTTCCGCTAACTGCATTTGTGTTAATCCTTGCTCTTTTCTGTAATGTAAAATATTAAGACCTATCGCCAGCCATATATCAAAATTTTTATTTTTCATACGACTTCACCTCTGTGTCTTATTATATACACATTCAGCTTTTTAATCGACACACGCATATGTGTCATTTGCACATTATTTAGTTGCTTTTACACTTGAATTATGCTATAATACAAACGAAAGAGGTGGAAATACAATGGAAAAAGTATGTTGTTTTGCAGGACATAGCGATATATATTATACGGATGAACATTATAAATCACTTTCAGAAAAAATCGAAAATCTTATTATAAATGAAAACGTAACTGAATTTCGTGTAGGAAATTACGGAGCATTTGACCGCCTTTGTGCAAAAGCTGTAAGAGAATTAAAAAAGATTTTTCCTTATATAAATCTCATCCTTGTTATTCCCTACCTTACTTCTGAAATCAACAACAATAAAGAATATTACGAAAATAATTATGATGCAATCCTTGTTGCAGAAATCCCTAAAAGTACCCCTCAAAAGCTTAAAATTATTAAATGCAATGAATTTATAGTCAATACCTCCGACTATCTTATATACTATGTAATTAACCACTGCACCGGTGCCGACAGAACTCTTGAATACGCAAAAAAGAAAGGACTTAATATTATCTCCATATAACCCCCCAATTTTGGAGATTTTTCATCAATAAAAAAGTGTTTTATTAAACACATCAACACCCCTACCCTCAATCTTGAGGGAGAATTTATTGTCCTTTTTTGAAAAAGGACCAAAACGCGGGGGATTTCGAATTTCCCCCGCACCCCTTTAAAACGACCTCGCAGGGGCGCAATTAATATATGACGTGATAAAGAATTAAATAGTGGTCTTTGTTAATAAAAATACATTGCCTTTATTCCGACGTCTATAACGGCAAACTTATTGCCGTAGGATAGACTAAAACCGCTTATCAGCAAAGGAAACTGATACAAGCGGTTTTACGGAAACTGTCAATGTATTTTTCTTAACCTTATTGTTTGTGCTTAATTTGCTTCGCATAATCTAACCACCGCACCTATCTTGGGTTGATTCATATTTTATGCTTGTTAGCGGAAAAACCGTTTGCATCATTTTCCGCTGCGGGCAAACGGTTTTTAGTCCGTGCCCTGAAGCATAAGTGCTGAATTAAGGACGACGGTATAAAAGCATAAAATATGAATCAACAAAACTTACTCTGTAAAAATGATATATCGCCCTTTATTTCTTACGCCCCTGCGAGGTCGTTTTAGGAGTCCGAGGAATCGAAACCTCGGAACTTTTGGTTCTTTTGGTTACAAAAGAACATCTGCCGCTTTGCTCCAAAGTAAAAACAGAACTTTTTTGTTAAACATATAAATACGTTACTTTGATGTAATTTTCTATACAGGCACAAAAAAATCCGCAGGATTGTCCTGCGGATTTTTAATTAAGCAATAATTACTTGCTAGCTCTTTCAACGAGTTCAGCATACTTAGCTTTAGCTGTTTCTGCTGCCTTCTGGAAGAGTTCTTTTGCTCTGTCGGGGTTAGAACGAGCAAGTGAGTTGTAACGAACTTCGTTCATAAGGAAGTCTTCATAGCTTTCTGTAGGCTCCTTAGAATCAAGCTGGAAGGGATTGAGACCTTCTGCTGTTCTTCTGGGGTCGAAACGGAAGAGGTGCCAGTAACCAGCCTGTACAGCACGCTTTTCTTCTGTCTGAGCAATGCTCATACCGCCCTTGATACCATGGTTAATACAGGGAGCGTATGCGATTACGATTGAAGGACCGTTGTAAGAACCTGCTTCAACGAATGCCTTGATACACTGATTGTTGTCAGCACCCTGAGCAACCTGTGCAACGTATACATAACCATAGCTCATAGCGATAGCTGCAAGGTCTTTCTTCTTAACTTCCTTACCTGCTGCTGCGAATTTCGCAATAGCACCTGTAGGTGTAGCCTTTGAAGACTGACCGCCTGTGTTAGAGTAAACTTCTGTATCGAATACAAGGATGTTTACATCTTCACCGCTAGCGAGTACGTGGTCAAGACCGCCGTAACCAATATCGTATGCCCAACCGTCACCACCAAGAATCCATACAGATTTCTTTGAAAGATATTCTTTATCCTTAAGGATTTCAGCTGCTTCAGGTGTGTTCATCTTAGCAAGAACTTCCATAAGTTCTTCTGCTGCAACCTTGTTAGCATTTACATCTTCCTTAGTTTCAAGGAACTTGTCAATAACTGCTTTAGCTGCGTCGTCAGCTGTTTCCTTAACAGCTTCTACCTTTGTAACAAGGTCTTCACGAAGAGTATTCTGAGCAAGGAACATACCAAAGCCGTACTCTGCGTTATCTTCGAAGAGTGAGTTAGCCCAAGCGGGACCTTCACCCTTAGCATTTGTTGTGTAAGGAGTTGAGGGTGAGCTACCGCCCCAGATTGAAGAACAACCTGTTGCGTTTGCAATGTACATCTTATCACCATAAAGCTGTGTAACAAGCTTAGCATAAGGTGTTTCACCACAACCTGCACAAGCGCCTGAGAACTCGAGGAGGGGCTGCTTGAACTGGCTGCCCTTAACTGTTGTAGGCTTGAACTTCTCAAGAACTTCTGCCTTTTCAGGAATCTTGATGCCGTAATCGAAGAATGCCTGCTTGTCCTCCTGAGTTTCAAGAGGCTGCATAACAAGAGCCTTCTCGCCCTTCTTACCGGGACATACGTTTGCACAAGAGCCACAACCTGTACAGTCAAGTACAGATACAGCCATTGCAAAGTAAAGACCGTTAAGACCTGTCATATTGATATACTTGATACCCTCGGGAGCATTCTTAGCTTCTTCTTCTGTAAGAACTACAGGACGGATACAAGCGTGAGGACATACATAAGAACAGAAGTTACACTGGATACAGTTTTCACTCTTCCATTCGGGAACGTCGATAGCGATGCCTCTCTTTTCAAATGCAGAAGAACCAAGCGGAACTTCACCGTCTGCATAAGGAACGAAAGCTGATACGGGAAGCTTCATACCTGCAAATGAGTTAATGGGGTTAAGTATGTTGTTGATGTAGTCAACAAGCTTACCTTCACCGTCAAACTTAACAGAAAGATCTTCGTCCTTTGCATCCTTCCATGAAGCAGGAACGTCAACCTTAATAACTCGCTCAGCACCCATGTCGATAGCGTCATGGTTCATCTTAACGATTGCTTCACCCTTCTTTGAGTAAGAAGCTGTAGCAGCGTCCTTCATATACTGAATAGCATCTGCTGCAGGAATGATGTTAGCAAGCTTGAAGAATGCTGACTGAAGCACAGTATTGATTCTGTTGCCAAGACCGATTTCCTTACCGATAGCAACACCGTCGATTACATAGAACTGAATGTCGTTTTCTGCAATGTAACGCTTAACCTGTCCGGGGATGTGAGCTTCAAACTCTTCAGCCTTTGTCCAGGGGCAGTTAAGAAGGAATACACCACCGGGCTTAACGTCAGAAACCATGTCGTACTTTCTGATATAAGAAGCCTTGTGACATGCAACAAAGTCAGCCTTGTTTACAAGGTATGTGCTTGTAATCTTAGCATTACCGAAACGAAGGTGAGAAACTGTAAGACCGCCTGACTTCTTTGAGTCGTAGTCAAAGTATGCCTGAACGTTCATATCAGTGTGGTCACCGATAATCTTTACAGAGTTCTTGTTAGCACCAACAGTACCGTCAGCACCAAGTCCCCAGAACTTACAGCTTGTTGTACCTGCAGGAGTTGTGTCGGGGTTTTCTGTAATCTGAAGTGATGTAAATGTTACATCATCATTAATACCGATTGTAAATCTCTTCTTATCAGCGTTGTTATAAACAGCGATAATCTGAGCAGGAGTTGTATCCTTTGAACCGAGACCGTAACGTCCGCCAAAGATTTCAACATCCTTGAACTGGCTGTCACGGAGAGCAGCAACAACGTCAAGGTAAAGAGGCTCACCAATGCTACCACATTCCTTTGTTCTGTCGAGAACGCTGATTCTCTTAACAGAAGCGGGGATAGCATCGATAAGGTGCTTAGCGCTGAAGGGTCTGTAAAGTCTAACCTTAATAAGACCAACCTTTGCACCCTTAGCGTTGAGGTAATCAACTGTTTCCTGAATAGTATCACAAGCACTACCCATTGCAACAATTACGTGTTCAGCATCAGCTGCACCGTAGTAGTTGAAGAGCTTGTAATCTGTACCGATTTCTGCATTAACCTTGTCCATATAAGCCTGGCAAAGTTCGGGAACTGCATCGTAGAACTTGTTGTTAGCTTCCTTTGCCTGGAAGAAAACGTCAGGGTTCTGAGCTGTACCGCGCTGTGCAGGATGGTAGGGGTTAAGAGAGCGGCGACGGAATGCTTCTACTGCATCCATATTAACAAGCTTCTTAAGCTGTTCGTCACTCCAGCACTCAACCTTCTGATATTCGTGAGAAGTTCTGAAACCGTCAAAGAAGTGAAGGAAGGGAACTCTTGCCTCAAGTGTTGTGAGGTGTGCTACTGCACCAAGGTCCATAGCTTCCTGGGGATTTACAGAACAGAGCATTGCATAACCAGTCTGACGGCATGCATATACGTCCTGATGATCACCGAAAATTGAAAGAGCGTGTGAAGCAAGTGCACGTGCAGATACGTTAATAACTGAGGGCAAAAGCTCACCTGCGATCTTGTACATATTGGGAATCATAAGAAGAAGACCCTGAGAAGCTGTGTAAGTTGTTGTAAGAGCACCTGCTGTAAGTGAGCCGTGAACGGCACCTGCAGCACCACCCTCAGACTGCATTTCTGCAATCTTTACAGTTCTGCCGAAGATATTCTTCTTTCCTTTTGCTGCCCATTCATCTGTAACCTCAGCCATGTTTGAGGAAGGTGTAATGGGGTAGATAGCAGCAACGTCTGTAAACGCATAAGAGACATATGCGGCAGCGGTGTTACCATCCATGGTTTTTTTGTTTCTTGCCATTTGATTGACCTCCTTGTGTATATAAAAATTAATTTCTGAAACGTTATAAACACGGAAAATCAGGCTTAAAATATCCTTCTAAGCCTTAAATCCCATATTTAACCTCATATATTATACCGCTTTAATACCTATTAGTCAAGCATTTATCTTAAAAAACAGCAAAAAGCGATATTAAAATACTGATTTAATTATTTTCCGAAATCTCGCGGATTATGTCCTCTATTTCCTTTTCCACATTTTCAACTTCTTTTACAAAGGTGGCGGCACTGATGCGGTTTGCACCGCTTCCTAAAATTATCATCTGTTCAAGTGCGTCACTTGTTGCAACCTGCACATGATATTTCTTTCCAAGTTCGTGAGCTGCTTTTTCTATATAAGCATCTGCCGTTTGTGCCTCTTTCGTATACACAACGGTGATATTATTGATTTTCTCCACCTCGCCACGGTTACCCTTTACTTTGTAAGCGTCAAACACCAGAATTAATTCTTGTGGCCGCATTGCCTTGTATGCACACATTTTATCTACAAGCATTTCTCTGGCATCTTCAAGACTGTCCTTTGCAATCTCTTTAAGCTTATCCCACGCAAAAATCACATTATAACCGTCAACAAGAATATAACCGGGTCCGATTTTCTGAGGATTAGCTTTGTGCTTTTCCTTTGGAGCATAATCCTTCGGAGTTTTCATCGCATTGTGATTTTTACGCACAATTTTTCCGTAGGTACGTTCAAATATCCGCATCAGTTCTTCTTCATCATAAACCTCGGTGGTTTTCTTCACGTAATGAACAGGAGTTATATCCTCTACCTTTGGTGCAAGAATACTTTCAAGATGCATATATTCCGTTACCTGATGCCACGGAACTGTAAAGCCTGCTCCCTGTTTACAAAAAACAGAATCGGCAGTATTGGCTAAATCTCCGTCACAGTCATAACCGATGCTTTCAATTATTTCTTCGGCATTTTCGCATACATCATATCCCGAAAGTGCAAGGTTAAGTTTACCCTCACCGTGGGTATAGCTTGTGACGGTTTTCTGATATTCGGAAATACACCTTACGGGTGCCTCACCCGTAAGAATACTCATATCACCTGCTATTTCAGGAGGGTTGATTTTTGCATTCATTCTTTCAAGGTCAATCATTGCCCTCCCCGTATATTCAGAAGGAACTGTCAATTCAAAGTTGTAGAAAGGCTCAAGAAGAACGCTTTCCGCACACCTTAGTCCGTGACGTACTGCACGGTAAGTTGCCTGACGGAAATCACCGCCCTCGGTATGTTTTATATGTGCTTTTCCCGATTTAAGGGTGATTTTTATATCGGTTATGGGACTTCCGGTAAGTACACCCTTATGATTTTTTTCTTTAAGATGTGTAAGAATAAGTCTCTGCCAGTTGCGGGACAGGTCGTCTTCACGGCAATCGGTTTCAAATATAAGACCGCTTCCTCTTTTAAGAGGCTCTAAAAGCAGATGCACCTCAGAATAGTGTCTGAGAGGTTCATAATGCCCCACCCCCTCAACAGGTGCGGCTATTGTTTCTTTATACACAATACTTCCCTGTTCAAAAGCCACATCAAGGTTAAATCTTTCCTTCAGAATCCTTTTCATTATTTCAAGCTGAACCTCTCCCATAAGGCTTATGTGAATTTCGGAAAGAATTTCATTATAAATTACGTTAAGGGAACTTTCCTCCTCTTCAAGCTTTTTAAGTTTTGCAAGAGCTACACGAACGTCAGTACCGTCAAGAATTGTCACTTTATAGGTGAATACACTTTCAAGCACTGCCTCCGGAGCATCGTCTTCATTTCCGAGTCCCATACCTGCATAACTCTCGGAAAGACCGCAGATACAACACACATCACCGGGGTAAGCTGTCTGCACGTTTTTATATTTCGCCCCTGAATAGATGCGGATTTCGCTGATTTTTTCCTCTTTATCAAGATATTCTATTTTATCACGAATACTGAAAGTTCCACCCGTTATCCTCGTGTAACTAAGCCGCATGCCTTTTTCATCCTCAGATATTTTGAACACACGTGCAGAAGGTTTTTTCCCCGGATTAAAGCTTTCTGTATATTTTGCAAAATTTTCAAGAAATACATCTACCCCGTCTCCCTTGAGTGCAGAACCAAAAAAGCAAGGAAAAACCTTTCTTTCAAAAATTATTCTACGGATATCCTCATCAGACAAAGCTTCTGTTTCGAGAAATTTTTCCATAAGGTCTTCATCTGTTACTGCAACTTCTTCCTTAAAGCTTTCTGATGAAAAATCAACGCAACCTTTGTCAAGCTCTTTTACAAGGTTGTCCATAACCTCTTCTTTACTTTTTTGTGCAATATCCATTTTATTTACAAATATAAACACAGGAATCTGATGCTTTTTAAGAAGCTTCCACAATGTTACGGTATGGCTCTGCACACCGTCTGTTCCGCTTATTACAAGGATTGCGTAATCAAGCACCCAAAGCACTCTTTCTGCCTCTGTAGAAAAGTCAACATGCCCCGGGGTGTCAAGAAGAGTTATTTGTGCTTCTCCTAAGTTCATCACAGCCTGCTTGGAAAAGATTGTTATACCCCTTTCCTTCTCCATTAAATCTGTATCCAAGAATGCATCCTGATGGTCAACTCTGCCCATTTTACGTATATTGCCGCTATGAAAAAGCATTGCTTCGGAAAGAGTGGTCTTTCCTGAGTCAACATGAGCAAGTATGCCCGTCACTATTCTTTTTTTATTCAAAGCATACCGCCTCCTGATAAATATATAACATAATAATTTTATCATTTTACTCTTCGATGTCAAGATGAAAATAATGCTTTTTTGTTTCATTTTATTTATTATTGATGTTTGCTGCTATTATATGGCGAAAACTTTTTTTACATTGTGCACCGTTTGACAAAAAATACTGTACATTTACTGATAAAATACAATTAAGTTTTTTGAAAGGATGATTTACCAATGAGCAGCAAGCTACCAAAGCCGTTTATTAAACGCAACGGCAAAATGAGGTTTTTTCCAAATACCGAAAATTTGAAGAAGCACACGGAAAATCTTCCGTGGCAAGTTATAATTAAATGTCTATGTGCATTTTTGCTTTCAAGGACAAGCCTTGTAGGCGGGGCACATCCGCTTGGATTTGCTATGTTTGCAGCACAGTTTAACGGTCCGGCTGCATATCTTTACGCCTTATGTTCCGTGTTGGGGCTGATTTTTTCAGGTGCAGGGTTACTTTCAGCAGGAAAATACATAATAGCAATTATATTGTTTGCTCTTTTACAGGAAAGATTTCTGCCCCAAAAATATAAAACCGCCGCAATCACCTCGCTTGTTGCTGCATTAACTGTTTTCATATCCGGTATGTTCCTTCTTTTTACAGATGCAAGTTTTGGCGGCTATCCACTGATATATGACTGTGTTGTTCTGTTTGTTGAATGTGCCACCATACTCATTGCTGTACGGGCATTTTGCACGTGTATTCCTATTTTGTTTTCCCTTAAGTTGAGACATTCTTTAACTCAGGAACAAACAGTTTCAGTTGCTTTTTTTGCAGGCGGTGTTTTATGTGGCTTTGGAAATGCCGGAATCAGCGGGATTTTATCTGTAACAGGAACGCTTTGTGTTTTGTGCGTACTTGTTTTTGCAGTACGGTTTGGAAGTCTGCAAGGCTGCAGTGCAGGTATTATAATGGGAACAGTGTACTGTCTCAGCCGTGGAAGAATAGACGCCTGTGCGGCATCTTTTGCTTTATCCGGGCTTTGTGCCGGATATTTTTCCCGTTACGGAAAATGGTGGGCATGCGTATCGTTCATTATTACAAATGCACTGGTAACAATTTTTTCAAACGGTTCTACAGAGGTTCTTATAAATATTTGTGATACTGCTCTTGCAACCATCATACTTTACTGTGTTCCTAAAAGAATTTTTGATTCTCTCAGCCATTTTTCGGGTTACTCGCCACCTGCATTTGAGCTTGCAGCAAGCAGACTTCACACCTCCCACTCTGTTATAAGATTAACGGAAACAAGCTTCAGAAAAATATTCAGCCTCCGAAATCCTTCTGACTACAATACATTGCTTCTTTATCGCAGGACAGCACACAAGACCTGCTCCGGTTGCGGACTGAGAAAATACTGTTGGGGACGTGACATTAAGTCCACAAAAGGAGCTCTTGACAGTCTTTGTACAGCAATTAAAAACGGAGATGATTTGACTGTTCAGAACGCACCGGAACATTGTATGCGAAAAGAGCAGTTTCTGTTTAATTTTGAAAAAATGTATGAGATATACAAAAATGACTGTCTATGGACAGAAAGAGTAAATGAATTCAGAGAAGCTGTATATTCAAGCTTCAGTTCAATATCCGACATTTTAGAAAAATGTGGTAAAAAGCTGCTTTCCGAAGGAGAGTGTGACAGTGCTGCATCAGATGACATACAGTATAAGCTGCGGAAAGAAGGAATTCTAGCCCACAATGTATTTGTAACCGGGCGAAAAGAAAACACCACAGTGAGAATAAAACTGGAAAGCTGTGGCGGATTTGGCAGATGTGAAACTTCTGTTTGTAAAGTTCTTGAACAAACTTTCAATCTACCCTTTGTGCGTACAGGACTAAGAAGTTGTAACGATTGCTGGCTCAATTACGTTGTAAAACCTGAGTTTTCAATTACAACAGCTGTTGCAAGTGCCATTAAAGCCAATAAAAAAGTCAGCGGTGATTATGTTGTATACGCACTGCTTGACCGAAGTACATACGCAATAATTCTGTGTGATGGAATGGGTAGCGGTGAAATTGCAAAAGAAGAAAGCACTGCTTCTGCAAATCTTCTGATGAGGCTTCTGGAAGCAGGGATAGACGCACAAACTGCTATTAACTTGATTAATTCTATGCTTCTTTGTTCTTTTTCAGGAACATTATCCGCCATTGACCTGTGTCTTATCAGTCTTGAAGATGGCTCAACAAGTATTTACAAGCGTGGTGGTGCTTCTACGTATACAAAAACTCAAAAGGATGTTTCTCTGATTCATTCCCCCACCCTTCCTGCCGGTGCCTTTGCCGGCGGCAATACGGAAGTATTCACTATGCCTTTTGAAAAAGGTAGTATGTTTGTATTTATATCTGACGGTGTCGCTTCTTCAGAAAAGTCTATGCCATGGATAAAAAATATGATAAATGATTTTGAAGGAACCGAACCGGAAGTCCTTGCACAAATGATTTTAAAAAGGGCAAAAGAATGTCAGAATTCCAAGCCCGACGATGACCTTACGGTAGTCGCCGCATATATAGGATAAATAAATTTGTTAATTTCTGTTTAGCGTTGCGCGAATATGTTAATAATCATAAAAAAGGAGCTGATTCAAATGGTAAATAACACAAAAAAAATAGTTGTACTGGACAGGCTTAATTCTCCGCGAATTGAGCAAGCCATTTTTATACTGCGTGACGCAAAAGCTATCAGCGAATCCGACGCAGTAAGCGAAGCACAAAGAATAGTAAACACATATCTTGAATCACTTTCTTCTTCGGGAGAAAACAACAAAAAGAACAAGTTTAACACTAAAGTTTTCTTTGGTATGCTTGCCTATACATTAATAACTATGCTTTTGACCGCAATTATGCTTGCAAAATAATCTGAGGGGGAGTAAAAACTTGGTTTTTACTCCCCCTCAGATTATTTTTATTATATCACACTTTTTTTGTTTACGCAAGGTTTCCTATACGGAAAAAAAGTACCCGACAGAAAATTTCTGTCGGGTGAGTACAAGTTTGGAATTTATTAAATTAATTTTTACTTCGATGCGCCAAGTGCTTTAAGGCTGCCAAGGCTATCTACAGCAAATACACGGATAACATCACCTGTTACATAAGTAGCAGGAACTTTCATTGTAATTTCTGCATCTGTGTTTTCTGTAGGATAAAGCTTAATATCGCTCTTCTTAACTTCCTTCATCTTGCCACTTGCACTGTAAAGTGCCGCAATAACGGTAGCATTCCTAAGGTCTGCAGTGCCGTTATCAAGAGTAGCCTTTATGACTACATTCTGACCTGCTGCAAGTGTGCCTTCTGTAGTTGCAGCGATAAATTTAAGACCGCTTGTAGGAGTAGGAATTCTCTTTACAACGATATCATCGTAGTATGCAGTTTTTGTATCACCAGCTGTCATACCGTCAAAAGCAGGTGCAATTCTGAGATATTCGATTTCTGTAGGTGGTGTCACAGTTCCACTGCTTGAATATATTACAGGTGCATAATATTTCACTTCTCTATCGGTATCTTCATTTACTACAAGGTGTATCTGTTTGTTATCCATATCTATAATATACTTAAATGTATTCCATTCCATATTGGCATGCATAGAGTTTATGGAAGTTGTATGATATATACTAGATTCATCTTTATACTTCCAACCTATGTAATAGTTCTTGCCGTCCTGTCCAAGCAACGACACACCATTATACTGGAAGAAATTCTGAGACCAAACACCTGTAGTGTCATCGGGAACTTTTGCTCTGAAGCTGATTTCCGCAAGTCCGCCTGTCAATTTCTGGTTAAGGTGAATGTAGAAAAATCCTCCACCACCGTTATTAGCGGTGAATTTTATAGCCTTATTTCCATCTTCCTCAACAACAGACACTGTAGATTTACCATTCAGCGTATCTGATGAAGAGCTTGTGGTAAAGCTATGATTGGCATAAAAATCTATACCGTAACCCGTTCTTCCATGAAGGCTAACATCTGATTTTGAAGGATTAGCCAAATCAATATTCATATGTTCAAAATCAATATGTGCAAGGAAGTCATCTGCAGGCGTAAAACTGATTGTCTGCGGATTTGAAAGTGCAAATTTATCAGTTGCAGAAACCAATGTTGAAGGAATCGTCAATGTACACGGAGTATTTGATGTAAGATTTGCATGACGCACAAGAACACGCTTACCATCAACTACAACATTTTTTGCAACTGTCGTATCTCCTTGCTTAAGCACAATATTATTTGCAGCTGTTGCGTCCATTTCAGTATTGAACATAAGCTCTATACTATTTACCCACGGAACATTAGTATCACCGTTCTGCACACTTGAAGAAACAAGCTTGGGCATTTCAATTTCCTCGATAGTAATGTCATCGTAATAAACGGAAACTGTTTCAGCAGCACCCAAACTTATAGGTTCAAACGACAACCACTGAAGTTCTGTTTGATTTTTGGAACCAAATCCAGTCTGGCTTCCGTTAATCGAGTCTCCAGTCAATCTTGTCGAGTTAACATCCATTGCGAGCATTTTGCCAGACTTGTAATCCATATACAATGTAAACGTATTCCACTGATTCGGTTTAGCTATATTTCCAAGAGAATATCTACCTGTATTCCATCCAACCTGGAAATAGTCTCCTGCAATACCAATAACATTCTCCGTGTTAGCTCTGAGTATCATACCATTCAAAGATTTGTTTGCAGTTTTGATAACTTTAACTTTAAATCCAAGTTTAACAATTCCATCAAGATTTTCCTTTAAATCAAGGCGGACATAACCGGCATACTTGGATGTGTCACCCTGCACTTTCAAAACCTTTCCCTGACCGCTGCTTGCATCAGGGTCATTGACTATCCCGTAATCTGAAAAATTTCCATCAGTGTAAAAATAGTCGGCATTCGCTCCTGTAGCTGATGTTGCAATATCGCTAGTTACCATATTTGTAAACTTCTGATCGTATTTGTAACTAGAAATAGTATCTTCTGCTGCAACGTTAACAGCCATCATGGGTATTAAGCTGAAAAGCATAGCAAAGCTTAATACTGCTGCAAGCAATTTTGTAAAAGCTTTTGTTTTCATAATACCTTTCTCCTTTTAATTATATTACTTATTATTCTTTTCCCAATACTCATTAACCTGCTTCTGAATTTCATCAAGAACTTTCTTTCTTCCTGCCTGGTCAAGTTTTTTCATATAAGCGTCCCAGTTGTCTTTGCCATTTACTATGAAACCAAACAAAGTATACTCTGCATTAACAGCTGAAATCTGTGCAATTTCATTTTTGATGGGGTCTGTATCAAGAACAAATCCAAGAAGAGGTGATGTAACTGATTCGTTATTCATCTTCTCTGTCTGTTCCCAAACGTCATCATCCTGACCTTCCATAACAAGTGCATTGAACTGATTACCAAACATCCAAGCAGAATTATGCTTATAGCCTGAAGCCTGATTAATCACAACCTTACCTTCTTCATTAAGGTCATAATGCTTACCTTCAATACCGTATGAAATAAGGTTATAAAGGTCTTTGTTAGTGTTGATAAGCTCTATCATCTTTATAGCCTTCTCAGGATGCTTACAGTTCGCACCTATAGCAACCATTGTAGCAAGTGCCTTCGTTTTATTAAGATAGGGCTTCATCATTTGCTTCATAATAACATCATGTCCGCCGTTTGAAATCTTTGCAGACTGCTCTGCACCGGGAAGCCAGCCTGACTGCTGAATAGCATACTTGCCTGATCTTACATCCTGGCTATCATCACCAACACTGATAAGGTCTTTTCTGATATAGCCCTTCTTATACCAGTCCATAAGAGTGTCAAGACCCTTCTGATACTCAGGAGTATCATATATGTAACAAACTTCAGGAGATGAGCCATCCGCACGAATAGCTACACCTGCTTCAAGAGGTTCCCACACTCCGCCTGTCCACATTTCTGTTCCGTAGCTGGGACGAATACCGAACATACCGGATTCACCTTCCTTAACAGCCTTAAGGAAAGGTTCAAGGTCTTCCATCTTAGTAATAGAATCTACATCAAAGTTATATTTTTCAGCTAAATCCTTACGAATCTGAAGTGAGTTCGGAGGAGCAAATCCCTGAAGATTGGGAACAGCATAGATTCTGCCATCCACACGTGCTGCTTCCCACGCATATTCAGGTATAGACTCTTTAAGAGCTGTAGCTTCTTTGTCAATAAGGTCTGTAATATCCATAAGTCCGCCGCGGCTTACAGCCTGAAGATAGGGATTAACATAACCTGTAAATGTAAGGTCATAATCATTACCTGCAGCCATATTCATATTCATACGTTCACCAAAAGCAGAAACATCTATCGTCTGAATATCAAGTCTGGCACCAATCAAAGGCTCAGTAATTTTTGCAGCCTCCTCCATAACTATACCCATATCAGCCTGTGCACTGAGCGGGACATACCAAGTAAGTGTTACCACACCGTCTTCTTTTTCTGACTTGTTGCCACATGCTGCAAAAGAAACAACAAGGGCAAGTACACAAATCAAAGCCAAAAGTTTTTTCATAATTTTCCCTCCAATAATAAAAATATACCTAAAAAGATACACTATTATCATAGCACTGTTATTCTGCTTTAACAATTCCGATTTCGATGTTTAAAACTCCCATTTTCAAGTTTTGAGAAAATGGGAGTTTATCATTACTATTCAGTTGGAAATTCAATATACGTCCTTGTACCGCTGTCGTCAGATTCTATTTTGACACCGTATTCTTCACCGTAAACAAGCTTTATCCGCTGATTAATATTAACAAGCCCGATATGCCCTTTCTGAGGTAAGTCGTTGGTTTTAAGCCTTTCTTTAATTTCAGCCATTGTATCCTCCGGAATACGTCCCCCGTTATCGGATACACAAAACAGTATTGTTCCTCCGTTTTCTTTTACGCTGATGCTTATAACACCACTTCTGTTATTCATATTCATCATAGCAAGTCCATGCTGAAATGAATTTTCAATTACCGGTTGCAAAATCATCTTTATTGTTTTACATTCCAGAACATCTTCTTCCACATTCCACAAACACTCAAAGCTGTAGTTATGTCTTATATTCTGAATTTCAATATATTTTTTTGCATAATCAATTTCCTCTCTGACGGAAACTGTATTATTGGGGGCGTCAAGCACATACGAAAGAAGCTCTGCTAAAAGAGAAACCGTTTTTGAAACAATATTATTCCCTTTCAGCAAATTACGTGCACTTAAACTTATAAGATTAAGCGTATTAAACAGGAAGTGCGGATTAATCTGGCTTTGAAGAGCCATCGCCTGTGCCTGCCTGAAGGCAGCCGTCCTCTGAACAAGCTCCTGTTCAATATCTTCATTCTTTTTTATAATTGCCATAATATGATTGTTTATGAACGTGATTTCGTCAACCTCAGCTACATCTGCCATATCATCAGAACTCAGCTCGGATACTATTTTGATTACTGATTTGTAAAAATCGGCTGAAATATAAATGGAGATAAATATCGGCATCATTGCTGCAATAGCAACACACAAAATGAAAAGCAGATAAAGATTTTCAAGCGTTTTATTGGCAGATTTCAAATCGTTTACATAAATAAGCGACAAATCGCTATGGCTTTTTATATCCCTGTAAAAGTAAATTATATCGTTTTTTCGGTATAAACCGGATTCATTTTTTTTGATTTTTTCTACTGCAAGCGTCACATTTTCCGGCAATGCTCCATTTTCTGCAGGCCCGTAAAGTATCTCCCCTGTTTTATTGTTCACAAGATAGAAGGTGCTTCCTGTTCCCGCATAAGGAGTGTAAAAAAGCTTATCAAGCGTATTTTTTTTAACTTCGTATACCATAAGTCCATTGAGACCACCAAGGTCATAAGTACCGAAAACTATGTAAAGATTTTTTTCTTTACCGTAAAAATCATTGGCACAAACAGCGTAATTTGCTTCCCCTGTTTTTTCAAAATAACCATACCAGCTTTTATCTGGAAATCTTTCCATTGTGCCACCGATACCATTTGACGACATAACGTGACCGTTTGTTATGCTATACGCATAAATATTGTCAAAAGATACCGAAGCCCCCGCCATTCGGCTGAGCTGTTCGAAAACATGTTTATTATAATACATAGTATCCTTGATATGCTGTTCTTCACTGGAATTTATAAAAAGCGAAATTTTCGGATCACCGTCAAGCATTGATGCAGAATTCTGACTTTCAGCAAAAACGTTTTCTACTGAAACCACGCTTTTTTCAAAAATTGTGCCCGCAGTAATCTGAATTTCATTATTAACCGCACGCTGATGGTAAATGTATATTGAAAAAATCAGCAAAATAACAGGAAGCCCTATCATCAGAAAGAGCTTCTTAAGGTACTTATAGAAAATACTTTTGCTGTTATATTTCCTTATATATTCGATAGCACTTTTGTAAGAATTTTTCATACAGTTATTCCTTTTTTAATTATAATCAATGGTTATTCCGCGTTGGAAAAAGTGCCTTTCTGTACTGTGCCGGTGACTGACCGTAATGCTTCTGAAAAAAGTCATAAAAGTGTGTTGCCGATTTGTAACCCACCATTTCGGCTATAACTGAAATGGTAAGACTTTCATCCTTCAGAAGCTCCGCCGCTTTAACCATTCTGACTTCCCTCAGATATTCAACGAAATTTTTTCCAAAGTTCTTTTTAAAGTATGCACCAAAATATTTCGGGCTTATAAGTACATGACGTGCCACATCCTCAACAGTGATATTTTCACCATAATTATCTTTAATAAAGGAAACTGCTTCCTGAATTATCATATTACATGAAGCTTCACTTGGTCTTTCCATAACACTTTGCTGATTTGACAAATGCTTATAAAGCTTACCCATCGCTTCAAAAAGAGCATCTTCGTTGACCGGCTTGAGAATGTAGTCTACCACATTATACCTTATTCCCATTTTCGCATATTCAAAATCACGGTGTGCAGTAAACAGAATTACACCTACATTGGGATAGTACTCATAACAGAATTTTGCAAGCTCCAATCCTGTCATTCCGGGCATTTTTATATCTGTAATAACAGCGTCAACAGGATTTTTCATAATATAATTTGCCGCATCCATGCCCGAAGTAAATATTCCCTCCATCAAAAAGCCCATCTTTTCCCAGTCAAACGCTATTTTCAGCTGTTCAAGTGCCATTGGTTCATCATCCACTAAAATCAACCTGAACATAAATACCCTCCCTCCCATTATCTTTGTCTTTTATTCTAACCTAAATTTTCTTTTTCATCAAGTGTTAGTTTTAAGCAGACTTTAAAACGGGCAGATTAATCCCCGAAATGGGTATTTATAAACGCGGAAAAGCGATTGAAAATATTTTTTTTACATGCTATAATTATTTAAAACAAACTGGAAGGACGTGTAACTATATGAAGTCAACACCTTTGGCGTATAAAAACAAAATACCGGTAGCGGCTCACCGCGGTAACTCAGCATTTTTTCCTGAAAACACAATGGCTGCATTCCGTTCAGCATCAGAAATACCATTTCTCGATATGGTTGAAAATGATGTACATATGACTTCTGACGGAGAGCTTGTTATTATGCATGACCACGATGTCTCCCGTACAACTAATGGTACCGGTCTCATACGTGAAATGTCTTTCTCCGAAATCCGTAAGCTTGATGCGGGCTACTGGAAAGGTGAAGAATTTGTCGGTGAAAAGGTTCCCACTCTTGAAGAATTCCTTGATTTATTCAAATCCAACCACGATATGCTCTTCAATATAGAACTTAAAGACTATCCCCAGGATAGCGGTGATTTCGCATATAAATCCTGTGACAGAATAATCTCTACGCTTGAAAATTACGGTGTTCTTGACCGCTGTGTCATTAATAGCTGGAATGGCGTTCTCAACGAATATGTTGCTGAAAAATACGGTGACCGTGCACGTATTCACGCCTACTATCCAGAATATCTCGGCAAAGGTCAGAAGCGTCTTGTATACGATTACGCATACTGCGTCTGCCTTTTTGGTATCGGTTGTGAGCCCTTCCCCACTATGTGGTACAATTTCTGCCGTGACTACGGTGTAGAGCCATGGGCATATTACGGACCCAATGACCCGATGCTTTATGACAAGGCTCTTGAAAACGGTGTTTGTTTATTTACTGCAAATGACCCTGTTTGGGTAATTGAATACCTGCGTTCAAAAGGTCTTCACAAGTAAAAAGAAAGAAGGTAATTAATATGGCAACAGTAGCTATTGTAGGTGCAGGTATGATGGGTTCTGCACTGGCATTCCCTGCAAGAGAAAACGGTCACGAGGTACGACTTGTCGGTACACATCTTGACCGTGAGATAATTGATAATTGCATAAAGACCGACCGTCATCCAAAATTCAACAAGGACTTTCCGGCAGGCATTAAATACTATCAGATAGAAGAACTTAAAACAGCCCTTGATGGTGCCGATATGGTAATTGGCGGTGTTTCATCCTTTGGCGTTGATTGGTTTGGCGACATGGTCCTTCCTGAAATTGATGAAAAAACACCCGTTCTTACAGTGACAAAAGGACTTGTCGATACAGAAGACGGTAAGCTTTTGTGCTATCCCGATGTGTGGGATGCAAAAATGAAAGCCATAGGAAAAAATATGAATCTTAATGCAATCGGCGGCCCCTGCACCAGTTATGAACTTGTGGCACACGATCAGACGGAAGTTGCTTTCTGTGGCAAGGATATGAACACTCTTCGTTTTCTTAAAGAGATTATGCAGACTGAATACTATCACATCAGTCTGTCTACCGATGTGCTTGGCATTGAAAGTGCCGTAGCATTAAAAAACGGTTATGCACTCGGAATTGCACTGACTATTGGTGTTAATCAGAAAAACTTCGGTATTGACAGCGAGCTTCACTTCAATTCTCAGGCAGCAGTTTTCGGTCAGGCAGTAAAAGAAATGTATCGTCTGTTTGAATATCAGGGCACCTGCACTCTCGAAAATATGACTGTTGGATACGGTGACCTTTACGTTACAGTATATGGCGGCAGAACACGCCTTGTTGGAATACTTCTCGGACGCGGGCTTAAGATTGATGAAGCAAAGACTGAACTTAACGGAGTTACACTGGAATCACTCGTAGTTGCAGAACGCGTTGCACGTGCTGTTATAAGCCGAATTGAAGCAGGTGTGTTAAAAGAAGAAGACTTCCCTCTTCTTCTTCACATCAACGATATTCTTACCAAAAAAGCTCCTGTGGATATCCCGTGGGAAGATTTTACGTTCAATTATACAGTATGATAAAAATGGGTGTAAAGAAAAATTTCTTTACACCCCCAGACTGTCGAAAAAGTCGGTCAAACACAAGCAGAGAATGAAAATAATGGCTTCCCCTTGAGGGGAAGCTGTCACCGTCAGGTGACTGATGAGGTGTTATCAAGCAATTCTTTTTTGATAAAAGCGGCTACAAACTGCGGTTTGTACCCGTTTCTGCTTGTTTTCGCCGAACACGTCCTCTACCGTATCCACATACGCCGACGAGTTCGTGTTCGACAAATTTACCTTTCTTTTTCGATGTCTGCCATCTATTCTTCTTTATTTTTGTGGGACTTTCTCATCGCAGCAGGTGATACACCATACTGTTCTTTAAAAACCCTTAAAAAATTCGTAAGTGAATTATATCCCGACGCATAACATATTTCCGTTATAGGAATATTTGTTGTAAGAACAAGTTTTTTTGAATGTTCAAGCTTAAGAGCATTAAGATACTCTTTATAGGTTTTTCCTGTGGTCTGATGAAAAAGGCCACTGAAATAATTCTTATTAAAGCCTGCGATCTCCGCTACCTGAATAAGGGTAGGATTTTCGCGAAATCTGCTATGCATATACAAAAGAGCCTTTCGCATTGAGTCATTATCCGAATCTCTTTTCGTTTCCTTCCCAAACTCACATTTACGAAGAATCATCATTAAGAGACATTCCATGTAATTCTTAACGAGTAAATCTGAAAACTCAGAATTGTGCTCAAACTCATACAACATCTGGGACATCATAAATTTAATATTCACCATTTCTCTCTCAGACAGGGAAAATACAATATTTTTTTCAACGCTCAGAATTTTATGCAAAACAGTTTCATCAAGAAGTTCTTCACTGAACATTATGTTGTAAACTTCAGCACCGTTGCTTTTTATACTGTGAAAATCGGTGGGATTAAGCATATAAAGTGTACCACATGCCATCTTATATGTATCACCGTTAAGAACCTGCGTAGCTTCACCGTTCAGTACAAGCTCTATCTCAAAGCAATCATGCCAATGAAGGTCATAATTGTAAAGTTTCTTTTTTCTGACAAGAAGCTTTTCCCTGCTGTTCGCAGTATCTTCAACAAGTATTCTTCTGCAGTCAAAATTGCTTTTCACAACAGCACCACCTTCCCTACTATAAGTTTATACATTCGTTATTTATATGTCAATTATAAACTGACATTTTGGTATAAATTGGTGAATTAAATGTAAAAAACAGTTGACATTTAATATATTTTAACTTAAATTGTTGTTTTTTCTGCTATACAAATAAAGGCTGCAGCAAAATAAATATTTATGAACCATTCAAACTATCCCAAAGAAAAGAACTTCGTAAATATTTATTTTGCTACAGCCCTGTTTATTAGTTTTTAAGGCTATGCATCGGAGCCGGAATTCTTCCGCCACGGTTAATAAAATCATTACATCCGAATTTACTTACCGGCATTACAGGCCCCGTTCCCAAAAGTCCTCCGAATTCAACTACATCCCCCACCTTTTTACCAGGTGCAGGAATAATTCTGAGAGCTGTGGTTTTAGTATTAATAACGCCAATAGCAACCTCATCCGCAAGTATGCCTGAAATAGTTTCTGCAGAAGTATCTCCCGGCACAACAACCATATCGATACCAACTGAGCACACACAAGTCATTGCTTCAAGCTTTTCAAGAGAAAGGGCACCACATTTAACCGCCTCTATCATACCTGCATCTTCACTTACAGGAATAAACGCACCACTTAAGCCGCCAACATAAGATGACGCCATTACACCGCCTTTTTTTACTGCATCATTAAGCAGTGCAAGTGCCGCGGTCGTTCCGGGTGCCCCGCATTTTTCTACACCCATTTCTTCAAGAATATGTGCAACACTGTCCCCGACTGCAGGAGTAGGTGCCAAAGAAAGATCAACTATACCAAATTGTGCGTTAAGCCGCTTAGCCGCTTCTGATGCCACAAGTTGTCCCATACGGGTAATTTTAAATGCAGTCTTTTTAATTGTATCTGCAACAACACCAAAATCCTCGCCCTTTACTTTTTCCAACGCTTTTTTTACTACACCGGGACCGCTTACACCAACGTTGATTACACACTCACCTTCACCGGTACCGTGGAAAGCACCTGCCATAAATGGGTTATCTTCTACAGCATTGGCAAATACAACCAGCTTCGCACACCCAAATCCGTCACTGTCAGCTGACAGTTGTGCCGTTCTTTTTATAATCTGTCCCATATGCTTAACAGCATCCATTGATATACCGGCCTTTGTAGAACCTACATTTACGCTTGAACAAATCCTGTTTGTTGTACAAAGAGCTTCAGGTATAGTTTCTATAAAATCGTATTCCCCCTTAGTATACCCTTTGTGAACAAGTGCAGAATAACCACCAATAAAATTGACCCCTGTAGTATCTGCTGCACGGTCAAGTGCTCTTGCGAATTCAACATAATTTCCGCAAGGATGACCGATAATGGAGATAGGAGTAACAGAAATTCTCTTATTTATTATCGGAATACCAAGTTCCTTTTCAAGCTGCTCCCCCACGGGAACAAGATTTTCTGCAAGGCGTGTTACCTTATCATACACCTTATCTGCAGCAACTTTGTAATCCTCGCTCATACAATCAAGAAGTGATATTCCCATTGTAATCGTTCTGATATCCAAATGTTCGTTATCAACCATTTTTATGGTTTCCATTATTTCAAAAGGATTTAACATACTCCACCATTCCTTTATTAAACATTAACAATCCAAACTCCGTTTGACTTATATTCTATGCATCGAATCAAATACTTTTTTATGACGCACCTGTATTCTCAGTCCCATCTCTTCCCCAAGCTCTTTAAGCTTTTCTGAAATTTCATAAAATGAAACAGCTGCCTCTTTAATGTCAACAACCATTACCATCAGAAACCGGCTGTCATCCGTTGTCTGAGAAATATCAATTATGTTAATTTTATTTTCAGCAAGAAGTGCACTGACCTTTGCAATAATTCCAACTGCATCTTTGCCGACAACAGTAATCACAGACTTCACATAAAAACCTCCCATAAAAAATATAACCACTAGCTGATTATATCATCCGGTGGTTACATTTTCAAGTCATAAAGTCTTTTTTTTCAAATCTTCAAGACAATTTTTACATATGTTCTTTTCTGAATACAGATAAATGTTTTCACTATTTCCGCAAAAAATGCAGGTAGGATTATACTTTTTAAGAATTATACTGTCACCATCAACATAAATCTCAATCGGATCACGTTCTTTTATGTCGAAAGTTGTACGCATCTCTTTCGGAAGAACTATTCTTCCAAGTTCATCGACCTTTCTTATTATCCCCGTTGATTTCATCTCTCTATCTTCCTTTCTTTTTACATTTTGTACCAATTTGTATTTTAAGTATACCAAATCTTTCTTTTTTCGTCAATGAACATTGTGTTAAAATTCTGTGAATTTCAGCAGTTTTTTATTCTTTTTGTTGCAATTTTATTTTATGTATGATAATATTATTTTGGATATTTTTTATTTCAAAATATGATGTGAGGTTTAAATTATGTTCAAAAAAATCAGTTTTTTCAAATGCCTTGCAGGTCTGACTGCTGCCACTGTGATTTTAAGTTCGTCTGCTTTTGCAGCAAACATGCAACAAACAGTTACTGCAGTTTATAACAATATAAAAATAGCCGTAGACGGAACAAGGGTAATTCCTAAAGATGTAAACGGCAATGTTGTTTCCCCTTTTATTATTGACGGCACTACTTATCTTCCCGTTCGTGCACTTGCAAGTGCTTTGGGCCAGAATGTCACATGGGACAGTAAAACCAATACTGTCAACATTGGCGGGGAACCTGAAATTTCTATAGGTGAAAATACTCTTTTGCAGCCAAGCGATGACGCATACCGTACTGTCGAAGTTACAGCCGTATACAAGGATATTAAAATTGTAGTTAACGGTACAGAAATTATTCCCAAAGATGTAAACGGAAATATTGTTGAACCGTTCATTATCGACGGTACTACTTACCTTCCTGTTCGTGCACTTGCAAATGCCCTTGGCGAAGATGTCAGTTGGGAACAAAGTACAAGTACGGTTTATGTTGGAGAACAGCCATTCAGACTGGATGCATCAGTTTTGAAGCAGTTTGCAGATAAAACACTTATAACTGTCGGCAACACCCCCCTTAAGGGTTCCTGCTTCAACATATATGCAGTTCAAAGCTGCAACACACCTTCTTTTGAAATAATTTG
Organism: Clostridia bacterium; assembly: GCA_045544395.1. Lineage (GTDB taxonomy): Bacteria > Bacillota > Clostridia > UMGS1883 > UMGS1883 > UMGS1883. The sequence continues at coordinate 26,647 of JAZPYX010000057.1, forward strand.
TGATAACTACGCAAAAGGGAGTACTCTCCAGAACCTGACGATTAATCAGGAACCGGCAGCAAAATTCCTCTGCGACTATATCTCTGAAGATTTCATACCCGTGGTTGCTGTTTATGATTATGCACAAAAGAACAGCTTTCTTTCCAAAAACGGCATACAGGAAACACTCGATGCAATTTTTGCAAATTATCGCAAACAATTTTCTACAGAAACTGAATATAAAGGGTTTCTTGCAGAATGTGGCATCACTGCCGAAGATTTCGAAAATTTTGTTGAAATTAACTCTGTATACACCTTATTTGTTGACGACCTTTTCTCACGCTATTTAAGCATTCCTTATTCACCGGAAGAGTTTGAACAATTGTACAGCAGTCGATATATAACCGCAAAGCATATTCTTGTCCAGGACGAAAATACAGCTGAAGGGATAATAAAGGAACTTAATAAAGGAACTTCTTTTGATGTTTTGTCAGATAAGTATAACCTTGACCCCGGTGCTACAAATTCAGGCTATACCTTTACCAAAGGTGAAATGGTTCCTGAGTTTGAAACTGCAGCATTTGCCCTTAAAGAGAACACTTATACTCATTCACCTGTAAAAAGTTCATACGGCTATCACATTATTATGAGGCTTCCGCTTGATACAGACTGGATTACAGCAAATCAATCTACAGTTCTTCAGTCACTTGCTTCTATGGACACTTATGATACAATCACCAAAATAGTTGCTGAAACAAAAACTTCTGTTTCAGATGAGTATAGCAAATATATTTCCACTATAAAATAAGGACGTAATTCTATGGCAATAAAAAAATCAATTCTTCCCATTATTCCAACCCGGGGATTTGTAATTTTTCCGGGCACAGTATTTCACTTTGATGTAGCAAGAGAAAAAAGCAAAGCAGCCATTGAGAAATCAATCATAAATGACGGTCTTATTTTCCTTGCTTCACAAAAAGATGATACTGTTGAGGACCCTACCGAAAAAGATATAAGCACCTTTGGTGTAATAGTAAAAATAAAACAGTTGATAAAGCTTCCTGATGGTTGTATCCGAATTCTTGTAGAAGGTATATCAAGAGGAAAGCTTGTTTCTGAATTCGTAAAAGAAATGCTTTACGAAGGTGAAGTTGTCTTTAAAAACTCAAGTGACAGAGATTTATCTGTGGAGGAGTATTCTGCTTTTTTAAACCAGATTCACTTTCTCATAAATGACTATATTGAATTTAATCCTAAATTGGCAACAGAAGCATTTCTAAAAAACCTTCCTGAAACAGACCCTTCCGCTTTTTCGGATACAGTTGCTTCAAGCCTGCTTCGTGACAATCGGGATAAACAGTCGCTTCTTGAAATAACAAACGTAAAAAAAAGGCTTCTTAAGCTTATTGATATTATGGCAAAGGAAGTTAAAATACTTGATGTTGAAAGCGTTATATCTGCCCATGTAAAACAACAGATGGACGACCATAATCACGAATATTACCTCCGTGAGCAGCTGAAAGCCATACGTGAAGAACTTGGTGATGACCGGTTTGATGAAATTGATGAGCTTCGTACCAGGATTGAAAGCACTCCCCTTACAGAAGAAGCCTACGAAAAAGCCCTGAGGGAGCTTAACACCTATGAAAAGCTTCCTCCGACTTCCCCTGAAAGCAATATTTCAAGAAGTTATCTTGAGCTTATATGCTCTATACCTTGGGAAAGTTATACAGATGAAAATTCAGACATTTCAGAGGCACGCAAAATACTTGACCGCGACCATTATGGAATGGAAAAGGTTAAGGAACGCATAATTGAACAGCTGGCCGTTATAAACCGCAGTGGCAGTCCGCAAGGAAGTATTCTGTGCCTTCACGGAGCACCCGGCGTCGGCAAGACATCTGTAGCAAAATCTATCGCAGAAGCTACCGGCAGGAAATATGCCCGTATAAGTCTTGGCGGTATGAAGGATGAGTCCGAACTACGCGGGCACCGTAAAACATATGTAGGTGCTATGCCCGGACGCATTGTGAATGCTCTCAGACAGGCACAATCTTCAAATCCTTTAATTTTGTTGGATGAAATTGATAAAATCGGCGCAGACTATAAAGGTGATCCCGCATCTGCCCTTCTTGAAATTCTGGATTCCGAACAGAATGTTTCTTTCAGAGACAATTACCTTGAAGTCGGACTTGACCTTTCAAAAGTGCTTTTTATAGCAACTGCAAACGATACTTCAACTATTCCATCTCCGCTTCTTGACAGACTTGAAATCATTGAGCTTTCAAGCTATACCTATGAAGAAAAATATAACATTGCAAAAAAGCATCTTATACCAAAGCAACTGAAAAAACATCTTCTCGATTCAAAAACGCTGAAAATTTCAGACAAGGCCATTTCTGCAATTATAAACTACTATACCCGTGAATCAGGGGTAAGAAAGCTTGAACGGGAAATTGCGAAGCTTTGCAGAAAATGCGTGCTTGAAATTGCTGAAAGCGGAAAAGGTATATCGGTAACTGATAAAAACTTACACAAATATCTCGGCAACAAAAAATTTGAGGACGAGGATATTTCCGGAAAAGCCGAAATCGGTATTACGAACGGACTTGCCTGGACAAGTGTCGGTGGTGAGCTTCTTAAATGTGAAGCTGTAAGTATGCCCGGAACAGGAAAGATTCACCTTACAGGAAAACTTGGCGATGTTATGAAGGAATCAGCCGAAACTGCTGTATCTTATATACGAACGATTTCAGAAGACCTTGAAATAGACAGTGAATTTTATAAAAACCGGGATATTCACATTCATTTTCCGGAGGGTGCCGTACCAAAAGACGGACCAAGTGCCGGTATAACAATTGCAACAACCGTTGCAAGTGCACTGTCTCTTTTCCCCGTCCGCAGCGACATTGCAATGACAGGTGAAATTTCCCTGACAGGCAAGGTTCTACCTATTGGAGGGCTTAAAGAAAAGGCTCTTGCGGCATACCGCTGTGGAATAAAAGAAATTATAATCCCTAAATCAAACCTTAAAAATCTGGAAGATATACCAAAAGAAATTCTTTCGGACATTACATTCCATCCTGTCGAAAAGTGCAGCGAGGTACTTGAATTAGCACTTTGCAAAAAAGTCCCCATATGTGATGGTTATTCTCTCAAAAAGGCAAAAGAAAGGAGCATCAGCCGTGAATATTCATAATGTTGAATTAACTATATCGGCAGTTTCTCCCAAGCAATACCCTCCTACTTCTTTTCCCGATATTGCCTTTGCAGGACGAAGCAACGTAGGAAAAAGCTCGTTTATAAACAAGATGCTTAACCGTAAATCCCTTGCACGAACAAGCTCTAAGCCCGGAAAAACTGCAACAATAAACTTCTACAACATTGATAATACTCTTAATTTTGTAGATTTACCCGGTTATGGCTACGCAAAGGTAAGCAAAGACGAAAAGAAAAAATGGGGAAATATGATAGAAACTTATCTTGACAGTCGCGACACACTTGTCTGCACAGTTTTACTTGTAGATGCAAGACACAAGCCTACAAACGATGACCTTGTTATGCTTAATTACATACGTGAGCGTCACGGCTTTGCGTTTGTTGTAGCTACAAAATGTGATAAAATACCAAAAACCAAGCTTAACGAGCATCTTGACGACATATACTATACACTGGAGCTTGAAGATGATGATATTATGATGCCCTTCAGTGCAGAAACCGGAATGGGCACAGAAGATATCTGGGAAGCTTTTTATGAAATATGTGAACTTAATTAAATTATTATAAAATGAGGTGTTTTTAATGGAATTAAAAGGTTCAAGAACAGAGGCAAACCTCCTTGCAGCATTTGCAGGAGAATCACAGGCGAGAAATAAGTACACTTATTTTGCATCTGTGGCAAAAAAGGAAGGCTATCAGCAGATTGCCGCTATTTTCGAAGAAACAGCCAACAATGAAAAGGAGCATGCAAAGCTTTGGTTCAAGGCTCTTGGTCTTCTTGGAGAAACAGGTCCTAATCTTCTTTCCGCTGCTGAAGGCGAAAACTATGAATGGACAGATATGTACAAGGGATTTGCTGAAGTTGCTGATGAAGAAGGCTTTACAGAGCTTGCAGCACAGTTCCGTGCTGTTGCGAAGATTGAAAAAGCTCACGAAGACCGTTACCGTGCACTTCTTAACAATGTAGAAATGCAGAAGGTATTTGAAAAAGCCGAAGAAACGATGTGGGAATGCCGTAACTGCGGACACCTTGTTATGGGTAAAAAAGCTCCCCAGCTTTGTCCTGTATGTAAGCATCCTCAGGCTTATTTCGAAGTAAGAAAAGAGAATTATTAATTAACTTAAAAAGAAAAAGAGACGACCTCCCCTTTTTTCCGGAGGTCGTCTCTTTTGTTGTCATTAGATATGATTCACTTTTATAAATGGGTTTGCATAATTTTCTATACGTTAGAAAGCGTAACTAAAATCACACATCAACACTTTTTACTTTCTTACCACACCAAGACTTACCTTTTCACCATTGATATTCCATTCTTTCGAATTGTCGCAGGTTGCGTTAAGCTTGATTGAAACAGCAAGTACATCATTTTTGATTTCTTCTGCATTTCTTTCCATAATAGCTTTAATTTTATCGTTTCCGCTTACGAAAACATCAATATTATCCATTACTTCAAAACCTGAATCCTTACGCATAGTCTGAAGTTTGCTAATAATTTCTCTTACAAAGCCTTCCTCTATAAGTTCTTCGGAAAGTCGTGTATCAAGAACTACTGTTACACCAAAATCACTTTCTGAAGCAAATCCTTCTACCTGTGCAGATTCGATAAGAAGGTCTTCCCTCTCAAGAGTGATTGTAGTACCGTCTATATCAAACTTGATTGCACCGTTTGCCTCAAGCTCATCCATAGCATCGTTACCGTTAACATTTACAAGGTACTCACGGATACCACCGAGGAATTTACCGTACTTAGGTCCGACCGTCTTAAGCTGAGGCTTGAAGTTATATGTTGTGCATTCACGAACGTTATCAGTAAATTCAACAACCTTTACGTTAAGTTCGTCTGCAATAATTTCTGTATAGAACTCATCAAGTGCGTTATCGCTCTTAACAAACATCTTACCGATAGGCTGACGGTTCTTAATATTTGAAGCATTTCTTGCTGCTCTTCCAAGAACAACTATCTTGAGAACCTCGTCCATACAAGCTTCAAGATTCGTATCTATCTTACTTTCATCGTATTCGGGATAATCGCAAAGGTGGATACTGATAGGAGCATTCTTATCAATACTGCAAACAAGGTTACGGTAAATTTCTTCAGCCATAAAGGGAATCATTGGAGCAACTACTTTTGCAAGTGTTACAAGTGCAGTATAAAGTGTCATATACGCGTTAATCTTATCCTGAGTCATTTCCTTGCCCCAGAATCTTTCACGGCTGCGACGCACATACCAGTTACTGAGTTCATCAGTGAAATCCTGAATAACTCTTGCACTTTCAGTAATCTTATAATCTGAAAGGTTACTATCAACAGTCTTTATAAGAGTGTTAAGTTTTGAAATAAGCCATTTATCCATTACTGAGAGCTTATCATAGTCAAGAGTATACTTTGTAGCGTCAAACTCATCAATATTTGCATAAAGCACGAAGAACGCATAAGTATTCCAGAGAGTACCCATAAACTTACGCTGACCTTCCGCAACGGCACCGTCGTGGAAACGGTTGGGAAGCCATGGAGCACTGTTAACGTAGAAATACCATCTGATTGCATCCGCACCGTGACGTGCAAGGGCATCGAAGGGGTCAACTGCATTACCCTTGGACTTTGACATCTTCTGCCCGTTTTCATCCTGAACATGTCCGAGAACGATTACGTTCTTATAAGGTGCTTCGTTGAATATAAGTGTTGAAATGGCAAGAAGTGAATAGAACCAACCCCTTGTCTGGTCAACTGCTTCACTGATGAAGTTTGCAGGGAAGTTTTCTTTGAAAATCTCTTCATTTTCAAAGGGATAATGCCACTGTGCAAAGGGCATTGCACCCGAATCGAACCAACAGTCAATAACTTCCTTGGTACGATGCATTTCACCGTTACACTTGGGACACTTGATTGTAACTGCATCAATATATGGACGGTGAAGCTCAATTTCATCAGGACAGTTATCACTCATTTCCTTAAGTTCTGCGATAGAACCTATCGAGTGCATATGACCGCAATCACAAACCCAGATATTAAGCGGTGTACCCCAATATCTGTCACGGCTTACGCCCCAATCCTGAACGTTTTTAAGCCAATCACCAAATCTTCCCTTACCGATACTTTCAGGAATCCAGTTGATAGTTTCGTTATTTCTTATAAGATCCTCACGAACAGCGGTCATCTTAATAAACCATGATTCACGAGCGTAGTAGATAAGAGGTGTGTCACATCTCCAGCAGAAGGGATATGAATGTTCGAACGGAAGTGCTGCATAAAGAAGTCCTGCAGCATCAAGTGCTTTAAACACCTCTTTATCGGCATCCTTACAGAACATACCTGCCCAGGGAGTTTCTGCCGTCATCTCGCCCTTACTGTCAACCATCTGTACGAAAGGAAGGTCATAAGTACGACCAACTCTTGAGTCATCTTCACCGAATGCAGGTGCAATATGAACGATACCTGTACCGTCTGTAAGGGTTACGTAACTGTCACAAACAACATAGTAAGCTTTTTTATCGGGATTAGCAAAATCAAAAAGTGGTTCATATTCCTTATACTCAAGTTCTTTACCTGTATATTCTTCAATTACAGAATACTCACCCTCGATTACAGACGGAATAAGTGCTTCTGCAAGAATATAGATATTACCCTCGTTATTGATTTTCACATATTTTTCAATTGGATTTACACAAAGTGCAACGTTTGAAGGAAGTGTCCAGGGTGTTGTTGTCCATGCAAGGAAGTACTCGTTATCTGTACCCTTTACCTTGAATTTAGCAATAGCACTCTTTTCCTTAACATCTTTATAACCCTGTGCAACTTCGTGGCTTGAAAGCGGTGTTCCGCAACGGGGACAGTAAGGAACTATCTTATATCCTTTATAAAGAAGGTCTTTATCCCAGATTTTTTTAAGTGCCCACCACTCTGACTCAATAAAGTTATTGTCATATGTTACATAAGGATCGTCCATATCAGCCCAGAAGCCAACTGTCTGTGAGAAATCCTCCCACATACCCTTGTATTTCCAGACACTTTCCTTACACTTCGTGATAAAAGGCTCAAGACCGTACTGCTCAATCTGCTCCTTCCCGTCAAGACCAAGAAGCTTTTCAACCTCAAGCTCAACAGGAAGACCGTGGGTATCCCAGCCTGCCTTACGAGTAACCTTGTAACCTTTCATTGTACGGTAACGGGGAATCATATCCTTGATAACACGAGTAAGAACGTGTCCGATATGGGGTTTGCCGTTTGCTGTCGGAGGTCCGTCATAGAAAGTATAGCTTTCACATTCACAGCGGTTTTCTATACTTTTTTCGAAAATCTTGTTTTCTCGCCAGAACTCTCCTATTTTCTTTTCTCTGTCAATGAAATTGAGATTAGTGTCAACCTTGTTGTACATAAATCTTCCTCCATAATTAAAAATAAAAGCAGCGTGACGCTGTTCCTTGTCGTACACTTACTAAGTGCAAACACATCATGCGTCTTAGTTTACGTAATTTTCATACGATAAAAAAAGCCTTGTCCGCACGCTAACAGACAAAGCAAATTCCAATCCTGATTAGCATACCATCATATGCGTCCCCTTAACGGAGAGACTTCCCGTCATAGCTTAATTGCAAAAGCTTTCAGCCATGCAGCTCAGAAGTGATATTCACCAAAGCTAATCTGCATCGGGCTTACACCTTCCCCGACTCGCTAAAGCATTTCACAGTTGGTTACTGTCTTCGTCACAGCTTTTATATGTTTTTCTTAAATATTATATATCTACACTTTGAAAATGTCAACTGTTTTGTAATTTTTGTTGACATAAAATTTTCCATATGATAAACTTCTTGTATTAATAAGGAGGTATCATTATGGTAAAACACGTTATTATCTGGACATTAAAGGATGAATACTCTGCAGAAGAGAAAGCAAAAATTAAAGCTGATATGAAAGAATCTCTTGAAGCCCTTAAGGGGATTATTCCCGGACTTATTGATATCAAGCTTTATACAGAAGCTCTTCCTTCTTCTAAGAATGCCGAAGTACTTCTTGACACTACTTTTGAAAATGAAGAAGCACTTAAAAACTATTCAGTTCACCCTGTACACGTTGAAGCTGCAAATACAAAAGTCAGACCTTTTGTAAGCGGTAGAAGCTGTATGGACTACGAAATCTGATTTTCAGCAAAATAATATTAGGGGTGTAAAGAAAGTCGTTTTCTTTACACCCCTTCGCATTTGGGATAGGAAACTGCATAGGAAGTTGTGTTTTTTATTCAGCGTGACATAACCACGGCACGCTTCTATTTATTACTTGCCTATTATTTTCTTTACTTCCTGAGCCTTGGCATCATCAATCCAGCCAACAGTCATTGAGAAACTGAGTGTAGCGTTGGGAGCAAGGTACTTAATCTGCTTCTGTTCCTTAATATAAGCATAACCAAGATGCTCACAAGTTGAAGGAAGTACCATACCCATAGCATCTTCTCTGCCTGTACGTGAAATCCAGCGGATTGAATAAGGAAGAGCTTCTACATCATGCTTAACGTAGCAAGCACCCTCACCCTCTACGTACTGCATTGTATGACCTTCTTTGCCTTCATACATCATTGTGCAGCAGATTTCGGGTTTGTAGAACTGACCTTCTTTGCCCACAACGTCTGCAACGTGGATATCCTTTTCAAGATTGTCCATATGAGCAATAAGCTTAGCCTTTTCTTCTTCGGGCATATCCTCCGGAACTCCTCTGTGAACAGTCTTAAGATTTGAATTGTAGTAAAGCTTAGCACCGTCAATGGGAGCAAAGTTGATATGACAAAGATAAGCATACTCCATAGGATCGTTACGAAGATTTGTAAGATTAACATCAATCTTTACTGTTGTAGCATCTTCATAAAGAGCACAGCAGGGTGAAAATGCATATCTTGCTGTAAATGCAATATTGTAATCAACAGTTCCGCCAACTGCCATATATGCACCGTTCTCATCCTCGTCAACTGTAAGATAAGCTGTCTGATACTTAATGTTGGGTATTTCACCATGCTGAAGGTGGTTTGCATCGGGAGCACCAACCGAGCTGATACCACAGTGGTACAAAAATCCGCCGTATGTCTGAAGGAAAGATACATTCGGCACAGGCTCTTCAAAAGTTGTCTTCATTCCAAGGTTTCTGCCTTCGAAATTCGCTCTCCATATCTGCTGACCCATAAAGGGAAGGATTATGATATATCCCTTTGCGTTTTCAAGCTTAAGGGCTGCCACGCCTGTTGAATAGCGGAATGCAATTGCCTTAAGAGATTTATTTTCTGCAAGAACAAACTCTTTTTCAGTAAAGAATTCTTCACGAAGATTTATTTTCATCATTATTTCCTCCTTTAATAATTGCGGCGGACACCAATAATATGTCCGCCGCATTCAGATTGTTATTAAACAATAGTCATTTTAAGATAATCAAAATATCGGCTGACTATTACATCACCATTATACTTACAGTATAGGCACTAAGATTAGAAACCAAGTTCGATAAGACCCTTGTTAAGGTAATCTGTCATCTTGCGGCAACCATCCTTAGTGATAGCAGCACCGATTTCCCATCTGCAGCCGAAGCCGTCGCCCATGATGAATGTATCAACCTGGAATGTCATGTTCTCTTCAAGAGGATATTCTGAAGATGTTTCCATCCAGGGAGCTTCAACCTCAATCATACCTGTACCATGGCAGGGACCGTAAACGAAGTTCTTTTCGAATCCGTTATCTACATACATCTTGTAGAAGTCCTTAGCGATATCACAAGCCATAACGCCTGCTTTAAGCTGAGCATTTGTCCAGTCGTGAGCTTCCTTACAGAATTCAACAACTCTTCTTCTCTCGCCTTCAAGCTTACCCATAGCGATGGGAAGACCGATAGCAGGTGAATAACCGTCAATCTTAGCAGAAAGGTTAAGCTGAACGATATCGTTCTTGCCGATTGTTCTGTAGCCTGAACGGCTGATAGCGTGGCTTGTTGACTTTTCGCTGAATACATACATGGGAAGACCTTCGTATTCTGCACCTTCTTCGTAGATAACTCTCTGAGCGATACCTACCATCTGGAGTTCTGTTACACCGGGCTTAAGGTTACGGATAACTTCATCTGTAGCGATGTCAACAATTCTGAAGCCTTCCTGGATACAAGCAAGCTCATTGATACTCTTAATCTTACGAAGAGTAACCATGATGTCGTTACACATAGAAATTTCAGCATTGGGGTAGTTTTCCTTAAGACCTTCCATAATGGGAAGAGTACATTCAACGTAGCTACCAAGACCAATTTTGATGTTCTCGCCTGTTACGCCGATTGCCTTGAATACATCCTTGAATGTGTTAGCCTGAAGCTCAGGATATGCAGGGTCAGCTGATTCTCTGAATTCACGAAGGCAGAAAATCTTGTCGATTCTTGAACCTGAAACGTCCTTTGCGAAAATGATACATTCGGGACCAACCATAAGTGCAGCGTCACCGTTTGCAGCAATTGCAACACCTGCGCGCTCGAAAAGGGGCCAGAAGCCACTGAAATATCTTGCGTTAGCGTAGTCAGACTCTGTTGAGCATACTACCATTACGTCAAGACCTCTTTCTTTTACAAGTTTAGCTGCTTTCGCAATTCTCTCCTTGTACTCACTGTCGGGGATACAAACTCTGTTTGCCATTGAAAATCTCTCCTTTTAATTTTAATTTATTTGGTTATTTTATTTTTAATTATATTACTTTCTTCAGGTGACAGGATACCTGTTGTGATGTGATAAGTCATTGACTCACCAGACTGAAGGTACTTTTCAAGTCCCTTTTCCTTACAATAAAGATATCCCATATGCTGTGCTGTTGCAGGAAGCACCATACCCAGTGCATCTTCATCAGTAGTTCTTGAAATCCATCTTACACCAAAGGGAAGCTCACCGGGTTTATGCATTACATAGCAGGAATATCCGTCAGGAAGAAGCTGCATTGTGTGTGCATTACCATTTTCATCAGCATCGTACTTACATGTAAATACAATTTCAGGAGCATAGCTCTGTGTTTTGGAATCAATTACATTCATAATTGAAGCATCCTTGTCAAGCTTATCAAGATAAGCATTTGTCCTATCAGCAAGCTCTTTCGGATAGTTCTCGGGAACTTCGTGATGTGCTTCAATATTTTCAGGCTTTGCCGTATAAATAAGCTGTGCACCGTCAATGGGACGGTAGTTGATGTGGCAAAGATAAAAATACTCAAGAGGAAGATCCTTATGATTTGTGAATGTGATAATCATATCGATTGTTGAAGCATCCTCGTAAAGCCTACATTCGGGAGTGAATTCATAATCATGCTCGAAAGCTCTCTTATGAGTGTAGCTACCGCTGAGAGATATGTACTTACCCTTTTCATCCTCCCCTGCCAATATATATGCTTCTTTATATTTTGCAATGGGAAGTTCACCGTGAGGAGTGTGTGTATCCTCCGAGGTAGGATTACCCATAGCAGTAAGACCGCAATGCATCAAAAAGCATCCGTAACTTTCACCGTAGAAGTCGTAACAAATTTCAGGTTCATCATAAATTGATTTCATAACCATATTATGACCGAGGAACTCCATATCCCATATCTGCTGACCTACAAAAGGAAGAAGTGTTACGTAACCTTTAGCGTTAGAAAGCTTAACCGCTTCAATTCCATTTGAATATTTGAACAGTGTAGCTTTGAGACTGCCGTTTGAAAAAATCTCTTTTTCTTTTTCTACAAAGAATTCCTTGTATAAGTTGATTTTACTTATCATCGAAACTCCCCTCCTATCTTATTTCTAATATAGCATACTGTATCTTTAAAGTATTTACAAAATAGTCACTGTTTTTTGCACAATCTTAAATTTATTTATCATTATCCGCTTTTTTCACAAAAAACGTGCTGCAATTTATATAAAAAATGCCGAAACCCCAGTAAATGCTACCACCGAATATGCCTTTTTAAATTCTGTTAATTGCATGCGAAATGTTTGCACTTATTAAGAATGCGACATGCGTGCAGGCGCTGCCTGCTTACCACTGTTTTTCTATCTGCATAGATGCCGTTGAATAGTAGTTGTAGAAAGGGCAATGCAAAAATTCTTCTGTTGTGAACATAAGCTTTTCCTCTGTAAGTTCTTCAATTTCTGAAATTTCACCATTAAGATATGCTTCCACGTTAATTTCTGCACGTTTGATTCTTGCAAGAAGTCCTCCAAAACGAAGGTCTATTCTGTCAAGACCGAACGCCTTATTGTACTTAAGCCATACATCAGAGAAGAGCTTGTGAAGTTTTTCGACTTCACAGTAAAGTTTCTTGATGTTTGCAAGGTTTTCAGAAAGTGCATTCCTATCCCCTGCTTTGTAATTAGCCGTAAGTTTTCTGCCAAGCTCTGCCTTAAGTGAAAGCACGTATGTAAGCTGTCTGTGATAGCTAAAAAGCTCCTTAAGGTCTTCGGGAACAGAAATCCTGTCAAATCTGTCAAGGCACTTTGCATAGTGAGTATCAAAATCAACGTTTTCATACTGTTTATCAAGAAGTCCCTGAAGAACGTCCTGATAAAGCATCTGCTTTGACATTGTAATTGCATTCATAGTCTTATGAACACCTGTGTTTCTGTCTCTGAATTCCAGTGTTTCAGGCACCTCGTCAATATCAAGTGCAAGGAAGCTTTCCGCATCGTAACCGGTGCAGATTTTAAACATCTTTCCGAGATGCTCCATATCCACGTCCTCGTGATATACTGCTTCGGCAAAAAGCTGAATTCCGAGAAGTGCAGTATAAAAGCTTACTTCACCACCGTCATCTCCCCAGAGGGTTGCACAGATTTCGTTAATTCCGTTTTTACGGCTTGACTTAATCATCGGGAACGTTGTGCGGAAGGTTTTGTCATAGTTAACACTCATTCCACCCCAGGTCCATACACCGCCGTAACTTGAAACTGTGTCGGACATCTTTTTGAGGCATCCGAACATAGCATCATACATTTCTTCTGTTTCAAAATAGTAATCCCAGTATGCAAGATCGTACCCTTTAGGAACGTGCTTTGCATCTTCCTCCGTAACAACGGTGTCCATATCCCAGAACTGTCCTTTAGCAGAGCAATAGCGCATGAGCATATCACACCACATAATTGGGGTTTTGCCGTATTTATCAAGAACTTCTTTAACCTTTGAGAGATGTCTTCCAATGAGTTCCATATGGGGAACTTCACCGTGAAGGGCCTTATATCTGCCTTTTCCTGCCTGGAACGCCTCATCCATACCTACGTGAATACGGTTTGTTGAAAGACATCTGTCGAGGGTTTTAATCATCGCCTCGATAAATTTATAGGTTTCAGGCTCATCAATAAGAAGAATGTCATTTGTATCTTTCATGCCTGCGGCATAAGGCCAGCGAAGAGCGTTGGAAAGGTGACCAAGGGTTTGAATACAAGGTACAACCTCGATACCGAAATAAAGTGCGTACTCGTCAATAGCACGAAGCTCGTCCTCTGTATAAGCACCGCGCATATAGCCGAAATAGGGATATTCCTCTATTTTATAAATATTCTCCATATAGAGCATAAAGGTGTTAAGACCCATACGTGCAACACGTTTTATAAGGTCTTTTGCAGTATCCACCCTGACAACGGCATTTCTTGAAAGGTCAAGCATAATGCCGCTTTTAGAAATACCTCTGTCGGCATCGTAAGAAAAATCCTTTTCCCCTTTTTTAAGAGCATCTGCAAGAATACACAGGCCTCTGCAAAAATCAGGAATTATGCCGTATTTTATTTCTGCTTTTCCGTCAGATATTTTTACGGTAACGCCTTCTTTTTCACGTTCAGAAACAGCTACTTCAATACCGTTATCACCTACTGTAAATCCGATATCGTTTTGTAGTTCATCAATAACCGTCAGAAGCTTGTCTGACACATTTTCAAACTTAAGTTTACTCATAACTTACCTCCGATTTTCTAATTTGTTAAATATAATATTTGAAAGAAAAACAGCCAAAACTCCGGCAACAGCTTTTCCGGCAATTACAGGAATTATATATGTGCTGTCAAAAGCAATAGTAAAAGCCAGATGGCTGCCCAGCACAAAGGCTCCTGATACTGCAAATGCAGAATTTAACACTACACCTTTTTTGTCCATTTTATCCATCATTCCAAAAGATGTTGCACTTGAAGCAAGACTTGAAATAATCCCAACTACAGCAAATTCATTTATTCCTGCTTTTTTTCCAATAGCTTTAAGGGGTTTAGCCAGAACTTTTGAAAGAACATACATAAAGGGAAATGAACCGGACAACACAATAGCGGAATTAACACATATACCGGCCCCCTCCTCTATTGTGGCAAGGCCTTTTACAACCTCGTAACCGGTAAGAAATCTGATAATTCCAAGGGAAAGACCAACTGTAATAATGGTAGTAATAAAAGCACCGAAAATCTTAAATGCTTTTATGCAAAATTCAGGAAAACGAATAAGTCCGAAAGCTATTATCCCCGAAAAAACCATAAGTGGCATAAGTGTCAGAAGTAGAGACGTAAAAGATAGCTTACATATTATTCCTGATACTATACAACCTATCGGTATCGTTACTATACCGCACAAAATTCCCAGCAAAAGTTCTTTATGTTGTTCTTTATTAACTACACCGAGAGCAAAGGGAATTGTAAATGATATTGTGCATCCCATCATAGAGGAAACTACAAGGGCATTATACAGTCCTGTTTTTTCGTTTGCTGCCATTTCAACAGCAAGGGACGCCCCTCCCATATCATTCGCAAATAGGGATGCGGGAATAATTGAAGAATCAATATGTAATGAACCTGAAAGAAACTGCGATACAGGCTTCATAACATCCGCAATCAGCGGAGAAATAACAATCATTCCTATCATTGAAAGTGCCATTGTGCCAAGAAGCATGAAAGCTTTTTCAAATTCTTTACCGATACCAAACCGGTTTCCGAAAATTCTGTCCAACGCCCCTAATACCGAAAAAATCAATATAATAATAGTTAAATAATTCATATTCTCCTCCATATTATAAGGAAACTGACTTAAAACCACTATCTGTAAGAATATATTTCTCTTTAAATCCACAGTCCTTTAAAAGTTCCGCAGCTTCATCGAAATTACAATCAAGCATCGACTTGTTATGGCAATCTGACGTTATAACTACCCCGAAACCAAGTCGCTTCATTTCCTTTATTATGGTAGTTGACGGGTATGGAGTTTTACGGTAACCACGGGATATTGCTCCTGTATTTAATTCAAACAGAGGAATTTTTCCTGCTAATTCTTCTGCTGCTTCTATTGCTGCATTTATATATGTCGCAGAAGAAGCATCAAAAAACTCACGTGTGTCGCTATGCTTGGTTATTAAGTCAAAATGACCTATAATGTCAAAATTCCCATAGCGGGGTAATTGTGCCAGATTTTCATAGTAAGCGATGGCATACTTCATACCATCTCCGTTGAAATATCTGTCTATAATATATTCTACATCACGGTCAGTCCTATCAAAGCCTATATATTCCTGTCCGTATTTAAGATAATGTACTGAACCGATTAAATAATCGTATCCGACCATATCCGGTTCAGAATACATATCAACCTCAAGCCCGAGGTATATCTTTATACGATTTTTGTATTTTTCCTTAAGCTTCAATACTTCTTTTTTGCACTCTTCAGTTTTATTTCCCTGTTTAACAAAAAACGGAGAATATTTCATATACGAATGACCTGAAAAGCCTATAGACTCGAACCCTTTTTCCATAGCCTCGATAACAATATCTTCCGGGACATCTGCACCATCACAATAAATTGTATGTGTATGTAAATTTTGTTTGTTAATCATATCTCAATCACCAGTTCCATACTCTGAATACGTCTCTAACACTATTAGCTTCAGCTATGTCTTTTTATCCACTCTCTATACCAATATGCAGAGTCCTTAGGAATCCTTGTCTGTGTTTCGTAATCTACAAATACTATTCCGAAGCGTTCTGTATAGCCTTTTGCCCACTCGTAATTATCCATAAATGACCACAGGAAGTAACCTCCTATATCTGCACCGTCATCCACTGCTTTTTCAAGTGCAAGAAGATATCTTTCAAGAAAGTCAATTCGATTGGGATCGTGCACTTTCCCATCAAGAGAGATCGAATCGTGTGCCGACATACCGTTTTCTGTTATATATATAGGGAGATTATATCTTTCATAAAGGAACTTCGGTCCCCAGTAAAGTGCATCAGGTGTAACAGGCCAGTTAATGGCAGTTTTCGGGAAACCTGCATATCTTTCCTCAAATACCGGCTCTCCATTTTTCCCTGCTGAAACCGCAATACCATTATAAATATTCTGTGCATAGAAATCAAGTGGCTGACTGATAAGCTTCATATCCTCGTCGGTAATTTCGGGAAGATAATCTTTGTACATACGAAGTCCGTCTTCGGGATACTTACCGAATATAACCGGGTCACTCCACCAGGCAAGATTCCACATAACATTGCCACCGATGGGGGTGCATTTGAAATACTGTTCCTTTGCTGCCTTAATATCTTCGGGAGAATCAGTTTTTGGATAACACACACCGAAAGTAGGGGCATATCCTACTTTAATAGGCTTCTTTGCATTTTCACGAAGTGCAATCACCGCTGCTCCGTGTGATTTCAGCACATTGTGGCACATCTGAAAAATATCCTTGTGATTTGTTTTCAGCCCCGGTGCGTGTACTCCGTCAAAATAACCCGAACCAATAAAACACTGCGGCTCGTTAAATGTAATAAAATACTTTACTCTGTCAGAATAAAGCTCGCTGACTTTTGCTGCATAATCTGAAAACCACTTTACGCAGTCAGAATTCAGCCAACCGCCTTTTTTATGTAACTCATAGGGTAAATCCCAGTGAAAAAGCGTTATGTAGGGTTCTATTCCGTTATAGATAAGAGCATCAATAAGGTCAGAATAAAATTTTACACCTTTTTCATTGACTTCGCCGATGCCTTTTGGGAAAATACGTGACCAACATATAGAAAAGCGATATGCCTTAATGCCAAGCTCACGCATGAGGGAAACGTCTTCTTTAAATCTGTGATAATGGTCGCAGGCAACATCACCGGTGTGCCCCTGTACCACTTTTCCCGGCTCGTGAGAAAACACGTCCCATACGCTGAGACCTCTGCCGTCTTCGTTATATGCACCTTCTATCTGATATGAGGCAGTTGCAACGCCCCATGCAAAATCTTTTTTAAAGCTCACATTATTCACTCCTTGAATTATTTTTCTGATTATATTACTATCCATTCTATATTTTCCATATAATTTAGTCAAGCTAACGGCAAAATTTCAGTCGTTTTTGCAAACTTTCATTCATATTACTGCAGTGCTATGCACTATATATGATTTTGTCAAGTTAGGGACAAAATCATATGTTTTTTCAAAGGCTTCCCCTTGAGGGGAAGCTGTCACGAAGTGACTGATGAGGTGTTAATATTCTAAATCAATATTTACGCTATATTCATCATCAATAAGTATATAATGAACATTATGTTTTTCTGCCAGTTCCAAAATTAAACTGTTTTCCTCAATAGCACTTTCCATTGTGTAATCTTCATCGTTCAAACGATTTTCAATCACACTCGCATACTTTGTTATATCTTTGTAATGATTCTTGATATAGTTTTGGCTCATTACGAGACAGTAATATTTGATATTTTTTAGATAGTCATTTTCAAAATCTTTTTCCCAATTAAAAGGAATATAACATCCCTCAACAATTAAATTTTGATTGTTTTCTATAACGGTTTTAATCATTTCACGGACAATAGGCCATAAATACTTTGTGAGTTTTGCATCCTCACTCATAGGCGTAAGGTCAGTTTGTTTGCTACGAATCAATCCCATTTTCAAATGGTCTATTGACAGATAAGGAAATTTATATTTTTCAAGTAATTTCTGTGCCAAAACAGTTTTACCTGTATGTGATGCACCTGTAATTAATATTATCATCTTTCCACCTCATCCGAGTTGCTTCGCAACCCACCTCCCCTTATACAGGGGGAGGCTTTTTGCTTTCGACCACTTTCGACATATCCTTATTGCGAGGTATAAGGTTTAGATGCAATTATTATCAATAAGTTTTTCCAGCGTCTCACCTTCTGCAATATATACAGTTGCGATCTTTTTCATTTCTTCTTGTCCATAATTATACTTGTCGTAAATGCCTATCGTTTTCATTCTAATTTTATCTGCTGTATCAATCGCAATATGCGAATCTTCAAATACGCAAGTTTCTTCTGTAGAAGTACCAAGAGAATCCATCGCCTTTATGTATATATCCGGCTGATCCTTCCCCTTTCCGAGTTCTGCACAGGAAAGAATATCCGCAAAATACTTTCCTATTTTCAAATGTTCAACAGCCAATTTTATCAGCGATATATCAGTTGCTGAAGCTATGCACATTTTAATTCCCTTAGAATAGCAATATTCAAGAAATTCTGATACACCTTTTTTTAATTCGACATCATTCGAATAAAAGTTTATCATCAATTCATTTGCTGTTGCAAGCAGTTCTTCTCCGCTATTTCCTATATTGTATTTAGAATGAATGTGCTCCATAGCATCCTTCAAAGTCTTTGTCCTGACAATCTTATCATCTTCTTCCAAGGGACGAAAGCCTGTACGGTTCAGAAATTTCACTCCGAATTTTTCCCATAAAACATCCCACAACATCAACGAATCAACCAAGGTTCCATCCATATCAAATATTGCACCTTTAATATTTTTCAACATTTTTAATCTCCTTTTCATCCTACAATTTTATCAAAAATTCCTCATTGCGACACATAAGGTTTAGATGCAAACCTTTTTTGTGGCATAATCGTGTCAACTCATACAAAAAAATTATTCAAGTATATTACTGGTTATAAAGTCCATACCATAAGAAACTAATTTTTCAGCTTCGTCTTTATCATCACAAGTCCAACAATTAACCCTGATCTCCTTTGAATGTAAGAGTTCCACATTTTCTGAATTTAATTGTTTGTAATATATGTCAAGGTCAAGATTGTTTGCGCATAATTTCTCTATCAATTCACTCGTGATTTCCTTTGATGTAAGGAACTGAACATCATTTTCAGGGAGAAGTTTTCTGACATTAACACAATTCTCAAAATCAAATGAAATAAAAATAACATTGTCAATATATTCTAATTCTTTGATTTCATCTATCAGTTTTTCTAAATACTTCTCCTCAAAATGGTTCTTTATTTCGAGTACACAAGTTTTTTCGTATTTTTTGCAAATCTTGATATATTCACTCAAACGAGGTATTCTTATATCTTTTCTGTCTGTTGTGTTATCCAAATCAGGAAGCACAATTTTTTCGACTTCTGAATAATCGCTTTCTTCTACATTGATGTTGTACTCCGCCAAAGAAATTCTTTCCGTTGTTTCATCATGGATAATTATAAATTCCCCATCCCTTGTAACATGCACATCGGTTTCTATGCCAAAATAACTCCTGTTGCCTGCAGCAACAAATGCAGGGCATGTATTTTCCCTTTCAATACCGCTTAAACCTCTATGTGCTATCATCTTTACTCCATTTGAATTAATTTTTATAGTGTTCATATAAAAACTCCTTTCGCCAAAATTCGACATATCCATATTGCGAGGTATAAGGTTTAGATGCAAACCTGTTTTTGTCGATATGCAAACTTCGTTTGCTCGATATTTTTACTTTCGTAAAATCGATATGTTTTTCGTTTCACTCAAAACTCGATATGGTATAAATCTCGTCGCATAAGCGACATATCGAGTTGCTTGCAACATATCGAGTCATTTATGACATATCGAAAATCTCGCAAGAGATTTATATCGCTGCGTTGCTATGCAACGCAATTGCGAGGCATAAGGTTTAGATGCAAACCTTTTGGGTTGATAGTTCGTGATAAGTTCGGAACAAAAACATTATGTATCAAACTCAAAATAATACATCTTATCGGTATCACAATCATAAATAGCTATAGAAAAATTATACGAGTATCTGTCAAACAATTCAGAATCATCCCTGCTGTCATTGCTTTCCGAATGTCTATCTTCAAACATATAATAACCATTGTCTATTGATGGCATATGTGCTTCTTTTGCTAACTCATATCCATATGTAACACCATCTTTTTTCCCGCCATACATAATAAGATTAAGATTTTCGGATAAAGGCAGTTTATTCCAACCTTCTACTTTTTCTAATGCTTGCTCTTTATTCTTGGAACAATCTAAAATCAGATAATAAGAACCATCGCCAAGAAATCCTCCATGAGTGTCGAGTTCTTCAACAACAGAAAAATCTTTTTTGGCAAACCCAAAGTATTCAGTTGTTTCGCCAATATAATTCGATGTTGGTTTTAATGATAATAAATAGAGTAAAGCCAATAAGCAGTGTACAATCGGAATAAACGATTTCATCGAAAACTTTTTTTCTTTCCATGTTTTATTTAATGCAAATATATAACTTATGATATATGTTGCACCTATTAATACTCCAATTAAAGCAGAAAAAATTTCAACAAAAGAAGTTACTTTTTTTAATGAAGCAAAAAACCATATAGTTGTTAGCAGACATCCCAACATAGCTACTGGTATTGGTAATGCAAAAACAGTAAATAAGGATATAATCAAAATTTTCTTTTTCATTATGGCAACTCCTTTCGACATCATTCGACATCCATATTGCGAGACATAAGGTTTAGATGCATAACTTTTTGTCGATATGCAAACTAAAAGTTTGCTCGATATTTTACTTCGTAAATCGATATGTTTTCGCTTTGCTCAAACTCGATATGATATGAATTCTCGTTGCCGTAAGGCAACATATCGAGCGCGCCTGTGCATATCGAGTGCGAAGCACATATCGAGAATTCGTCAGAATTCATATCGATGCATTGCTTTGCAATGCAATAGTTCGTATCAAGTTAGAACTAAAAATTATTTAAAGGTATTTTTAATAGGTTCATCGCATTCCCAACTAATCACCTTGAAATTATGTGGTTTGAGAAATTCCTCACTCTGTTTTGGATCTTTATAATAGCATATACTTTTATCATACACTTGAATACTCGGTTCAATAGGACTTGGTGTTTTATCATCTGGTTCACCTAAAAAATACTCAGCATCAGCCACTCTTAAAAGCACTTTGTAATGATCAATATTTTTTAAAACAATTTGGTTGTAATCAGGTTTACGCCCGTTTTTATATTCATTAAACTCAGGATTATCAATCTGTTCAACCCTAAAGGCATATAACTCATTGTCTTGCTCGTTCTTAAATTTTTCTTTCCATCGGCGAGTCTTACCATTTGCTTCATCTATATTGAATCCATCAAACTCACAAATTATAGTATCTTCTATTGTTTGCATCTCTCCATCAATTTCGTAAACCAATTTAAAATCAAATTCACCATAAGTAATTTCCGGTTTTGGTGGAGTTGGTGACAGCCACAATCCAACAGTTAACATCATCCAGGGAGATGCAATAATTAAAATACCAATTACACAAACTAAAATTAATGCAACAATTACCATTATTATTTTCTTTTTGATACTCAAAATATCATCTCCTCTTTTTCTACATTTTTCAACATATTTATATTGCGAGGTATAAGGTTTAGATGCAAACCTGTTTTTGTCGATATGCAAACTTCGTTTGCTCGATATTTTTACTTTCGTAAAATCGATATGTTTTTCGTTTCACTCAAAACTCGATATGATATAAATCTCGTCGCATAAGCGACATATCGAGTTGCTTGCAACATATCGAGTCATTTATGACATATCGAAAATCTCGCAAGAGATTTATATCGCTGCGTTGCTATGCAACGCAATAGTTCGTGCCAAGTCAGGATAAAAAAATTCACTTTTCAAACCCATTTTTGCCGAATCTTATAAATGATACAACCACGGATATCATCATAAATACTTCACAC
The DNA here is from genome assembly GCA_045544395.1 of Clostridia bacterium. Lineage (GTDB taxonomy): Bacteria > Bacillota > Clostridia > UMGS1883 > UMGS1883 > UMGS1883. The sequence goes on from JAZPYX010000057.1 coordinate 48,807, forward strand.
AATATTCCGCCCAAAGAAAAATTAAATATATTATGAATTATCCAAGCTGGTGAAGAAATAAAAAGCTGACAGTATCTTATATTCTTACCGTCCCCTTTCCACATAACAACCGACATAACTAAAATTGACAAATATGTAAGTGCTGAAAGAAATATCTGAAACGGTTTGTTAATTATCAGGTAAACGGAAAACCCAAAACAAGCGGTATATAAAATTTCAAGAAAGATAAGGTCGCACAGCTTCCTTTTCTTTTTTACAAGCATCACACCTCGCAGCAGGTTTGTAATATTAAACAATGCAGCGGAAAATGCACCTATCAGTATAAAATTTATAAAAAACATCAATCCTGTAAGTCCTTGTTCTATAAAGTACCTTTTATTATTCTTTTCCTGGTAAGACAGTACCGCCAATATCAATCCCAATATACCAAAGCATTGAGCTATTATTTCTGTATACTCCATGGTTTCTCCTTTAAGAATTTTAATTTACTGGCCCTGGCAAAATTCCTTGATCATATTTCTGTAAACTGCATCTGCTATCTGATAATAGCCTTCTACCATAGGATGAACACCGTTTGTACCGACAATTTCAGTTTCACTGTTTCTTGTGTTTACGCATTTATGTGCGTGTGGCATATTGAAATCTGAGTCAAACTGACCTGAAATGTTGATAAATTCAGTAAATTCCTTATACTTATCCTCTTTACACCACGCTTCATAAACACGGTTAAGCTGAAGTACAAATCTTGTCATGCCGTAAGTGTCACAATAAGGCAGTTTCCCACCGTAGCCATTACCCATACCACCGTTAACTGAGGGCACCTGAAGTCCCATAATTTTTACCTTTGCATCCGGGTACTGTGCATGCAGAATATCAACAAGCTTTTTTCCATCCGCTGCAAGCTCGTCGCAAAAATCCTCTATAACAATGTCCTCTTTGCCGAACATTCCGTTCCATGTAAGTAAGAAATAAACTGCATCAATTTTCTTGTAACCGTTTCTTTCACAGAAGTTTTTGAAATCAACAGTATGCTCTTCTATATTGCAGAAAGGATTGGGTATTTCGTAATACGCACCGCCTACATAAATATCTGACGGCTCGTCTGCGTTTTCAACGTGCGTAAGATATGTGCCTTCCTCCGGCATAGGTGCACTGTGTCCCCCTACACGGTTGAATTTTATGCGATATGGTTCAACCGTTTCAATCTGCCACAACGTACCTGTAGCATCTTTCCATATAGAATGTTGGTCATTGTCAGATTTGTTGTTTGAACTGTTCACCCAAACAGCAGGAAAAGCTTTTTCGTTTGAATTAAGGTAGTTTTTCCACTGCCATCCGCCATAGCCTTCAAACCCTACCACACCCTTTTTGCAGGTGCCGATAAAGTTAAAATTATTAAATCCGTTACCGCAAGGATTTCCACCGTTTGCGGAAAGTCTTCTGTACGCTTCTTCCACCCAGTGTCCGCCTGCAGTAAGAGAGTCTCCTACGCAGAGGACATTAACCTCGTCCTTTGGCTGTGCCTTCGCCTCGTGCACAATAAGGGTAGTCTTCCCCTCTGCAAGAACTTCTTTCCCGTTTGAATACACAATTACTGTAAGAGGGTATTCACCAATCTCTGTAGGTGTAACCTCAAAATATCTGGGGAAATTTTTCCCCACTTCACAAAGGCAAAGTATATCATAGCAATAGGGATTCACCGCTTCAACTACACCTCTGTAAAAAAGCTGAAAAGTGTCTCCCTTAACAAGGTCAAATTTTTCAGGCAAAACTAGTTTAACACTATTCATTGACGTCACTTCCTAATTTAATTTATGTTATCTGACAGCAGTAAAAAACGGGGTTCAGATAACTACTGTCACGCTTACGCATATTTTACCATATACGGATTTTTGTGTCAACAACAACAAAAATGTTTAATAAAAGTATGTTTTTCTGTTTTATTTTTAAAAATTTTAAAAAATATTCTTTTATATCACAAAAAATTATGATATACTATTTTTTGTTATTATTTTGGTTGAGGTGAACGTTATGAATAAAGTTGGCTTTGACAATCAAAAATATCTTTCTATGCAGTCTAAGCATATTCGTGAAAGAATTGAGCAATTCGGTGGAAAACTGTACCTTGAATTCGGTGGAAAGCTTTTCGACGACTATCACGCATCACGTGTTCTTCCGGGATTTGCACCTGACAGCAAGCTTCGTATGCTTCAACAGCTTAAAGACGATATGGAAATTATCATCACAATAAACGCTGCTGATATCGAAGCAAATAAACGTCGTGCAGATTTGGGAATAACATACGATGAAGATGTCCTCAGGCTTATTGATATGTTCCGCGAGCTGGACCTTTACGTGGGAAGTGTTGCACTTACACGCTATAATGGACAGGCTTCTGCAAATACATTTTTCAATCAGCTTGAAGCCTTGGGAATAAAGTGCTACAAGCATTATCCTATTGCCGGATATCCCTCTGACATTGCTCATATTGTAAGCGAAGACGGACTTGGAAAAAATGAATACATTGAAACTACACGTTCACTCGTTGTAATTACTGCACCCGGACCGGGTAGCGGAAAAATGGCAACATGTCTCAGTCAGCTTTACCACGACCATAAACGCGGCATTACTGCAGGCTATGCAAAATTTGAAACATTCCCCGTGTGGAATCTTCCGCTTAAGCACCCGGTTAACCTTGCGTATGAAGCGGCAACGGCAGACCTCAACGATGTAAATATGATTGACCCATTCCACCTTGAAACATATGGTGAAACTGCAGTTAACTATAATCGTGATGTAGAAATTTTCCCGGTTCTCAATACTATGTTTGAGCGAATTCAGGGAAAATCCCCATATAACTCTCCCACTGATATGGGCGTAAATATGGCGGGAAACTGCATTGTTGATGATGACGTGTGTCGTGATGCTTCCCGTATGGAAATTATCCGACGTTATTACACCGCAAGCGTAAAAAAATTACGTACATTCTGCGATGATACAGAAGTTAAAAAGCTTGAACTTCTTATGAATCAAGCAGGAATGACACCTGACGGATGCAAGCTTGTAAAAGCAGCATTGGAAAAGGAAAGTGAAACCGGTGCACCTGCAGGCGCTATGGAACTTCATGATGGAACTATTATAACGGGAAAAACGTCAAGTACTCTTGGTGCAGCGTCTGCACTTCTGCTTAACGCACTTAAAACTCTCGGAGGCATTGACGATAAACTTGAACTTATTTCAGCACAGGTTCTTGAACCTATATGTCAGCTTAAAACTCAATATCTTAAAAATAAAAATCCCAGGCTTCATACTGATGAAGTTCTGATGTCTCTTACCATTTCAGCACTTTCAAACCCTGTTGCTGAAAAAGCAAAGCAGCAGCTTGAAAATCTTAAAGGTTGCTCAGCACACTTCACGGTAATTATCAGCGAAGAAGACGAAAAAATTTTAAGGCGGCTTGGTGTAAATGTGAGCTGCGAAGCAAAGTTTGAAAACAAGGGATTATACCATAAATAAAGGCGATTTAAAAGCAAGCATATTGTGTATTGCGAAGTTCGGAGTTCGAAATGGAAAATGAAGGAAGGTTTTCTCCTACAGGGGAAAGCCTTTTTTATTATTAAAAAAATTGTGCAAACTAAAAAATAAATCTTTTTTTGTTCATTTAAAAGTGTACCTTTGATAAAGCGGCACGCTTCGTTTTTATTGTTTAGAAAGTTATTCGAGCTAATGTGCGTGAAACTATATTTGCACTTTGTATGTATGCGGCAAGCTTCATTTATAACAAAAATTGGTTGAATATATTTCTTTTTAAAATCACACAATAGCATTGTAAGCTTGAAGCCGAGCGACGATGAACGTCATAAGCTTTAAACTTGATGAATCTGTCATTTTTATTTATTGCAACTAAAAAGGCGGCAAATTCGTTTCGTTCTCTGCATTGAAATTATCTGAAGTTTCTTTGCGTTCAGCGTAAGAGTTTTAAAAAAGAAAATTTTGTTATAAATAGAGAAAATTCAAAAACCAATACAGGTGTATTGATAGAATCTTTTGAAATTTTAATAGAAATTTACTTTTTAAAACCTTAAGAAGTTCACTATCTCTCGGTTTGACGCGATGGCGGTTTAGCTTACAGAATTTTAAAAAAAGAGATATTAAAGGAGAAAATGAAAAATGAGTAAATCAAAAGTATTAGTTCCCGAAGCAAGAGAAGCCCTTAACCGTTTCAAGATGGAAGCTGCTAATGAAGTTGGCGTAACTCTTAACCAGGGTTATAACGGTGACAAGACTAGCAGAGAAAACGGTAGTGTAGGCGGTCAGATGGTTAATATGATGATGCCAGAACAACAATGGAAGTTCCAAAGAATTAACCGAAACGCATACGGACACTGCACACATATCACTCTTTCGATGGTTGCGGGTCTGTAGTTAAAACCCTATATTTTAATACGATTGAAGAACATTTGGTTAAACAACTGAATGTTCTTTTTTTATATAAAAATTTTCAAGGAGAGTGATTTTATATATGAGTGTAGAAATAGGAAAACTCTGTCCCACTTGCAAGACCGGAAAGGACACATATCTTCTCGATGAAAAAAATCCTTTCTGTCCCTACATACATTTCCATAATGGGACGAGTTGCCAAATGTATCAAAAACTGAATAAATCCCATTCCGACACTGACAAAAAAAGTTAGTGTCTTTTTTTATATAAATTTTCAAACGGAAGGAGTTGATGCAATGGCCGTATTTAGAGTTGAGAAAAATCAAAATTATACGGTAATGTCAAATCACCATCTGAAAAATCGTGAGCTTTCATTAAAGTCGAAAGGTCTTCTCTCTCAGATGCTTTCCCTACCGGATAATTGGGATTATACATTGGCGGGACTTGCCAAGATAAATCGTGAAAAAGTTGATGCAATCCGAACCGCAATTTGGGAGCTTGAAAAATTCGGATATATAACTCGAAGACAGACTCGTGACTCTAATGGTCGAATGTCAAAAACTGAGTACATTATTTACGAATATCCC
>JAZPYX010000058.1:0-42360 GCA_045544395.1 Clostridia bacterium
AAATGTATAGATAATGGACCGATGGAAGGTTTCTGGGGTATTCTCAAAACAGAGATGTACTATTTGAACAAATTCAATACATATGAAGAATTAAAGGAAGCTGTTGAAAAATATATTTATTACTACAATAACAACCGTTATCAAGAAAAACTCGGCTGTTTATCGCCGATGGAGTATCATAATTTAATGGTAGCATAAAAATATACACCCCACAAAAGCTGTGGGATGTATATCATAATTTTTTGTTATTTACACTGTCTACTTGACAGGGCGGGGTTCATAATTCAGCGAATTAATTTACACTCCCTTAGGGAATAGGAAAAAACGATTCAGAATTGTCAAATCGAACTCAAAGCAAGGCTTTGACTTGCTTTGAGTGGTAACCCGAAGGTGAAGCATTTGCCTTGGTGTCTTAAGCCGCCAAAGTCAAGCAAAATTAAACTTTTTCTTTGTTGTCGGGCTTGCAATACCTCGTATTACTGCGCCCTTTCGCCTCGAAAAAGAAATAATTTTGCATTGGCTTTGGTTGCCTCAATTTTGGTGTAGAATTTTTGGAACAATACAAGGCAAAAACGCAGCTAATGCTTTGTGCATTAGCGAGTATTTTAACGAAGTAGTGTTTCAAAAATTCACACTCAAAACGGCTTCTGATACCAAAGCAAATGCTTTAGCACGTCGAGAGGTGAGATTTGGCAATAGCAAAAAGGCATATATATGAAGAAAAACATCTGGAAAACAGATGTTTTTCAACATTTATGGTAATTTTAAATGATTTACAGGATAATTTATACTCTGTATTCTTTCTTATCCCTGCCTTTTTGCGGTCTGGACTTTTTTTACCATCCCCTTTTTATTATGCGGTTTCTTCTGTTTTTTCTTCCTTTATAAACTGGGGCGTGCCGCCTTCAAAGCTTTCTTTTGTGAAAACAGCTTTTTTAATGGTGTCGTCTGAAGGAATATCATACATCGCTTCTGAAAGCGTTCCTTCAACAATTGCACGAAGACCTCTTGCACCGGTGTCACGATCAATTGCCTTTTTGGCAATAAATGAAAGAGCATCATCAGTAATTTCAAGCTCTACACCGTCCATTTCAAACAATTTTTTGTACTGTTTGATGAGTGCATTCTTAGGTTGGGTAAGAATCATCTTAAGTGCGTCTTCATCAAGAGAATCAAGGGTCACAACCACAGGTACTCTGCCGATTATTTCAGGGATAAGCCCGAACTTCAAAAGGTCCTGAGGCTCAACATTCTTGAAGCTTTCGCCAACATCTCTTTTTGTTTTACTCTTAACTTCGGCACCAAAACCTACGCCCTGCTTACCAATACGTTTTTCAATAATTTTGTCAAGACCGGAAAATGCACCGCCACAGATAAAGAGGATATTTGTTGTATCAATCTGATAAAATTCCTGATGCGGATGTTTTCTTCCGCCCTGCGGAGGAACAGACGCAACTGTACCTTCAAGTATTTTAAGAAGAGCCTGTTGCACGCCTTCACCGCTTACATCACGGGTGATAGACACATTCTCGCTCTTTTTTGTGATTTTATCTATTTCATCGATATATATGATTCCGCGTTCTGCTTTTTTTATATCGTAATCTGCAGCCTGAATAAGCTTAAGAAGGATATTTTCAACATCCTCTCCAACGTAGCCTGCTTCTGTAAGACTGGTTGCATCAGCAATAGCAAAGGGCACCTGAAGTACTTTTGCCAGAGTCTGCGCAAGGAGTGTTTTACCGCTTCCTGTCGGTCCAATCATGAGAATATTACTTTTCTGAAGTTCAACCCCGTCAGTGTCAATCTTTGAATTAATACGTTTGTAATGATTATACACTGCAACAGCAAGGCTTTTCTTTGCTTTATCCTGTCCTATCACATAATCGTCAAGTACAGCTTTTATTTCTTTGGGAGCAGGTGCTTTCTTCAGCTCAAGCTCTTCTTGTTCTGACTTTTGAGAGAACTCATCATACTCGTTATCCAATATTTCAAAGCAAACCTCTATACATTCATCGCAAATATAAACTCCGGGGCCTGCAATAAGTCTGTTCACTTCATCCTGTGTTTTTCCGCAAAAAGAGCATTTAAGCTGTTTTTCTTCGTTTTTTGGCAAATATATCAATCCTTTCAGAAAAAATTGTCTTAGTGCGACAGTACAAAAGGCTACGTTACCGCAGCCTTTTGTAAAGCAAGTTATCTTGCCGTAATTATCTTGTCAATCAAACCGTAATCAAGTGCCTGCTCGGCTGACATAAAGTTATCACGTTCTGTATCACGGGCAATTTCCTCAAGAGGACGACCTGTATTTTCACTGAGAATTGAGTTAAGCTTCTCTTTCATACGGATAATTCTGTCTGCATGAATTTTGATATCTGTCGCCTGGCCCTGCATACCGCCGAGAGGCTGATGAATCATTATTTCACTGTTAGGCAAAGCAAACCTTTTACCTTTTGCACCGGCACTAAGGAGAAATGCACCCATACTAGCCGCCATACCAACACAAATTGTTGACACATCGCACTTGATATAATTCATAGTGTCATATATAGCCATACCTGCCGTTATGCTTCCGCCGGGGCTATTGATGTAAAGCATAATGTCTTTATCAGGATCTTCACTTTCCAGGAAAAGCATCTGGGCAACAATTATGCTTGCTGTCTGGTCGTTTACTTCGTCACCGAAGAATATTATTCTGTCCTTTAACAGTCTTGAAAAAATATCATAAGATCTTTCTCCCTGACCTGTCTGTTCAATTACATATGGTACCAAGCTCATATTACATCCTCCTCTTTATATTTTTTGTGGTATCTTTTGTTAATTACTCAGCGTCTTTCTTTTCTGCTGCTTTCTTTGTTGTGGTAGTCTTTTTTGCTGTTGTAGTCTTCTTTGCTGTAGTAGTCTTTTTTGCTGCAGGCTTTTCTTCGCCATCAACTGCCTTCTTTGTTGTTGTTTTCTTTGCAGTAGTCTTCTTTGCTGCGGGCTTTTCTTCGCCATCAGCTGCCTTCTTTGCAGTAGTCTTCTTTGCTGCTGCCTTACCTACTTTTGCTGCATCAACAATAACCTTAACAGTCTTCTGTGATTTAAGGTCAATCTTAAGAGCATCTGTGTTTGCACCCATAAGTTCCTTAACCTTATCTACTTCCATACCGTACATATCAGCCATCTTCTGGAATTCAGCTTCAACATCTTCATCAGTTACTTCAACCTTTTCAGCATCTGCAATTGCAGCAAGAACAAGCTGACCTTTAACAGCTTTTTCAGCAGATTCCTTAAGCTGGTCACGAAGAGCTTCCATTGTCATACCTGTAAGCTGAAGATACTGCTCAAGCCCCATGCCCTGACTCTGAAGTCTGTATGAAATATCCTTAATCTGATTTTCAATCTGACTGTCTATCATACACTGGGGAATTTCAACTGTTGCATTATCAATAGCAACTTCGATAACAGCATCTTCAAACTGACGCTGTGCCATACCTTCGTTTCTTTCCTGAAGCTTAGCTTTTGCATCATCACGAAGCTCTGCAAGTGTATCGAACTCACTAACATCCTTTGCAAATTCATCATCAAGCTCGGGAAGGTTCTTCTTTTCAACAGAATGAACTTTACACTTGAAGATTGCTCTCTTACCCTTAAGTTCTTCTGAATGATAGTCTTCAGGGAATGTTACATCAACATCAAAATCTTCACCGATTGTTTTACCTGCAATCTGCTCTTCAAAACCGGGGATAAAGCTGTTTGAACCAAGCACAAGGCTATAGTGTTCACCCTTACCGCCATCAAACGGGACATCATCAACAAAACCTTCAAAGTCAAGGTCAACCTTGTCACCCATTGAAATTTCGCCTTCTGTTACAGTTTCAACACTTGCTGCATTTTCCTGCATCTTCTGAATTTCAGCATCAATGTCTGCATCTGTTACATCATTGACAACTTTTTCTGCTTTTATACCCTTATATTCACCAAGAGTTACTTCCGGCTTAACTGTTACAAGTGCACTGAAAATGAAATTTTCACCGCTTTCAAGTTTAACAATATCAACCTCGGGCATTTCTACAGGTTCGATACCACTTTCTTCCACTGCTTTATCGTATGCTTCGGGAATAGCAAAGTTTATAGCATCATCATAAAAAACTGCTTCTGTATAATATCTTTCAATAATTTTTCTGGGAGCACGACCCTTTCTGAAACCGGGAATTGTAATCTGTTCTACATTCTTTTTGTAGCTTTTTTCCATTGCTGCTTCAAATTCAGCACTGTCAATTTCGATTTCGAGATACATTCTCTTGTCTTCGCGCTGTTCAACTTTCAATACCTTCATACTTGTTTCCTCCTATTGTTCAAGGTTCTGTAACAAAGCATTTACATAGAACCTGCATCAAATCATATTTATATCATATTTTTCCTGATTTTGCAAGTGTTTTTTGAATTTTTTACTTTAAAAAACATAAATTGGTGAAAAACGCAAAAAATCGGCAGAAACCAACATACTGTTTTTGTATAATATGGTGTAATCTTCGGCACGCTTTCCATGCAAATGACCGAAAACGCACTTGTAAACTCCATATTTTTCAACGATTTCCCAAAAGGCGGCATCCGGTGGATAGTGAAGTGCGGCAATAACTGTATCAGAAAGCTCTCTTGCCTGCTTCACAGAATTTTCAAACCGGATAAGCTCGCGACGGTATATTTTTTCGTCATCATGTTTAAAAGCCTTATCATCAGGAGAAATCCACCCTTTTGCGCCACACACTGCGGCATCACCGCACAAAATGGCTGTATTATGCATAAAGCTGACACTTTTTATGCTATTTTCATTTAAAAATGCATTCATCTTTGTAAGTGTTTCCCACCAATAGTCGTGGTTTCCTTTTGAAAGAAGCTTTTTCCCCGGAAGAGCTTCTATAAACTGAAAATCACGAAGAGCTTCATCAAGATATGTCGCCCAGCTGAAATCCCCGTTTATAATAACATAATCATCATCGGTTATCTTCTTTTTCCACTCATATTCAATTTTTTCAACGTAATCATTCCACCTTGAGCCGAAAATGTCCATCGGCTTATCAATTCCCAAAGGAAGGTGCAAATCGCTTAATGCAAAAATTGCCATAATTTTCTCCGAATATAAAATTTAAATACGCACACAATACTCCTGTAAGCTTTAAATTATCTTTGATTTAAGACTTACGATTTAATTTGGGAGTGATTATTTTGTCTAACATGAATCAGGACAAACCCCTCGGCGGCGTAAAGTGCGTCGTTGAAAACTGCGTGCATCACACACCTTCAAATGAATGTGTTGCCAACAGCATTATGGTTGGCGGTCACGATGCAAGTGCAGTAAAAGAAACAGGTTGCGAAACCTTCTGTAAAAAAGGTTGCTGCAACTAATTGAAGATGTAAATTTTGCAGTGCAAAAAGTAATTCGAAATAAGAATTGCTTCTTTGCCAAAAACAATCTTCAGGAAAAGCGGGGGTAAAGAAATCGAATTTTTTTTACATCCCCCAAGGCATTACGCCTAAAGAGGCTGTTGCATAAAAGAGCATAATTACCATTTCAAGGACACAGCTTTTTCTGTGTGCGACACACAAAGTCGCAGCTTTTAAATGGGTTATGCATAGTCAATGCTGACTAAATTTTTATGCATCAGCCTCTTTACATAGCACATTATCTAAGGACTTTCAGTTAAGAAATTCGTTTATAACAGCCTTCATCTGATTTTTGTCACAAACCACTTCAAATCTTACTTCCTTTTCCTCAAGGCTTGCTAAAGATGCCGGAATTCTCAATTCATAATCTTTTGCAAGCTTTTCAAGCAGTCTGAATTCATCAAGGTCTAAGATACTATCTTTGCCGCTAAGTGCACCAAGAACAGCTCCGTTAAATTTAAACGGACTGGCAGTTGATGCGATAATTGTTTTTGTATTATCACCGGTCTTTTCAACATATTCATTGTGAACACTTACTGCAACTGCTGTATGTGTATCTGTTACATAACCGAACTTATTATAAGTTGCCTTAATTGTTTCCGAGCACTTTTCGTCATCGGCACATCCGCCATAGAAGTTTTCAGAAATTTTTGCCTTGATTTCATCACTTACTTTATATATTCCACTTTCCTTAAGCTCTGCCATATACTTTGAAACAAGCTCTGCATCACCGTCAGAAACCATGTAAAGAAGCCTTTCAAGATTTGATGAAATAAGAATGTCCATTGAGGGTGATGTTGTTGTATAGAAATCACGATTTCTGTCATAAACACCTGTTTTGATGAAATCTGTCAGTACATTGTTTTTATTTGAAGCACATATAAGTTTTTTCACAGGAAGCCCCATGCATTTTGCGTAATATGCTGCAAGAATATTTCCAAAATTACCTGTTGGAACGCAAATATTAACCTCGTCACCACATTTAATTTCTTCGCCTGCAACCATATCACAGTATGCTGAAAAATAGTAAACAATCTGCGGAACAAGCCTGCCCCAGTTAATGGAGTTAGCAGAACTTAAGGCCTTATTTTTTCCAAGAAGCTCTTTCTCATATTCCTTGTCCGTAAATATTGCTTTTACTCCGTTTTGTGCATCGTCAAAATTTCCGTTAACAGCACTTACAAACACATTCTTTCCTTCCTGTGTACACATCTGGAGACGCTGAATGCTGCTTACACCGTCATCGGGGAAAAACACAATTATTTTAGTGCCTTCTACATCACGGAAACCTTCAAGTGCTGCTTTTCCTGTATCACCGCTTGTAGCAACAAGAATAACTGTTTCCTGCTTAAGCCCTACTTTTTTAACCGAAGTTGTAAGAAGATGAGGAAGAATCTGAAGTGCCATATCCTTAAATGCACAGGTCGGACCGTGCCACAGTTCAAGAATATACTGCGAAGAATCAAGCTTATATACAGGTGCTATTGAGTTTGTTTCAAACTTTTCTTTTGTATATGCACTTCTGATGCAGTGCTCAAGTTCTTCTTCCGTGAAGTCTGTGAGAAATCTGCCGAGGATTTCCCTTGCCCTTTCAACATACGTCATATCAGCCATATATCCGATTTGTGTAATAGATACTGAAGGAACACTTTCCGGGATAAACAATCCACCTTCCGCTGAAAGACCTTTTGCAATAGCTTCACTGCTTTTTACACTTATAGAATTGTCACGTGTGCTTTTATAATTCATAATATCATTCCTTTACTTTACAACTATGTTGACAAGTTTGCCTGGCACAGCTATAACCTTGACAATCTGCATTCCGTCAATAAGAGCCTTCACTTCATCATTTTCAAGTGCTTCTTTCTGCATATCATCGCGGTTAATGTTTGCATCAACCATCATTTTAGCCTTTACCCTGCCGTTAATCTGAACAACGATTTCGATTTCGTCATCAATAGTTTTTGCCTCGTCATACTCTACCCATGTACCCTCTGAAAGAATACTTCCGAAAAGTTCTGAATAAAGTTCTTCTGTCATATGAGGTGCAAATGGATTAAGAAGTGTAAGAAGTGTCTTATATTCAGCCTTGTTCACACTGCCAACCTCGTAAATCTTGTTTACAAGTGTCATAAGTGCTGCAATAGCTGTGTTAAACTTCATATTTTCAATATCACTTGAAACCTTCTTTATTGTTTTATGCATACTGCTCATCAGTTCGTCACGGTACTCTTCTCCATCAACAAGCATATTATGAAGTTCCCATACTCTGTCAAGGAATCTCTTACAGCCTTTCATACTGCTTTCATTCCAGGGAGCTGCCTGTTCATAGTCACCCATAAAGAGAACATAAGCACGAAGCACATCAGCACCGTATACATCGACAACATCGTTAGGATCAACAACGTTACCCTTACTCTTACTCATTTTTTCACCGTCAGGTCCGAGAATAAGTCCCTGAGCAGTTCTTTTTGCATAAGGCTCACTTGTAGGTACAAGACCAAGGTCATAAAGGAATTTATGCCAGAAACGTGAATAAATCATATGTCTTGTAACATGTTCCATACCGCCATTGTACCAGTCAACGTTCATCCAGTAACGAAGAGCTTCCTGGGATGCAAATTCCTTATCATTATTAGGATCACAGTAACGGAGGAAATACCATGACGAACCTGCCCACTGAGGCATTGTATCGGTTTCTCTCTTCGCTTTTCCACCGCACTTGGGGCAGTTGCAGTTAACGAAAGATTCAATTTTTGCGAGGGGACTTTCACCGTCTGAGCCGGGTTCAAAATTATCCACGGGAGGAAGACGAAGCGGAAGTTCTTCATAAGGAACTGCCACCATACCGCAAGAAGGACAGTGCACAATCGGAATAGGTTCTCCCCAGTATCTCTGACGGTTGAATGCCCAGTCCTTCATTTTGTACTGAATACCTTTTTCACCGCAGCCTTTTTCAGCAAGGATACCAATTATTTTAGAAATCGCTTCCTGCTTTGTCTTGATGCCGTCAAGAACACCCGAATTAACCATTTCACCGTCGCCTGTATAAGCTTCCTTCGAAATGTCGCCACCCTTTATAACTTCGATAATATCAATACCAAACTTCTTTGCAAAGTCATAGTCACGTGTATCGTGTGCCGGCACAGCCATAATCGCACCTGTACCGTAACCCATCATTACATAGTCAGAAATATATATCGGAATTTCTTTTTCTGTAATGGGATTAATTGCAGTAAGACCGTTTATTCTGACACCTGTCTTGTCTTTCACAAGCTGAGTACGCTCAAACTCGCTTTTCTTTGCACATTCTTTCTTATAATCTTCAAGTTCTGCAAAGTTTGCAATAGAATTCTTATACTTTTCAATAATAGGATGTTCGGGAGCAATAACCATAAAGGTTACACCGTAAAGTGTATCGGGACGTGTTGTGTAAACACGGAGCTTTTCATCATTTTCTTTAATTGAGAAATCAACAAAAGCACCCTCCGACTTACCTATCCAGTTATTCTGCTGAAGTTTTATGTTTGGAAGGTAATCAACTTCCTCAAGTCCCTGTAAAAGCTTATCTGCATATTCAGTAATCCTTAAGTACCATACTTCCTTTGTTTTCTGTACGATATCACTGTGACAGATATCGCACTTACCGCCCTGAGAGTCCTCGTTTGAAAGGACAACCTTACAGCTAGGGCAGTAGTTTACAAGGGTTGTATCACGGAAAACAAGTCCGTTTTCAAACATTTTAAGGAAAATCCACTGAGTCCACTTATAGTATCCCTCGTCAGTTGTGTCAACAACTCTTGACCAATCAAATGAGAAGCCTACTCTTTTAAGCTGGCTTGTGAATTTAACAATATTGTTATCAGTAACTGTTCTGGGATGAACACCTGTTTTGATAGCAGTGTTTTCTGTAGGAAGACCGTACGCATCAAATCCGATTGGGAAAAGCACATTATAACCTTCAAGTCTTCTCTTCCTTGAAACAACTTCGAGACCGCTGTAAGCCTTAATGTGACCTACGTGCATACCGCTTCCTGAAGGATACGGGAATTCAACAAGGGCATAGAACTTTTTCTTGTCTGAATTGTTTTCAGCCTTGAATGAATTATTATCCTCCCAGTATTTCTGCCATTTTTGTTCAATCGCTTTAAAATTGTATTCCATTATATTCAAATCCTTTCGGTATTATACTTCATCAATAAGGTCTAGTTCAATTTTTACAGCATCTGCCCATAGGTTATCAAGTCCGTAAAAATCACGCATCTGTGTACTGAAAATGTGGAGCATTACGCCTCCGAAATCTATAAGTGCCCAATCGGGATTTTTCATGCCCTCACACTTAACGGGAGGTTCTCCAAGCTTTGTCATTTCTTCACAGGCAACCTCATACAGTGCACTCATCTGTGCGGGTGAACCTGCAGTACAAATAACAAAATAATCTGCAATTATTGTCGCACCACCTAAATCAAGTGCTATGATATTGCGTGCCTTTTTCATATCAAGTATCTTTGCCAGTTTATGAACTTTTTCAATATCTGTCACACATTTCCCCTCCTGGTTTCTATAAGATAATTAAGCGCGTGTATTGAATCGGGATGAATAAGTGTCCCCTTCCTTATAACGTGCTTTATAGAGCAGCCGATAGCGTAGATAAGTGCCTCATCAACACTTTCCTCTGCCAGACGGCGGATTTCCTTTGACTGCTCAAGTTCTCTGCCGGGTTCTGTCATATCGGCTATATAAATAATTTTTTCAAGCAGTGTCATATTCGCTCTTGCAGTAGTGTGGTAATATATAGCTTCAAGAATTTCATGATCATCCACACCATAATCCTTATAGGCAACAGCAGCACCTAAGAATGCGTGTATAAGTGCACGCTCTTTTTTTGCAAGTTCATCAAGTGTTACACCGTATTTTGTGCAAATAGCAGAAAACTCTTCACCGCTTTTCTCGTCGAGGTTTTTCGCACAGTCGTGAAGCAATCCTGCAAGACGTGCCTTATCCTTGTCCACTCCGTATTTTTCAGCAAGCCTTTCCGCCTCTGCCGCAACACCGAGAGTATGCTTAAAGCGACGTTCTTTCTGTGTGCTTTTCAGTTTTTCAATCATTTCAACTTCTGTCAAAGCTTATCCCTCACATATAAAGACTATTTTTTATTATATAATCAAAAACAGATTTTGGCAACAAGTTTCTGCAATCTTTTCCCAACTTTATTCTTTTTCTTACTTCACTTGATGAAATTTCCACTCTTGGCATCGGAATTTCTATTGCAGGAGACCCTACTTCTGCTCCTTCACGGGGAAAAACAAGAAGTGTCGCTGCCTTTATTATTCTTTCAGGCTCACGCCATGTGTGAAGCTGATTGTATGAGTCATCACCTATGATAAAGAAAAGTTTATCATCTGGATACAAAGACTTAAAATATTCCGCTGTATCGGCACTGTAGGATACTGTTTCCTTTGTCAGTTCGTAATCACTGACAGACATTTTTTCTTCCCCATCTATTGCGAGCTTCAACATATTAAGTCTGTCTGTGCGGGAAATATTTGTCTCTTTTTTATGAGGAGCATTACCCGTAGGGATAAATATAATTTTATCCAGTTCCGCCTTTTTAATAGCAGTTTTTGCAATTGCAAGATGTCCGTTATGAAAAGGATTGAATGCACCGCCGAAAAGTCGGATTCTCATAGTTTCACCTTATTTTGGAAGTTCTATTTTACGGTTGTCCTTTGCTCTTGCCTGACGATAAATAACAACCTTATTTCCAATGCACTGCACAGGCTCTGCACCGATTTCTTCACAAATTGCCTCGCAAGCACCACGTGTAGACATAAATGAAGTTTCAAGAACGGTTATCTTTATAAGCTCACGCTTTTCAAGCACTATATCAAGCTCTTTTATTATTTCGTCATTAAGACCGCCCTTTCCTATCTGAAAAATGGCGTTTTCTTTATTTGCCAATCCGCGAAGATAGGCACGTTGTTTTGATGAAAGCATAAAATCTCTCCTATAAAATATTTCAATATACCAAGCAAGTCACAGATAATTCGAAATGCGAAATGATGGTTGGTTTTCTCTTTGAGAAAACCTTTTTATTACTGAAAACTGCGTAAAATCAAGACGCATGAAACCAGTGTTCGCACAAATCCGGAGTGCGACATGGGGGCAGCGGCACGCTGCTTATTCTTCGTAGTCGAATTCAAGTTCGTACATTCTTACAGGGTCTCCCTCTCCGCAGCCTGCCTCTTCCAGTGCTTCTATAACACCCTTACGACGGAGTGCAATCTGGAAATACTGCAAGCTTTCACCATCTTCAAAATTACAGTGGCGGAGGAGCTTTTCAATGTACGGACCTTCAACAACATAGGTTTCGCCCTCTTTACGAACTTCAAAAGGCTCTTCCTCGAAGTTTTCTTCCTCATAGTCTGCTTCGTAAATTTCCACAGGCTCAAGAGTATCAAGTATCTGGGACACGTAGTTTATAAGTTCCTTTGTGCCCTTGTGTGCTGCCGCACTTATTTCAAACAGGGGAAGTCCCTTATCCGCAATATACTTACGGAATTCTTCAAGAAGACTTTCGTCCTGAATAATGTCTGTTTTATTAGCCGCAACAATCTGCGGTCTTTTTGCAAGAGATTCAGAATAAAGAGAAAGCTCATTGTTGATTTTTTCGTAGTCTTCAATTGGATTTCTTCCTTCAATACCCGAAACGTCAACAATATGAACAATGAGGCGTGTTCTTTCAATATGTCTTAAAAACTCATGACCGAGACCTATTCCCTCGTGTGCACCTTCAATAAGACCAGGGATATCAGCCATAACAAAGCTCTTTCCCTCGCCCATTTTTATAACACCGAGATTTGGCTCAAGCGTTGTGAAGTGGTAATTTGCAATTTTGGGACGTGCGGCACTTACCGCAGAAAGAAGTGTGGATTTGCCTACATTCGGAAAACCCGCAAGACCTACGTCTGCAATAAGCTTAAGCTCAAGGATAAGCTCTCTCTCCTGACCTTTAAGGCCGTCCTTTGCAAATTTAGGTGTCTGGCGTGTTGCAGATGCAAAATGCACGTTACCCCATCCGCCGTTTCCACCTTTTGCAGCAACGAATTCTTCGCCATCCTCGGACATATCCTTCATGACTCTTCCACTTTTTGCATCTTTTATAACCGTACCGACAGGAACAAAAATATAAAGGTCCTCCCCTTTTTTACCAAAGCTGTTACGTGCCTTGCCGTCTTCACCGTTACGTGCAGTAAATGTCTTTTTATGGGCAAAGTCAATAAGTGTGGATATGGTCTTATCCGCCTTGAAGATTATATTTCCGCCTCTGCCACCGTCACCGCCATCGGGACCGCCGTCAGGGACATATTTTTCTCTGTGAAATGATACAAGACCGTTTCCGCCATTACCGGCTTTGACGGTAATATTTGCAATATCAGCAAACATATTGTCACCTCTTTAATTCGGATGTGATAAAGCAGCACCGACCGCAAATCGTGTGTTTTCCTATCAGGTATTACTGCTTCATCAATATTTTTAAAGCTTTTCAGCTTGTTATACTCATTTTTTATGGTAGAAATCCTTGTCGGATTTCTGTTTTTATACGATTTGCTACGCACAAACTTCACCTCTCGCTGTATAAACATACAGCTTCGGGCACACCCCTGCGGGGTTCAGTTTGCACGTTCTGCACTACTTTCTCCCATCCTCGGGTTGTTTTTAACTTTAAGCAGCACCGACCGCAAATCGTGTGTTTTCCTATCAGGTATTACTGCTTCATCAATATTTTTAAAGCTTTTCAGCTTGTTATACTCATTTTTTATGGTAGAAATCCTTGTCGGATTTCTGTATTTTTATTTGTTTTGCTACGCACAAACTTCACCTCTCGCTGTATAAACATACAGCTTCGGGCACTGCCCCTTCGGGGTTCAGTTTGTGCGTTCTGCACTACTTTCTCCCATCCTCGGGTTGTTTGTAACTTTAAGCAGCACCGACCGCAAAACATTTTTTGTTTTGTTCTCTTGCGCTTTATCGAAATTATCTCTGTTTTTTCTCTGCTTGTCTGTTGTCGAAATCCGTCCTTGCGGATTTCTAAACAAAAAACAAAAAGCCCGGAGAAGCCCCGAGCTTTTATTTTTTGATTATGCAGGGTAAACGCTTACCTGCTTCTTATCCTTGCCCTTACGCTCGAACTTAACTTTTCCGTCAACAAGAGCATACAAGGTATCATCGCTACCAATACCTACATTGATACCGGGATGAATTTTAGTTCCTCTCTGACGAACGAGGATGTTACCGGCAAGTACTGCCTGACCGTCAGCACGCTTTGCACCAAGGCGCTTAGACTCACTGTCACGACCGTTCTTTGTAGAACCAACACCCTTTTTATGAGCGAACAACTGAATATTTAATGCGAACATTAAGTTTCACTCCTTCCAAAATAGAGGATTACTCCTCCGATAATTTCAAAAATTCTTTGTACTGCCCCGAAAGCTCCGCTATAAACATAACAAGAGAATTAAGGAGCACATCTGCACGGTCCGAGAATTTCTCCTCAACAATGCAATCCACAAAACCGTCACGCTCTTCATAAGAAAGACGTGCGAGATTTTGCTTTTCAATGCCGTTTATCGTCATCCATACAGTTGATGAAACTGCAGCACACACAATATCTTCACCGCTATCGGCAAAGCCGCTGTGACCGCTGACAGTAAACTGACGGATGCTACTGTCGGTATTTTTTACCGTAGTAAACTTAATCATAATTACGCATTGATAGCTGTGATTTCAACCTTTGTGTAAGGCTGACGGTGACCGTTCTTATTTCTGTAGCCCTTCTTAGGCTTCATCTTGTAAACGATAACCTTCTTGCCCTTTGTCTGGCTGAGAACCTTAGCACTAACAGTTGCACCGTCAACTGTAGGAGCACCTGCTGTGAACTTACCGTCATCACCAATTGCAAGAACCTGATCAAACTTAATTTCAGCACCTGCTTCTGCGTCAATTTTCTCAACGAAAACAACATCGCCAACCTTAACCTGATACTGCTTGCCACCAGTCTTAATTACTGCGTACATTTGTTGCACCTCCCGTTTATACAGACTCGCTATTGAGGCTACGAAACCGTATTTAAAGCCTCTTCTACGCGGTTACTATGATATATTACCACATTTCAATAGCTATGTCAAGATTTTTTTCGTTTTTTTCTCAAAAGTTTGCTATTGACAATATTTCTTCTATTCTTATTTTTTTGCCGCTTCGTCAAGCTTTGTCTGACGACGCATTTTAACTTCATCACTCATAGGCTGAATATCGCCTGCTGCCTGAAGTGCCATACGTGTAAACAGAGGTCCGAAAAGCTCGTATATAAGCACTGCAAAAAGTGTTATATTACGAATAAGTGCACCTTCACCGGGAAGTCCCTCTGCCGCAAGTGCACACATACCGAGAGCAACACCTGCCTGAGGAAGTAGTGTTATACCAAGGTATTTACAAATCTCGGGCGAACACTTTGTCATCTTCGCACTCATAAATGTACCACAATATTTACCAAGTGAGCGGAAAATAATATATACGATACCAATTACTACAATCGCCCAGTCAGCAAACACACTAAGCTCAAGCTCTGCACCGCTTATTACAAAAAACAGTGCAAGAAGCGGTGACGTCCATTTATCCGATTTTTCCATTAAATCGTGCGAAAGAGGGCATATATTACAGAAAATTGTTCCAAGCATCATGCATACAAGAAGCGATGAAAAATGCACATGTACAGGACCGACGTGAAACTCAATCATAGAAAGTGCAACCGTGAGGAACACAAACGTAATTGTCATATTAAGACGGTTTGTATTTGAATTGAACATTTTTTCAAGCTGTGTAAGTATCCATCCCATAATCGCACCAAGAATAAGCGAGCACACAATTTCCACAATGGGATTTACAATTATTGCAACAGGATCAATAGGACCGCTGCCAAGAGTTTTAGCGATACCAAAGGATACTGCAAATACGATAAGGCCAACAGCATCGTCAAGTGCTACTATAGGCAAAAGCAAATCTGTAAGCGGTCCTTTCGCCTTATATTGACGCACAACCATAAGCGTTGCTGCAGGTGCAGTAGCTGTAGCAATAGCACCGAGGGTGATTGCCTGTGACAGAGAAAGCGTTCCCGACATAAGCTTATACACTAAAAAAAGTGCAAGGTCAACAAACAGTGTTGCTACAAGTGCCTGGAAAATACCGATTACAAACGCCTGCTTACCGATTTTCTTGAGATCCTCCATTCTGAACTCACTACCGATTGAAAAAGCAATGAATCCAAGTGCAACATCAGATACAAGCTTAAGCGCATGAACTGCATCTGCGTTTTCAAAGCCAAGGCCGTGTACACCAAGCTGACCGAGGCAATATGGTCCTATAAGAACACCGGCTATAAGATATGCCGTTACACTCGGAAGCTTCAGTGGTTTAAAAAGTCTTGTCATCAGAAGACCGCCCAAAAGAGCGATTGACACTGATAGTAATGTACTCATTTCTATAACCTTCTTTTTTATTAATGTTTATGAAAACCAAACCTTTGCTATTATACTCCTTTAAAACAGAAAAAGCAACACTATTTTTAAAAAATAATGTTGCTTTTAATTTATACTGTTTATTCTGTGTATACAGACTCAATTTCTTCGTTTTCCGCAATCTTTTCAATAAATTTAAGCATATCGAAATTTTCAAGAAAGCTTACACATATATCAATCTGCATTCTGTCATCCTTTATCTTTCTTAAAGAAACTACAGAATATGTAAAGCCTTCTTCTTCCATGATTGTACGTATAGTTGAAAGTGCATTGGCAGAATCTCTGATAACAAAACTCATATTCTCCGTATTCTGATGCAAAAGAAATTTGAATTTCTTATGGAAAAGAATCTGAAACACAAAAATTATAATTGTAGTGATAACACCTATAAGATACATCCCGGCACCTACTGCCATACCTATTCCGGATGTTGCCCATACACCGGCTGCAGTTGTAAGTCCTTTTACGGAATTTTTATGTACAAAAATCATTCCTGCACCTAAAAAGCCTATTCCGGATACTACCTGTGCTGCAAGCCTTGCTCCGTCAAATTTCCCTATATCTTCAAATCCATATTTGGAAATTTCCATCATAAGACACGATGCTATCGCCACAATAATATGTGTACGAATACCGGCTTCCTTATTTCTGTTCTTTCTTTCATACCCAATAAGACATCCGCATACTCCAGCAAGCAGAAGCCTTATTATAAGTTCAATTTGTGTGCACCAAGACAAATCAGGCACATCATCACATCCTTATTTTAAAATTTCTTTACTGTCAAGAACTACCGTAAAAGGTCCGTCATTCACAAGAGAAACCTTCATATCTGCACCAAAAATTCCGTGCTCTGTCTTTTTGAAAAGCTCCTGACATCTTTTTATTATATACTCATAAATTTCTTCCGCAAGTTGAGGCGAACCTGCATTTGTAAAGCTGGGTCTGTTTCCTTTTCTGCAATCTGCGTAAAGGGTAAACTGCGAAACGACAAGCATCTCTCCCCCGATATCATTTATGGAAAGATTCGTCTTACCCTCGCTATCTTTAAATATGCGAAGACGTGAAACCTTTTCAATCATTTTATCTGCGATTTCTTTATTATCTTCATTGGAAACACCTACAAGAAGTAAATACCCCTTCCCGATCTGTCCTACCGTTTTTCCTTCAACATCCACCTTTGCCTCAAGAACTCTTTGCAGTACGAATTTCACCTTAATCACTCCGCTTTGGTATTTTGGCGTATTATACCACAAAAACGTCACCGTGTCAACGTTCGTCTGCTGCTTTGGCTTTTTCTATATCAACCCCATGCTGATTGTCAAGCACGAACTGTACAAAGGCTTCTGCACCGTAATGCAGAGCATCCTCGTCAATTCTGAAATCCGTCTGATGTGCCACCTGAGTAATTCCCTTTTCTTCGTTTTTTATGCCGAGGCGGAAGAACACGCTGGGAACAATATCGGTAAATCTTGAAAAGTCTTCCGAACCCATTCCCGGATTTACGAATTTCAAGTTTTCTTTACCGACAACTTTTTCCATACTTTCAAGCATAAGCTCCGAAAGGTAAGGATTGTTATAGACACAAGTGGACTTAAGGGGCGCGTGAACCTTAATTTCTACACCGTGATACTCAGACAGACTTTTTGCAAGAGCGAGGATTCTTTCGTGGATAAATTCACTCAAAGGAACATTGAACGTGCGAATTGTTCCCTGCATAAGTGCATAATCAGGCAGAATATTCTGTGCTGTACCCGAGTTAAGCTTTGTAACGATGCACACAACTTTTTCCTGAGGAGGCACTTCTTTTGCCGCAATCGACTGTATGCCTTCATACATCTTCACTGCAATTGAAAGAGCATCTACACCTTTATGATATGCAGTTGCATGAACACTCTTTCCTCCAATTTCAATTTTAAAATGACGGCTTGTAGCAGAAGATATTCCGGGGCATATTCCAAGCTGACCTGCATCTATATTTGTGCCAACGTGAAGACCAGTCATAATATCAATATCTTCCATAACGCCGTTTTCAATCATCATAATTGCACCGCTTGTAACGCCTTCTTCACTGGGCTGGAAAACAAGCTTTACACGGCAGGCAAGGTCTTTTTCCATTTCCTTAAGTGCCTTTGCCGCACCAAGAAGACCTGCTGTGTGTGCATCGTGACCGCAGGCATGCATCATACCGTCGTGCTTTGAACGGTACTCAAGTTCTTCATTCTGTTCCTGCATACGAAGTGCATCCATATCAGCACGGATACCGATTGTAAAATCAGACTTATCCGGGTTTATGTAGCCGACAACACTGCCTTTGCCGTATTTTTCAGTATAGGGAATTCCCATAGCCCGGAGTTCGCGTTTTACAAGAGCAACTGTCTTGGGAAGGTCATAATCCACCTCCGGATACATATGTAATTCACGTCTTAATTTTACAATATATTCATTATCAATATTAAACATACCAAAATCCCTTCAATTGTTATTTTTTATTATAATACCACATCACAATTAAATATACAATTGACTTTTCTGCCATTTTTATGTATAATACTGCTATGAGGTGTATTTTATGCTCAAAAGTTTTAATAAAACAAGCTTTGAAAGTGACCTTGGTTATGAAATAACCTGTACAACAGGTCTTTCAGCAGAAAATTCAACAATTTCATATCCCCATCAGACTCCACGATTTATGCTATACTATTTTATTCACGGAAGCGGTAATATAAAAATAGAGGGAAAGAATTACCGTATCAATGATGGTGACATAATTATACTCAATCCCTCGGAAATGTTTTGTTGCAGTGTTGATGCTAATAAATACCACGAAAGAATTGTACTGCACATTACTGACAGTTTGCTTAAACATTTTCCTAAAGATTGCAGTGCACTCTATTCCCCATTCTTAAACCGTAAAAAAGGCGTATCAAATCACATATCTTCAGAAACAGTGAAAAAATACGGTTTGGACAACATTATGAAAAGATTGCACATGACAGTGCACAGCAACAATCCATGCAAAGAAATTCTTACTCTTTGCAAAATCACGGAGCTTTTTTCTATTCTCTACGAGATATTTGAAGAACCGGATTCGCAAAGCACTGTTAATTCAACAGAAAATCCTATTATAAATAATGTCCTCGAATTTCTTAATTTTCACTTCAAGGAAGATTTAAGTATTGATTCCATTGCCGAAAAGTTTAATATAGACAAATCCTACCTTTCGCATCTTTTTAAAAATTATGTTGGAATATCGGTATGGAATTACGTTATATTTCGTCGCATTTCATATTTTAACAGTATTGTAATTAAGGGTATAAGCATTGAGGAAGCAAGCCGTCTTGCGGGATTTAACAACTATTCAAACTTTTTCAGACTTTATAAAAAGCATACCGGAATTACACCCACAAAGTACAGGATAGGCATACGAAAATAAAAAGTACTGATTACTTGTTACATTCTCATTGACCTTTTTTTAATAATACGTTATAATTGTCACATAAATTGAAACGAGGTTTATTCTATGGATATACGTGAATTTAAAGATACATATGAACACTTTTCCCCTTCTGTAATATGGGATTGGTGTGCAAAACCCACGGCTGAGGAAATTGACACAAGACTCTCTTCTTTTTCAGAAATGGGAATAAAAGAGGTTTATATCCGCCCCTCAAAGGGTCTTGTTACCAGGTACTTATCATCGGATTTTTTTGAGTTTGTGCGTACAGCAGCAAGAAGAAGCTCCCGCTACGGCATTGTGCTTTGGATTTTTGACGAAAATTCTGATGCCAGCGGAAACGGCGGCGGTGAAGTTACCAGCGTAACAGATTACAGAATGCGGGACTTTTTTAAAGCTGAAAAAAAAGACATAGAAAAAACAGATGAAGTCCTCAGTGAAAGTGCATCTTCTGCTATTGTACTCAGAGATATTTCTTCACTGCGTGCATCAAAGCGTTTACCTGTTTCTGATATTACAAATAGCTTTGTAACCAGGTGCTTTATTGAAGAAGTATATGATAGATACATCCGTGAATGTAAAAGATTTGTCGGTTATGAAATAAAAGGGATTGTAACCTCTGTTAACTTTCCCGTTGACAGTACCCTTCACTCACCTGAAGTATTCAAAAAGCTTGGTAATCCCGATAAAGCAGAATACGGAAAAAAGCTCCTTGCAGATAACAAAGATAAAATTTCTGAGTATTACTCCATATACAGTGAATGTATCGTTGAAAATTTTATAAACCCACTTCACTCAAAATGTAATGAAAACAATCTCAAGCTAGCTATTTCTGTACGGGGTAAAAATACAGTATCCAGGCAAAAACAGTATATCAAGGCTGATAACATTGCTTTGAATATTAATTCAGATAATCCTGATACAATGGAATTCAAGCTTGCCGAAACAATCAGCTCACAGTTCAATAAACCTTTTACTGTATATCTTGCGACAGGAAAGTTTGCTCCTGCAGCAATGAGATTTAATAAAGCATCTGAGCTTTGTGCAATGGGGGCAAAAAACATATGCTATGACAGTGTAGCATTTTCCCTTACCGACAGAAGGAAGTATGAGGAAAGTTCTCTTGTTCTTTCTTCATCTTCTGAAACGGACATGTCAGGCAGAATTTCAAGATTTTCAAAAGTTACATCAGAAACGAAATCCTCGGCAGACGTGCTTATTGTTTATTCTATCGAAAGCTATGATTTCTTTTCGGAATTATGCAAGCATTTTAAATCTCAGAATATTCAGTTCCACATAGTAGAAAAAGATATATTTACATCATTTTCAAAATGTGTTGACGGTAAAATCAAAGTCGGTGAAAATTCTTACAGCACTGTCGTTTATGAAAAAAATACCGTCACATTGCCCGATGCTTTTTCAGGTAAAGCAATTGCACTTGACACTTCTCTTTCACCGAAAAACTGTACTATTACAGATAACAGTACATCAGCCTCGATAGTTGGTGATAAGTATATTACTGTTAACCGCCGAAATGACAACGAAAACGAATACATATACATTACTGCAACAAAAGGAGACACGCAAATTACCGTTTCAAGCCTTTCCAAAAAGCTTTTTGCTGCAGACAGTTCAAACGGTGAAATTTACGAAATTCCTAAAGCAGACGATGAATGTAAATTTATTCTGAAAAACAATAAAACTGTACTTCTTATTGTTTCAGATGAATTTAGTTATGACATAATCCCCCCCTACACTGATGAGCTTAAGCTTGCCTACGGTGAAAAGGTATGTAATGTTCCCTTTGTTCTTTCATCCGCAGGGGAAAATATTCTGCCTCTTAAGACAGTTAACGCCTGCTTTGGCAGAAAGTCATACCGTGAAAACAACATTGATAATCTTCACAAGGAATTTTATGCGCTCCCGGACGGTGAAACGGTAAAGGTGAAATATCCTTTTACTGTACATAAAAATAAAATCGGAACGGTTAAAGCATATTTTGAATATGCAAATAACTATGATTTTATTGAGCTTAACGGTAAAAGAATTGAAAACTTTACCGAAGCCGAACACGATCCCCGATTTTTCGGTGCGGATATTACCGGATTTATTGCAGACGGTAAAAACACCCTTGCAGTAGAGTATAAAAAATGTAATAACTACACCCCCGACTTTAAAAGCTTCACCCCGGTACATCTTTATTCCTTCAACACAACAAGCTTTGAGCCGGTGTACCTTTCAGGGGATTTTGACGTTGACGGTGAAACACTGACGCAGCTTGGTGAGTATACAAACGATGTAACACAGTGCGGTATGCCCTATTACTATGGTGCCATTACCTATAATGCAAAGCTTCCGGAAGACGGGCTTTCAGGCACACTGCTTTCAGTTTACGGAAGTTTTGACATTTGCCGCATCAAAATCGGTAAACGCGAATTAACATTCTATTCGGAGGTTCCCGAAACAGAACTTTTCAACCTTGACAGTGGAACAGTTGCAGAAATAACGGTGTTTAATACTCCTTACAACCTGCTTCGCACAACAGGGGAAAAAGCAAAGCCCTTTGGCATTGATAAAATTGAAATAACAACACAGTAATAAAAAAGAAGCGTGTTGCTTCACCCTGCGTCGTGTCTTGACTAAATCGAGAAAACAGTAAAAACTCTGTACGTTTCATATTCGTACAGAGTTTTTTACATTATAAAATTACAAGCTTAGCAAACAAGCGATAACACATAACTGCAGTTTCAGCACGGCTTGCATACATAAGGGGTTCAAACTTTCCGTTACCCTTTCCGCTGATTACTCCACCGTCAGCCATAACCTGTACTGCATCTTCTGCATATTTTGCAATATCTTCGCTATCAGTAAATCTTATGGTCTGAATTCTATATATATCCATTCCGCTGTAATCTGCTGCCCGTTTAAGCATTACCATCATATCCTGACGTGTAACAGGTATACCTACTCCAAATTCTTCTTTAGATATACCGTTTACTACTCCACAGGCCGTTGCTATTGCGATGTACTCGTTATACCACGCATCCTCCGAAACATCTTTAAATGCCATTGGACCTTTTTCTGATAATCCGAATCCGGTTACAATCATTTTTACCGCTTCTTCACGAGTTACAGTTTCACCTGGTGCAAAAATACCTTCACCTTTACCATTTACAATTCCTGCTTCTGTCAATTTACGGATAGCTTCCTGTGCCCAAGGCACATTATCTATATCTGAATATGTCAATTCAGATACAGGAACCTCATGAAGCTCATCCTTTTTCTCAGGAAGCTTTTCATCAATGGTCACCTTGTGGCTAGGCTTGTATGAGCCACCGCCTCCACCGGCACCGGATGAGCCGGAGCTTCCCTGGGATGAATTCTCCTCCTCGTTCTTTTCATCCTCACTCTTTCCGAGTGCAACCGCATCTCTAAAAAGACTTTCAAGGTCAGAAGGTACTGCAGTATTTTTTAGCATAGTTGTAAATTCGCTTATTGCCTTTTCTTTTCCTGCAGTCTTAAGAACTGTATACTCATTGTATGTTTCGGGAGATATATCAAGCTTTGTATAATCGCTTTCAACAGCAACCTTTATATCTTCCTCAGACATATTTTTGATAACCTTGATATTATTCACCTTATCAACAGCATTCTTAAACAGCTCTTTAACATCGTCTTCAGTCCACAGACCTTTTTTGTTCTCAGCAATATTTTTTACAACATATTCTTTTTCTTCTTTTGTAAAGTCCTTGTAGCTTACTGCAGCTGTAGAATCAAATTCCTCCGCGAAGCTTTCAAGCACATTCGCAAAATCTGTTTCACTGAGTGTAAACTGATTATAGTCAAGCATCTGCACGCCCTCACTGTTCTCAGTTGTGTCACTGTAAGCGTGAGAGGTTGACTTTGCAGTTACCTTCCAGTAGTACTTATTTTTTGTATAATCAAGGTCACTGACATCAATGTAATTAAGATTTGTTTCTTCTTCAAAAACAATATCACTGAAGCTTTCATCCTTAGCAACTGTCAAGGTATATTTATCGGCACCCGATGAGTTTTTCCAGTGGAACATAATCTTTTCTTCGTCGCCCTTGGTATCCATTCTGAAGGGTTGTTTTACAGTGAAATCGCCTACCTTGAGTCCGGTTTCGTTCTCGATACCTGTCTTTGTGATATCAAGCTCCTCAAAATCAGGAATCATGGAAAGTATACCTGAATAATCAGTAACATTATGCACATCATCTGTAGAAAGACCTCCTTCAAATGTAATATTACTTTCCACATCACCACGTTCAACAACAATATTACCGATTCTGAAAGCGTCTCCGTAGGTGGCGTTATTGAGACCTATAGAAACATTTTTCTTGACAGTATTGTGTGTGGGAAGGAACGGGTCACTTTGAAGAAATGTTGCAAGCCACGGGTATTTTGCATCGTATGCCGCCTTACCTTCCGGATACTTCTGTTCCCAGTACATTTGTCTGTACCTGTGATTGATATAGGTATAAGCCTGATATCCTGCCCACTCTTCATCTCCGTTTGCAATTGATTCCATCAGAACTCTGTTAGCCTCAATTGACATATCATCGGTTTGGGACGACCAGTTGAATATATTTGTTGCAAACAATTCATTATTTATAAAAATGTTATTCTGAATATCGTGATAGCTACCGCCGTTTGTATAAATACCTGCTTCTACGTTTGCAATTACGTTACCGTAAATTGTTGCATTTGACGCACTGTCATCAAAATAGATTGAATGAGCATTGTGGGTTCTGTTGGGAAGCTTGGTGCCGGGCATATCGTGAATTATATTATATCTGATTTTATGGCCGAGATTAGTCCAGTCAGACCAGCAATATATTGCCGCCATATCCTCGGCAGTATTCATAACGTTGTAAATATCGTTATACTCGATAACGTTATCGTTACCGTTAAGGTAGATTGCAAGATGCTTACCACCGTTTATACGGTTATGGGATATTCTGTCTCCTATACCGTAGGCTCTGATTGCAGCCATATAACCATAGGATGTAAGTCCGTAGTTTTCGATATGGCAGTTTTCAACATAGTTGTTATTATGTTTAAGCGTCTTGAAATCTCCTGATTGCTCTGTGATATTCACACCCGTCTTACAAAGGTCGTGCATATAGCAGCCTGTAATGCCGTTTTCGTACGAATCGGTTTTTATTTCAACACCAACCATACCAAGATTTCTGAATTCACAGTCCTTTATAATATTGTGATGGCTTCCGTTTGTGATAGAAATACCGCCACCGGGAGCACCCTCAAAAGTTATACCTGTAAAGTTTATGTATGATGCATTTTTAATTGTTATTATGGGTTTTTCCGAGGTTGCATACCTGATGTCACTCTCAGAAAGGTCTGCTTCGGGATACATATACATAATTCCTGTACTTCTGTCAAGGAACCATTCTCCGGGAGAGTCAAGCTCTTCAAGAAGATTGTATATATAATAGGGTCTTCCTTCAAGAAGTCCGTAAGCAAGCTCGCCGTTAAGATTTATCTGTTTATTTTCCGTATCGAAGGATGCGGGAGCACTTTCATCAGCCCAGAGGTGGTAGCCAAAGCCGTGATACCACGCTTCCGTTGCAGTTTTCCAGTTATCCTTTTCTTCCCCGTAAAGAAATGCACCGCTTCCGCCTTCACCAGAATCAATAATTTCTCCCTGAAATGCCCAACCTGCATTTGGCCAGCGTGCGATATTTTGCATCTGTGAGTCAACATACAGAATGGGACTTGACGCTTCGGTAAATGTCATATATCTGTTCTTTATCATTCTACCATAAGGAATTCCAAGCTCTCCAAAATCTGCCTGAATAACATAACCTCTTGCCTTTTCGGGGATTCTTGCAAGAACTTCTTCATCCTCGACCTTTGAAAAGTCAGAATACTTAACCTTTGAAGATGTTGTGAAAATAACCTCTTCTCCCGGATATGCCTTATATTCAATCTTGCAGCTTGAATTTCCCGTGTCAAGAGATGAAAATTCCAAGCCGTTTTCAAAAGAATACGTGCCTTCACGTATGATTACATTAACCTTGCTGTATGAGCCTGAATTAACCAGTGTTCTTGCAGCTACTATAGCTTTCTCCACTGTGTTATAGGGACTGTCAGCAGTTCCTGTTGCACTGTCTTCACCGGACAGTGCAACATAAATTTCAGCCTCATCACTTGCAAAAGCAGGAATACATACCATAAGCTGCATACACATCGCCAGCACAAGTATAACAGCAAGCGGTTTTCTTAACTTATTTGTCATAGTCTTAATCCTCCGTTACTTATACACTACTACTGACTTAAGCACGCTGTACTGCTGATAGGTAAAGATTTTGCTTCCGTTACCTTCACCAAAATCCTGCTCAGTCTTGATATCCATAATACTTCCTCTTGAAACAACGCCTGTTTCTGTATCATACACAAGCACTATAGCTAAAGAATTAAGGTGATTAACCTCGTCTGTTGACGGTGCAAATAGCTTTGATACAGAATAATGAATACGTATAGCATCACCGTCAAGAGCAACTGCATTACCTACAGTAATACGGAAATCTGTATAGAATCTGAAGTCGTGCTTATGTGGAGCTGTTTCTCCAAGGAAAGTACCGTCGTCTGCTCCCAATGGTGAACAGGTCTTCTCGATAACAACGGCATTTCCGTCTGTGTCAGATGACCAACGCATAATATCGCCGACTTCAATCTTTGCGTCTTCAAGAATCTTGTTTGTCTTAGGCTTTACAGTAACCTTTGTACCATCCTTTACACGATAACCGACTACTGCCTTTACAGCCTCTGTATCCTTATTCATTGCATATACGAATTTTTCTACAAGAATCATATTGTTAAGCTCTTTTTCCTGAACCTCATTATTTGCAGAGCCTGCAAGAACAAGTGCTCCTGCTCTGTAGAACTCATCCGAATCAAACACTGCAATATCTGACATGTACTTCGTACCGGTATTTTCAGCACTATCTACGGTATCAAGATATTTTGCCGCAGAGTAGTTCTCTTCCTCCTGAAGATCTGAAGGAATATTAAACAACACTGTGCTGTCTATTGGTGCAATCTTTCCCCAAAGAGTATTGCCTTTAGCAAAATAGTATACGTTCTGTGCCGGAGATGCTTCCAGAAGCAGTGCGAAGTTCATACCGTCTTCTTCTGCACTTTTGAAGCCTTTGTTTGATTCAACAGTGTCAATGAAGGAAACCTCGTTATCCTTATTAAGACGATAGTGAACAAGCTGCTCATAGCCCTTGGAATTTTCAGACACAAAGCCTGTTTTTTCTCTGTAGCTTGCCGATGCAACAGACAGAGAGTCAAGAATCATGTTTGCTTTACCTGCATACGGATATCCGTCGATTTTTATATTCTCGGCACAGTCAAGCACATACATTCTGCCGTCAGCACTGAATAATTTTACCTCAACCTTCGTATTCACACCCTTTTTCTGACCTGCTGTAACGAGGAACGCGTAGCTTTCCTCTGTTTCATCACTCATTGCAGCGATGTTTCCGAATATATCAAGATAGAAAATCCCTTCAGAACCTGATTTAATCGGATATTTTTTCATATCATAATCTCCGCTGAGATTGTATATAACATCCTTTATCGTAGCTTCACCGTCACCGAACGCTGTGATTGTTCCTCTCACAGTTTCGTCACTTGCCAGAATTTTGTAATATGAAGCCTCGGCTTTTACACCCTTTTCATCCATAACATCTGCAGCCACGCTGAGGATTTCTCCCTTCTTTATTGAAGCAGGCAGAATTTCTTCACCGTCACGCAAAACGAACACTTCGTCCTTCTCGTAATCAAATTTCACGGGGGTTTTCTCTCCCTTGTCTGTAATTACAAAAAGTTCGCCTGACTCGCCTGAGTTTGCAACATAGTAGTTAAGGTAGCTTTCAACGACTACAGTTTCGATGACGGAGTCATTGTTTGCATCAACAAGCGTAACACTACCGACCTTAGGCATAAGGTCTTCTTTTTTATAAAGAAGCTTCAACCTTCCGTTATAGATAACGTTTACATTACCGGGAAGTTTTACGCTGATAGTTCTTCCCTTCTTATTCAGGTAAGAAATTTTTCCGGATGAAACTGCAGTAATATCTTCTGCCAAAACGGTTGTAACAGCATTATGTGTGCCATTGATAGTCATATAAAGTGCTTTACCCACACCCATATCACGTGACTGTTTGTAGTAAAGTCGTACATTTCTGCCAAAAAACTCGAAGAAGTCCCTGTCACTCTGATACTTAACTCTTCCAACTTTAACATTCCCTTTTTTCATAGGAGTTTCTCCCGCAAGGGCACTGCCTCCATTGACATTAAGTATACCTTCTTCAATATATACATCGAAATAACGACCAAGTGCCAGATCGCCTTCTCGCACTTCATATATAATTCCGTCTTCGCTGTAGCCCTTCATTTCCTGCATTTCTGTATGAAGAGTTTTATAGAGCATTTCTATAAACTCACCGCAGGTAATATTTTTATCGTATGATGAATTATATGAAATAATTCCGAGCTGAGAAGCCACATTAGTGTAGCCCTTTGGATAACCGCCAAGGTAGTTTGCCTGAGCCTCATAACCAAGAGTGATTACAATACCCTTTACTGCCTGCTCAATAGTTATAGGGCTTTCAGGACGGAATTTTCCGTCAGTATATCCGGACATAACTCCACGGTCTGTAAGGAAAAATATACTTCCTGCAGACCATTTATCATACGGAACGTCACTGTAAATGGTCTGTGCTTCCTGAGAGCTTTCACTCATTTCAACAGTAACACCGTAAAAACCGGACAAAATAGAAGCATACTGCTCTCTTGTGAGAAGTTCATCAAAATAGTGCATTTCGTGTGCATCCTCGTAAACTCCTATAGCTTTGAGCAGCTCGTATTTTTCCATAAGAAGCTCATTTGTTTCCTCAGATACGCTGCTTGTATTGTCAGCCATAGCAACACCGGTACAGGACATCATTACGGCAACCGCTAATATCATACATACGATTTTATTGAATTTTCGCATATAATCTCCTCCTTTCAGGGACATACGAAAACCACATTTTCACAATCCCTGTATGGTTGCTTCTTAAAGTAACTGAAGCTTATTAAGTAAACGGTAGCACATCTGTGCCGCTTCTGCGCGTGTTGCAGATGAAGCAGGGTCGAAGCAGCCGTTTTCACGTCCGTTTATCACTTCAGCGTTTGCCATAGTCTGTACAGCATCCTTGGCATAGTCTGCGATACTGTCGCTGTCTTTAAAGCTTACCTGCTTTACACTCTGAATTTCCTTGTTTTTATATGCTGCTGCACGTGCAAGCATAACCATCATATCCTGACGTGAAACCGGCTGTCCTATTCCGAACTGAGAATTTGAAACACCTTTTATGACACCGCATTTAACAGCTATATTAATATAGTCACTGTACCAAGCACCGTTTACTATATCATCAAATGCCATATTTCCTTTTTCTTCAAGACCAAATCCAAGAACTATTATTTTTACTGCCTCTTCACGTGTAAGAGTATCTGCAGGATAGAACTTACCTTCTGCTTTACCGTTTACAATTCCCGCATCGGTAAGAGCATTAATAGCCGTCTCTGCCCATTTTACATTCTCTATATCTGTGTATTTTTTGTCTCCTGAAGGAGCAACTGAAGGTTCAGAGGGAGCATATGCCCCACCGCCGCTTGTGACACGGTTTCCACTGCCAAAGCTTCCACCTCCGCCACCGCCGGAGCCTGAACCGCTTTCATTCTTGTACCCAAGAGCCGCTATAATACTGTCACTAAGAAGCTTATCAAGCACATCAGGGTCAGTAACAGATGTAAGTCCGTTTGCAAAATTCACAATTGCAAGCTGCTTTTGCATATCTGTTAATGCATTGTAACGACCAAACGTAGCAGAAGAAATACCAAGTGCATCACTATTCTCTTCAAGATATGTCTTTACATCGGGACGGTCAAGCTTTTTAACAGCTTTAAGGGACTCTACTCTTTCTACACCGTCTCTTAAAAGCTGTGTAAGCTTCTCGGAAGAAATATCTCCCTCACCTTTATTTTGTTCAATATAAGCGATGACGTAATCCTTTTCTGTGTCGCTATATGCATCATACTTTGTACCTGCATCAACGTCAATATCTGTCGAATAAGAATTAACAACAGTAGAAACAGATGCACCATCGTTTAATTCTTCAGCCGCTTTATTTGCAGCAGCAACGTTTTTGTAGTCAATAAAACTTTCGCGGTATTTATCCTCACCGTATACCTTAACATATACGTTGTATCTTCCTGATTTCATATTCTCAGGAAGATTATATGTATAGTTGAATACTCCGCCGGATGCAAGCTTTACTTCTTCGAAAAGAAATGCCAAGCCGTCAAGTGAGCCGCTTGCTAATGAAGCCAGTGTTTTGCCGGGCATCAGAACCGTAATTGAAACAGTAGTACCCTCAGTCAATTCACTTGTCCCGCTTATTGTCATTACAGTTGCTGCTTCATTAACCGATGCAGAAAAAACATCCTCCGCAGATGTAACCAAGGTAAAGCAGCTTACTGTAAGCAGACATCCAAGCATTAAAGCCAATATTTTTTTCATATTAGAATGTCAACTCCTTCTGAATTACTCAAGGCAGCTGACTTCTCAGCCACCCTGAGGTTCTTTTCTATTATTCCTGAGTTTTCATAATTGTGAATGGGATATTCCATGCAAACGCACTGAAATAACCTATATCCGGAACAAATCCTGTTTTGTCAAGATAATCGAAGATTACCTCGCCGTCTATCTTAAATAGAAGCCTTACACCCTCACCGACTGAAAGCGCACCGAATTCAAGGTCGTGTTCTTTTCCGTCTGCAAGCTTATTTGTGTGTGCAACCTCAAGGATATGTCCGCCTCCGTCGAAATACTGAAGCTCAATATAGTCACGGAGAATTACAAGAGAATATGCCTTATTACTTGGCCATACAAAGCTCTGTGTATTCTTTGTACGCAGGTTAATACCAACGTACTCGCTTGTCGAATCACTTCTGAATTCGAACTTTGCACGCAGTTTTGCAATCTGATGATTCTCGAGCTTATCCTTGACATAACATACCATCTTATATGCCGGGCCGCCAGTCTCTTCAACAACAAGGTTTCCTGCATCATCAAAGTTAAACGCTACACCGTCACCTCTGTTTGCTGCCCATGCACCCTGGTCTTCTAAAAGCTTACCAATGTCAAGAATTTCTGACTGCTGATTAAGAAGGAACGCTTCATGTGCTACTTCAATGTCGTTTGTTGCCTTATCAACATCCTTCTGACTTACCTTACCCTTAATAGTTGATACAATGGCATTGATTTTTGTCTGGAACTCTGCTTTTGAACCGGGAGAGAACTGACCGCCTTCGCTACCTTCAACAGCATTTTCCAGTCTGTTTAAAGCACTGTCAAGTGCAATGTCGTACTTGTAATAGGAAGGAATACTGCTTGTGCTTGTTCTGAAGGTCTGCACACCGTTTACATTCCATTTTGTGCCTGTATAGGCGTGTGAGCTTGAAATAGCCTCTACCTTCCAGTAATATTTCTGACGGTTGAAGCGAAGATTCTTAACAGTCTCATAAGTTCTTCTTACTGTCTGGTCATATACAAGATTCTTGAACTCTCTGTCTGTAGCAATAACCAGTCTGTAGCTGTCTGCACCGGAGGAATCCTCCCATGTGAAGGTAACAGATGTACCGTCAAGCTCCTTCTGCTCGATAAGAGGAGTAATTGTATTAAAGTCGCCTACTGTAAGGTTCTTTACTCCTTCGGGACCTGTTTTTGTAACGTCAAGCTCCTCAAATCCCGGGATAACCTCGTGAACAGCGGTATAATCTGAAAGATTGTACACGCCCTGATTAACGTCAACAACCGGTCCCTGTTCACTTGTCAGATTATAGTTTTCTCCAACATCACCCATCTTATTAACAAGCCCGCTGGAACGGAAATCCTTTCCGTAGGTCTTCATTCCACCGTTTACAGATACGTTATTTTTGATTGTAACGTTCTTGGGAAGGAACGGGTCATCCTGAAGATGTGTTGCAAGCCACGGATACTTTGCATCGTATGCCGCTTTGCCCGAAGGATACTTCTCTTCCCAGTAAAGCTCTCTGTACTTGTGATTATACTGTCCGTGTGTCGGCCACTCTGCATCTCCTCTTGCGATAGCATCCATAAGACGCTGGTTTGCATCAAGAGTATTCGTATCGCTCGCCGAACACCAGTTCCAGATATTCATTGCAAACTTATCAACATTAATAAACAGGTTATTCTGAAGATTATGGTACGCACCGCCGTTTGAATAAATACCTGCCTCCATATTTGCAAAGGTATTGCCGTAGAATGTACCAAATGAAGCCGAGTCGTCAAAGTATATAGCATGTGCTGTATGAGTTCTCGGAGGTCCGTCTGTGGGGCCGTAGATTTCGTGTAATGAGTTGTAACGGATTATATGACCAAGATTTGTATAGTCTGACCAGCAGTATATTGCCGCCATATCCTCTGCAAGCTTTACAAGGTCATATAATTCATTATACTCGATTATATTATCATTACCGTTAAGGTATATACCAACATGGTCAGCACCGTGGATTCGGTTATTGGCTATTCTGTTACCTACACCGTAAACACGAATACCTGCACAATAACAGATTGATGTTATACCGTAGTTTTCAATATGGCAGTTTTCAACATAGTTTTTTGTATGCTCAAGTGTCGTGAAATCTGCTGTAGTTTCTGAAATATTGATACCTGTTTTACATAAATCGTGAAGATGGCACCAGGTTATACCGTTATTGTTTGAGCCTGAATTCATTTCAATAGCTTTTCTGCCTAAGTTTCTGAATTCACTGTTAGTAATAAGGTTATGGTGGCTGTAGTTTTTGATTTCCATACCGAGACCGCGTGTACCCTCGATAATAAGTCCGTCAAGCGTTATGTATGAAGCACCGTTGAATTCCACAATCGTGTCTGTCTTTGCAACATACTGGAAATCACTTTTTGCTACGTCGGGAAGTCTTGGGTATATATAAAGAATACCGGTTGCTCTGTCAACAAACCACTCACCGGGAGCATCAAGCTCTTCGATAAGATTCTTTATATAGTAGGGGTTTCCTTCAAGAATACCGTAAGCAAAATACTTGTTAAGGTTAATCTGCTTTTTCTCTGTTTCAAAGGTTATCGGAGCTGCTGTATCACTCCACAGATAGTACGGGAAACCGTGATACCATGCATCCTTCGCATCCTTCCACTTATCACCCATATTTTCCGTGTAACAGAAAGCACCACCGCTGTTATTATATCTTACAAATTTACCCTGATATGCCCAGCCTGAGTTCGGCCAACGGGCAAGGGTCTGCATTTTTCCATCTACAACAAGGATAGGACACGAATTCTCGTCATCCTGAAATGCACCGTCTTCTGTCATTGTACCTACAGAGGATATTCCCTGGTCGTAAAGATTTATCTGAACAACCTTATCGTGTACAGACTTGTCTATTTTTGCAAGAACGTTTTTATCGGTTACCTTCTGGAATCTGGAGCCGTTTATACTCTCAGCCATTGTAAGAATAACCTCTTCTCCGGGATATGCAGAATACACTATAGAGAAGTTTTCACTTCCGCTGTCCTGACCTGTAAATGACAGTGTTTCATCAAGATTATAGTGTCCACCACGAAGATATACCGTTACTTTTTTTGATTTACCTGCATCACGGATTTTTCTTACTTCCTTTTTAGCGTCTTCAATATCCGTGAAAGGCTTTTCTATGCTGCCGTCACCTGCTTTTTTACCTTTTGCATCAACATAAATAACTTCATCCGTTAGCTCTTCCTCTGCAATTGCTACCGATGCAATACACGGCACGCACATAAGAAAAGCAAGCATAAGTGATAATATTTTTCTTAATGTCTTTTTCATAGCTCCACCTCCTTATTTGAATATTACCATCCATTTGATAGCGTTATAGTCCTGATATGTGAAAACTCTGTTACCTTTACCTTCGCCAAGGTCTTTATCTGTTTCCAAATCCATCAGTGTTCCTATTCTTATTTCTCCGACCTTACGGTCATATACGAGAACACGTTCAACTCTGCTGAGATAGTTTACTTCAGTATTTGCTGGAGGAATGAGCTTTGATGCTGCATAGTGAAGCTTTATTAATTCACCGTCTGTTGCAACTGCTCTTCCAACTGCAATTCTGACATTTGTATACCATGCAAAGTCGTGCTTCTGCTCGCCGTTTTCACCAAGGAAAGTACCGTCATCATCATATGGAGAAAGAGTCCTTTCAATAACGACTGCCTCGCCACTAGTATTTTCTGTCCAGCGGACAATATCGCCCTTTTCAAGCTTAGCCTCGTCAACTCTTTCGCTCTTATCGGGAATAACCGTTATACGGCTGCCGTCTGAAATACGCACGCCTGTTATCCCCTTTACAAATTCATCGTTGCTGTTACGGACACTCTTAAATCCGTCAACTACCATCATATTTTCAATTTCAAGATAGTAAAGCGAACCTGAGCCACCTGCAGGAGTAACGATAACCTTTGCACGGAAAAATTCATCACTGTCAAATACTGCAAGATAGGATGTTATCTTCTCACCCGGGTAGTCACCCATACTTCCGATTCTGTAATCTTTTTCTTTATCCAAATCTGAAGGAATATTAAAGAATGGCAATGAATCAGAAAAGAATACTCGCCCTGCAATTGTCTTACCCTGGGCAAAATAGTAAAGCGTTGAAGCCTCAGACCCCTCAAGAAGCATATCAAAATGAAGTCCCTCGTCCTCAGGAGAGTTGTATCCCTTATTTGTCAACAGAGTATCAAGAGAAGTTATTTCTCCGTCTGTATTTAGCTTATACTGTACAAGCTGCTCACATCCTGTACCGTTTGTTGCTGTAAAGGTTGTCTTTACACGGTATTCTGTTGCAGCTGATTTGAGACTTTCTATAGCTTGTGTATTTTTTCCGCGGTATGAATATCCGTCAATCTTAAGACTTTCTGCCGCTTTGTATATCTTTATTTCGCCATCCTGATCGAAAAGCTTGAACTCAAGCTTCTGGTTAATCCCTTTTGTAGGAGCAGCTGCAATAAGATAGCCATAAGTAGCCATTGTTGAAGAACTTGCAGAAACAACTCTGTTATATGCGTCAAGGTAGAAAATACTGTTCATACCAAGCTTAAGAGGGTATTTCTGCTGATTATAATCACTACTTACCTTGTATTCTGTTTCGTCAATTGTTACAGTATCTTCATCCATCATTGTAACAGTACCGGTAACAGTTTCTGTTCCAAGAATCATCTTGTAACATTCAGCTTCTGTATCGACACCGTTTTCAAGAGTCTTATCTGCTGCAACTAAAAGTACATTTCCTTTTGTAATAGCAGAAATTGAAGATGCCTTTCCATTCTGAATAACAGAAACCTCATCATCTTCGGTATTAATTTCAAAGGCTGGTTTTCCAAGCTTGTCACCAATTAATATTCCGTTATCCGATGCTGATACCTGCGATACCCAATATGTCAGGTAACTTTCAGCAATTACTGTTTCGAATATACCGTCACCACCGGCATCAATAAGCTTTACAATACCGGTTTTCGGCATAAGGTCGTCTTTTGAATAAAGGGGTTTTATTCTTCCGTTAACAACAACGTTTGCATCATTAGGAAGTGAAACACTGCGGTTTCTTCCGCTTGAAGAATAGTATCTGAATTCAAATGCTGTTGTTGTATCAATAATATCTTCTGATAAAACAGTGATTACTTCATTATAATTATCTTCAGAGTCAATATATACAGCATCGTCAAGATGCTTTCCTTCAGACTTTCTGTAATAAAGCGAAACTTTTCGTCCGAAAAACTCCGAATAATCGCCGTTTGAGTAGACGGCTTTGTTTCCTACTTTTATAACCCCCGGGTCTGCTTTTTCTTCTCCCATAAGGGTCGTTCCGCCATTCACATTGAATATCCCTTCTTCAATATAGACATCAAAATAATGATTAAGTACTATATCGCCCTCTGTAATTCTGTAAAAAAAGTTTTCATCAGAATATCCAGTTTCTACAAGGATATCAGCGTGAAGCATATCGTAAAGCATATCTGTAAATTCACCTACAGTCATTGCTTTTCCTGAAGGTGCTGCAGACTTTGTAATCTTTGTATCAAGAGCCATTTTCACATAACCTGCGGGATATCCACCGTGCTTCTTTGCGTGTTCGCCGTAACCTGCCATAATAACAAGCGCTTTTACCGCCTGTTCAGCAGTAATCGGATCGTCAGGTCTGAAGGTTCCGTCTGCCTGACCGCTGAGAAGACCTCTGTCAGTCAGGCAAACGATACCAGCTGCTGCTTTATGCTCTGCTGCTACGTCAGTATAAGGTGTAGCAGAAACTGTATCTGTATCACTTACCCCATAGAAACGTGCAAGAATGCGTGCATATTCTCCACGGGTAAAGCTTCTATCACATTCATCCATTTTCATATCATCTGTATAAAGTCCCAGTGCTTTCAGCAGGCCGTACTTATTCATACGAACCGTATCCTTCTCGTAAGAAGCTGTATCATCTGCTGAAACAATAAATACAGAAGATATCATAATGAGTATTAAAATTATACTGATAGTTCTTTTTAATCTACTCATAGAACCTCCTCCTGAATATCTGTCTTATTGTCAACACCGTTTAATTTTCCGGAATTTTCGTTGCATCACAAACAGAATTCAATTTTGTAAAGCTGTCCCATGTAAATACTTTTACATAACCATCGGAAACCCCTGCCGGAACTGTAAGCTCTGCAGCAACTTCCTCTGATTCCTTATTTGCTGCAATATCAAGCTGTCCGCAAGATGAAGATCTCATAGTGCCGTTTCCGTCAAAAAATCCGATAATAACCAAAGCTGTCTGCGAACTTGTTGTCTCATTCTTGAAAGTAACTGTTACGTCTACTTTATCATTTGCTTTAATTGCACCGGAAGGAGCAGCACCGTTTACCTTTATCACGGATGCAATTTTGCTTACTGATGGCGGTGTAGCCTTTGTTGTGAAGTTGATAAACTGCTCGTCTGCTTCAGCATAGTCAACACTCATTACAGTTACAGGAATTTTAACAGTGTATGCTTTTGCAGCCTTCATGTTTTCCTGAAGTTTAAGTGTAACTACCTTACCGCTTTCATCAAGTGCTGTTGAGAAACGAATCTTATTCTGTGCATTTGATTTCTCATAAAGTTCAATTTCTGTAAGGCTATCTGGAGCAACAGGAGTGCTGAATTCAAGTGTGATATTTTCATCAACCGCTACTGCCGCACCAGTAAGTATGTTAGATGCTTCTACAACAGGCTTATTTAATTCCTTGATTGTTACATCATCAAATGTCATTGTATACAAATGGTCTGTCGGTGTTGTTCCGTAGTCATCTGAAAAATTGAAACGAAGCTGAATGTCATCACCAACAGGAGTATTTGACTTGTTAAGAGATGTTACAAACTTCTGTTCTCCGAAAAGTGCCGGAATTCCGTTATAGTACATCTTCCATGTTTCTGCATCGAAATCAAGGATGTATGTCATAGTAATAGGTGTTCCGGGATTCTTAAAGAGAGTCTTGTCTGCAGTACCGTACTGCATAGCACCTGTAGAACTGTGTGCAGCCTTGATAGCAAATCTGTTTGCATCTGCCATCATATCTACGTTCACAAGAAGACTTCCGTCTGAATTATCTCCGCCACCGTAAATCTGAAGCATATTAACGTTATTGTAAAGCGGCACTTCATCAAACTGCATCGTATATTCAACCTTATATGTACCCTTAAGCTTAGGTGCAAAACCTGTTTCATTATCCTTTGCAACGCCAAAGTTCATCTTTATTCTTGTAGTGTCACCGCCTGCTTCTTCGTAGCTGGGTGCGGTAACCTTAAGCTTCACGTCCTCGATACCTACAGTTGCATCAGGGTCAACCTTTACAGTTGTCCAGCCTGCATCCGCAAGGCTTAAAGCATCATCAAAGTTTTCAGTATACTTAAACCAACGCTTTTCAATAACACCCGTCTTGAAGGTTACTTGCTTTGCACTTGCCATCTTACCGCCTGCCATACTTTCTACAGAGGTAGGAATAAGAAGTGTATATATTGTTTCACCCTTTGCCTCAGGACTTGAAAGAGTAAATCCTGTACCTTCCTCATTAGGAGTTATAAGTACATTTACCGCTGAGCCTTCTGCATTAGTTCCTTCATACAACTTAACATTGTTGAATGTAAGCGTATTCATCTCCTCTGCAAACAATACGCTGATACCATTAACTATAAGGTCAACATTTTCCTGGTTATCTGTTATAGAAATTTCAGGCGTTGCAACTTCGGTAGCAACTATTACTGGAAGTTCTTCTACATAAATATCGTCGTAGTAAGTTGCAATAGCTGTGCCGCCTTCGGCAGGAACATCAAACCTTGGTGCAAAGTCAAGATAGTTTATACTGGTAGTAGTTGCAGGAACACCGCTTGCACCAAGATTTACATAGCGAAGCTCTGTGCCGTTAATATTTACGTCTGCTCTGCCTGTGCCAAGATAAAGTGTAAAGAAAATTTCATTCCATTCACCGTGTTTTGTGTAGTTGTTAAGGTTCGTTCTTCCGCTACCCCAGCCGGCATAATATGTTCCGTTCTGCACACCTAAGAGAGTGCCTGCGGAAGAACTGATAACACTGTAAGAATAACGGTTTGAAATATCGCCTTCTACCTTGAATTTGAAGCCCAATTTAACCTTGTCTGACACGGTTTGTCCGAGGAAGTAGAAAATTCTACCTTCATTTTCTCCGGGTGCAGCAACCATCTTAAGAACTTTTCCGCGTTCAGCCGAGTCATCAACTATGTCATAATACGCTGATGAGTAGTTATTATAAGAGCCGTTTGTATAGAAGTAGTCAAGCTCACCGTTTGTACGCTTAATACCTATATCAGATTTTGAGAAGTTTGTAAAAGGCTGTGTAAATTTGTAATATTCCGGCTCGGGTTCAGGTTCTACTACCTTTTTAATTACAAGGTCGTCATAGTACGCACTAAGAGTTTTGCCTGCAACAAGTCCGCTGTATATAGGTCCAAATCTCAGGTAACTTACTTCTGAAGGAACAGACTGTGCTCCTAGGTTTACCTGACCGTAATCAGTGCCGTTTGAAACAAGGCTGAGAGTCTGATTGTCAAGGTCAAGAATGTATTTAAGTGTATTCCAGTCATAGCTTTGGTAAAGGTTTCCTACTGATGTTCTTCCTGTTCCCCAACCGGTGTAGAAAAATCCATCCTGCTGCGTAAGAAGACCTGCACCCTGAGCTTCGAAGAAATTCATACTGTATGTACCAGTGGGGTCAGTAGGCACTTTATTTTTAAGAGTGATTTCATACTTACCTTCGTTTAAGGTAGTGTTAAGGTGAAAATACAGGTATCCGCCACCTTCGGTGCCGTCTGCAGTAAACTTCATAACCTTATTTCCGTCTTCTTCTACAATTTCAAACTTAGAAGCAGTTTTATTATTATAGGTGTGATTTGCATAAAAATCTATACCGATACCTTTTCTGCCCGTAAGCGAAGCATCCTCTTTTGCCATGTTTTCAAAATCTACAACTGCACTGAATTCTTCTGAAGGAGTATAGTTTATAACAGTTTCACTTTCATATACGCTACCGTCAACTGCCGCTACCGTTGTGGGAATTGTCAATGTACAGGGAGCATTTGATGTAAGCGTCGCATGACGCACAAGAACTCTGCTTCCCTTTGTTTCAACAGTTGTTGTTACTGCACTTCTGTTTTGTGTAAGAGTAATATTCTTTGCAGACTCACTGTTTACATCCTTGTCAAAATTAAGTTCTATTGAATTAACCCAAGATATCTCTGTATCTCCGTCTTCTACACTTGAAGAAACGAGCGAAAGCGATTGAGGCACTGCATTGGGGTCAACTTTTTTAATTACAAGATCATCAAAACAAACATTAATTGTTTTTCCTGCAGCTAAACTGCTGAAGCCAGGATTAAATCTGAAGTATTTTATAGATGACGGAACAGATTCTGTA
Source organism: Clostridia bacterium (assembly GCA_045544395.1). Taxonomy (GTDB): domain Bacteria; phylum Bacillota; class Clostridia; order UMGS1883; family UMGS1883; genus UMGS1883. Next base: position 39,551 of record JAZPYX010000058.1, read on the forward strand.
CCGAGATTTACCTGACCATAATCAGTACCGTTTGATATAAGATTTATTGTACCATTGTCAAGATCAATAGTATATTTCATTGTATTCCAGTCATAGCTGCCATAAAGGTTTCCTATAGCGGTTCTTCCTGTTCCCCAACCCGTGTAAAAATAGGGATCTTGCTGAGTAAGAAGACCTACGCTCTGTGCTTCAAAGAAACGCATGCTGTATGTACCTGTCGGGTCAGCATCTATCTTAAAACGGAAGCTTACTTCAACAACACCACTGTCAAGGAGCGTGTCATCGTTTAAATTAATGTATATGTAGCCGCCGCCATTTGCATCTGCTGCAGTAAATTTGAGGAATCTATTACCGTCTTCCTCAACAATCTCATATTTTGAGTTTGTTTTATTCAGATATGAACCGTTGTCATACCAGCAAATACCTGAATTTGTATTTCTTTCCACAATATCGTCCATATTCATTTCTGTAAAGTCCTGAGTGTAGCTAAAAAATTCTTCAGCACTTACCACTGCCTGAAAAGGAACAATAACAGAAAGTGTCATCAAAAAGCATAAAAACAATACAAGTAGTTTTTTCATAGTTAATCCTCCCATAAAGATTCACATCTAAATTCGAATTTATCAGCCTTTAATACTTCCTACAGTAATACCTTTAACAAAGTACTTCTGGAAGAAGGGGAATACTACAAGTGCGGGACCTGCAACTACAACAGCCATTGCCATACGTACTGTTTCACTGGGAACATCTACCGACTGCTGAAGCATCATAGCATTCTGACTGTTATCGCGAAGAAGCTGAATATCCTGCATAATTTTCTGCAAAAGATACTGTAGACTGAAAAGGTCAGGATTATCAACGTAAAGCATCGTTGTCATCCAGTCATTCCACTTGTTAAGGAAAACAAAAAGTGCTATTGTCGCAAATACGGGTTTTGATAAAGGAATAATAATTTTCAAAAAGATCATATATTCGCTTGCACCGTCGATATTTGCCGACTCTATAATCTCTTCCGGAATTCCCTGGAAGAAAGTTCTTATCAGGAATACATACCAGGGAGTTATAAGACCGGGAATTATATAAACAAGGAAATTGTTTCCGAGATTAAGGTACTGTGTAATAAGGATGTAGCTGGGAACCATACCACCCGAGAAAAGCATCGTAAAATAAAGATAGAACGAAAGCCCTACTCTACCGCGAAGATGCTTTCTTGAAAGAGGATAAGCCATCATCGCCATAAGAATTACACTAAGCACCATACTTATAATTGAGAAAGCACCGGTTACACCGTAAGCTTTAAGTATTCTTGTAGGATTTTCAAAAATAAACTTATACGCTGCTGTATCAAGATTTCTTGGCAGGATTTCATAACCGTACTGAGCTATATCTGCTTCACTTGAAAGAGAAACGCTTACAAGGAGAACAAACGGTATGATAATTAAAACACAAAAAATAGTAAAAAACGTAATTAACGCAATCTGCGTTTTCAATGATTTTTGTTTCATAACTGTTATATCCTCCTTTCTTAGAACAACGCATTATCGGGACTTATTTTCTTAGTAATGGCATTTGTAACAATAACAAGAACAAAGCCTACTGCCGACTGTAAAAGACCAACAGCACTGGACATACCCATATCGCCGATTTTACGCATCGCTCTGAATATGTATGTATCAATAACATCCGTTGTAGGATAAAGAGCACCTACATCACGGGGCAACTGATAGAAAAGACCAAAATCTGCACGGAAAATACTGCCTATTTTCAGAATTGTCAAAACTACTATAAGCGGCACAAGCTCCGGAACAATAATTTTGAAAAATTTACGTACAGGACCTGCACCGTCAATATCAGCAGCTTCAAAAAGTCCGGAATCTATACCCATAAGTGCCGCATAGTAAACAACACAATCCATTCCCACGTGCTTCCACACAGATGCAATACTGAGGATTATCGGCCATGCCCCCGGTTTTGAATACCAGTCAACAGCCTCACCTCCAAGCTTCTGAATAATTACATTCAGCATGCCGTACTGAGGATGAAGGAATGCATAAACCATATATGCAACAACAACCCAGGAAAGAAAGTGCGGAGTTATAAGAGTTGTCTGGAAAACCTTTGTCACGTTTCTGCTCTTAAGATGGAAGAGAAGCACAGCAATCAGCACTGCAAAAACAAGACCAAGTACAATGAATATAAAATTCATTCCCAATGTGTTTCTGGTAGTTCTGAAAAAGTCCTGCGAAGTAAGATAGAACTTAAAGTTTTCAAATCCAATCCATTCGCTTCCGAAAATACCAAGATTGTACCTGTAATCTTTAAAGGCAATAATGATACCACCCATTGGCAAGTAATTGAAAATAAAAACCAACAGTACCGGAAGCACACACAAAGAATAAAGTTGCCATTCTGACTGATTTAGCTTCCGCCTTTTTTTATTTGTTGTTTGTTTTATTGCATCGGCATTGTTTTTAGTTTTCATCTGTTATCCTCAACCTTTCTTTCCAAAATCCAAAACAAAAACCTATGTTTTTAGCTTAACACAAAGCACTGCAAAAGATACTTTCAGATATAATTACAGTACTTTATTATATTTTAGCAAACCTTCTTTTCTATTACAATGCGGATTTAAAGCAAATTTACTCCCATTTTCAAGTTTATTTTAATTCATAAAAAAGTGTGACTAAATATCACACTTCAACACCCCCTACCCCCTCATTCTTTGAGGGGGTAGTTGCTTTCCTTTAACTTTTACGATATAATTTAAGTATGAGTATTATTCAACAAATCTTCAGTGATCATTTTAACGA
>JAZPYX010000059.1:0-19477 GCA_045544395.1 Clostridia bacterium
AACCGGGTTGAAAGAAAAAAGAATGTGCGTAAGTGTTACACCAAGACTGCCAAAACATTTAACGGAGAAACAGTTTTGCTTGTAGTTGATGTTTACACTACCGGTGAACCTGCCAACTACTGTGCAAAGCTTCTTAAAAGCATGGGTGCAAAAGATGTCTATCTGGCAGTCAGTATGATACGCAGTTATGATTAGCTGAAACATCCTAAAGGAATACGGAAAAAAGGGGATCTAAAAAAAAGTCCAGACCGCAAAAAGGCAATAATAATACGAAATATAGACAGTTTCTAAATCATACAATTATCTTATTTTGTTGAAAAATCTCATTTTATTCGATTTTTCTTCGTTTTTGTGCCTTTTTGCTACGAACAAACTTCGCCTCTCGACGTACCATCGTACGCCTTCGGGTAACCTGTAAATTCCTGTGTACAGGGATTTACAGCTCAGTTTGTCCGTTCTGAAGCATTTTTTCCTATCCCCAAAAAACAGGCGGTGTAAAAAAGCTCGTTTTTTTACACCGCCTGTTTTTGATATTTGTTAGTCGTCTATTGAATTGTCTGTTGCTTTTTCAAATATTGCCTGAACTTCCTGTGAGGGAGCTTTGTCAATAAGAGTAACAACAGCTGCTACTATTGCACCGATAATGAAAGCGGGAAGAAGCTCGTACACCCCTGTAATAGCTGAAAGTGTTTTTCCGCCAATAGGAAGCCACAACCAAACCATATCGGAGATTGCGCCAGCAAGAATACCTGCAACGGCACCCTTGTATGTAAACCTCTTCCAGAAAAGTGAGAAAAGAACTACCGGACCGAATGCTGCACCAAATATACCCCATGCATTAGATACAAGGTTCATGATGGCCTGTGCAGCCTTGCCTTCACTGCTTGCAATAAAGTAAGCAACTACCGCGATAACAAGAACAACTATTCTGCTTACCCACATCATCTCGTTGTTGGAAGCATTTTTTCTGATAATTGGCTTGTAAAGGTCGCTTGCAAAGGATGATGCCGCCACAAGAAGCTGTGAATCTGCAGTTGACATTGATGCTGCAATAATTGCGGCAAGAAGAAGACCTGCAATAAATGAGGGGAATACGTCACGGGCAAGCTCGACAAAGATAAGTGACTGTTTTCCTTCTGCAAGGAGCTTTGCTGAAAGGTCAACACCGTTTGAATATACGAACATTCTGCCAAGGTATGCAATAACAATAGTTGCTGCAAGTGAAAGTACAACCCAGATTATAGCAACGGTTGCTGATTTCTTAACCATAGAAGGCTTTTCAATAGCCATAAATCTTACGATAATATGGGGCATACCGAAGTAACCAAGTCCCCATGCAAGACCTGAAGCAATATCCTGCCAGCTTGCGCTGAAGAAGTTTGCAACGAACTTGAATTCTTCACCGTTAGGCCCTGCATAGACGGTAGTAAGTGCAGCAGGGTCAAGATTTCTTGTAAAACCGATTACGATTGGAACAATAAGAATTGCACCGATCATAAGAAGTCCCTGGAAAAAGTCTGTCCAGCAAACTGCGTTGAATCCGCCAAGGAATGTGTAAATTACAACGATTGCTGCAAAAATAAGCATAGCAGCTGACGGAGAGAGACTGGGTACAAGTGTTGTGAACACGTCTGCACCTGCTACGAATGCTGATGCAACGTAGATTGTGAAGCATACGAGGAACACTACTGCACAGATGACGCTGAGGGTATGACTCTTTGACAAAAATCTGTTTGAAAGATATTGAGGAAGAGTGATTGCATCGCCTGATGCTTTTGAGAACTTACGAAGCCTCTTTGCAACAAGTATCCAGTTAAGTGCAGTACCGATTGCAAGACCGATACCAATCCATGCCTGACCGAAACCGAATGCAAGAATGCTTCCGGGAAGGCCCATAAGAAGCCACGCACTCATGTCTGAAGCCTGAGCGCTCATTGCTGTAACCCAGGGACCCATTGCTCTGCCGCCAAGGAAGTAGTCTTTTTCTGTAGCTGATTTAGACTTAAAGAAAAAGAAAACACCAACGGTAAGCATTGCTACGAAATAAAGTGCAAATGCGAAAATATCCATTTGAATTACCTCTCTTTATGTAAAAAATTTGTATCTTAGTTATAATAACACATTTTTTATTAGAATGCAATACAGAACGTAGTATAGACTTCAGTCTACACTACGTTGAAAATAAATATATATATATACGGCAATATAATAGTAAAAATTTAATAAACTAAATATTATACAAATATATGTACTAATAAATAAACTTAAATTTTTATTTTATTCAAGAGCATAGGCATAACCGTTTTTGAGTAAGATTTCAGGGAATAATCACCGTTACACAGACACCAGTCGTAGAGAAGAGACCTTTCGCACATAGCATAGAGTTTAACGATTTCATTAACGCTCATTTCCTGTGTAAGCTCGCCTTTTTTCTGACCTTCGGAAACTATCCTTCGAAGAAGTTTGTAGTAAACACGCTTGTTGTCAAGCAAATGCTTTTCGCCTTTTGTTACAAGCTGTGTAGAGTAAAGTCTTGTTAAAAGGTCAATGTCAATCCTTTCTTCAATAACGGAAAAAAGCTTGGAATTAAGAAACATCAGTATATCAAAGCTATTGGCATCCGGGGCAATTTCACTCTGAAGCTTTTCATATTCTTCATCAAATATATATGAAAGTGAACCAAGGAGTGCATCCTTACCTTCGAAATAATGATAAAAAGAACCCTTAGAAGTTTCTGATTTATCAATAATTTCCTCTATAGTTGTGTCTTCATATCCTTGCTCATAAAAAAGGTCCCACGCTGCGGTAATAATCTTACCTTTGGTATTGCGGGCAGTTTTCTTAGCCATAAGGCACCTCCGACCTGAAATATAAATACATTATATAGGAAGAAAGGAAAAAAGTCAAATAGGGAAACTTTCAACGGAAATTGAAAAAATTCGGAAACTATTTCCTTGACTTATATTTTAATGGTGTTATAATTAGCTGAGACGAATTAAACGGAGGTAATAATATGAGTGCCAATGTAAAGAAGAAAAACAGCATAGATATGACAAATGGGCCTATGCTTGGAAACATCATAAAGTTTGTAATACCGTTGATTTTAGGTAACATGCTTCAGCTTCTTTATAATGCGGCTGACCTTATTGTTGTGGGTAGGTTTGCGGGAAGTAATGCTACTGCGGCAGTTGGAGCAACAGGCTCTATAAACACACTGTTTGTGAATTTGTGCATAGGTCTTTCAATTGGTGCGAGTGTTATTGTATCAAGGAGAATAGGGGCAAAGGATGATGTGGGAACTCACCGTGGTGTGCATACTGCAATGGGGCTGGGGGCTGTTTCAGGTCTTGTCGGAATGGTGTTGGGAATATTGTTTTCAAAACCTCTGCTTGTTCTTTTCGGTACTCCGGCAGGCGAGGTGCTTGACGGTGCAACTCTTTATATGCGGATTTTCTTTATAGGTCTTCCTGCATCTATGGTATATAATTTCGGTGCGGCAATAATGCGTGCTGCAGGCGATACGAAAAGGCCGCTTTATATACTTTCTGCGTCAGGAATTGTAAATGTTATCTTGAACCTTGTTTTTGTAATAGCATTTCATATGGGGGTTGCAGGTGTTGCTATAGCAACATCGGTAGCTAACTATATTTCTTCAATTGCGGTAATAGTATGCCTTTCCAGGACACACGAGGTGTACAGGCTTAATATAAAGAAAATCAGGTTTTATAAGGCTGAACTTGTTGAAACACTTAAAATCGGTGTTCCTGCAAGTATCCAAAGTTCGGTGTTCAGCATAGCAAACATGGTTATTCAGGGGGCGATAAATTCCTTCGGTGCCGAGGCAATGGCAGGAAGTGCCGCAGCAAGTAACATAGAGGGATTTACTTATACAGCGATGAATGCATTTTATCAGGCGGCACTCACAAGTGTAAGTCAGAACTACGGTGCAAAAAACGAAAAACGTATTTACAAGACTATGTGGATTTGTGTTGCCAGCGTTGTGGTAGTGGGATTTTCGATTGGTTTAATTACAACTATTTTTGCAACGCCACTGCTCCGTATTTATATAACAGACTCAAAAGAAGCTATAGATTTTGGTACAATAAAGATATATTATCTCGGACTTCCTTATTTCCTTTGCGGAATTATGGAGGTTCTGGCAGGTGCACTTCGTGGTATCGGTCATTCAAATATGGGTATGGTGAATTCCATTATCGGTGCCTGTGGCCTCAGAATTCTGTGGGTGCAGTTTATGCTTCCGCTCAGTCATACGCCGCAGAACTTGTTCGTTTGCTGGCCAATATCATGGATAGCTGTTATTATAGCACATATAATTTGCTTTATGGTGGTGCGTAAACACTCAATGCTTGCTATGAGGAACCAATAATGAAAGAAATAATAAAGGGCGGAAAATACCGCCATTACAAAGGCAATGAATATCTTGTAATTGATATAGCAACCCATTCTGAAACTGAAGAAGAGATGGTTGTGTATAAAGCTCTTTACGGTGAAGGGAAGCTGTGGGTAAGACCTCTTTCAATGTGGAACGAAAAAGTAAAAGTTAACGGTATGGAAGTTTTACGTTTTACGTATACTGATGACGAGGTGTAAAAAATGGAATATGTAATTGGTCTTGATTTCGGCACACTTTCTGCGAGAGGTGTTTTAATCAGCAAGTATGGTGAAGAGGTTTGTACGGCAGAGTATGTTTATCCCAATAAAATACTGACAGAAGAATTTTTTGAAGGAATAAAATTGCTTGATACAGATGCATTTCAGCATCCTGCAGATTATATTGAAGCTCTTGGAAAGGTTACAAATGAACTGATTGAAAAAAGCGGAGTTTCACCTGAAAACATAAAAGCAGTTGGGGTGGACTTTACATCCTGCACTGTAATTCCGGTAAAAAATGACGGTACTCCATTGTGCTTTTTTAAAGAATTTAAGAATAATCCCCACGCTTATGTAAAGCTGTGGAAGCATCACAGTGCACAGAAAGAAGCAGACGAAATAAACGACCTTGCATCAAAAAGCGGTGAAAAATGGATGGATAATTCCGGCGGAAAGGTGTCAGGGGAATCTTTCTTTCCTAAAATTATAGAAACGCTTCGTAAGGCACCTGATGTGTATGAAAGTGCGGACAGATTTGTGGAAGCAGGGGATTTTATTATATGGTGCCTTACGGGAAAAGAAACCCATAGCGGATGTATGGCAGGATTTAAAGCTATGTGGAACGCGAAAGACGGGTATCCAAAAAACCTTTTCTGGGGAAAAATTGACACACGCCTTAGTAATATCATCGGCACAAAGGTAAGTGTGGCTGTTGTGCCGGTTGGAAGTAAAGCCGGTGAAATTAACGAAAACGGAAGCCGTATCACAGGACTTTTACCGGGAACTGCAGTAGCAACAGCTATCATAGATGCACACGCATCAATCCCCGGCGGTGGGATAACAAAACCGGGAACGCTTATGCTCATCTTAGGGACATCTGCGTGCCATATTACTCTTGACGAGAAGGGAAAGTGCGTAAAAAATATATGCGGAAGCGTAGATGACGGAATAATAGAAGGCTTTTGTGCATTGGAAGCCGGACAGAGTGCTACAGGTGATTGCCTTAACTGGTTTGTAGAAAACTGTGTGCCTGAAAAGTATGCGAAGCAGGCAAGTACAGAGGGAAAAAATATTTTCACCTTTTTAGACGAAAAAGCTTCAGAAATCAAAGCCGGGGAAAATACTGTCATGGCACTTGACTGGTGGAGCGGGAACCGTACTCCTTACGATAACGGTGACCTTCAAGGCATGATTTTTGGGCTTAACCTTAATACCAAAGCGGAAGAGATTTACAGAGCTTTAATAGAAGCAACTGCCTTTGGAACAAAAATGATTTTGGATATATATGAGGATGCAGGTACCGAAATCGCAGAAATATATGCATCAGGCGGTATATCAAAAAAGAATTCTATGTTGATGCAGATTTATGCAGATGTTCTGGGGAAACCCATTAAAGTAATGGAAAGTTCTCTTACCGGTGCACGCGGAAGCGGTGTTCTTGCAGCAGTGGCAGGGGGATTGTTTCCTGATATAGAAAAAGCGGCACAGGCTTTGGGCGATAAAGGAGACAGGGAATATGTTCCCGTTAAAGAAAATACAGAAAAGTATTCTGTAATGTACAGAAAATACTGTGAATTATCAGAATATTTTGCAAAAGCATAAGAAGTTCAGGGCTATTATAGTCCTGAACTTCTTATACTTTCATAAACTTTCCGTATATTTTCAAATACGTAGGTGGGCTTTTCTTCGCTTTTTTCAAGGCCTTCAAGCGTTCCTTCGCCTGACAGTACAAAAATCGTGTCAATTCCTGCGTTAATACCGCTTTTTATATCAGTATAAAGCCTGTCGCCAATCATAACTGCATCTTTTTTATCAAACCCTGCTTTCTGTGAAGCCAGAAGAAGCATTTCCGGATGCGGTTTTCCGATAAAACGGGGCATGCGACCTGTTGCGGTATTCAGAATTTGTGCAATAGAACCGCAATCAGGAACAGAGCCATACCATGTGGGACACACCCAGTCGGGATTGGTGGCAATGTAATCCACACCTCGGTTTAACAGAATACACGCCTCTTCAAGCTTCTTAAAAGTAAGCTCTGTGTCAAAACCCATACATAAACAATCTATGTCATCGGAAAGCTCGGTTGTTATATTGTAGCCTGCACTTTTAAGCTGGGTGACAAAGGAATCTGTTCCAAAGGCATATATTTTTTTGTAGTGCTTATCCTTCAAATACTCAATTGTTGCATCTGTTGAAGTGAAAAAGTCCTGCTCGTCCGATTTTATTCCAAGGGATGAAAGCTTTTCTACATATTTATCAACGCTCTTAGATGAGTTGTTTGTAACAAACATATATCTGCCGCCGATTTTTTTTACATAGTCAAGAAAGTCCAGTGTTCCGTCGAAAAGGTCGTTGTCAAGGTATATTGTTCCGTCCATATCAAGCAGGAAAAGTCTTTTGTCTTTTAAACTCATAATAGTTAGCTTCCTTAAAAAATCTCGCTGAGAAAATCAATCACTCCCAAATCCCATCCAAGATGTGAAATGATGTACTTGTTACGAATATCTTTAGTTGTTTTAAAGGTGGTTTTAAGCGTATCTTCTGAAATTCCGATATCACTGCAGGAAAGAGGCATTTTAAGATTTTTCATGAGCTTTTCTATATCCTCTGACGGGGGAAGTTCTTCCTTAATTATGTTAAGAATTATATCCCATTTTTCAATGATGGTCTGAAGACGGGCCTTATGCTTTTTTGTATCAAATTTTCCTTCTTTAGCTTCAAGTGCAATAAGCGTTTCAGCACTTTTTCCAAGGTGTTCTCTCAGTGTTTCGCACCACTGTGTGTAGCTGAAGTTTTGTACGCTTTCAGTGGCAGAAGTCTTGTCTGGAACAATGGTTGAGAGTCTTTCGTACAGCCTTATAGAATATAACGTGCCTATAGCACACTGTATACCGTGTAAATCTGATGGTGTTCCTTTTTCAAGAGAACGCATATCCCACACATGTGAAAAATAATGTTCTACGCCTGATGCCGGTCTTGATACACCTGCAAACTTCATTGCAAGTCCGCTCATTATAAGTCCATCGAAAACATTTTGTATTGATTCGTCGTCCTTATTTAGTAACCCTTCGGGATTTGACACACATTTTTTGAGAGCGTCACGTACAAGTCCGGCAACTTTTTCACAGTAGTACTCGCCGTTTATTTCATGGGATATACGCCATTCGCACACGCTTACGTATTTGGCAATCATATCGCCAAGTCCTGCAAGAAGCATTCTGTCCGGTGCAGTTTTTAGAATATCCGTATCACCGATTATTACATCGGGGCATTTTGAAGAAAGAGAAATTTTCACTCCGTCCATTTCCATTGATGAACTGTCGGAAGCATAGCCGTCCATAGAGGGTGCAGTACCAATTATTATGTAAGGGATTTTTGCCGTTGCGGATAAAATTTTACCTATGTCGTTAAGAACACCTGAACCGATTGTTATAAGGCAGTCACATTCCTTATCAAAGTGCATAACTGCAGAACCTACGGAATGTTCATCGGGAACAATATGGCTTTCACTAAAAATATATTCACTGTAAGGAATTTTGTGTTCTTTAAGAAGGGAACGTACATAAGGGCCTGAGACGCGGTCTGTATTAATATCGGACATTAAGAAAACCTTTTTTGCTTTAAGCTTTTCTATTTCCTGTGGAAGTGAGTTAAGGGCATTTTTTCCTGTGATTACGTTTTTGAGGCTGGATACGTGTAATTTTCCGCAAGTGCACATCTTTTCATCAAATATTTTAAAATCCATAATATCACTCTCCACAGCTAAAGATAACATACTTAGAAAAGATAATCAATGATTGAAAAAAATGTTGACAAAATAATCAAAATATGATTATAATTGTGATTGTAAATGATTGGATGGTGATAAAATGCCTTCGTATAACAGGGAAGACCGGTACATAAAGCTTTTGACTGAAAGGGAACATACTGTAAAGGAACTTTCCGAAAAGCTTTTTGTCAGCGAACCTACAGTAAGACGTGATATTGTCAGACTTAGAGAAAAGGAACTTGTTGAGTGCCGACGTGGAATAGTAAAGCTTAAGGTGAAATATGCAGATCAGCGTATTCCGCTTTTTATACGCAATATGGAGAACAATGATGCAAAAAGGGAAATGGCACGACGTGCCTGTCAATATATAAATGATGGTGACGTTATTATGCTTGACGGTTCAACCTCAGCATATTATCTACTCTTTTACCTTCAGCAGTTTAAAAATATTATGGTTATCACCTGCGGTGCAAAAACAGCTATTGATGCTGCAGCTATGGGAATAAAAACAATATGCAGTGGGGGAGAGCTTGCTGAAGAATCGTTTTCATATATAGGAACAGATGCGGAGTCTGTGCTTGAAAGATACAATGCAGATGTTTCTTTTTTTTCCTGCAGAGGTCTTTGCGATGATATTGCTACAGATAACTCTATTTTTGAAAATTCAATTCGCAGGATAATGATAAAAAACTCTAGGAAAAGTGTGCTTTTGTGCGATGAAAGCAAAATCGGTAAAAAATATTTTAATACGCTTTGCCGAGCGGATGAAATAGATGTTATAATAACAGAAAGGAATTAAACATAATAAAATGAAAAATATAAAAGTAACAGATGTGCGGGCACTTCCAGGGGACAGTGCGTTTTTGATTGATGACGGAAAAACCTCCATTATGTACGACTCGGGATTTGCGTTTACGGGATACAGAGTAGCAGATAAAATAAAAGAGATTCTTGGGGAAAGAGAGCTTGACTACATATTTCTCACACATTCCCATTATGACCATGCACTTGGCTCAGTATATGTAAAGAAATACTGGAAAAATGCAAAGGTTGTTGCAGGGGAATATGCATCAAAGATTTTTTCAAAGCCGACAGCAAAAAAAGTTATGCGTGACCTTGACGGAAAGTTTGCGAAAAAGTGCGGCGTAGAAGAATACGAGGATTTAATTGATGACCTCTCTGTCGACATTGCTGCAAAAGACGGTGATATAATAAAGGCAGGGGATATGGAATTTTGTGTGCTAAGTCTGCCCGGTCACACAAAATGCTCCGTAGGATATTACTGCAAGAAGAAAAAGCTTCTGCTTGGATGTGAGTCTATAGGCGTGTATAACGGTACGGATGATGTTGTTCCGTCGTACCTTGTTGGGTACAAAATGGCACTTGATTCCATTGACAGGGTATCACAGCTTGATATAGAAAATGTCCTTATTCCTCACTACGGAATTATAGATAAGGATACGACAAAAGCATATCTTGCAAAATCCCGCGAATCTGCCGTAGAAGTAGCGGAGAAAATTGTAGCTATGCTGAAAGAAAACACTCCAAAGGAAAAAATATCTGAGTGGTTTATGGACAGATTCTATAGCGGCTATATAAAAGACATTTATCCCATTGATGCAATAAAGCTCAATACAGGGATAACAATAGACCTTATTGAAAGAGAACTTTTAAATAATGAAAACAGTTAAAATTGAGATATCTTCCGGGTTATCGGGCAGAACAATTGAATCAATCCTGGAAAAAGAATTTCAGTTTTCCCGTTCGCTTATTGCAAAACTCAAAAGAACTGAAGGGGCAGTTATACTGAACAGACAAAGTGAAAAGATGATTACACGGGTAAAAGAGGGAGATATCCTTTCTGTAACCGTTAAAGAAAAGGTAAACATTATTGAGCCTTCAAAAATACCACTTGACATTCTTTTTGAGGATGAGGATATAATCGTAGTAAATAAGCCTTATAATATGCCTGTGCATCCGTCAAAGAATCACGTGTCGGACACACTTGCAAACGGACTTAAAAATTATCTTGGTGAGGATGCAGGCATACACATAATAACACGGCTTGACCGTGATACGTCGGGAGTTGTGCTTGCTTCTAAAAATCCCCACACAGCGAAAATACTTACCGATGAAATGAAAAACGGCAACATACAAAAAGAGTACATTGCCGTTGTAAACGGTTGCCCTGCACCTCTTATGGGAGTAATCGACGCCCCGATTGACCGTGATACAGGGATAAAAAGAAAGGTTTCCCAAAACGGAAAACCTGCTTTAACAGAATATGAGGTTATGAAAAAAGGTGAGTTTTCTGCTTTAAAGCTCATACCGAAAACAGGGCGGACACATCAGATACGCGTGCATCTTTCATACCTTGGCTGCCCCATATACGGGGATTGTATGTACGGTGCACCACAGAAAGGGGAAAGGACACGGCTTCATTGCAGAAAGCTTGAATTTACACATCCCGAAACGAAAAAGAAAATGGTTATCGAAGCTCCGATTCCCGAAGATATGAGCTTTTAGGAGTTGTTCCAATTAGCTTTTTATAAATTTTACAAAAGTAGCTTACATCGCCAAAGCCTGATGCTTCGGCGATTTTTTTTAATGTAATGTGAGGGTTGTGGAAAAGAATTTCCCGTGCGTGATTAATGCGGATTTCTGTAAGCACATCGAAAATGCTTCTGCCGTAGGTGCGTTTGAAATCGGTACACAGCTTTGTTTTGGAATAGGGATAAAAGAAAAGTAAATCCTCCAGCGTGACAGGCTTTGAATAATTTGCTTCAAGATAGTTATATACCTTTTCGATAGGGGTGCGTTCTTTTTTGTATGCCTCGTCAAAAAAGGCTGTTACAGAAGAATAAGTCATGGCAGAAAGGGTAGAAAGCTCTTGTATACTGTCAAAATTTTTGTAAAGCTCGTTAAGCAGACCTTCTGCTTTGCCACGGTTTTTTCCTTTATATACACCAAAGTCACCTATGTTATAGTAACTGTGAAGTGCTTCTGCTCCGACACCGAAATATGACAGGAAGCTTGTGACAAAACCATCGCCTGTAGGATAATATTTATGAGGAATTCCTTTCCTCAGGAAAAACATATCGTTTTTTTCAAGAAAGTGTTTCTCGCCCATAATTTCAAGAATACCAATTCCATCCTGCACTATGAATATTTCGTTATACGGATAACCGTTTTCGCGGTCAATTCCTGATTGGTTAAAATTAATATCCGCAGTTGACGGATAAAGGGGAAGCGGGAGAAGATTATCACCGTAAATTTTCGTTTTCATAATATCACCTGAAATATAATTATATAAAATGCAATATATTTATGTTGAAAATTGGGTTAATGTGTAATAAAATTATACTATAATAATTCCTAAATGTCAAACAGGAGGTATAATTATGCGAAAATACGAAGACTTGAAAAATACAAGGGTAAACGCACTTCCTCAGCGTGCATACTATATTCCGGAAAACGGAAAAACAGACCTCAACGGAGTGTGGGATTTTAATTTCTATACCTGCGAGGAGGAATCTGACCTTAATGCAATAAAATGGGGCAAAATCCCCGTTCCCTCATGCTGGGAACTTCACGGATGTGAAGCACCCCATTACACAAATTCAAACTATCCTTTCCCTGTGGACCCGCCTTATGTGCCAGACGATAATCCCTGCGGTGTATACCGTCGTGAATTTGAAGTCAAGGATGTATCAAGAAGGCACTATATTGTTTTTGAGGGCGTATCTGCGTATTTTGATTTGTACATAAACGGAATCTATGTGGGAAGTGACAGCGGTAGCAGACTGCAGAGTGAGTTTGACATAACAGACTTTGTGATAACAGGGAAAAATACACTGACGGCTAAAGTTTACAAGTGGTGTGCAGGAAGCTATCTTGAAGATCAGGATCAGTTCCGCTTCCACGGTATTTTCCGTGATGTGTATCTTCTTTCAAGACCTGACGGTCATATAAAAGATATATTTATAAAGACAGACAAAAACAAAATCCTGATAGATTTTGAAGGTATATCGGAAATTTCTCTTTTTGACAAAGGGGAGAAAATATCAACGGTTTCTGCAATGGACCATGCTGAAATAACCGTAGAAACTCCCGTGTTGTGGAATGCAGAAAAACCCTATCTTTACGAGCTTGTATTCACTTACCGTGACGAAGTTATCCGTCAGAAAGTCGGCTTCCGTGAAATTAAGGTTTCTGACAAAGGTGAGCTTCTCATAAACGGAGTTTCCGTCAAGCTTAAAGGCGTAAATCATCACGACACACACCCGAAAACAGGCTGGACAATGTCAAGGGAAGCTATGCTTTACGACCTTAAACAGATGAAAAAACTGAACGTTAATACTATAAGAACATCCCACTATCCGCCACATCCTGAATTTCTCAATATGTGTGACGAGCTTGGCTTTTACGTAATGGTAGAGGCTGACCACGAAATCCACGGAATTGCTTACAGAAATCCTGCGACTCCTTGTGGCTACGATTGTGAGAATGAAATATGGCTTTGCAATAAACCCGAATGGAAGGAAGCGTATCTTGACAGAATGATAAGAACTGTTGAACGTGACAAAAATCACCCTTCTGTTTTCTCCTGGTCTACCGGAAACGAATCAGGCTTCGGACAAAATGACATTGCAAAGATTGAATATGCAAGAAAACGCGACAATACACGCCTTATCCACTGCGAGGATGCGTCAAGGCTTGCCCCTGATTACAAGGGTACAGACATGTATTCAAGGATGTATACCCCCGTTGAATTTTCAGAGGAATACGCTCTTTCTGATAAAAACAAAACCCCTTTCTTCCTTTGCGAGTATGTTCACGCAATGGGAATAGGTCCCGGGGATATCTGCGATTACTGGGAAGTATTCTATAAATATCCCTGCCTTATCGGTGGATGTGTGTGGGAGTGGGCAGACCACGCAGTTGAAGTTGACGGTGTGTATAAATATGGTGGTGACTTTGGTGAAAAAGTTCACGACGGAAACTTCTGCAGTGACGGTGTTGTATTCCCTGACAGGTCCCTTAAATCAGGCTCTTATGAAATGAAAAAGGCATATCAGTATTTTAATACAGAGCTTAACGGAAATAATCTTACCGTTAAAAATCTTTATGATTTTACAAACCTTAACGAATATAAGCTTGTACTCACCTGGGAACATGACGGCATGATAACGAATAAAGAGGAATATAGCCTTGATGTTTTGCCGAAAGAAACAGCGGAAATAAACCTTTCTTATGAAATTGACAAGGAATGTAAGTACGGAAACTTCCTTACTTGCACCCTTTATGATAAGGACGGTAACGATGTAGCATTTACCCAGCACCCGCTTACAGCGGACATAGCAAAAAATGAATTTCTTCCTGCATCGTCTTCGCAGATTACAGATGACGGAAAGAATATCGTATTTTCAGGTGACGGATTCTGCTACACCTTTTCAAAAAAATATGGCGCCGTTATAAATGCCGTAATCAACGGAAAAACATTGATTGATACTCCTTCCAAAATGTCCTTTATGCGTGCAATTACTGACAACGAGCGTAATAAGTGGCTGGAATGGGTCAGAGTTCAAAGAGAGTTTGCAGAAAATATTGATGTACTGTGGACGAAAATTTATTCCTGTGAATTAAAAGGCAATGTAATTGAGGTGAAGGGTAATCTTTCGGGACAGAGCAGACGCCCCATTATGCACTTTAATATTAAGTATACGTTGTATAGCGGTGGTGTTATCGGGGTAAGCCTTGACGGCGATATTGACGAAACGGTAACCTGGCTTCCCAGATTCGGTTTTGAAATCAGGCTGCCTGAAAATCTTAACAAGTTCACCTATTACGGAATGGGCGAGAGTGAAAACTATGTTGACCTTTGCCGTCACGCAAAAATGGGTATGTATGAAAGCAGTGCCGACAAGGAATATGTTCCCTACGTAGTGCCTCAGGAACATGGAAATCATACGAGGACAAAGCTTTTAAAAATTAAGGATGCACTCACGTTCTTTACAGACGGAGAGTTTGAGTTCAACGTTTCCCATTACAGTCCGGAAGCGATATACAAGGCGAAACACACTGACGAGCTTGTAAAAGACGGTCACACGGTTGTGCGTATTGATTATAAGAATTCAGGTATAGGCTCCGGCTCCTGTGGTCCTCAGCTTATGGAAAAGTATCAGTTTAATGATAAGAAAATAAAGTTTAGTTTTTATATGAAATAATTTATAGGGGATGTAAAAACACGACTTTTTTTACATCCCCTATATAAATTTTGATGCAATTAAAATCTGAAATCACGAATACCGTTTTGTATTTTTTCAAGATTTTCTTTACAAATCTCTTTTACTCTCTCTTTAGGAATGTTTTCAAGCTCTGCCTGAATAAGTGCCTCGCCAATTTTCTGTGTGTCTTCAGACGCATAGTCCATCAGAAATTCTTTCAGTGTCATCAGTGCATTCGGATGACAGCAATTCTGAATTTGTCCTGATTTACAAAGAGACATAAATCTGTCGCCTGTTCTTCCTTCTCGGTAGCATGCAGTACAGAAAGAAGGAATGTAGCCAAGCTCCATCAGCCATTTAACTACTTCGTCAAGTGTTCTTGTATCAGACACGTCAAACTGCTCGCTGTCGTGGGGACGCTCTTCTTCTGTATAACCGCCTACAGATGTTCTTGAAGCACCGCTTATTTGTGAAACACCCAGGCGTATAACTTTTTCACGAACCGCCTGACTTTCACGTGTGGAAATAATCATGCCCGTGTAAGGTGTGGAAATTCTTATCAGTGCACAAATTTTTGCAAAGGTGTCATCGTCAATACCATTGTCAAATACATTGGGGTCTATGTCGTCTGCACGCTTGATTCTGGGAACGCTGATTGTGTGAGGCCCTACCCCGTGTACCGCTTCAAGATGTTCTGCGTGCATAAGAAGCCCTGCAAATTCATACTTATAAAGCTCAAGCCCGAAAAGCACTCCAAGACCAACGTCGTCAATTCCGCCCTCCATAGCTCTGTCCATAGCCTCTGTGTGGTATTCATAATTGTGCTTGGGGCCTGTGGGGTGAAGCTTCAGATAGCTTTCCTTGTGGTAAGTTTCCTGAAACAGGATATATGTGCCAATGCCTGCTTCTTTAAGCTTGCGATAGTTTTCAACAGTAGTAGCGGCGATGTTTACATTGACGCGTCTTATAGCACCGTTCTTATGCTTAATCGAGTAGATAGTATCTATACATTCAAGAATGTATTCTATAGGATTGTTAACAGGGTCTTCACCTGATTCGATTGCAAGACGCTTGTGTCCCATATCCTGAAGTGCTATAACTTCATTTCTTACTTCCTCTTGCGTAAGCTTTTTCCTTGCAATGTGTTTATTCTGATGATGATATGGGCAGTAAACACAACCGTTTACGCAGTAGTTTGAAAGTTAAAGCGGTGCAAACATAACAATTCTGTTGCCGTAAAATGCCTTCTTTATTTCTTCTGCAAGGTTATACATTTCCTGTATTTTTTCAGGGATTTCACAGGCAAGAAGTACGGATGCTTCGCGGTGATTAAGACCTGCACAGTAGGTGCTGTCACCATCTTTGCGTGGACGTGCCTTGTCAAGAATTGAGTCAATCAGTTCGATATTATTCTTGTTTTCTTCAGCATAGGCGAGGGTAGCACGTATCTCCTCATCGCTTATGAATTCTTCTGCTTTTAATGATTTCGGATTGTATTTTGCCATAACATTCATCCTTTCTATAAATGAAACTAAGCCGCACTCCCCTAAAAGATGAGAGTGCGGCTTATGTATAATCATAGAACTCAGCCTTACCGCATCTTTCGCCTCAACACAGTTTCAGCGTCAGGGGGTATTTATTAATTTTTCGAATAGGCAGCCTTTGCAGAAATTCCATCCAGCTTGCCAAGGGCACCTGTAAGGGCGTTGATTTTGTCTTGCGGTGCATCAATGGCAATACATATGATGTTTATGTCTTTTTCTCTGTAGGGAATACCCATTCTGCCGATAACATATTCGCCATACTGGTGTAAAAGCTCGTTAAGTTCATTAATTTTATCAGTATTTTCAACTATAATACTGATAACTGCAACTCTGCTTTCCAAGACAACAACCCCTTTCGGTTTTGTGCTTTGATTATACAATAAATTAAAGATAAAGTCAATAGCCAGTAATTACTGACTGTTCCAATTCATATATCTTTTATCTGCCAGTCAATGGGCGATTTTAAGTGAGATATCAATATTTCGTTGGCTTTCTTAAAGTGTCCGCAACCCATAAAACCTCTCGATGCAGAGAGGGGGCTTGGATGTGCTGCTTCAAGAATATAGTGAGTGGGGTTTGTGATAAGCTCTTTTTTCTTGCGGGCATTATTTCCCCACAAAAGAAATACAACAGGGTCACGACGTGCATTAAGCTGTCGTATTATCTCGTCAGTAAAAATTTCCCATCCTTTACCGTGGTGACTGTTAGCTTCACCGTCGCGAACAGTCAGAACCGTGTTAAGAAGCAGAACACCTTGCTGTGCCCAACTTAAAAGGTAACCGTTATTTGGTATTTTGAGACCAAGCTCATCTTTCAGTTCTTTATACATATTAAGAAGTGAAGGAGGAATCTGCACGCCGGGTTTTACGGAAAATGCCATTCCGTGTGCCTGACCGACTTCGTGATATGGGTCCTGACCGAGTATTACAACCTTTACTTTTGAATAAGGCGTTTCCTTTAATGCGGAAAAAAGGTCATACATATCCGGATAAACTGCACCGTTTGCATATTCTTCCTTTAAAAATCTACGCAGACGGAGATAATATTCCTTTTCAAATTCTCCACCGATTTTTGCATCCCAATCATTACCAAGCTTTACCATAAAGATGCTCCTTTTTTACAAAAATTTGTGCATGGTCTTACTTCTGAAAATTATTCCGTTGTGTGCCATTGCTGATACACCTTTTTCAGAAAATCCCATTCTGATATAAAATCCTTCAGCAGTTTTGCTGGAATCAAGCTTTAGCTCGCATATACCGCTATTTTTAGCCCAGTTTTCCGCGTTGCAAAGAAGCTCTGCAGCAATTCCCTTTTTCAGAAAATCTTTATGGGTGTACAAGCGGTTAATATAGCCATCGCGTTCCATACTTAAAAATCCTACTATTTTCCCATTATCTGTCATAACAGTATTATAGCAACCGTCAAGTGCTTTTTGAAATTTAATTCTGTCAAAATTCTCAGGTGCCCATGCAAAAAGCTCTTTTTCGGTATAGTCATGCTTGCAGACGTGATGGATTGTTTCGTATATTAATTTTATCACTTCTTCATATTCGTCGTCAAGTAGCTTTCTTATATGCATAGAAAATACCTCTGGTTTTATTGTAACTTTGTTTGTTAAAATAATAAAAAAACAACACTATCCTTTGCGATCTGGGCAATTTTAACATCATAGGTTGAGGGATAGGGAAAATTGTTCAGAACGTGCAAACGGAACAGAAGGGAACCCGAAGGCGTATGTGGATACGCCGAGGGGTGACGTTTGTACGTAGCAAAGGATATAAAATCTGAAATTCGGCAAACGAATTTCAACAATAAACAAGAAAAGTAACGTTGTAACTTTGTTTGTTAAAATAATAAAAAAACAACACTATCCTTTGCGTTCTGGGCAATTTTAACATCCCGAAGAGTAAAAACATAGTCCACATACCCGTAGTATGTGGACTAGTCTTTAAACAAAATTACTTGAATTTTCTTTTTCTTGCAGCTTCAGACTTCTTTTTACGCTTTACGCTGGGTTTTTCATAATGTTCTCTTTTTCTAACTTCGGACAAAACGCCTGCCTTAGCACAAGAACGCTTAAATCTCCTCAGGGCGCTATCTAAAGATTCATTATCTTTAACTCTGATCTCTGACATTTCATACCCTCCCCTCGCAGACCCTGCATAGCAAGTTCTGCATAAAGTAACAAACTAATTATAACATAATTAACGTAACTGTCAAGAATTTTTTTAGAAAATTTTTGTTTTGCGTTTGATATATGGAAAACTATGTGGTAAAATGAAATCAGTCAACACATAGGAAAGGAGAGGTGAACTTTATGACATATAGCGAAATCCGAAAAAACGAAGATATAAAAAATTACATTACACATGCCGATAAAAGCCTTGAAGCTCTTGGCTTTACTGAGCACAGCTTCGCCCATGTAGGAAAAGTTGCACATACAGCGGAATATATTCTTTCAACGCTTGGATACACCGAACACGAAATAGAGCTTACAAAAATTGCTGCCTATTTACACGACATAGGAAATCTTGTAAACAGGCAGGAGCATAGTCAAAGCGGTGCAGTGATGGCTTTTCGTATTTTGCTTGGACTAAATATGCCATCGGACGATGTTGCAGCTATAGTAACTGCTATCGGAAATCACGACGAAGGTACGGGCGTTGCGGTTAATGCTATATGTGCGGCACTGATACTCGGTGATAAGACCGATGTAAGAAGAAGTCGTGTGCGTAATCAGGACATATCTACTTTTGATATTCACGACAGAGTGAATTATTCCGTAAAGGAATCCTCGGTTATAATTAATGAAGGGAAAGATGTTCTTACCCTCAGACTGGAAATAGATACGAAGTATGGTTCAATTATGGATTATTTTGAAATCTTTTTGGGCAGAATGATTATGTGCCGCAATGCTGCAGAAAAGCTTGGACTTCGTTTCAAACTTGAAATTAACGGTCAACAGCTACTTTGATGAATAAAGAATACCGGGGACGGAGTGAAAAGCTTCCTTATTATATATTTTATTTATTAATAAAAAATCAAAAAAACTTCAAAAAAGGTATTGACAATGGGGGAAGGATGTGCTAGTATATCGAATGTTGTCGCGATTTCGAGACGCCATAAAGAACTTTTGAAAAAAATTAAAAAAAGTTTAAAAAAGGTGTTGACAAACGGATAATTGCGATGTATAATAAACAAGCTCGCTAAAAACGAGCGACATTGAACCTTGAAAATTAAATAGCGTAAGGGCTCAAAGAATTTAAATTCATTTGAGATTAACTTTAGGCGAATACAAGCCAGAACAGTACAGTAAACAACGTACA
>JAZPYX010000060.1:0-74859 GCA_045544395.1 Clostridia bacterium
GGCTAACTACAAGGCAAATAAAATTCAGGTGACAAATTTTGAAAGTTTGTTGTGCTAAGTTGGTTATGTGCTGTAAAAATACAAGTGAAATAGATTTTTATTTACAAAGACCACAACGTTATAAAGATGCACGCCCATCAAAACTTGCGCCCCTGCGAGGCCGTTTGAAGGGGAACCGAGCCAGAGTGCCGCTGGTGGCGGATGAAACGATGGCGCAGGGTTGTGCAGAAACAGGAGCTATGCAAGCGGTAGCGAAGCAGAGCGACATTGTTTCAAACGGAAAGGGGAGATTCGGAATCCCCCACGTTTTTGGTCCTTTTGTCGCACAAAAGGACAATAAGAATCCCCTCAAAGAATGAGGGGGGAGGGGGTGTTGAAGTGTGATGTTAGTCACACTTTTTTATAAGGAAATTGCGTTTCATTATTGCGAGCAGGGTTTGTCAGGTTTCGGCTAAGCTAAGCCACCCCGCAGGGATTACGGCACGCTTATTATTAATGAAACATTTCTGTGGAAAGATACCTTTCCCCTGAATCGGGGAGAAGAACGACGATGTTTTTGTTTTTTTCTCTTTTAGCGATAATTGAAGCACCGTAGGCTGCTGCACCGGAAGATATTCCTACAAGGATTCCTTCGTTTTGTGCAATAAATCTGCCCGCTTTAAACGCATCTGCTTCCTTTACTGTTATTACTTCGTCAAGGATTGATACGTCAAGTGTATCGGGGATAAATCCTGCCCCGATACCCTGTAGACCATGAGCACCGCTTTTACCTTCTGTAATAAAAGGTGAAGAAAACGGCTCTATCCCGACAATTTTAATGTCGGGATTTTTTTCTTTCAGGTATTTTCCGACGCCACTGATTGTTCCGCCCGTGCCTATTCCTGCAACAAATATATCAATTTTACCTTTTGTATCTTCCCATATTTCAGGTCCTGTTGTCTTATAATGAGCAAGCGGATTCTGCGGGTTTATAAACTGTCCTGCAATAATACTTCCCGGAATTTCTTTGTTAAGCTCCTCTGCTTTTTGAATAGCTCCCGTCATTCCTTTTTTACCTTCTGTAAGAATAACCTCTGCACCATAGGCTTTTATAAGGTTTATTCTTTCAACACTCATAGTGTCGGGCATAGTAAGAATAACTCTGTACCCTTTAGCACTTCCAACTGCTGCAAGACCAATTCCGGTATTTCCGCTCGTTGGTTCAATTATTACGGCTCCTTTTTTTAGAACCCCTTTTTCTTCGGCATCTTCAATCATAGCTTTCGCAACCCTGTCCTTGGCACTTCCTGCAGGGTTAAAACATTCGAGCTTTGCAATGATTTTAGATTCTGCGTTGTATTCTTTTTCAAAAGCAGTAAGCTCCATGAGAGGAGTTCTGCCGATTAAATCTGTAATTGAACTGTATATCATATTTTGTTTTCTCCTATAAAGGTTGAAATGTGAAATTCGGAATGATGATAAGTTTTTTGAGAAACCCTTTTATTATAAATTTTCAAACAAGGATTTTTTCTCCTGAAAAATCTTCCTTCACTTCGAACTTCGCATTTCAAACTTCGAATTAATAATTGCTTTTGCGGTCGGTGCTGCTTTATCACATTCGATCAATATCCTAATTTATCGCCTAAACTGTCATCATTCTCTATCCACTCTTTTTCTACGTCAATAATCTCGTAATCGTTTTCGTTTCTGCGGACCACCACAGTTGAAATGCCTGCATTTATAATATGCCTTTTACACATAGCACAGCTTGTTGCATCGTGAACAAGCTCTCCTGTTTTGCAGTCTCTGCCTGCAAGGTAAAGGGTAGCCCCTATCATATCACGGCGTGATGCACTGATAATTGCATTTGCTTCGCTATGTACACTTCTGCAAAGCTCATACCTTTCGCCCCTGGGAACGTTAAGCATTTCACGACGGCAATAGCCAAGGTCCATACAGTTTTTTCGTCCTCTTGGTGCACCTGTGTATCCTGTTGAAATTATTTCATCGTTCTTAACTATAATGGAACCGTAATTTCTGCGAAGACAGGTTCCTCTTTCAAGAACGGTAGTCGCTATATCAAGGTAATAGTTGTGTTTATCGCGTCTTTCCATAAGTATTCCCCCTTTTTTTCATTTTATATCAAATCGGAGTATTTGTCAATTCAAGGCGGAATAATAATTGACAAATTAATGCTTATTTGATAGAATGATTACATATATAAACATTTGAAGGGACTAAGTATAATGAGCAAAGAAAAAAAATTAGTTGAAGAAATTACATCTATGGATGAGGATTTTGCCCGTTGGTATACCGATATTGTAAAAAAGGCAGACCTTATCGAATACACAAGCATTAAGGGGTGTTGTGTTTTCCGTCCATATGCATACGCATTGTGGGAAAACATTCAGCACGTGCTTGATACAAAATTCAAGGAGTTGGGCCACGAAAACGTATATATGCCTATGTTTATTCCCGAAGGACTTTTGCAGAAGGAAAAGGATCATGTTGAAGGCTTTGCACCTGAGGTTGCGTGGGTAACTCACGGCGGTGGTGAAAAGCTGCAGGAACGTATGTGTGTGCGTCCTACCAGTGAAACCCTTTTCTGTGAGCATTACAAAAATATTATTCAGTCTCACCGTGACCTTCCAAAGCTTTATAATCAGTGGTGCAGCGTTGTAAGATGGGAAAAGACAACACGCCCCTTCCTCCGCAGTATGGAGTTCTTGTGGCAGGAAGGCCATACAGCTCATGCAACAGCCGAGGAAGCACAGGAAGAAACAATCCGTATGCTTAATACATATGCATGGTTCTGTGAAGAATATCTTGCAATACCTGTTGTAAAGGGAATAAAGACAGATAAAGAGAAGTTTGCAGGTGCTGTTGAAACATACACTATTGAAAGCCTTATGCACGACGGAAAGGCACTTCAGTCAGGTACAAGCCACAACTTCGGCAACGGCTTTGCAAAGGCATTTGGAATTCAGTATTCAGATAAAGATAATAAGCTTCAGCATGTTTATCAGACTTCATGGGGTGTTACAACAAGACTTATCGGTGCTATCATCATGGTGCATGGCGACAACAGCGGTCTTGTTCTTCCGCCTAAGATTGCCCCCAAGCAGATTATGATAGTTCCCATTGCTATGCATAAGGAAGGTGTAAGCGAAAAAGCAACTGAGCTTTGCAATAAGCTTAAGGCTAAATTCCGTGCAGATATTGACCTTTCCGACAAAACTCCCGGTTGGAAGTTTGCTGAGTATGAAATGAAAGGTATACCTGTAAGACTTGAGATAGGTCCTAAGGATATTGAAAATAATAACTGTGTTCTTGTAAGACGTGATACCGGTGAAAAAACTGTTGTTTCGCTTGATAATATCGAAGAGTCTGTAGCAAATCTTCTTGATGATATACAGAATTCTCTTTATAACAAGGCTCTTAAGCACCGTGAAGCACATACTTACGATGCAACAGATTATGAATCATTCAAAAGCATCGTCGAAGAGAAGCCCGGCTTTGTAAGAGCTATGTGGTGTGGTGATGTTGAGTGTGAAAACAAAATCAAAGAGGATACAGGGGCAACTGCGCGTTGTATGCCTTTTGAACAGAAAGAGCTTTCTGATACGTGCGTATGCTGTGGCAAGAAGGCTAAATCTATGGTGTACTGGGGTAGAGCATATTAAAGAAAAGAGTTGATGTGCGTGATAGGTTACATCGTTTCATGTGTAGTTTTAGGATTGATACTGATAGCATTTGTGCCGGCTATAATTGCATCCCATAAAAATTATTCATTTACTGCGTGGTATTTTTACGGTGTGATATTTTTCCCGATAGCATTAGCAGAGGCTATAAAGCTAAAAAAGCCTGTAAGAAAAATAAATGTTCTTATGTCCGGAGAAGGAAGAAACAGAAAAAAGAAGACATATCTTAAAGCTTACAGGAAAAAGGAAAGGTATATTTCTTTTCCGTTTATACTTGCGGTTTTTGTTACTAAACTGTTTTTTGGGTTATTTATAGGGCTTGCAGCCTATGCTCTGGCGAGAATGTTTTTTAATGATTCGCCAATATTAAGGGGTATTTATATATCGTTTTCTCTCATATATGCAATGCTGCTTTCTTATACACAAATTTGTGAAGTGTCAACTTTTCCGGTGCTTGCAGATGAAATAACAAAACGTGCATTATTGATAATAGCTATTTCTGCAGTGGCATCCTTGCCTATGTTTTTGTTAAAAAACATAATAACAGTGAATGTTAGTGACAATCGTGAATTTATAAGATTTATCTGTACCTTGAGTGCTTTTGTAATTTTTATGGCACTTGTTTTCAGAATGCAAAGGAGATATTACGGCTTATTTGCAAAATTCTTTGATTATGCGGGAATCAGTATGTTTGCATATGTGTTTTATGCATCTGTAATGCTTGTGGCAATGTCTCTTTCAAAAGGCTTCAGAGTAGTTGCAAATGCTTTAGCTATGCAGCTTCAGCTGTTTAACTTTAAATATTTTGAAAACATTGGATATATAGGCAATCTGCCAAGCATTTATGCTGCTGCAGCGGTTCATTTTGTAGTGTTGCTGCTCTTGGCTGTTTCCGGATGGCAATGCTGTAAATATAAGAAAAAAGAGCTTGAATACAGAATAGAATATAGGACAAAGGCTTTCCGAATGTCAAGAAAACGTGTTCTCAGGAGACATGTTTCAAAGGCTGGAACAGTTGTAAACCCGTTAAAGTGAAAGGGGGATGTAAAGAAATTCGATTTCTTTACACCCCCTTCTTTTGATTTGTCGGAAATTTGCTTAATAATTTAATGCAGATGATATTATTTATTAAAAAGCTTTCTGTATTCAATTGGCATCATATCGCAGTGCTTATAAAAAAATCTGTTGAAGTAATATTTATCGGTAATGCCGATTTTTTTTGCGACCTCTTCTGTAGGAATATCAGAGCTTTCAAGAAGTTTCATTGCTTGTTGTGCACGAAGCATATCAAAGTATTTCATTGGCGAATAACCAAACTCATTTGTAAATTTACGGATAAAATATGACGGTTCCAGATGAATTATTTTTGCAAGGCTGTTTACATTTATGTTTTCCGAAAGACTGTTCTTCATGAATTCAATTACCGGTAAAAATGCTTCTGCGGATTTGCCCGGTATTGCCTGATGGAGTAGTCTTACATATTCTGCTATGATTTTAGTTCCGCAAGCAATGCGGTTTATCCACATTGATGCCTCATCTGTAAAGTGCTCATCATGCAGTGCTCCCTCAAAAAGTGCAATTATAGATCCTGGGTCGTTTACCTCTACTGCCAGATTGTCACCTATTCCGAGAACAGAAAAAAGCTCTGTTCCGTCAATTTCTCCGTAGAAATGACACTGATAATAGGAAAACTGTCTTTTTGATGTAAGGCGGAAGGAATAATGTTTGCCGTAAGGAAACATAACAAACATATTCGGCTTTATAATATAGCTTCTGTTTTCGATGGTCACAACAGATTCGCCCGAAAGGGAAAAAATCAGCTCGTTGGTTTTATCCTTGATTCCGCTGCCTACCCAGTCACGGGGAGCTTCGTAGCGGTGCATCATCATTTCGCTTATATTCAGAAATTCAAAACCTGTTTCTTTCATTTTTTACAGTCCCCTTTGTGAAATTTTGTTCAGATTGATGTCAATTTTGTCTGAAAAAAGTTTGTTTATGGCTTTGTTGCGTTAGTCAAAAACAAATATCAGTTCAATTTTGTCTGAAAACAGTCAATATTTTTTCCTTTACTTCCACAGTATAGCATTGTATAATAAAGTTGTCAAATAAAAATCTTTTGGGAGGTATTTATTATGAAACCTGTTACGGCTGTAATTATTGGTGGCGGTCTTAGAGGATATGCCGCATACGCCCCTAAGGCAAACCCCTGCACACTTAATATTGTCGGTGTTGCAGAGCCTGTTGAATACAAAAGACAGATGTGTGCGGAAAGATTCGGCATCGCACCTGAAAACTGCTTTGCAGGCTATGAAGAGCTTCTTTCTCAGCCTAAAATGGCAGACCTTGCTATTATCTGTACAAACGACCGTATGCATTATGAGCCTGCAAGAATGGCTGTTGAAAAGGGCTATCACGTTCTTCTTGAAAAGCCCATTTCCCCCGAAGCAGAGGAAATCTATAAAATCGGTAAACTTGCCGAAAAGAGTGACAAGGTGTTTTCTATCTGTCACGTTCTTCGTTATACAAAGTTCTATACAAAGCTCAAGGAAATCCTTGACAGTGGCAGAATAGGTAAGCTTGTACATATGATTCAGAGTGAAAATGTTGCTTACTGGCATCAGGCACACTCATTTGTAAGAGGTAACTGGCGTAACAGTAAGGAAACCTCTCCCATGATTCTTGCGAAGTGCTGTCACGATATGGATATCCTTGTATACCTTATCGGCAGTAAGTGTAAGACAATCGCTTCAATGGGTGACCTTACATTCTTTAAAAAGGAAAATGCTCCCGAGGGTGCTCCCAAACGTTGCCTTGACGGTTGCCCCGTATATGATAGCTGTCCCTACTGTGCACCGAAGCTTTATCTTCACTCTGCACTTCGTGACTGGGGACTTGAAAATCTTTTTGATATTCCAGATACCTCTGATGGAAATATTATCAAGGCACTTCAGACAAACCAGTACGGAAGATGTGTATTCCAGTGCGATAACGACGTTGTTGACCATCAGACAATCAGCATGGACTTCGAAAACGGTGTAACAGTTTCATTTACAATGTGTGCATTTACAAATGAAAACACACGTGTAATGCGGCTTATGGGTACACACGGTGAAATTGTGGGTGACTTTGACAACAACACAATCAAGGTACACGACTTTGTGACAGACAATGTTGAAGAAATCACAATCGGACCTGCTGCTCTCGGTCATGGTGGCGGAGACGCAGGACTTATGAACGCAGTTGTTTCTGCAGTTCAGGGTAAGGATACAAACAAATCTTCTGCACAGGAATCTGTTCAGTCGCACTTTATGGCTCTTGCAGCTGAAAAATCACGTGTTACAGGCAAAACTATTGTAATGGACGAATTTATTGCAGAAATCGCTGAAAAATGTAAGGATTAAGGTGATATATAATGGCAGAAAAAAAGCAGATAATGTACAATTACACAGGCGATGACCACAGAAAAAGACTTCTTAACATCCGTTATATTGAAAAAAACCTTGAAGGCTGCGGTATGAAAAACTTTGTTTCCGATTATCGTCCCGGACATTACGTGTACAAAGGAAACGCACCCAAAACTGAAGAAGAGGACAGAGAGCTTTTCAAAAAGCTTTCAGATGCAGGTGTTGAAATTCTGCAGTTATGGTCAGGTTTTTGCGGATTTGACTGGGGCGGTGACGTGATGTACCGTCCGACAGACCCTGAGGCAACAAGAAAGTTCCTTGACCTTGCCCACGAGTACGGTTTGAAAGTTCTTCCCTATACATCAACAAACTTCTTCACCCGTCAGGACAAATTCTTTAATTCCGACTGGGCTTTCATTGAAGATTACGACCTTAAAATGTCCAGACACAAAATCACTCTTGCACACTGTTCGCCTACAAGTCCCTTGTGGCGTGAGCATCTTTTAAAGCAGTTTACAGGTCTTCTTGACGAATATGATTTTGACGGATTGTACATAGATTCAGGCTATATAAGACGCCGTGACTTTATGACCTTTGACCGTTATTATTTCCGTGAGCCTGTGCTTGTAAAAGACGATGTTCTTGCATTCGAAGAATCAGAGGATTTTGATGGCGGTATGCAGGATATGCTTGCACTTATCTACAGTGAGGTTAAAAAGCGTGGCGGAATCCTTAAATTTCACAAGGAAGGGCAGGACACTGTTCACACAGACCTTAAGGTTTATGACTATCTGTGGGTTGGGGAGGCAAATAACGATATCGACTTCATCCGTGATTCCGTAAGGGATTTCAGACCTTATGTAACCCCTGACTACAACTACGAAATCGAGGATGAGCACGAGCGTTATCTTAACACAATTCCCTTTATGCAGTTCCCCATTGTCCGTGACGGCACTGTGGGTATCGACTCGCCTCTTGCGGCAAAGCCTAACTTTGAACTTGCACTCCGTTGGCTTTCACTCTACAAGGAAATGACCGGGGAGGGTACATGGTGCTACTGCGATGCAAAAGCACCGGATATTGTAACTCATACGGGCAGAAACGTTGTAACAAGCTTTTTTGTAAATCTTGACACATATCTTATCGTGGCAAACTATGACAAGAAAGACATTTCAGTTACAGTTGAAGATAAGTATATCGAGGTTTCTCCCGATGGCGAGGGCGAAAAGTTTGAGGGAACATTTACACTGCCAAAGCGCAGAATGATAATACTTAAAAAGGTTATATAAAAATGCGGAATGTGGAATACGGAGTGAGGAATGAATGCTTTTATATAATAAAAGGTTTTCGCACAAGAAAACCTACCATCATTCCTCATTCCGAACTCCTCACTCCGAATTTACAAAAAGGACTGATTTTATGAATCCCGAAATAAAGAAAAGACTTCTCGAATGTGGGTACGACTATGGCTTTGAATGTCCCCATTTTGACAGCACCGATACATATCCCGATTATATAAAGAAAACGGTGGAAAAGGGTATCAGAAGCATAAAGGCGGCAGAAAATGAAAACACTTTTACCTTTGCCTTTATGACGGACATTCACTATCTTCCTATGCCACACCACGATGTTCTTTTAGAGAGAAATGCAAATGCGTACAGGCAGATTGAGAAGGAAACAGGTTGTACAAAGCTTATTCTGGGCGGGGACTACATAATTGACTCGCCACGTGAAAAAAAGGTGGCAGGCTATGCCGGTCTTAAAAAAGCTTTTGCGGATTTTGACTGTTTCCCTTGTAACGGTAATCACGACAACGGAAATCTGTGGGACAACTTTATGGAAAGGGAAAAGCCTTTTGACAAATTCACACGCAAAGAGGTGTATGACGCTTTTTACAGCGACCTTTCCGCACGCGGTGCAAAATTTGATGACAAAAACTTTGGACTTTATTACTATGTAGATGACGACAAAACAAAAGTACGCTATATATGCCTTGATATATGTAACACACCCGATTATTATGACGAAACCCTGAAAGGGGCACACACATTCGGGCAGGGACAGATTGACTGGCTTGTAAATACGGCGCTTCAGACAGAATACGATATTATAATAAATACTCACAGTGTTCTTCGTCCGACCATCACAGATGAAGAGGAAAAGGCGAAAAATCAAAACCGCTGTCTTGAAATTCTTAATCTTGTTCTTGACGCCTATAACAACGATGAAAAGCTTTCAGGGACTTTTTATGAGGGCGACTTCCAGGTAACGGTTCAGGCAGATTTTTCAAAGGAAAAACACGGTGAGGTAGTTGCAGTTATGGTAGGGCATTTCCATAAGGATTATCTTATGACATCAAAAAGCGGAATTCCCTATATTGCAACGGCAAATCTTTTCCTTGCAGAATGTCACGAGCCGAGAGAAATCGGCAACGAAACCGAGCTTTTGTTTGATGTTGTGACTGTTGACAAAGCTGTACGGAAAATAACAGTTACACGCATAGGCTCCGGCACGGACAGAGTAATTGAATATTAATTGTTAAGCTTAAAACAAAAGGGGGATTGCTTCTTCCCTATGCACTATTACCTATTACTTTCCAAAAATCGGCATGACTTTTTAGGGAAAAGTGAATAAGGAATAGGTAATAAGTAAAATCGACAAGATTCTAACGAACCTTGTCGATTTTTGGCTCCCCCTGTTGGACTCGAACCAACGACAACGCGGTTAACAGCCGCGTGCTCTACCGACTGAGCTAAGGAGGAATGTTAATCTTATTACATATGTTATTATACTCCACGAAATAAAAAAATGCAACATCTTTTTTTAAAAATTTTTTATAGACGTTTTGCTATTGTTCTGCTGTATTCGGACAAAGTAATTCCCATATTTTCTTTAAAAAACCGCGAAAAATGATATAACGATAAAAAACCAAGCTTTTCACCGATTTGGGTGAAATTCATATTTGTTTCTGCTATAAGTTTCTGGGCACAGCTTATTTTCATTCTGGAAAAAGATTTTATAATACTTGTTCCGGTTTCCTTTTTATACGTAATACGCAGTGTGGTTTCATTTACTCCGATTTCGCGTGCTATTTCATTTATGGAAAGCTTCCTGTTAATGTTTTGCCACATATACTCATTTGCATCTTTTACGATACCTTTTTCGTAGTTATGGCGATTTACTTTTTCTTTTTCATTGTCCATGCTTTTAATATTTTGCTCACGACAGTAAAGCTTCAGCAAAAACTGCTCAAGCGAAACTATCATATATTGGAGCACAGCCGGGTGAGAGGTGCTTTTTTCACATAATCCTTGTTTTTTTTCGTTGTGTTTTATGGGCTCAAGAATTTTCCTTCCGGTGGAACATATTTCGATAATTGAAGAAGCCTCATTTTTATTAATCGGAATAATTCTGTCTGATAAAGGCAAAAGTTCGACAGAAGTGCTTTCAAAGGATATTACAAAGAAAACACCGTCTTTGTCCTTTGCTCTTTTAGCACATCGAACATCCTTACGGGGGTAAAAAAGATAAGCTTCGCCACTTTTTATGGTGACAGTTTCCTCATCGCGTTTTACACATACTTCGCCATCAAGTACATAATAAAGCTGCCAGAAATCATATACTCCGGAGTTTTCTGTAATTTCTGATGCTTTCTGACTGTTTACAATATATATAATGGAGTCAATTTCAAATAATGGACTAACAGAGATTCTGTTATATTCTTTAGTCATAAATTCACTTCCTCGGCAGGTGATAGCAATGGGTTTCGCTGAAAAAGTTTTCCTAATTTAGAATTACTAGCTTCAAATTTCGAATTTACGTGACACAACCGTCATCTCAGGCTAATTATACCGCAGAAGGAGGCAGCGGTCAAACTTTTTTTGAAAAAGGTATTGACAAAAGAAAAATGCCGTGATATATTAAAGTCAAAGAAAGTCAAAGTCAAATTTGTAGAAAGTGAGGCGAATTTGTATGAATATGTCAGATGCTATCGAAAAATTACTTCTTCAGATGCTTCGTGAGTCGGACGGCAGTGTTGAAATCCAGCGAAACAATCTTGCGGGGGAGCTTAACTGTGTGCCAAGTCAGATTAATTATGTTATACAGACCCGTTTTACCCCGGAGAGAGGTTATATAATTGAAAGCCGCAGAGGCGGTGGCGGCGGAGTCAGAATACGTACCGTAAAAACTGACAGGAATACCTATCCGATGCACATTGTAAACGCGGTAGGAAATACTCTTTCTTATCGTACAGCAACGGTATTTGTGCAGAATCTGCTTGATTACGAATGTATAACTCCAAGGGAAGCACATCTTATTTTAGGTGCAATTAACGACAAGGCACTTCCCATTGAAAGCGATATCCGCGATGCTCTTCGGGCAAGAATTTTCAAGAGCATGATAACAAGTATGTTCAGACACTGAAAGGAATGATTTATATGTTATGTGAAAAATGCGGTAAAAACAATGCTACTGTAATGTATACACAAATAATAAACGGACAGAAAAGCACTCTCAACATTTGTTCAGCTTGTGCTTCTCAGGAATCAATTTTTGATAATTTCGGTTCAATTCTGAGCTTCGGTACACGTCAGAGTGCACAGAACACTGTGTGTCCGGTATGCAATATGACGCTTTCGGAATTTTCAAGAAAAGGCAGAGCCGGATGCGGGGAATGTTACAATACTTTCCGCACCCATGCAAGTGCGATGCTTAAGAAAATTCATGGAAGTGCAAAGCATATTACCGATACTCCTGCTGTAGAGAAGGAATCACCCGGAAAATCGGAAAAAGCTGAAAAGTCATATCTTGAAAAGCTTAAAGAAGAGCTTCAGGATGCAATTTCTTCTGAAAATTTCGAACAAGCAGCAGTTATTCGTGATAAAATCCGCGAAGAAGAAAATTCACAGAAAGGGGATGCGTAAAAATGAAACCTACAGGTAATGAAAATGATATTGCAGTAACCACTAGAGTGCGTCTTGCAAGAAATATAAAAGGGCTTCCTTATCCCGGAAGAATGTCGGTTTCACAGGCACAGAAACTGATTGAAGATGTGTGGTCGGCATTTGATAATTCTCCCCTTAAAGAGGAACTGAAACTTTACCGTATCAGTGAGCTTTCCGATATTGAAAAAAAATCACTTATAGAAAAGCACCTTGTAAGCACCGAACTTTGCACAAGCCGTGTGCCGTCTGTGGCAATTATAAGCAATGACGAA
The DNA here is from genome assembly GCA_045544395.1 of Clostridia bacterium. Taxonomy (GTDB): domain Bacteria; phylum Bacillota; class Clostridia; order UMGS1883; family UMGS1883; genus UMGS1883. The sequence goes on from JAZPYX010000060.1 coordinate 12,303, forward strand.
AAAATTTCAGTTATGGTCAATGAAGAAGACCATCTGCGTCTGCAGGTCTTTGAAGATGGCTTAGACGCAGAAAAGGCATATGATACTGCAAAGAAGCTTGAAGCTCTATTGTCTGAAAAACTCACTTTTGACTATGACGGTGAATTCGGATATCTTACAAGCTGCCCTACAAATGCAGGTACAGGCCTCAGAGCATCAGTGATGCTTCATCTTCCTGCAATAACGGCTACTCAAAGCATAAACCCTCTATTAAAATGGGCGGCAAATCTTTCCATGACCGTACGCGGACTTTATGGGGAAGGCTCAAAAGCCAGCGGTGCACTTTTTCAGCTTTCAAACCAAACGACTTTAGGAGTAGAAGAAAAAGATATTATTTCGAGATTTACTGCGGCAGCCTGTAGCCTTATCAGCGAAGAAAGACGTATTTCAGCAGAACTTTTCGAAAAAAATTATGCTGAAATGACGGATAAATGCCTCAGAAGTCTGGGTATACTTAAATATTCGTATATGATTTCAAGCAGTGAAGCAATGAATCTTGTTTCCAATGTTTGCATGGGTGCAAATGCCGGAATAATTAAAAATATTGATTGTGCAAAGCTACGCAAGGCACTTTTTAATACTATGCCGGCAACCGTTTTGCTTGAGCGTGAAGGCATCCCTGCCGCACAGCGTGATATAAAGCGTGCTGAAGCACTTCAGAATGCTCTTTGAAAGGAATGATTCAATATGATGGAAAATAAATTTACACAAAAGGCACAGCGTGCCATAGCTCTGTCAGAAGGCTGTGCTCATGATACACAGTGTAACTATATAGGTACAGAACATCTTCTCTACGGACTTATGGAGGAAGGCAGCGGATTTGCTGCAAAATATCTTGGCGAAGCAGGCGTGGAAAAGACTGAAGTAAAAACGAGAATACAAAAGTATAATTCAGGTGTGAATCAGGGAGACCACTTTGCCGGATTTACCCCCAGAACAACAAGATGTCTTCAGAACAGTTTGACAGAAGCACATAAGCACAGGAGTGATTATATCGGAACAGAGCATATCCTCCTTTCACTTGCAAGAGAGCGTGACAGTGTTGCTTTTAAAATTCTTATGGAATTAGGGGCTCCCAATAATCTGTACGAAGATATTCAAGCAAAGCTTGAAAACGCAAATCCGGAAAGCGAAAAGCCTGAAAACAAAAAAGGCGGTGACACACCTACTCTTAATCAGTTCGGGCGTGACCTTACAGCTCTTGCAAAGCAGGGAAAGTTTGATCCTGTAATCGGCAGAGAAAAGGAGATTGACAGAGTTATACAAATACTTTCAAGGCGTACAAAAAATAATCCTGTACTTCTTGGTGAACCCGGTGTAGGAAAGACGGCTGTAGCAGAGGGACTTGCACAGGAAATCGCTGCAGGAAACGTTCCCGAACTTCTTAAGGATAAGCGTGTTTTCTCACTTGATCTGTCTGGAATGCTTGCAGGTGCCAAGTATCGCGGTGAGTTTGAAGAACGCCTGAAAAAAGCAATGGATGAAATTATAAAATCAGGAAATGTAATTTTATTTGTTGATGAAATGCATACAATTATCGGTGCCGGAGCAGCGGAAGGTGCAATAGATGCATCAAATATCCTGAAACCCTCACTTGCAAGGGGTGAAATGCAGTTAATCGGAGCAACAACTCTTAACGAGTACAGAAAATATGTTGAGAAAGACGCAGCCCTTGAAAGACGTTTTCAGCCTGTAACTGTGGGGGAGCCTACTGTTGAGGAAACTATAGAAATACTTAAGGGAATACGTCAGAAATATGAGGCTCATCACGGTGTTACAATTACTGACAAAGCAATCATTGCAGCTGCAAAAATGAGCAGCCGTTATATTACAGACCGCTATCTTCCCGATAAGGCAATTGACCTTGTTGACGAAGCCTGCAGCCGTGTAAGACTTGGGGCATTTACTCCACCGGAGGATATAAAGAATATTGAAAAAGAACTTGAAGAAATCTCGGTAGAAAAGAAAGATGCCATCAATTCTCAGGACTTTGAAAAAGCAGCCGTACTCCGTGACAAAGAAAAAGAGCTTAAAGAAAATCTTGAAAAGCTTCGCGAAGAATGGAAAGGTCAGACAACTCAGTCAGCAGGCGAAATCGGGGAGGAAGAAATAGCAGAGGTTATTTCGAACTGGACAGGAATACCTGTAGTTAAGCTTGCAGAAGAAGAAAGTGAAAGACTTCGCCGTCTGGAAGAGGTTCTTCACGAAAGAGTTATCGGTCAAGACGAAGCGGTAAGTGCTGTTTCAAGAGCTATACGCCGTGGCAGAGTAGGACTTAAAGAGCCTAAACGTCCTATCGGTTCGTTTATATTCCTCGGCCCTACAGGTGTGGGTAAAACAGAGCTCAGCAAAGCTCTCACAGAAGCACTTTTCGGTGATGAAGATGCACTTATCCGTGTAGATATGTCAGAATTTATGGAGAAGCACTCCGTATCAAAGCTTGTGGGTTCACCTCCTGGATACGTAGGATTTGAAGAGGGCGGTCAGCTTACTGAAAAGGTACGCCGCAAGCCTTACAGTGTAATTCTCTTTGACGAAATCGAAAAAGCACACCCGGATGTATTTAATATTCTTCTTCAGATTCTTGATGACGGTCAGCTGACAGACAGTCAGGGAAGACGTGTAGACTTCAAGAACTGCGTTATTATTATGACCAGTAATGTGGGCGCAAGAAATATTTCTGAACCGAAAACCCTTGGCTTTGCTTCTCAGGCAGAAAGCCACGAAACCGTTAATAAGAACATACGTAATAACGTAATGGATGAGCTTAAGAAAATGTTCAGACCTGAATTTCTTAACCGTATTGATGATATAATTGTATTCTCACAGCTTACCGAGGATGAAATCGGAAAGATAGCCTGTGTTATGCTCGAAGGCCTTAAAAAACGCCTTAAGGATAACGGAATTGAGGCGGAATTTGATGAGAGTGCAATTAAGCTTCTTGCGAAGGAAGGCTTTGATCCTGTTTATGGTGCAAGACCATTAAGACGTGCTATAGTAAATAAGGTTGAAGACCTTTTTGCAGAAGAAATGCTTGACGGAAAGGTTAAAGAGGGGGATAAGGTAACGGTTAAAGCAGTTGACGGCAATATAGTAATAGAATAGTTCGAAATGTAAAATTCGAAGTTCGAAATGAAGGAAGGGATTTGCTTGCGAGCAAATCCCTTTTGATTTTTTCGCGTTATGTAGAAAATTACTGATTATAAGTTGAATTTTATTTTTACTCCCCCCAGCCTTATCTACAGCGAGCCAGCTCCCCTGAGCGTGCTCCTTTTGTCCGCAAGCGGACATTTTCCCCAACGGGGAAATCAACCCCTGACAAGGGGAGCCTTAATGCCTGTTTGTGTTAATCACAAGTGTACCATAGCCTCCATCTGATGAGGGAGGTGGATTTTGCGTAGAAAAAGACGGAGGGAGAGTTGCGTTTGAAAAAACACTTTTTTATCGCATATGTAAAGAAAAGTTTGTGTGGTTTTTTCTCAATTTGGGGACTGTCCCCAAATTGAGAAATTTTGATAAAATTAAGAAATTGTGCTTGCTTCTGTAAAGAAAAGTTTGCGTTATCGGAAAGTGGTATGATTTTTTTGCTCGGCAAAAAACTGAAAAAATAATAACTTTATCTTACAAAAAAACAACTGAAAACGCCTAAATGATGGGAAAAATTGAAAATTTAAGGATATTTTAAATTTATGCTTGAAATATGAAAAAATGTGTAGTATTATAGGCAAAGATGGGTAAAAATCATTTTACATACACGGAGGATATACATATGGCAGAAATTAAAAAAATAGCAATACTTACAGGTGGTGGTGACTGCCCCGGACTTAACGCAGTTATCCGTGCAGTTACACAGACCGCTATCAGAAAATATAATCTTGAGGTTGTTGGTATCAGACGCGGTTATCACGGCCTTTACTACAAGGACTTTATAAAGCTTGATCTTCAGGCAGTGGAGGAAATTCTTGAAGAGGGTGGAACAATCCTTAAAAGCTCAAATAAGGACAACCTTTTCAAATATCCGGTACGTGATGAAAACGGAGATATTGTAAAGGAAAATGGTGAAATCGTTTATGAGGACGTTTCTGATATCGCAGTGCAGAACCTTAAGGATGAGGGCATTGATGCACTCTTTATTCTTGGCGGTGACGGCACTCTTACAAGTGCACGTGACTTTTCAAGAAAGGGTGTAAACGTAATCGCTATACCGAAGACGATTGATAATGACCTTAACTGTACAGACTACACCTTCGGTTTTGACACGGCAGTAAATGTAATTGCCGACTGTCTTGACCGTATAAGAACAACAGGCAGAAGCCACGGTAGAATTATGGTTGCTGAAATTATGGGACGTGGAGCAGGTTGGCTTGCACTTCATGGTGGTATTGCAGGCGGTGCGGATATTATTCTTCTTCCCGAAATTTCTTTTGATTATGATAAAGTTGCAGCAAAATTAAAAGAAATATTTGCAAACGGCAAAGATTATGCTATAATAGCTTGTGCAGAGGGTGCAAAATCCACAGACGGCGAGGCTGTAATTCTTAAGGTTCGTGAAGATAGCCCGGATCCCATCCGTCTTGGTGGTATTGCACAGATTGTTGCAGACAAGCTTGAGCATCTTACAGGTGTTGAGGCACGTGCGGCAGTTCTTGGCCATATCCAGCGTGGCGGTACGACTGCAGCTCAGGACAGAGTTCTTTCCTCACGTTACGGCTATGCAGCTGTTGAGCTTGCTATGAAGGGTGAATTCGGCAATATGGTAATCCTCCGCGGAAATAAGATTGAGCACGCTTCACTTGAAGAAGTTATCGGTCAGAAAGCAAGATGCGTTCCCCAGGATAATGAGCTTCTTAATATGGCAAGGGGTATGGGTATATACTTTGGAGATTAATCTTTCGGGATGTTAAAATTGCCCATGTCACAAAAGGTAAATGAATGCGAAGTTCGAAATGCGAAAATTACTATTTATTGTGTGCTTTATAAATACATATATTTTAAGGGATAAAACTATTTTGGTTTTATCCCTTTAATTTAAGGATGTGTTAAAATGACAATTCGTGAAATGACTGAAAAAATAGAACGGGAGACACTTTCACCTTTTGCGACTTTTTCAGAGAATACAAAAGGACGAAAGGAAAGTGCACCCCTTTGTGATATCCGCACAGAGTTTCAGCGGGATCGTGACAAGATAATTCACTCCAAGGCATTCCGCCGGCTGAAACACAAAACACAGGTCTTTATTACTCCCGAGGGGGATCATTACAGAACACGCCTTACCCATACGTTGGAGGTTTCGCAGATTGCAAGAACAATTGTCAGAAGTCTTCGCCTTAACGAAGACCTTGTGGAGGCTATGGCAATGGGTCACGACCTGGGCCACACGCCATTCGGCCACGCAGGTGAAAATGCTCTTAATGACCTTTGCAGTAACGGTTTCAGGCATAATGAGCAGAGCGTAAGGGTTGTGGATGTTCTTGAAAACCTGAACCTTACGGCAGAAGTTATTGACGGTATTGCAAACCATACTGGAGATTGTGATTCGGCTACTCTTGAGGGTACAGTTTTAAAATATGCCGACAGAATCGCCTATATAAATCACGATATTGATGATGCCTGCAGAGGCGGCATAATATCCGAAAATGACATTCCTTTAGGTATAAAGAAAATCCTTGGGGAAACCCACTCCGAAAGAATTGACACCCTTGTAAGGGACATTGTTAATTCCTCAATGGGTACAAACAGAATTTTAATGTCCGAAGAAATCGAGGATGCTATGAATGCACTTCGTAAATTTATGTTTGAGAACGTGTATATTGGCTCTACCGCAAAAGTTGAGGAAGTTAAGGTCAAAGGGATAATCGAGGGGCTTTTCACATATTTTTGCGAAAATGCCGTACGTCTTCCTCTTCATATTCAGGAAACTGCCTGGAAAGAGGGAATCGAAAGGGCTGTGTGCGACTATATCGCAGGGATGAGCGATAAATTTGCGGTGTATACTTATAATGACATATATGTACCCCGTTCGTGGAACAAAATGTAAACCTGACTGTATTGACAGGCATTAGGAAATATATTACAATAATATCAGTTTAAAGATGTAGATTGTGAAATTTTGGCTTTAAATTTTAGGAGTGAAGCTTATGTATATTGGTATAGATATTGGCGGAATGACTGTAAAGGCAGGCATTGTTGATGACAAGGGTAGAATTCTCGCTAAGCACAGCGTTGAAACTCCTCTTGACGGAAATGATAGCTTTATGGCATCAATTCTTGAGGCAATAAACCTTGCCCTTGAAGATGCAAAGGTTGATAGAAGTGAAATTAAATCAATAGGTATCGGCTATCCCGGTGCAGTTGACAGGGAAAAGGGAATTCTTCTTTCCGCAAACAATGTTCCCGGAGAAAATATAGAAATAAGGGCGTATCTTCAGGAAAACTTTGCCCCCGTTCCGATAATTGTAGATAATGATGCTAACTGCGCTGCGCTTGGCGAATATTACAGTGCGGGTGCAGACGGTGATTTTGTGTTTGTTACTCTTGGCACAGGCGTTGGTGGCGGCATCGTAATTAACGGTAAGCTGTACCTTGGCTCAAATGGTGTTGCAGGGGAGCTTGGTCACGTTGTTACACATCACGGCGGTGTAAAATGCTCCTGCGGAAGAAATGGGTGTTGGGAAGCATATGCATCTGTTACGGCACTTAAGCGTATGACTGAAGAAAACAGGGATAAAATAAAATCAATAAAATCCGATGAGGTTATTTCCGGCAGAACAGTTTTTGAATACGCAAAAAAAGGTGATGCCGAGGCAAAGCGTGTTCGTGACGAATGGATAGAGGAAGTTGCAATCGGTATTACTGATATGGTAAATATATTCCAACCGAAAAAACTTGTTATAGGCGGTGCAATTTCAAAAGAGGGCGACGTTATTGTAAAACCCGTTCGTGAATACGTTGAAAAGTATAGCTACGATGTAGGCTCTCTCAGAAGAACTGTTATCAAGGCCTCGGATATCGGAGGAGATGCAGGTATCATTGGAGCAGCATTTTTAAATAATTAACAAAGGTGGTAACACAATGAAAATTTCAGGAAACATTATTGTAGGACAGTCAGGCGGCCCCACAGCAGCGATTAACTCTTCTCTTGCCGGTGTTTTTGCGGCAGGTAAAAAGCTCTGCAGCGGAAAAATCTACGGTATGGTTAACGGCGTAGAGGGTCTTCTTAAGGAAAAAATAGTTGATATGTCAGAGAAACTTACTACAGATGCAGATGTGGAGCTTCTTAAAAGAACTCCATCGTCATATCTTGGCTCCTGCCGTTTTAAACTTCCCAAGCTTGGCGAAGGCGAGGAAATTTACGATAAACTTTTTGAAATCTTCAATAAATATGATATCAAGGCGTCTTTCTATATTGGTGGCAATGATTCAATGGATACGGTAAATAAACTTTCTACTTATGCTGCGGAGATTGGTAGTGATGTTCGTTTTATCGGCGTGCCCAAAACAATTGATAACGACCTTACTGTAACAGACCATACTCCGGGGTTTGGAAGTGCGGCAAAGTTTGTAGCGACTGTTACTAAAGAAATTGTCCGTGACGGTCTTGTATATGATATGGAAAGTATCACTGTTATAGAAATTATGGGAAGAGATGCAGGTTGGCTTACAGGTGCAAGTGCTCTTGCAGCAGGGGAAGACAGTGAAGGCCCTGCTATGGTGCTTCTTCCCGAAGTTCCCGTTGATTACGAATACGTAAAGAAAAGAGTAAATGAACTTGCAAAAGAAAAGAAAGCATTTGTAATAGCTGTTTCCGAGGGAATAAAGATGAACGGTAAATACGTTTGCGAGCTTGCTGCAGACCGAGGTACTGACGCATTCGGTCACACGATGCTTACGGGAACGGCATCAGCTCTTGCAAATATGCTTAAGAGTGACATTGGTCTTAAGAAAATCCGTGCAGTTGAGCTTTCAACACTTCAGCGTTGCGCTTCACACTGCGCATCCCTTACGGATATTACAGAATCTTTTGCAGTGGGCGAAGCTGCTGTTAAAGCTGCAGCAGAAGGTCAGACAGGAAAAATGGCACTTCTTAAAAGAGTGTCTGACAATCCGTACCTGTGCGTAACAGATGTTCACGATGTGTCAGATATCGCAAATGAAGTAAAGTCCGTGCCACGTAGTATGATAAATGAAAACGGCGACCATGTAACGGAAGAATTTCTTAATTATGTAAGACCTCTTATCAAGGGAGAGGTTTCACAGCTCACTGTAAACGGTCTTCCTAAACACATTAAATTATGAGGAGCAATCTATAATGGAGGAACGCACACTACGTGTTCTTGAATTTAACAGAATAAAGGAAATGCTTACAGGCTTTGCACTTTGTGCAGAAGCAAAACAGAGATGCAGTAATCTTTTGCCCGTAAGCGACATTTACGAAGCACAGAAGCTTTTGAACCTTACAAGTCAGGCGGAAACACTCATTATAAAAAAGGGTGCTCCGCCTATTAGTCCTGTCAGAAATGTTTCCGCATCTGCGAAACGTGCGGCGGCAGGCGGTGTCCTTTCCATGGGGGAGCTTCTTTCCTGCGGACACGTTCTCAGAATGGCAAGGGGGCTTATCGCCTATTCGAATGAAGATGATTTTAACACCGACTATCCTGCACTTGCTGATATTTTCGGACAGCTTACACAGGATAAAAAACTTGAGAACACGATTTTCAGTGCGATTATAAGTGACGAGGAAATGGCGGACGATGCATCAGGCGAGCTTCTTTCCATTCGAAGAAAAATGCGTTCGCTTCATTCAAAAGTCCGTGATGTGCTGAACGAAATGGTACATTCTGCACGTTATGCACCGCTTCTTCAGGAGCCTATAGTTACAATGCGTGGCGACAGATACGTTATCCCTGTAAAGAGTGAATGTAAAAGTCAGGTTGCAGGGATTGTTCACGACAGCTCTTCAAGCGGTGCAACCCTTTTCGTAGAGCCAATGGCGGCACTTGAAATCAACAATCAGCTACGGGAATTAATAAGCCGTGAAAAGGATGAAATTGACCGTATTCTTCAGGAGCTTTCCGTAGAGGTTAGTGGAGTGGCAAATCAGCTTGTCTATGACTACAACGCTATAATAGACCTTGACTTTACCTTTGCAAAGGGTAAAATGTCAAGGAAAATGAATGCAAGTGTGCCCGCCCTTAATCAGGACGGAATTATAAATATAAAAAAGGGTAGACACCCCCTTATTTCTGAAAAAACAGTAGTTCCCACAGATATTTATCTTGGTGAGGATTTTGATACTCTTGTAATTACAGGTCCCAATACAGGCGGTAAGACGGTTTCGCTGAAAACTCTCGGCCTTTTCACTCTCATGGCGCAGTCGGGACTTTGTATTCCTGCTGCAAGCGGAAGCAGTATTGCGGTTTTTGAAAATGTATTTGCCGACATCGGTGACGAACAATCTATTGAGCAGTCTTTAAGCACATTTTCCGCCCATATGACAAATATAATCCGTATACTTAAAAAGGCAGATTATAAATCACTGATACTTTTTGACGAGCTTTGTTCGGGTACTGACCCCACGGAGGGTGCGGCACTTGCAATTTCCATTCTTAAACGTGCACAGTCCCTTGGTGCAAAGGTTGCCGCAACTACTCATTACAGCGAAATCAAGCTTTTTGCCCTTTCTACAGACAGAGTTGAAAATGCGGCGTGTGAGTTTGATGTTGCAAGCCTTTGCCCCACATACCGCCTTCTTATTGGTGTTCCGGGGAAGAGTAATGCTTTCGCAATTTCACGCCGTCTAGGTCTTGACGAAGGTGTGATAGAAGAGGCACAGACACTTCTTACCAGTGAAAACACCCGTTTTGAAGATGTTATCACGTCTCTTGAAGAACACCGTGCAAAAGCACAGGAGGAGCTTTCTCTTGCTTCCGAAGCCCGTGCAGAATCTGAGGCGGAGCTTGAAAAAACGGCAAAAGAGCGTGACCGCATAAATAAAGAACGTCAGAAAATCCTTGACAATGCCCGTAAGGATGCCAAGAAAATATATGAAAGAGCAAAATCTGAAGCAGACGAGATTGTGAAAAAAATGCAGAAGCTTCTTGATGAATCGGCACAGAATAACCGTGCCGCCATTGAAGAGGGCAGACGCAGTCTTAAAAAAGGTCTTGATAAAGCAACCGATAAACTTTCCGAGGATGTTTTCCGTTCAAACAGCAAGGAAAAGCTTGACCCGAGGAAAATCACCCTCGGTCAGGTGGTTGAAGTTACCACTATGAATTCAGTAGGTAATGTCCTTACACTTCCCGATAAAAAGGGTGACCTTACCGTTCAGGTGGGAATTCTGAAAATCAAAACAAATATTTCCGCCCTTGCACCGGGTAAAGCACCGAAAAAGAAAAAGGAATCCGGCAGCTATATTGTGGGCGAAAGTCGTGCATATATGGACATCAAGCCGGAGCTTGACCTTCGTGGTGAAACCGTTGATGATGCTTTAGTGCTGACGGATAAATATCTTGACGAGGCGTCGCTCGCACATTTTGAAACAGTAACCATTATTCACGGAAAAGGAACAGGTGCACTCAGGAGTGCAATTACAGATATGCTTCGCCATCATCCCCATGCACGCTCTTTCAGGGCGGGTAAGTATGGAGAAGGAGAGGCAGGAGTGACGGTAGTAGAGATAAAATAAAACTGTATAGAAGCGAGATAAGCAGCACCGACCGCATAAGGCGACAAATTTTATGTTTAGTTAGTGCGGTATCTTTAAGTTAATTGATGTTTTAGAAAGAACCCGTTTTTACGGGTTCTTTTTATTTATGCCTTATGCTATCTGCGAACTTCACCTCTCGGCGTATCCACATACGCCTTCGGGTTACCCTTCGGTTCAGTTCGCAAATTCTGCACTACTTCTTTCGCTTCTCACGCACGAAGATGTTAAAAACGCAGACTGCGAAAGCAAATAAGGAATAGATTTAATTTGTTTGTATAAGTAAGATATATGTAATTAGTAAAGACACCGCTTATTGCGGTGCCCTTTGGTTTGACGATTCTGCATCTTTTTCTCTGTGCCTTTTGAGTTGTAAAAATTCAGCTTATTAATTTTGATTTTTTCCTGATTACTGTGGTGGCTGACACACGGAACAAGGCTCAAGTCCCATTGAATGAGCATCAGTTACTGTAGTTTCAATCTTACTTTTTAAATGTATGCAACTTTCTCTGTGATATTTTTTACCTGTTACTGTACGATAGACAACCGGACTTGTTGTCTTTCCCTCTTCTGAAATAATAGGAGTTTCTTCCGGCACAATGTCTTCTTCCAATTTCTCCGATTCTGTTTCTGCTGTTGTTGTGGTGGTTTCTGCGGTGTCGACTACGTCAGTTGTTTTTTCTTCGCATCCGCACAAACTGAAAATCATTATAAATGCCAACATTAAACTTATTGTTTTTTTCATACTGACCCTCCTGAAAAACAGTAAATAAAAAAGCGTGCGACCGAAGTCACACGCCGAAAAACACGCGACCCGGTCGCCGAACCAAATTGCTATTACTATCACAAAGACACGCAAAAAGAGCCACGTATTTTTACACAATATAAAATACGTGTTTGTGATAGAACTTATTCAATTTGATTCGGCAATTTCATAATATCATAGTATAGAATATTTTACAACCCTTTTTTGCAAAATAAAAAAGCGTGCGACCGAAGCCACACGCCGAAAAACACGCGACCCGGTCACCACAACCAACTGCTATTACTGCTACAAAGACATGCAAAAAAGCCACGTATTTTTACACAATATAAAATACGTCTTTATAGCAATTTTTATTCAGTTAGTTGTGGTAACCTCATCATATCACATTATAAAATATTTTACAAGATTTTTTTCAAAAAGAAAACGCATCTGATGTTTATTATCAGATACGTTTTTCATTTTGCATTATGAATTTTGCATTGTGCATTTGAAGCAAGAGCGATTTTAACATCCCCGAAAAGGGATAGGAAAAATTGTTCAGAACACACAAATGGAACCGAAGGGAACCCGAAGGTGTATGTGGATACACCGAGAGGTGACATTTGTGCGTAGCAAAACGAATCATTTCGGAATTTGCTTGGCAAATTCCTACCAAAAACAATTAAAGGCACATTGTATTAATTTTTAGTAAATATATCTTCCATTAATCTTTTTCGTTTTGCGGTCTGGGCGATTTTAACATCCCGTTAATAGGGCGATTGCTCTTGCTTCAATACCCTCACCCCTACCGGTAAATCCCATTTTTTCGTTTGATTTAGCCTTTACACTTATCTGCGACACATCTATACCAAGTGCAGATGCCATATTTTTTTCCATCGCTTTAATATACGGTGCCATTTTTGGTGCCTGGGCAATCAGGGTTGTGTCAATATTGCCGATTTTATAGCCTTCTTTCTCAATCAGCTCTGCCGTATGAGAAAGAAGCTTCATACTTGAAATCCCCTTGTATTTTTCATCGGTATCGGGAAAATGTGTGCCGATATCTCCAAGGGAAGCCGCACCAAGCAGAGAATCAATTACTGCGTGAATAAGCACGTCTGCATCACTGTGCCCGAGGAGTCCCTTTTCATATGGAATTGTAACACCGCCGATTATAAGGTCACGCCCCTCTGTAAGGCGGTGTGTGTCAAAGCCTGTACCTATTCTCATGGGGCATACCTCCTTTTTGCCTGTTCTTTTGGCTAATATTTTTTCTGCAGTAAGGATGTCTTCGGGGGTGGTAAGCTTAAGATTTTCGTAACTACCCTCTATGATTTTAATTTTTGCACCCGTTTTTTCCATGACACCGCAGTCGTCAGTTTCTCCTGTGCCGAATTTCTCATAAGCATTCACAAGCTCATCTCTTCTAAACCCCTGTGGGGTCTGTATAAGTATGCAGTTTTCTCTGGGAACAGTCCCTGTAATAATGCCGTCAGTGGCAGTTTTTACCGTATCTTTTGATGCTACACCGACTGCGGCACAACCTGAAAGAATACATTCATCTGCGGTTTTTTCAATAATGTCCTTTGTTATAAGGGGTCTTGCACCGTCATGGACAAGCACGAACTCGCTTTTTGCCGTCTTTAATCCGCAAACAACGCTTTCCCCACGGGTAGTACCGCCCACTGTAACTGTTACGGAATCGTTTTCAAAAAGTGCTTTCATTTTGCAAATATTGTCCTTTGATGCAAGAACAATTATCTCGTCAAAAAATCCGCAATTCTTAAAAACCTCAACTGTATGTAAAATAACACTTTTGCCTGAAAGCGGCATAAGCATTTTATCCGTATTCATTCTTGTTCCACTGCCTGCGGCAGTAATTATTGCCGCAAATGTATGATTTTTGTACATTACAGATACCTCGTTTCAAAAAGGGGCTGCAGCAAAATAATTTTGCTACATCCCCTTTATCAGTTAGCTAATTCTTCATCAATCATATTTATAAGACGGTCTTCGATGCTTGCATGGTCATTGCCTGTTGCAACCACAATCTCGCTGATTAAAATCTGTTTCGCGTTGGAAAGCATCTTTCTTTCCCCTGTGCTGAGCCCCTTTTCGCGGTCACGAAGCATCAGACTTTTCACAACAGCTGCCACTTCAAAAATATCACCGCTTTTTATTTTGACCATATTTTCGCGGAAACGTTTATTCCAGTTCTGGATAACATCAGTTTCAATAGTCCGGAACGCCTTAAGCACCTTTTCAGCCTCTTTTTTATCGATGACATCACGCATACCTACCCCTGCCGCATTATTCATAGGCACCATAACCTTCATATCACCAATAGGCATACGTACAACATAATAAGACTGCTCTTTTCCAAGCACTTCTTTAATTTCAATATCTTCGATGATTCCCGCACCGTGCATGGGATAAACAACGCTGTCACCTATTTTGTACATGGTATGCCTCCGTATATAAAGTCTCAGACAAGCGAAAACTTTCACTATCTGTTTATATTATACCACTTTTGAAGAAATTTGTCAAAGAGTAATTTTTTTCATTTTTTTAAAAGAAATTTTCTTTCGGTCATGTCTTCAATGTACTTGTTTATTTCTGCACCGATAAACAAAATATAGATACATATAAAAAGCCACAGCATAAAAAACACCATTACAGACAAGCTTCCGTACAGGTAGGAATAGTTCGCCATATTTTCATAGTAAAATGAAAATATTCCGGAAAATCCAACCCAACCTAAGGAGCTTATAACGGCACCGGGAATTTGTGTTGAAAACTTAGCCTTTCTATTTGGAACAATCGTATATATTAGAAGGAATAGTCCGCTAAGAATAACCGTGCCGATGAGAAATCTTCCGCTTAAAATAAGTGCAGCTACACCAAAACCATGAGGGAGAGTTTTTTCAATAGCTTCTGTAATAGTATTGCCAAAAACGAAAAGAAGCAAACACAAAACAAGTATTACAAGAAAGAGCATAGTATAAAGCATACTCATAATGCGTACTGCAAAATAATTACGGGTTTCGTCTGTGTGATAAACTTTATTAAGCCCCTTGACAAGGGAAAAAACCCCGATGGAAGCTGCCCAAAGTGTAGATACCGCCGTAATAGAAATTACGGCGGCATCGCTTTTGTCAAAGGATTCATTTATAAGGGAAGAAACAAGCTCCTTTGCACCGCCCGGGAAAACGGATACCACCCCTGATATGATTAAATCAACCGGAAGCGGTATAAATTTGAGCAAGCTTAAAAATAACATAATAAGCGGAATGAACGAAATCGTCATAAAAAACGCACTTTGTGCCGAAAAAGCACCTATATTATCTTTAAACGAACCATTTGCGACTTCAAAGATAAGCCTGAAAAATTTTTTTATCATTCTTCCTCCTCAGAAGGTTCTTCATTTTTTACCTCTATTACAGCTTCGACAACACGGTTGCTGTCGGTTTTAGTAATGGTAATTGTAAGATTCTCATATACAAAGGATTCACCCTCGTCAGGAATCTTATCAAGATTATGTGCGGCAAAGCCACTTACTGTAGTAATATCAGAGTCATCCTCAATTTCTTCAAGTTTAAAAAACTCGATAAACTTATCTATGCTTGTACTTCCGAGAGTACGGAATTTATTTTCCTGCAAAGGAACAATATCCTCCACTACCTCGTCATGTTCATCATAAATTTCACCCACAAGGGATTCGAGCACGTCCTCAAGGGTAACGATACCCTCAGTTCCGCCATATTCGTCGTTTACTACCACCATATGGCTCTTCGACTCCTGGAAAAACTTAAGAAGCCTTGAAATTTTCATTGTGGGGAAAATAAAATTAACAGGTTTTACCAGGGATTTAATATCTGCGGTGCTGTTGTTTGCAAAGTCCTTTTGGTAAAGTATGCCCACAACACTGTCAAGACTTTCTTCATAAACAGGAAGTCTTGAAAATTCTGTTTCTGCAAAGACAGAAGAAATTTTTTCTCTGTCCCAGGCAATATCAACTGCCGCAACATCTACACGGGGCGTAAGAATATCATTTACGTCAAGATCGCTGAACTTAATAACATTCTTAATAAGCTCGCTTTCCTGTTCATCTATTTCGCCTTCGCTTGCTGCTTCTTCAACAACCGTGATAATTTCATCTTCGGTTATGCCTGACTGCTCCTCTGCCTTGAAAATTTTAAGTACAAGCATTTGCCACAGGTTGAAAATAGCGGTTAACGGAGTAAAGATTTTTACGAGGAAAGATAAAGAATCAACAACTTTTCTTGAAAAACCGTCAGGATTCTTTTTTGCAATGGTTTTCGGCGTGATTTCACCGAAAATAAGTATTGAAAGAGTCATTACTACCGTTGAAACAGTAACGCCAAGTTCGGGATTGTGCGAAAAAATCTTTGTAAAAAGAACCGTAGCAAGAGATGTGGCAACAATATTTACTATATTATTTCCGATAAGAATTGTAGAAATAAGCTTTTCGTAACTGTCGCTTAGCCATAACACCTTGCGTGCTTTTTTTGAGCCGTCTTCGGCATCGGTTTTCGCCCTTGTCTTATTATAAGATGTAAAGGCAGTTTCGGATGCACTGAAATACGCAGAAAGTGCAACCAGTACAATGAGTACGATTACGTACGTAGGGACACCGTCCATCAGGACTATCACTCCTTTGAAATTTTCTGTGCAGATATATATAACTACACAGATACATTATAGCACATATTTTTCTTTTGTCAAATACAATGTTGAGAATATAAATGTACAGTTTGTTTTTTGCTTGACTTATATATGATGAAATGATAAAATTAATACTATGAAAGCGAGGGGCTTATATGAGTTATGCTGATATAGTATTCAGACAGAATTGTAAAGATATATTAAAAAACGGATTTTCGGATGAGGCACTTGATGTGCGCCCCGTCTGGGAAGATGGCGTGAAGGCACACACAGTAAAAAAATTCTGTATAGTGAACCGTTACGACCTTGCCAAGGAATTCCCCGTTATTACATTAAGGAAAACCAACCTTACTGCAGCCTGTGACGAGCTTTTGTGGATTTGGCAGAAAAAGAGTAATAACATTAATGACCTTTCCAGCCACATATGGGATTCCTGGGCTGATGAAAACGGCTCAATCGGAAAGGCGTATGGCTATCAGCTTGGAATAAAGCATAATTACAAGGAAGGTATGTTTGACCAGGTTGACAGGGTTTTGTATGACCTTAAGAATAATCCTCAAAGCCGCAGAATTATGACAAACATTTACAATCACGCAGACCTTAGTGAAATGGGTCTTTATCCTTGTGCGTATTCTGTAACTTTTAATGTAAGCGGTGATACGCTTAATGCAATTCTTAATCAGCGTTCACAGGATATGCTGACGGCAAATAACTGGAATGTATGTCAGTATGCAGTTCTTGTTCACATGATGGCACAGGTAAGCGGGCTTAAAGTGGGCGAGCTTGTGCACGTTATTGCAGATGCTCATATTTATGACAGACATATTCCCCTTGTAGAAGAAATTCTTTCTAAAACACCATACGACGCACCGGAATTCGTGATTGATAAATCAATTGACGATTTCTATAAGTTTACAGCTGACAGTTTTTCTTTTAAAGATTATAAATTCCATATTCTCGGTAAAAAAATTCCTGTTGCAATATAATGAGAAACAGGGTAATCATTAAGGTGATATTATGAAAATGATAGTATGCGTATCGGAAAATTTTGGCATAGGGAACAAAGGAGAGCTTCTTTTTTCGCTTCCGCCTGATATGAAATTTTTCCGTGAAACAACTTCGGGAAAGACCGTTATTATGGGAAGAAGTACCCTTGAATCCTTCCCGGGCGGTAATCCTCTTAAAAACAGAACGAATATTGTGCTTACCCGCGACAGCTCTTTTGTTAAAGAAGGTGCGGTTATACTTCATTCGAAGGAAGAAGTTATGGAGTATATCTCGGGTGAAAACACAGACGATGTTTACGTGATAGGCGGTGCACAGATATATTCTTTGTTCCGTGATGTGTGTGATGAGGCTTTTGTGACAAAGGTGTATGAAAAAAGGGAGTGCGATGCATTCTTTTTTGATATTGATGCTGACCCCTCATGGACACTTGAAACTCAGGGCGAGAGGCTTTGTTACGAAGGTCTTGAATTTTCTTTTCTCAGGTACATAAAAAAATAATTATATAATGAAAGGCGGTCTTGGTATGTTCTGTCCTAAATGCGGAAAAATAAACCCCGACGATGCTGAAAAGTGCAGCGGTTGTGAAGCTTTGCTTAAAGAGGAGCAGCCGGTTGTTCCTGCGAAAAAATCCTGTGCTCTTAAATGGATTGTTACAGTTCTGGTTATTCTTGTTATAATAGCAGTTATCGTACTTTTTATGAACGGATGCTCCGGTGGAGGAGAGCTTCCCAAGGAGAATATGACATTCTAAGAAGGTGTTCTTTTGACAAAATTGAAAACAATTCTTTTGTATCCTGGGAAGCTTTGTAATTCTCATCCTCTGATTTTCTTTATCCTTCTTGGGTTTTTAGAAAATCTTGCAGTGGAAAGTCTCAGCAGACATTCTCTTTTTGGAGGAATAAGGCACCTTTTTTTTAATCCTGTTCCTTTTGCGGTAAATACCCTGATAATAGCGTTTGTGCTTTCGTTTGCACTGCTTTTCAGACGACGGGTATTTGGAATAGTTATGCTTTCAGTTCCCTGGATAGGATGTGGAATTGCAAATTGTGTTATACTTACTTTCAGGGTTACTCCGCTGAGTGCAATTGACCTTCAGATAATGAAGCTCAGTCTGGTGCTTATGTACCTTTCTCCTGTGCAGAGGATTTTTCTTTATTGTGCAGTGGGAATCTGTGTTGCCGGTATAATATTTTTATGGATTGTAGGCCCTAAAATAAGCGGAAAAATACACTACGGAAAAAATGTGGCATCTATTGCAGGGCTTCTCATATGTGTTCTTGCAATAACAAATGTAGCACAAAGTATAGAAGCGGTAAGTCGCGACTTTGGAAATTTAGCAGGTGCATATAATGACTATGGATTTGTGTATTGCTTTTCAAGCAGTGTGCTTGATACGGGCATTGATCAGCCGGAAGGTTATGATGAAAACAATATAAAAAGTATAGTTTCTTCTCTTCCTGAAACAAAAAACACAGAATCATTGCAGAAGCCGGATGTAATACTTATTCAGCTTGAATCTTTTGTGGACCCTAAGCTGATTAAGGAGATTACGTTCTCTGACGATCCGGCACCGATACATACCTTGCTGCGGGAAAAGTTTTCCCACGGAAACCTTTCAGTACCCTCTTTCGGTGGGGGTACTGCAAATACAGAATTTGAAATTCTTACAGGAATTAACCTTGATTATTTCGGACCCGGTGAATATCCGTATAAAACGGTTTTGCTGGAGGAAACCTGTGAATCAATTGCGTATAATCTCAAGGAAGTGGGCTACAGTGCCCATGCTATCCATAATCATACCGGTAGTTTTTATGACAGAGATAAGGTTTATCCAAATCTGGGATTCGACAGCTTTCAGTCAAAGGAATATATGTACGATTACGAGACCACGCCATACGGTTGGTGCAAGGATAAGGCACTTACCGAAGAAATTCTTACAGCTCTTACATATACTGACGCTGAAAATGAAATAGAGGAGGGGACTCCCCGCTTTGTTTGGGCAGTTTCTGTGCAGGGGCACGGAAAGTATCCTTCAGAACCTATTTCAGATTCTTCCGGTGTAATTAAGATTAAAGGCGATAGCTTTTCTGCAGAGGAGCTTTGTGCTCTTGAGTACTACGTTAATCAGGTGTGGGAAATGGATATGTTTCTCGGAAGCCTTATTTCGGCTCTGGAAAACAGTAAAAGGCCAACACTTGTGGTTGCATATGGTGACCATCTTCCTGCAATAGGACTTGACGGGGAAGATTATGCGTTGGAAAATGTATATACTACAGAATATGTTACATGGAATAACTTCGGACTTGAAAAAACGGTAAAGGACCTTCGTACGGATGAGCTTTCAAGTGAAATAATGAGCTGGCTTGGATTTAATAACGGTAATATCACAAAGCTGCATCAGAATTCTTTGGAGGATAGTGATGCGGAAGATACTTGTCAGGAAAAAGTAGGGTTTCTTGCCTATGATATGTTATATGGAAGCTCATTTCAGTTTGATGGGGTAAAGCCTTTTGAAAAAACTAATATGCGCATGGGGACGATTCCCATTACGGCAGAAAATATACAGCTAATTGGGGATACTTTATATGTGCAGGGCTCCGGATTTACTGAAAAAAGTGTAGTTTTTATAAATGGTCAAAAACAAGAAACTGTTATGCTCAGTCAATATAGCCTTATGGCATCGGATGTAAGCATTTTTGACGGTGATGCCGTGGTTGTAGGTCAGTCTTCCGGAAAAAAAGACGTGCTTGGATATTCAAATCCGATTATGTATGACAGAGAGACAGATTACTATTCAGATAATAAGTAGGAGATATAAAAAACACAGTTTTTTCATGTCTCCTGCTTTTGTTGTAAAAAAATCAAATTATTTTAAAAATTTGCTTGACATTTCATCCTTAATTGATTATAATAATCAAGTAACTTATCTGGGTGTGGCGCAGTTTGGTAGCGTGCTTGAATGGGGTTCAAGAGGCCGAGAGTTCGAGTCTCTCCAGTCAGACCAAAAAGGCGATTCTTCGGAATCGCCTTTTTTGAACGTATAGGACTTTACGTAATTTAATCGCGAGCAACACTTGGCAGAATTGAATGTTGTCGGGACGCGACGCAGGGTGAAGCGGCACGCTTCTTTTTGAACGTATAGGAATTTACATAATTTAATCGCGAGCAACACTTGGCAGAATTGAATGTTGTCGGGATGCGACGCAGGGTGAAGCGGCACGCTTCTTTTTGAACGTATAGAAAAATCAGAAAGGAAAATATGAATGACAAATGTGAAAGAAAACCGTATGGGAACAGAAAGTATAAACAAGCTGCTTCTTTCTATGTCGGTACCGATGATGATATCAATGCTTGTTCAGGCACTTTACAATATCGTTGACACCATGTTTGTGTCAAAGCTTGGACAGGATGCTCTGACAGCCCTTTCGCTGGCGTTCCCGGTGCAGAATTTCCTGGTTGCTGTAGGTGTAGGAACAGGCGTGGGAACAAATGCATTTTTGTCAAGAAGTCTTGGCGAAAAGAATTTAAAAAAAGCAAACTCTATTGCAGCAAACGGTATATTTCTCACACTTGCAAGCACTGCGGTCGTAATGCTACTGGGAATATTTGCGGTAAAACCGTATTTTTCTTCTTTTGGAAGCAGTACGTCTGTAATAAAACTCGGATGCGACTATCTTCGTATATGTATGGTTGTTTCTGTAGGACTTTTCGGTCAGATAATGTTTGAAAAGCTCCTGCAATCAACGGGAAAAACTCTTCTGAGTATGATTGTTCAGCTTTCAGGTGCAGTTATAAATATTATTCTTGACCCGATAATGATTTACGGCTTTTACAAAATTCCAGCAATGGGAGTAGCCGGGGCGGCACTTGCAACTGTTATAGGTCAATGCTGTTCGCTTCTCATAGGTGCCTTTATTAATTACAGATATAACAGGGAAATTTCAATTTCAGTAAAGGAAATAATAAAACCTGACAAAGAAATTATTAAACGCATATATGCAGTCGGTGTTCCGTCTATTTGTATGGCATCAATCGGTTCTGTTATGACGGTTTGTATGAATCAGATTCTGCGTATTTTTGACACTGCCGTTGCAGCTACAGGACAAGCTGTATTCGGTATATATTTTAAACTTCAGAGCTTTGTCCTGATGCCCGTGTTCGGACTTAATAACGGTATGGTGCCTATAGTAGCATATAATTTTGGCGCACGCAACAAGTCGCGTATAACAAAAACTATTACGTGGAGCATAGTGTATGCCTGTATTATAATGCTTTTAGGACTGTTTGCGTTTCAGGTGTTTCCCCGTCAGCTTCTCGGACTTTTTGATACCGGTGGAGATGATATGAAACAAATCTATGAAATAGGTGTTCCCATGCTTCGGCTTATCAGCCTCAGCTTTATTTTTGCAGGATATTGTATAGTGGCGGGTTCCGTATTTCAGGCACTTGGAAACGGTGTGTTAAGTCTTATCGTGTCTGTATGCAGGCAGCTTGTGGTTCTTGTTCCTGTTGCGTTTCTTTTTGCAATAACAACCCGCAATATTAATATGATGTGGCTGTCGTTCCCTATAGCAGAAATCGCATCGTTTGCATTAAGCTTTCTGTTTATGCGTCGAATATTCAGAACTGCTGTTAATCCAATGGAAAAGTAAATAAAAAGAATGTTAAAAAAGAGGACTCCCTTCGGCGGTGCTTCTTAGGGATTAACCGCCTAAAAACCATGTTTTTGGCACATAACTGTGTTAAAAATTCTCGCAATCCGTCAAGGATTGCTCCAATTTTTGCCTTGTTCTGCACTCAAAAACAAGATTTTTATGGTGCAAAGCAGTTTTGGGTTAGAGATTTTTTAGTTTAGAGAAGTCATAAAAAATGCAGGCATACTGGCGTATGTCTGCATTTTTTTGCGCACTATTAACAAAAAAGATCAAGCCAAAACCGATTCATCCCTAAGAAGCACCGCCGTTATGGAATCCTCTTTTTAGTATGAAAAAATGTGTATTTATCAAGCTGCACCTATCAGTTTATACCGTAAGCAAGCATAGCATCTGCTACCTTTTTGAAGCCTGCGATATTTGCACCTGCAATAAGGTCGTAACCAAGGCCATACTCTGCTGCTGCATCAACGGAAACCTTATGGATGTTAGCCATAATACCGCGGAGCTTTTCGTCAACTTCCTTATCACTCCAGCTGTAACGCATAGAGTTCTGAGCCATTTCAAGAGCTGATACGGCAACGCCACCTGCGTTAACTGCCTTTGCGGGTCCTATGATAAGACCTGCATCACGGAGAAGTGTTGTAGCTTCTGCAGTTGTGGGCATATTAGCAACTTCGATGTAGTACTTTGTGCCGTTTGCAATAATTTTCTTTGCTTCATCTTCGTTGATTTCGTTCTGAGTTGCACAAGGCATACAGATATCAACCTTAACACCCCAGGGCTTTTCCTTGGGGAAGAACTGACAACCGAACTTGTCAGCATAATCCTGAGCCTTGTCACGGCCTGAAGCTCTCATCTCGAGCATATATTCAATCTTTTCATCTGTAACAACGCCGTCGGGATCGTAAACGTAGCCATCGGGACCGGAGATTGTAACAACCTTACCGCCAAGCTCTGCAACTTTTTTACAAACGCCCCATGCAACGTTGCCGAAGCCTGAAACTGCGATAGTTTTACCCTTGATTGTATCGCCAAAGTGTGCAAGCACCTCTTCAACATAGTATGTAGCACCAAAGCCTGTAGCTTCAGGTCTGATAAGAGAACCGCCGTAAGAGAGTCCTTTACCTGTAAGAACACCGTTTTCCCATGTGTTTTTAATTCTCTTATACTGACCGTAAAGGTAACCGATTTCTCTTGCACCAACACCGATGTCGCCTGCGGGGACGTCAACGTCGGGGCCGATATGACGATAAAGCTCCATCATAAAGCTCTGACAGAAACGCATGATTTCACCGTCAGACTTACCTCTGGGATCGAAATCGCTGCCGCCCTTACCTCCACCAATCGGGAGACCTGTAAGGCTGTTTTTGAATGTCTGCTCAAAGCCAAGGAACTTAATAATTCCAAGATATACAGAGGGGTGGAAACGAAGACCGCCCTTGTAAGGTCCGATAGCACTGTTAAACTGTACACGGAAACCTCTGTTAACGTTTACCTTACCGTTGTCGTCAACCCACGGAACACGGAAGGAAATAACTCGGTCCGGCTCCACCATTCTTTCGATGATTCCGTTTGCTTCAAGCTCGGGTCTCTGGTCAACAACGTGTTCTATACTTTCAAGAACTTCTGTTACTGCCTGGATAAACTCGGGCTCATGGGCATCTTTCTTTTTTACGTCCTCAAGGACGCGGTTTAAATACTCGTTTTTCATAAAAATGAGCCTCCTAACATAATAAAAATTTTTTCTTAATATTATAGCACCACGCTAAAGCGGTGTCAATGTTTTTTTGTCTCAAACACCGAATTTAATTGGCTTTTTTGGAAAACATAAACATAAAAAAGAAAAGCAAAAGTTTATCGAAAGGGAAATGATAATGAAAAATGTTTTCAAAAAATTCGCCTCGGTTGTTGGTTGCGTGACGGGAATAATACTTATTATATTTGCTGTAGGAAGAAAAAATTCCTCGCCATACAGTTCCGTTAAAGAAAATCCGAACGGAATTTCTGCAGAAAAACTCAGCAGAACTATTGAAGTGCCTGAATCCGATACAGAAGATATGCTTGAATACGCACTGAAAAGTGTAGTAGGAATATCGTCAGCAGACCCTGCCACAATCAAGACAAAAGAACAACTTCAATATATGGGAAGTGGTGTCATTGTAAGTGAAGATGGATATATAATTACAAACCATCACGTTATAGGTGCACGGCCAAAAAGTGTCGAGGTCACGTTGTCAAACGGTAAATCTACGGAAGGAAAAACTGTCTGGAGTGATAAGGCACTTGATTTAGCTGTTGTAAAAATCAAAGGTGATGGCTATGCCTTCTCAAAAATGGGCGATGCAAAAAAATTGCGTGTGGGAGAAAGTGTTATGGCAATCGGAAATCCTCTCAGTATGCAGTTTCAACGTACTGTAACGGCAGGAATAGTCAGTGCTGTAGGAAGAAGCATTGATATCGAAAATGAAAATGGAGAGTCATATTATATGGAAGATTTAATTCAGACAGATGCTTCCATTAATCCGGGAAATAGCGGAGGGCCTCTGCTTAATATGAAAGGAGAAGTCATAGGTATCAATACCGTTAAAGTAAGCAGTGCTGAAGGAATGGGTTTTGCTGTGCCGGTTAATGTGTGTGTGCCTGTTGTGGAAAACTTGCGTACGCGTGGTGAATTTCTTACGCCGTACCTTGGATTATATGCGTATACTCCTGCAGCGGCAAGATATTTTGGAAATAACGATGTAACGGGGGAAGGATTGTTCGTTTTTAAAATTGATGCCGAAGGCCCTGCGTATAAAGCCGGACTCAGATATGGCGACACTTTATTGGAAATAAATCAAAAAAAGATATCTACAATGCTTCAACTTCGTGAAGAACTTTATAAATATCAGCGGGGAGATACCGTTGCTATAAAATACAGCAGACATAATAAACTGGAAAAAATATCAATAGTCCTTGAAAAAATGCCGGAACAGTGATACAATGCAATTAATATATAATAAGGTAGAAACTCCTTCTGATTGCAGAAAAATTACACCTCGTTTTCTCAAATGTGACATAAAGGCAGGTTTTATGTCAGAACTTTTACAAAACATTACAGTTTTATTACAAGTGAAAAATGACTATTGACGTTTTTAATTTGAGATGCTATAATCGCAGTATAGTAAAGGGGAGTTACTCCCGCTACTGTAACTTTTGGTGAATTTGAAAGAGGTCGCCGAAAGTAAATTAACGAACTCTTTCGAAAATTTAATTTTATAGGAGGAAGAGATTATGACAAATCTCAAGAAGACACTCGCAGTTGTTCTTGCATTTGCTATGATGCTCAGCATGGGTAGCGTATTCGCATTCTCAGATGTTGAAGCTGGAACAACAGTTTCTGAGGCTGTTGGTATCCTCACAAACCTTGATATCATCGAAGGTTTTGAAGATGGTACATTCAGACCCGACGAAACAGTTACAAGAGCACAGATGGCAGCTATTATCTGCCGTATGCTCGGTTATGAAGATCAGGCTAAGTCAAGCATGGGTTCAACCGTGTTCACAGACGTAGACGCTGATCACTGGGCTTCAGGTTACGTTAACGTAGCACAGGCTCAGGGTATCATCAATGGTATGGGCGACGGTACTTTTGCTCCCGATGCAAAGGTTACTTACGAACAGGCTATTAAGATGATCGTTGCTTCTCTTGGTTATGACCTTGCAGCAGCTCGTAAGGGTGGTTACCCCACAGGTTACCTTGCAATCGCTTCTGCAGAAGGTATCACAAAGAAGGCTAATGGTAAGGTAGGCGACGCTGCAGCAAGAGCTACAATCGCAGTTCTCGTTTACAACGCTCTCGAAGTACAGCTTATGGACCAGGATTCTTGGTCTTCAGACGGTGACGACAGATACTCACAGACAGACGATACAGTTCTTTCTAAGTATCTTGGCGTTTCTAAGTACGAAGGTGTTGTAGCTAACACACCCGTAACAAGTGTTGCAGCTGAAGGTTCTTACGATTCAACAGCTACACCTAAGTTCAGCCTTGCTAATGGTGCTTTCTACTGGGATTACCAGGATGACAAGCTTGTTAAGGTTACACACAACCCCGGTGCAGTTATCTGTGACAAGGTTGACGTAAATGCTTTCCTTGGTAAGTCAGTTATCGCTTACATTGGTGAAGACGACCTTACAGGTAAGGACACAGTATTTGCAATCGCAGCTAGCGAAACAAAGAATGATTCATTCAAGATTAGTGCTACACAGCTTGTTAAGAGCGGTGAAAAGTACTGGGATGTAGCTGACACAGTTGGTTACAAGAAGGTTGGTTCTTCAAAGATTCTTGACCTTACTCTTGATGACAACGCTACAGTATATGTAAACTATGTTGTAGACACTGCAATCGACACAACAACAGAAATCGCTACTGCTACACGTAATGGTGGTACAGTTGAATTCATCTCTAATGATGCTGACAGCGACTATGAAGTAGTTGTTATCACAGCTTATGATGATGAAGCAGTTGTTGAAAAGGTTGACGAAATCGATGGAACTTACAAGTTCACTCTTTACAAGGGCACAAGACCCTCAAGAATTGATGTTGAGGATGAAGATGCACTTGCAATCGTTTACAAAGATGGCGAAGCTGCTACAGTAGCTGACATCGCTGCAAACGACACAGTTTCTTATGTTCAGGTTGCTAGAGATTTCGATATCTACTTCGTATCATCTGCAACAGTAACAGGCACAGTTGATTCTTACGATTCTGAAAATGATATCGTAACAATCGCTGGTGAAGATTATGAAGTTTCTAAGAAATCTGGCCTTACAGTTGCTAAGCTCAGCGGTGAAGAAGGTACATTCTTCCTTAACGTTGACGGTCAGATCGCTTACAACGAAACAGCTCCTACAGCTGCTGGTAACTACGCACTCGTTCTTGCTTCTTATGTAGCAGCAAGCGGTGTTGACAGCGGTGACTACCTCCAGGTTGTTCTTACAGACGGTACTCTTGCTGAGTACAAGATCGGTCAGAACGCTAAGGTTTACACAGCTGACGGTGAAGTAGAAAGCTCAGATGTTAAGGCTTACTTTGATGCTAAGCTTAATGGTATAAAGTCTGGTAGCGATGCTAAGTTTGCTACAGTTGCAGACGTTACATCTGATAAGGACCTTATGGTTAAGCTTACAATCGGTGGTGACAAGATCACTAAGGTTAGACTTCTTGAAGGTACTTCAAGAACAGCTGCTGCAACAGATAAGTTCGATGCAGAAGCTATGTCTATCGGCAGAGTTGATATCGACGCTGATACAGTTATCTTCTCAGTTAAGGAATCTGCATCTGCAGACGTTATCGAAGCTGAAGATATCGTTATCGGTACAGCAGCAGACTTCTTCGTAGATGACGAAGAAATCGGTGGTGCTCTCAGAGCTTACGATATGGATGACAACTCATCTATCTTCGCAGCTGCAGTAGGCTTCGGTCTTACAAAGGCTATCGATGCTACTTCTAACCTCTTCGTTGTAACAGGTAAGAAGACTACAACAATCGATGACAATGATGCATATGTATTCACAGGCGTTCAGGCTGGTGAAGAAGTTCAGGTAACAGTATACAACGAAGATGGTTACACATATAGCGATCCTGCTACAGTAGCTATCGGCGACATCCTTCTCCTTGCAGAAGCAAACGCTGACGGTATCGTTTCTGAAATCGATATGCTTCTTGACTATAGCACTAAGACATCTTATGCATCAGATGCTAAGGCTGACGATGACATCTACAGCGGTTTCGGTAAGGTTACTCTTTCTGCTAGAAATAAGTTCGCTATTGAAAACGCAATCAAGAACGATACAGATGCTAGCACAGAATTCGCAGCTGAAGAAGAACTCAGCTACAGAGCTGCTGCAACATACACACTTCTTGACTATACAGAAAACGCTAAGAACCCCGAAGTTTCTATCGAATCTGGTTCTGAGTGGCTCTTCGACACTGTTGAATTCGAGTCTTACGCTTATGTAAGATACGTTGACGGCAGAATGGCAGAAGTTATTGTTTACAGAGTTGCTGAAGTTGCTGACATCGAAGCTTAATCTTTGACTCTTATAAAATTAATAGTCAATAAAAAAGGGCAGTCCCTTCGGGGACTGTCTTTTTTTGCTCTTTGTCAATAGTTGGGGTAAAAAATTTGTGTCCAACCAATCCAATCTTGCAAAATTTCCCGTTTTGGGGACAGTCCCCTTTTCGAGAAATTTTATTGACATCTCTTGAATTTATGTTATTATAATAATTGAAAGGGATGGTTTTATGGCAAGACAAGCTAGACTTTTAAGCGAATCAGGAATGTATCACATTATGTTTCGTGGAATCAATAAGCAAGAGATTTTTTCTTCGAACAAAGATTTTGAAAAGCTAATAGATATTATAAGTGATGTAAAAGATTTTTGCAAAGTACAAATATACGCTTATTGTATGATGAAAAACCATGTTCATTTGTTTTTAAGAGAAGAAGAATCAGGCGGAGTATCTGACTTTATGAAAAGAGTTTTGTCTCACTACGCCGGTTGGTACAATTTCAAATATGAGCGTACAGGGCATCTTTTTGCGAATAGATACAAGAGCATTCCCGTTGAAGATGATAGTTATTTTTTAACCTTGGCAAGGTATATTCATCAAAACCCTCTGAAAGTAGGTATTGTAGAGAAACTGCAAGACTATCCTTACAGTAGCTATTCTGATTACGTTCGTAACAATAGTGGCTTTGTGGATATTGATTTTCTTCTTAATATGATTGCTGAAGAACGAAAATCTGCTTTGCAACAGTTTATCGATTTTAACAATTCTTTGGATGATGAAGATTATGAACTTGAGGACAGCATCAAAAGAAAGGATGTTATGGCGAAGGTCAAAATTATACAATTGACAGGTGGAATAAAACCATCCGAAATAAGGAATCTTCCTAAAAAAGTAAGATATGAACTGTTAAAAAAACTGATAGAAGAACACCACATTCAAAAAACGGTATTGGAAAGATTAACGGGAATATCCAGAAAAACAATGCTTAAGTTGTAAAATGTCTCGTTTTAGGGACTGTTCCCAAAATGAGACAAGGGTGCAGGAAAGAAACGATATGCCGCTAAAGACACTTGCGGATTGACTTAACCATAGTGAAATTGTGTAATAATACTGGGAGGCGATAAAAATAAAAAGAATAATTTCGCTTTTTACGGCAATAATGTTGATTTTAAGTGTGGGTGCGGTTTCCGTTTCCTCTGCAACCACAGAAGAAGCCATAGAAAACGTAGAGGCTGTTTCAGTTCTTACCGGGCTCAACATTATGAGTTATTATAAAGACGGCACATTCCGACCTGACGAAACAGTAACAAGGGCGGAAATGGTAGCTATAATCTGTCGTATGCACGATTGGGAAGAAGATGCACGGTCAAAGATAGGGTTAACTGTATACAATGATGTGCCGGCAGACCATTGGGCATCAGGTTATATTAATTTGATGCAGGAACAAGGTGCTATAACTGGTTATGGCGACTTTAATTTTGGTCCGGAAGATAATGTTACTTATGAGCAGGCAGTTAAGATGATAATATCCATTCTTGGAGCTGACCTTTTAGCTAGTTATGAGGGTGGTTATCCCGACGGATATCTTAAGCTTGCTCTTGATGAAGGAATTTTAGAAAACACCCAATGCAAAGTGGGTGATGTAATTAATCGAGAAACTGTGGCAACGCTTGTATTTAATGCATTGGAAGTTCCTCTTGCTGTTTGGGAGGAACCACCTTTTGGCTTTCATAAAATACAAGATTACCGAACCTTAAATAGATTTACATCGGATATGACAATACTTTCGCGTTATTGGGAAATGCAAAGATGGAGTGGGATTTTAGCAAAAGATAAACAAATTTTTGTTCTGAAAGATGCAGAGTGTTTTGAATGTCAGGATGGCGGCATATTTGACAAGGTTAAGGAACCTTTGGGTGAAGTTGATTTCAGCCGCATAGGTGACATAAACGACTTCGTGGGGCAGAAAGTTGATGTTTATATAGGCGAAGACTTCGGAAAAAATATTGCATATATTGTTGTGAAGAAATAAAGGAAGGAACTCTCCGCGAAGTTGGAGAGTTCCTTTTCTGTTCGGCGACATGAGCCTTGGAATGTGCAAATTAAAAAAGGCGCACCAACAGAGTTGATGCACCGAAAAATGCACACCCCTCTTTGTTGCGACACAAATCTTAACACGAAACTCTCATACAAGCGTGTGAAAACAGAGCATGCATTTTTACCAAAAGGTAAAAAAATACACACTTACTGAGAATTTCTAATATTCAGATTTATGTCGCAAATTCAGTATAACATACCTTAAAATAAATTGCAAGAAAACTTTTCATTGTGTTATCGCTCGACAAAAATTTCTCGAAAAGGGGACTGTCCCCAAAACGAGAAATTTTGAAGCTGGAAGTTAAATTGATTCGTCCTTTTGCGTTCCGGATATAAGCAAAAACGGGGGATAGGAAAAAATGTTCGTAACAAAGGATATACAATCCTAAATCCGCTTTGCGAATTTCTACAACACACACACAATAAAAGATACATTGCCACTTATATTGTTCGAAGAGTAAGCTTAAAATTGTTCTGTCCTTTGTGGTCCGGGCGTTTTTAACATCCTATTTATGAATAAATTTGAAATTCTGTAAAATAATACTTGACAATGGACAATAGTAGTGGTACATTATTGTTAGCACTCGGAGAAAGTGAGTGCTAACAAACGAACGAAAATGACTGTTTATTTGTTAAAATATAGTGCAGACTGTGTTATATCACGTTTGAGGAAAGCAATAACCTGTTATTTTAAGGGGGTGAGCGTATGGAGCTTTCGGACAGAAAAAAAGCAATACTTCAGGCAATAATTGAAGATTACATTTCTACGGCGGAGCCTGTAGGCTCACGTAATATTGCAAAAAACCACGACCTTGGTCTAAGTGCGGCTACTATCCGTAATGAAATGGCAGACCTTGAGGAAATGGGATACCTTGATAAACCCCACACATCGGCAGGCAGAATACCTTCGGAGATGGGATACAGATTTTACGTTGATTCTTTGATGCACCGTTACAGCCTCACGATTGACGAGATTTCAAATCTGCAGAAAAGCATGGATAGGAAATACAACCAGCTTGAAAATGTGGTTTCGGAAATTTCCGACATTATTTCAAGGGCAACAAACTATCCTGCTATTGTAGAGCTTCCTATGGCGAATAAAAGCAGACTTCGTAATATTAAAATGATGCTGATTGAACAGGGGTCTGTTATGATAGTTGTTGTAACAGATGCGGGTGTTGTCCGCAACAGGCACGTAAATGTCAGTAGTGAAATTGACTATGAAGTTATCGACTCTATTTCGGAATTTTTATCGGGACAGCTTACAGGTCTTTCGGCAGATGATTTCACCGCAGCCAGGCTTATGCTCATATACGAAGCGATGGCGTCTTACGGAAGCTTCCTGAGAACGGTTGTTGAATTTGTTCTTGAATGTCTTGCCGGTGCACAGAGCAGAGTTTATGTGGGCGGTGCGTCAAATATACTTAATAACCCAGAATTTGAAAATATTGAAAGAGCAAAAGAGTTTCTTTCATTCATTGACAGCCGTGAAAATGTATCAAATATGCTAAATCTTTTGGGTGATGGCAGTGAAGAACATATCAGCATAAAAATTGGCAGTGAAAACGGTGTTGAGGCAATGCGTGATACAAGCCTTATTGTGGCAAATTATAATGTTGGAGGAAAACTTCACGGCAAAATCGGTATTATTGGTCCTAAGCGTATGAATTATGCAAGAGTGGTATCCTCTCTTGAGTTAATAAATGACAAATTAAGCGAAATCCTGGGCAGAATGCTTTATGGCGATAATGAGGAAGGATGATATATATATGGCAACTAAGAAAAAAACAGAAGAAAAAGAAACAAAGCTTGCAGAAGAAACTGTAGAGGAAACAGTTGAAGAAAAAGCAGAAGAAACTCCTGCTGAAGAAGTAAACGAATTTGAAAAGAAATGGCAGGATGTAAATGATAAATATCTTCGCACACTTGCTGAATATGACAACTACCGCAAGCGTACTATTAAAGAGAAGGAAAGCATATACCCCGAAGCAAAGGCAACGGTAATTGAAAAATTCCTTCCTATAATGGATAATTTTCAGAGAGCCATTGACTCTGCTGAAAATAAGGACGCATTCTTTGAAGGAGTAGTAATGCTTAAAAAGCAGATGGATGAAGTTTTCGTAACACTTGGTGTTGAAGAAATAAAGGCGGTTGGAGAAGAATTCAACCCCGAATTTCACAATGCTGTAATGCATATTGAAGACGAAGAAGCGGGCGAAAATGTAATCGTTGAGGAATTCCAGAAAGGCTATAAAGTCGGAGATCGTGTAATTCGTCACAGTATGGTAAAAGTAGCAAACTGAAAATTTCTCAAAAAGGGGACTGTCCCCAAAATGAGAAAAAATGAAGAAGATTATAATTTTTTTAATATATTTGGAGGTAAAAATTATGGCAAAGATTATTGGTATTGACTTAGGTACAACAAACTCATGCGTTGCAGTTATGGAAGGCGGCGAGCCTACCGTTATTGCAAATGCTGAAGGTGCAAGAACAACGCCATCTGTTGTAGCATTTACAAAAACAGGAGAAAGACTTGTTGGTCAGGTTGCAAAAAGACAGGCTGTTACAAATCCTGACAGAACAGTTATTTCTATTAAGAGAGAAATGGGTACAGGTTACAAAGTTAACATTGACGATAAGAGCTACACCCCTCCTGAAATCAGTGCAATGGTACTCTCTAAGCTTAAGGCTGACGCTGAAAGCTATCTTGGTGAAACCGTTTCACAGGCTGTTATCACAGTTCCTGCATATTTCTCTGACGCACAGCGTCAGGCTACAAAGGATGCAGGTAAGATTGCAGGTCTTGAAGTTCTCCGTATCATAAACGAGCCTACAGCAGCTGCATTTGCTTACGGTATGGATAAGGAAAACGACCAGAAGGTTATGGTTTATGACCTTGGCGGTGGTACATTCGACGTATCTATTCTTGACATCGGTGACGGTGTGTTCGAAGTTCTTGCGACAAACGGTGACACAAGACTTGGCGGTGACGACTTTGACGAAGCTATTATCGGTTACCTTGTAGCAGAATTCAAGAAAGAAAACGGCATTGACCTTTCTACAGATAAAATGGCTATGCAGAGACTTAAGGAAGCTGCTGAAAAAGCAAAGATTGAGCTTTCAGGCGTAACAACAAGTAACATCAACCTTCCTTTCATTACTGCAGATGCATCAGGACCCAAGCATCTTGATATTACTCTTACAAGAGCGAAATTTAACGAGCTTACAGCTAACCTTGTAGAACGTTCAATTATTCCTACAAAGAAGGCTCTTTCCGATGCAGGTCTTTCAGCAAACGAAATTGACAAGGTTCTTATGGTTGGTGGTTCCAGCCGTATCCCTGCAGTTAATGAAGCTGTAGAGAAGCTTATCGGAAAAACTCCCGACAAGGGTATCAACCCTGATGAATGTGTTGCTCTCGGTGCAGCTATTCAGGCGGGTGTTCTCGGCGGTGATGTAAAGGATATCGTACTTCTTGACGTTACACCTCTTTCTCTGGGTATTGAAACAATGGGTGGCGTTTGCACAAAGCTTATTGAAAGAAATACAACCATCCCCGTGAAGAAGAGCCAGATTTTCTCAACCGCGGCTGATAATCAGACAAGCGTTGACATCCACGTTCTTCAGGGTGAAAGAGAAATGGCACAGGACAACAAAACTCTTGGTAACTTCATCCTTTCAGGTATTGCTCCTGCTCCCAGAGGAGTTCCGCAGATAGAAGTATCCTTCGATATTGATGCTAACGGTATCGTTAACGTAAGTGCAAAAGACCTTGGTACAGGTCAGGAACAGAAGATTACTATTACAGCATCATCAAATCTCAGCGATGAAGATATTGACAAGGCTGTTAAGGAAGCTGAACAGTATGCAGAAGAAGACAAGAAGCGTAAGGAAGCTATTGATGTCCGTAACAATGCAGACCAGCTTGTATACCAGTCAGAAAAAACACTTTCTGAAATCGGTGACAAGGTAGACCAGGCAGATAAGGATGCAGTTCAGGCAGAGGTAGATAAGGTTAAGGAAGCTCTTAAGGGCGACAATATTGATGCTATCAAGACTGCAACAGATGCTCTTCAGCAGAAATTCTATGAAATCAGCCAAAAACTTTATAGTCAGGCTAATCCTCAGGGCCAACCCGGTCAGGACGCAGGTGCACAGCCCGGAGCAGACAATGTGTATGATGCTGATTTTACAGATACGACAAACAACTAAAAGCGGCTGACGTAGTCAGCCTTTCGAAGCGAAAAGTTTCTGACGAAAATATTTCGCTTCGAGCGAGGGGCTTACGCTCGCGCGGCACTCACCGTGCCAGCCCCGTCAAGGAGTCAAAAACGAGGTACACGCCCCCGTTTTTGACAGAATCAATGTTAAGGGGGAACCCCTTAACAATCCCCTGAAAAGCGTGCTTTGAATGAAAACAAAGGGACAGCGACCTTCGCTGCCCCTTTACATTCTTTGAGGTGAATTTATGGAAAAACGTGATTATTACGAAGTCCTCGGAGTACAAAAAGGTGCTTCGGACGATGAAATAAAAAAAGCATACAGAAAACTTGCTAAGAAGTATCATCCCGACCTTAACAAGGATAATCCGGATGCAGAGGTGAAGTTTAAGGAAGCAGCAGAAGCTTACGAAATATTAAGTGATTCTGAAAAGCGTAGCCGTTATGATCAGTTCGGTCATGCAGGGGTAGACCCCAATGCCGGCTTTGGCGGTGGCGGAAGCGGCTTTGGTGGCGGCTTCGGCGGATTTGATATGGGCGATATTTTCGACAGCTTCTTTGGCGGTGGCTTCGGTGGCGGCGGAAGGTCAAGGCGTAACGGCCCCGTACGTGGAGGAGATATCCAGCAAGCTATTGAGCTTACTTTTGAAGAGGCTGCATTCGGATGTAAACGCAAGGTGAACATAATTCGCAACGAAAACTGTGAAGAATGTGGAGGCAGCGGAGCGAAGAAGGGTACTTCTCCTGTGAAGTGTACAAAGTGTAACGGAACAGGTCAGATGAGAACAGTGCAGAATACGCCATTTGGTCAGTTTGCTTCTACTACCACATGTAACGCCTGTGGAGGAAGAGGAACTACAATTTCTGACCCCTGTCCAAAGTGTAACGGAAGCGGTCATAACCGTAAGAGCCGTGAGCTTGAGGTGAATATTCCTGCAGGAATTGATCACGGGCAGACCGTTTCAGTTCGCGGACAGGGAGAAGCAGGTCTTCGCGGAGGTCCGGCAGGTGACCTTCTTATTACTGTGTACATTAAAAAGAATAACGTGTTTACCCGTGATGGTAATAACGTGTATGTGGACGTCCCGATTACATTTGTTCAGGCAACCCTTGGATGTGAAATAGAAATACCAACAATTGACGGTAAGGTTACGCAAAGAATTCCCGAGGGAACACAACACGGGACGAAGTTCCGACTTAAGGAGAAAGGTATTCCGTCTATACGTGGAGGCTCACGTGGGGACCAGTACGTAAGAATAATTGTAGAGGTGCCGAAAAATCTTTCCTCCAGACAGAGAGAAATTCTTGAAGAATTTGCAAAAGAAAGCAATGAAAAGAATTATAACCAGAGAAAGAAGTTTTCTGACAAGATAAAGGATTATTTTAAATAATTGAAAGGAATTATGCTATGGATTGGCTTCAGGTAAGCATATATACAACTCCCGCAGGGATTGACCCTCTTTGCGGAAGATTATACAATCTTGGCGTAACAGGTGTTGAAATTGTTGACAAGGATGACTTTGAAGATTTTCTTGAAAATAACAAGCAGTACTGGGATTACGTTGACGAAAAGGTTGTTGAAGAAATGTCAGGGGAAACCCGTGTGAAAATCTATGTAAGCGATAACGAAAACGGGCACAAGCTTCTTCAAAGTGTGCGTGATGAGCTTATTGCTTTCAAGAGTATAGACATAGAAGATGAATTCGGAAGTCTTCGGGTTGAAATGGATACAATGCATGAGGAAGACTGGGAAAACAACTGGAAACAGTATTTTAAGCCTATTTATGTAGGTGACAGACTTGTTATTAAACCCGAATGGGAAACCATTCCTGATGGTGATGGAAAAATTGTGTTTAATATTGACCCGGGGATGACCTTCGGTAGCGGTCAGCACGAAACTACACGTCTTTGTGTAGAAACCCTTGATACCCTTGTAAAGAAAGGCGACAAGGTGCTTGACCTTGGGTGCGGCAGCGGCATACTTTCCATTATTGCACTTATGCTTGGTGCAGGTGAAGCAAGGGCCGTTGATATTGACCCCAACTGTAAGAAAATTGCTTACAGTAATGCGGCACTTAACGGAATCGGAGAGGATATATATACAGTTCTTGACGGAAATATTCTTACTGACGAGGATTTTAAAGCCGATACGGAAAAAAGCGGTCCCTATGATGTTGTAGTTGCAAATATTGTGGCTGATGTTATAATTCCCCTTGCATCTGATGTGAGACGATACATAAAGGACGGAGGAACATTCGTTGCAAGCGGAATTATTGAAATGCGAATTGACGAAGTTAAGGCGGCAATAGAGGAAAACGGCTTTAATATAAAGGAAATTAAAAAAGAAAACGACTGGTATTGCATAATATCAGAATAAGGTGAATTATGGCTAATTTCTATATAATGAAAGAAGATATACAAGAGAATATTGCCATTATTAAAGGAGAAGAGGCACAGCATATAAGCCGTGTTCTGAGAATGAAAAAAGGCGATAGCGTAACCCTTTGTGACGGTGATGGGATGTTTTATGATGCCATCCTTACGAATTTTAGTGATAAAATCGTGACGGCTGAGATTTTGGCATCATACACAGCATCTACCGAGCCGACTGTTCAGCTTACTGTGTTTCAGGGAGTTCCCAAAAATCCAAAGCTTGAAACTATTATACAGAAGCTGACAGAAATCGGTGCAGTAAGGCTTGTTCCTATGGACACAAAACGTGCCGTGGCAAAGCTTGATAAAAGTGCAAAGGTGGAAAGACTTCGTAAAATCGCACAGGAAGCGGCAAAGCAGAGTAAGCGTGGCATCGTGCCTGAGGTAACAGACAGCGTGCCATTTAAAAAAGCAGTGGAGATGGCTGCACAGGCAG
The DNA here is from genome assembly GCA_045544395.1 of Clostridia bacterium. Taxonomy (GTDB): domain Bacteria; phylum Bacillota; class Clostridia; order UMGS1883; family UMGS1883; genus UMGS1883. The sequence continues at coordinate 49,382 of JAZPYX010000060.1, forward strand.
ACCTCGCTTTGATTCCTTACGAGGAAGAAACGGTGGCTTCTCTTAAAAGTGCACTTCGGGGTAAAACTCCGAAAACCGTTTCCGTTATGATTGGTCCCGAGGGGGGCTTTGATGAAAGTGAGATTCGTATGGCAAAGGAAGCGGGAATACAGAGTGTAACTCTTGGAAAACGTATTCTCCGTACAGAAACTGCACCGCTTACAGTGGCGTCAATTGTGCTTTACGAGCTTGGTGAAATGGAATGATTAAGCTATACTATACCTTTTCGAATCCGGAAAGCGAAACTTTTATAAAGGCTTCGCTTGAGCAATTTACAGGGAAGGATAATTTTGAAATAAAACGTACGGAAAACGGCAAACCTTACACGGACGGAATAGAGTTTTCTCTTTCTCACACAGACGGTTTTACCGTTTGTGTAGTAAGTGAAAATCCCGTAGGTGTTGACTGTGAAAAAGTGCGGAGCATCAACAATAAGGAAAAAATAATTTCCCGATTTTTAGACGAAACTGCAAAAACTATCAATGACGAAGAATTTTTTCAGAAATGGACAGCCTTTGAAAGCCGTGTAAAGTATTATGGCGAAAAAATTACAGACTGTCCGTCAGTACGGAAAAATGAAGTGTTTACGGACACTTTTAAGATTAAAAATTTTATTATTTCCGTTAGTGCGGGAACAAAAACAGAGATTATAAAGGAGAATTTATATGACAGTTTTTAACAAATCAGATATTATGATACCAAAGAACACAGACCTTACAAAGTGGTCGGTTGTTGCCTGTGATCAGTACACTTCACAGCCGGAGTATTGGCATAGCGTGGAAAATCAGGTTGGCGATGCTCCCAGCACGCTTAATCTTGTGTATCCCGAAGCTTTTTTGGCTGAAGGTGATGCAAGAATTGAAAAAATCAATTCTGCAATGAAAAATTATGTAGAAAGTGGTATCTTTGATACATATAAAGACTGCTTTATATACATTGAGCGTACCCTTCCCGGAAACAGAGTAAGGAAAGGCATAGTAGGAAGTGTTGACCTGGAAGCTTATGATTTTCATAAGGGCGTAAAATGCCCTATAAGAGCAACAGAGGGAACTGTTCTTGAAAGAATTCCCCCAAGAGTGAAAATCCGTGAAAATGCTCCGTTGGAACTTCCACATGTAATGCTTCTTGCTGACGATAAGGGAAAAACAATAATTGAAAAAATAAACAAGGGCAAAAAAGTGTACGATTTTGAGCTTATGCAAAATGGAGGACATCTTGCGGGATGGCTTGTAGAAGGGGAAGAAGCAGATGCACTTCTTGCAAGAGTTGAAAAATTTGCAGAAAATGCTCCTGACGGTCTTGTATTTGCAGTAGGTGATGGAAATCACTCCCTTGCAACTGCAAAGACCTGTTGGGAAAACATCAAAGCTACGCTTTCAGACGCAGAAAAGGAAACGCATCCTGCACGTTTCTGTCTTATCGAGCTTGAAAATATACACGATGATGTACTTGAATTTGAACCTATTCACAGAGTAGTGTTTGGGATAGAAGACAAAAATAAGTTTATCAGAGACCTTGTTGAAGCACTGGGTTGTACTAATATTGATAACGGTGGCGAAAAAATTGTAATAACAAAAGACGGTGAAGAGCTTTCTTTATATATAGGCAAACCCTCAAGTCCTCTTGCCGTAGGTACTGTTCAGAAGTATCTTGATGAAATAGGTGCAGAAGTTGACTACATTCATGGTGATGACGTGACAAAAGAGCTATCCGGTAAAGATGGTGCAGTAGGAATACTTCTTCCTAAACCTGAAAAAAGCAGTCTTTTTGAAACTGTAATAAAGGATGGTGCACTTCCCAGAAAAACCTTCTCAATGGGTGAGGCAAATGAGAAGAGATTTTATATGGAAGCAAAAAAAATTAAGTAAAAATTTCAAAAAATATTACGAAAATTATGCTCTGTCCGGTTTGAAAAGAGTAAAAAAACAAAAAATGTAACAAAAATGAAGAATCGCTTAAACCTCTTAAAAATAGGGGTTTAAGCTCTTTTTTTACTAGAAAAATTAATAAAATGTTACAAAAATATAACAAAAAACGTAAAAAAGCTTGACAAACATCGACGGTTTGATTATAATAGTTCAGAGTAAAGGACGTGATTAATTTGTTTAATACAAAAAAAATACTTGTATCTTTTTCAGTAGCAACTATGCTTTTGGCTGGTTCAGTTGCAACGTTTGCAGCACCTTACGGTAATGCCCGTATTGATGAAGTCAGAGACAAGGCTCTTAATAACTATCTTACTTCAGAAGCTGTTTACAGTACATCGGCAGGTGGCGGTTCGTTAAGTGAAGGTGAGATCCTTGATGATAGTGATTCAATTACTTATGAAGAAGTAACAGTTATTGAAAATGTAAATTATTCTACAATTAAGAGAAGTAATCCTAGTCTTGAAGCCGGTGAGACTACTACTGTTCGCGAAGGTGTAAACGGTGAAAAGGCTGTTGTATACCGCAACACATATAAAAACGGAAAAAAGATTTCAAGCGAATATGTGTCTTCGTATTATACAAAGGCTCCTGTAAGCAAGATTGTTGAGTATGGAACAGACACTGCTACTACACCGACAACACAGGCTTCCGTTGTTGCAACAACGTCTTCTACAGGTGGCAGACCTGATTTCAGCTATAGCTATTACATAGACTGTGAAGCTACAGCGTATGATTTATCTGCTGAGGAGAATGGTGGTTATGCAGGAATGAGTGCAACCGGTGTTCCGCTTGACAAGGGTGTTATTGCAGTTGATCCAAGAGTTATTCCTCTCGGAAAAAGAGTTTATATTGAAGCAATTGACGGAAGCTGGACTTACGGATATGCAGTTGCAGCAGATGTAGGTGGTGCTATAAAAGGAAACAGAGTTGACCTTTGCCACAGAACCCAGAAAGAATGTATTCAGTTTGGCAGAAGACCTTGCCGCGTTTATATTCTTGATTAATTGCTATAAAATGCCTGTCTGAGGACTATGTGCCTTGGATGGGCTTTTTTATTGTATAGGAAATTGTACTTTTTATTGTAAGCGAGATTTATCCGGTTTAAGCAAAGTCGGGACACAACGCAGGATAAAATGGCACGATTCTTTTATTTGAGAAAGACAGGCTTTTAAGGCTGCTCGGAAAGTATAAATACAGGATGCATTTCATATGTTATATGGGTGATAAGTATGAAAAGTGCATCTTTGTTAATGAAAAATACAATACTTCTTAGTCTGAGCAGCGTTTTTATGAGATTGTGTGCACTGGTGTTTCAGGCATACCTTGCGGCCAGAATCGGACCGGGACAGTTGGGCGTTTTTGGAATAATCACATCAGTAGGTATGGTGTTTGCGACAATAAGCATATCGGGAATACGATTTAGTGTGACAAGACTTGTTGCGGAAGAAATCAGCAACTGTAATGAATACCCCAGGAGGCTTATGTGCTGTGCTTTTAGATACGGAAGCTTTTTTGGATTACTGTCAGGTGCGGGAATGTATCTCTTATCCGGTGTGCTTTCAAAATGTTATATTGGCGATGCGGATGCAGTCATGGCACTCAGAATAATGGCTTTTTCTATGCCTGCTATAGCTTTAGGAGGGTGTGTTGAAGGATATTTTTCTGCAAAGCAAAAGGTTTTCAGACTTGTAGTAGTACAGGCAATCAGTCAGCTTTTAAGAATTGCATTTGTGGTTTTGGGATTCGTGATGTTTCTTGATAAAGCAGTCTACCCCTCTGACATATTGGCAATGGGGTATTTGGTGGGGGAGGGTGCATTTGCTGCTTTTCTATTTCTGCTGTATTTTCCTGAAATTTACAGAAAAAAAGATGCTGGAAAAAACGAAAAATATTTTAATAAACTTGTGAAAACGGCGATGCCTCTTGCAGTCAGCGCTTATATGAGAACGGGGCTTTCATCACTGGGACAGGTGATAATTCCGGCTGGACTAAAGAAGTCGGGAATGGGAAGCGTAGGAGCTTTTTCTATATATGGAATTATAACGCAGATGTCGATGCCGGTTGTGATGTTTCCATCTGCACTTCTTTCGGCAATGGGAAACATTCTTATCCCCAGACTTACAGAAGCACAGGTCAGAAAGCAAAATATAAGTATAAGCTACATTGTAAATCGTTCGCTTCGGATAGGTACGATGTTCAGCTTTGGAATTATGGGTGTTATGCTCTTTTTTGCAGATGGCCTTGCAGAAGCCATCTATAAAAACAGTGAAGCGGCAATTTATATACGCCTTTTTGCACCACTGATACCTGTAATATATATTGATTGTGTCACGGATGGGTGTCTTAAGGGACTGGGGCAGCAGGTGTATTCTATGATGTACAATGTATTTGAAGGGATTATTAATGTTGTATTACTGTTTTTTCTTCTTCCACGTATGGCAATGACGGGTTACATTCTGGTCATGTACATAAAAGAAATTTTTAATGCAACTCTCAGTATAAGACGACTTTCCCGTGTGACTTCAGTCGATATAAGCACAAATGTACTTATAAGTGTGTGTTTATGCACCTTTGGTGCAAGACTTTTTGGCAAAATATTGATGCTTCCCGGGGTGTGGCTGAATATAATAGTGTATCTGGTTTTCTATTCCATATTGCTCTATGTAATTAATGCGGTTACACGTGAAGATATAAAATGGATTGTAACGATAACCAGAACCGATAACACGAAATTTGTCTGAAAAACTTTACAAATCTCTTTATTTGTGGTAATCTGTAGTATATTGCGGATTATCGTACGGAGATGTTGATAAATGAATTGCACAAATTGCGGAAAACCGTTAAAAGAAGGAACTGCTGTTTGTTCTGCTTGCGGAAAGGAAGTTGTGCTTACTTCCTCGGCAGTAGCTGGGCGTAGAACGGTAGGCAGATACAGAAAACGCAGAAGTAAAATCAAAACAGCACTTACTGTAATTATCAGTATTGTGTTTGTTTTAGCTGCAGCAGCAGGCGGATTTTACTTTTTTGAAAACTGGAAAAAAGACAATACAAAAATTTGCGAGGAATGTAAGAAGAAATTTACCGGAAGGGAAAAGCTTTGCAAAAACTGTCTTTCTGTTTTAGAGTCTGAGTATGACGATGAAGAGGACGTTACACATTTTTGCAATCAATGCGGTAAAGAGTTTGAAAGTGAAGCTCTGCTTTGTGATGAGTGTCTCGGAAAAACAGGCGAGAGCTTTTACAACGGGAATTACTTCTGCAATATTTGCAAGACAAACCTTGAAAAAGAATTGATTGCAATAACAGATGCATATGGATATGTATACTGTATTCAGTGCGACACGGGAAACTACTGTCAGAAGTGTTACGGTGTGCTTAGCGAAAAGGACGACGATACTATCTGTCCTGATTGTGCTGCTATAGTATGCTGTGAATGTGAAGAGGTTCTTAATAAAAGTGAAGTAGGACATGAAGATGCAGGCGTTTTTTACTGTTCGGAATGTTATAAAAAGGTCAAGAAAAAAGTTTGTTCTGAATGTAAGAAAGAGCTTCAGAAAGATGACGATGATTCATTGTGCATTGACTGTGCTCCTTACCATTGTGAAAAATGCAAAGAAGTTCTGGAGCACAGTGAAATTGCACGGGAAAGTGATGATAAGTCCTACTGTGAGAATTGTGAAAAAGAAGAAAAATTCTGTAATGAATGCGGCATCATTCTTAATTCTGAAGATGATGATTCCGTATGCGTGAATTGTGCTGAATATAGCTGCGAGGAGTGCGGAGAAGTCCTTACAGATACCCAGGTAGCTGCTACAGGCGACGGTGGAGAGTATTACTGCGGAAATTGTTTTGAAAAAATAAATGATGAGATACTAAAAAATATTGACAAAACGAGTTAAGAAAAGTAAAATGAAAGAATAGAAACTTAGGAAAGGTAACCGATATCATGAGCGATTTGATTTTACCAAAGGAATATGATGCGAAGCTTTCTCTCAGAGAAACACAGCGTGCAATTAAAATTATAAAGGATAACTTTCAGCGAATGCTTGCAACAGAACTTAATCTCGACAGGGTTACAGCTCCCGTTATTGTTGCAAAATCAAGCGGAATTAACGACGACCTCAGCGGTGTTGAACGTAAGGTTGAGTTCGATATGAAAGAGACAGGCGAAGTGGCTGAAATTGTACAGTCGCTTGCAAAGTGGAAAAGAATGGCACTTTACCGCTACGGATATGAGCCTGAGGAGGGTATATATACGGATATGAATGCTGTCCGCCGTGATGACAAGATGGATAACATTCATTCTCTGTTTGTTGACCAGTGGGACTGGGAAAGAGTAATTAGACCTGAAGACAGGACAATAGATTTCTTGAAAGGCATTGTGAATAAAATCGTCAAAGCAGCGGCTGATACACAGAGTGCTTTGTGCGTGTCGTTCCCGTGTCTTCAGAAAACTATAGAGCGTGAGGTTTTCTTTGTAACAGCACAGGAGCTCGAGGATATGTATCCGGGACTTGATGCAAAGGAACGTGAGCATGCCATAACAAAAGAGCATAAGACAGTTTTCCTTATGCAGATTGGTAAAACACTTAAAAGCGGACAGCCCCATGATGACAGAGCACCGGATTATGATGATTGGGATCTTAACGGTGATATCCTTGTATGGAATGACGTCCTCGACAGAAGTGTGGAGCTTTCCTCCATGGGTATTCGCGTCGATGCACAGTCTCTTAAAAAACAGCTTGAACTCGCAGGCAAGACTGAAAGAATGAAATTTGATTATCACAGAATGATTTCTGACGGAACGCTTCCTCTTACAATTGGTGGCGGTATCGGTCAGTCAAGACTTTGTATGCAGATGCTTGGTAGAGCTCACATAGGTGAAGTGCAGGTAAGTGTATGGCCCGAGGCTATGCGGAAAGAGTGTACGGAGCACGGAATATTCCTTCTGTAAGGGATGTTAAAAGCGCCCAGAACGCAAAAGACAAAGGATATGATATGTTGTTTAGACAGTGAAAAAAGTCAATTTCATATTGTTTGTTGAAGAAAATCGCATAAAGCGATTTTCTTTAATTATAAGCCTTTTGCTACGAACAATGTGTTAAAAATGCGGAATTCGGAGTACGGAGTGCGGAATGAAGGTGTATTTTTGCTTCAGCAAAAATTTTTATATTAAAAGGAGGTGTGAAATTTTCACATCTCCTTTAGTTTGTTTATAGGCTTTTATATTTTCGGGGTGATACCCCTGTTAATTGTTTGAATCTGCGTGAAAAATATATATAATCGTCATAACCGCATTTTTCAGCAATTTCACAGAGGGACATTTTTGAACCGTACACGTCTATAAGGTAACGTGCGTGCTGAATACGAATGTCCGTAAGAAATTCGGTTGGGGCCTTTCCCATCTGTTTTTTAAACTGTGCACGGATATAATCCTCGGCATAACCGCTTTTGTTGAGAATATAGCAAAGGTTTATGTCAGAATTATGGAAGTTTTCCGTAATTTCATAAACGACCTCTTTCAGTGCAAGGGTAATGCTATCCTCCAGCCTGATGTTCTGAAGCAGATAATGCGCAAAGGCATTGCATAACGACGCTACATAATCAGGATTCTCAAAACGATTGTTATAAATCATATTTGCAAGGAGGGTGCCCTCCTTTTTTTTATTATCAGAAATAATCACAGGTTCTGACAGACTGAAAATCTGATTAAATTCTCCATTTATATAAATTCGCTTTGGAGAAGTGTCGGGATGGGAACTGTGCAGAGTATCAGGCGGAACAATAATAATATTTCCTGCAGAAACAGGAACTTTTTTATCCCGTGTGCAAAAATAACTGTCTCCATCAATATAGACAATGACTTCATAGCTTTTGTGCTTGTGAGGTACAGAGACCTCTTTTGTAACGTTAATATTATATTTCATACCATCACCGTGAAAATTATACTACAAATCTATCTTTTGTGCAAGTTAAAGTATAAATAAACCTAACATGATACGAAAAAAAGTGCTATAATTCCTATGGTGTTAAAGAAAAGAGATGGTTTTAGTGAGAAAAAGACATGTGGATATGCTCAACGGACCTATTACAAAAGGTCTTCTTGTAATGACTATGCCCATAATGATAATGAATGTTATGCAGTCTTTGTTTAATATTATAGACATGACTGTTCTACGTTTTTTTTCTGGCGATGATGCGGTGGGTGCAGTAGGTGCATCGGGAATGTTGATAACCCTTTGCACAAGTATTCTTATAGGAATATCTTCCGGTGCTAATGTTGTTGTTGCAAAAAGAATCGGAATGGGAGACCGTGACCGTGCCGATAAAGCGACTATGACAGCGATATTGATGTCAATTGTGGGCGGTGTAGCCCTTATGCTTATGGGAGTAATCGGGGCTGAGACTTTTGTCCGGCTTACCAAATGTCCGGAAGAGCTGTTAAAGGGTGCCGTGCTTTATTTCAGAATGTATTTTCTGGGTATTCCGCTTTTGATGATTTATAATTTTTGTGCGGCAATACTGAGGGCAACCGGAAATACAAAAAGTCCTATGTATTTCCTTATACTGGGCGGAGTTATAAAGGTTTTGTTTTCAATTGTGTTTGTTGCCGCTTTTAAAATGGGTGTCCTTGGCGTTGGTGTGGCAACGATTATTTCCTGGGCGGTTATAAGTACGCTTGCGTTTATAGCCATTTTAAGAAATGAACACGTTTGTTTCAAATTTAAAAAAATAGGATTTTATGCATCAGAGCTTAAAGAAATGTTATTTATCGGTATACCGTCAGGGCTTCAGACCGGAATGTACTCTCTTGCTAATGTTATAATTATGACTGCAGTAAACAGCTTTGGCTCTGCCGCAACTACAGGAGTTTCCATTGCAAATCAGTTTGACGGAATAATGTATCAGATTATTTACGCACCTGCTCTTGCGGCAATTCCCTATGTTGCGCAAAATATCGGTGCAGGAAATGTGGAGCGTGTGAAAAAGACGGTTCTTCGTGCTGTGCTTATCACCTCTGCATTCGGTGTGTCGTTCGGGTCATTATCTGCAATATTCTCAAAGGAACTTTCATCAATTATGTCAACAACCCCGGAAATTATAAAGTTTTCGCAGCAAAAAATGGTGCTTGTTTCAAGTACATATTTTCTTTCGGGGATAAATGAAATTATGGGCGGTGTGCTTAAGGGGATGGGGAAGCCTATTATTCCTACAGTCGCTACAATGATATATATGTGCCTTATAAGATTTGTATGGGTATATATAATTTTCCCCATGTGTCCGCCTTCGCTTACATATCTTTACCTTATATGGCCTATCGGATGGATACTTTCCATTATGACACTACTGTTCTTCTATTTCCCGGAAATCAGAAAACTGAAACAAAAAGGACTTGCTCAATAAAAAAGGTTGTAGCAAAATGAATAAATATTTATGTGGACTATTTAGGGATTGTCCAAGAAAACCGGATTGCATAAATATTCATTTTGCTGCAACCTCTTTTCTTTCGTTTTGTTATCAAAATAACCAAAAATAATAAAATATCCGCAAGTCCTTTGTGCAAAATGACGAATAAAAGTAAAAATTATTGTATGATTTACGGATATGTAAAATCATATATATGTAGTAAAATTATACTATATAAGACGGGGATATTGACATAAAAAAACAGTCAAAAAGAAAAAATCCCCGTGGAAAGGACGGTTAAGGCAATGAACGTATTTAGTGGAGAAAGTATCAGAAACGTAGTAGTATTAGGACACGGCGGAGCAGGAAAGACATCGCTTGTTGAAGCGATTTTACATAAAGCCGGTGCATCTGACAGATTCGGTAAGATTGCAGACGGAACTACTGTAAGTGACTACGACGCAGAAGAAATCAAGAGAAAGATTTCAGTTAATCTTTCAATGGCACCCTGTGTGTGGCATACTCCCAAAATAGCTGATTCAAAGCTTAACCTGATTGATACACCCGGGTATTTTGATTTTGCGGGTGAAGTTGCAGGTGCACTTCATGCGGCAGAAAGTGCTCTTATCGTTGTCAATGCCAAAAACGGTGTACAGGTTGGTACTGAAAAGGCTTGGAAGGCAGCTACAGACCGTGGTATGGCAAGAATGATTTTCATCAACTGTATGGATGACGAAAATGCAAACTTTGATAAGGTAGTTGAGCAGATTAACGATAAATTCGGTGCAAGTGCCGCTGTTTTCAGAATTCCGATAAAGGAAGGCAAGGATATAAAGGGTTACGTAAATGTAGTAAGTGCAAAGGCGTACCTTGTTGAAAATGATGTTGAAACAGAAATTCCGATTCCCGCAGAAATGCAGGCGAGTTATGACAAATATCATGATAAGTTGGTTGAGGCTGTTGCTCTTACAAGTGATGAACTCCTTGAAAGATATTTTGCAGGTGATGTGATTACTGACGAAGAAATGAGAGCGGTTCTTAAGGGCAGTGTTAAGCAGGGCCAGGTAGTTCCTGTGTACGGTGGTTTCTGTACAGGAAAGACCTTTGCGGTTCGTTCGCTTATGGACGCTATGCTTAAGTATCTTCCTTCTCCCGTTGAGGCAGAGACAACTCCCGCTTGCGATGCAGGGGCAGAGCTTAACGCTCTTACATTCAAGACACTTGCAGATTCTTATGGTAAGATTTCTCTTATACGTGTTATGAGTGGTACTCTTAAAGCCGACTCTACAGTTTACAACGTAACAAAGGGTGCAAGTGAAAGAATTGGTAAGCTTTATGTGCTTCGCGGTAAAAAACAGGAAGAAGTTGCTGAGATTAAAGCCGGCGATATTGGTGCGGCAACAAAGCTTGCTTGCACACTTACCGGCGATACCCTCGGAAAACAGGGAGCAGAAGCTGTTGACGAAATCGAATTCCCCAAGCCTGTAATTACTATGGCAGTTGTTCCCCAGGCAAAAGGTGATGAAGAAAAAATCAGTGCAGGTCTTTCAAAGCTTCGTGAAGAAGATCCCACTTTCAAGGTTACTAATAACAAGGAAACAAAGCAGATGGTTATTTCCGGTGTAGGCGAACTCCATCTTGATGTTATTTCAAGTAAGCTCAAAACGAAGTTTGGTGTAGGTATGGGACTTCAGGAGCCGAAGATCGCTTACAGAGAAACTATCAGAAAACCCGTTAAAGTACAGGGCAGACACAAGAAACAGTCCGGTGGTCATGGTCAGTTCGGTGACGTTTGGATTGAATTCAGCCGTCACGAAGGTACTGAACTTATATTTGAAGAAAAGATTGTGGGCGGTGCAGTTCCCAAGAACTACTTCCCCGCGGTAGAAAAAGGACTTCAGGAATCTATTCAGAAGGGTGTCCTTGCAGGTTATCCCGGAGTGGGTCTTAAGGCAGTTCTTGTTGACGGTTCTTATCATCCCGTTGACTCTTCGGAAATGGCGTTCAAGGTTGCTGCTGGTATTGCCTACAAAGACGGTCTTACACAGGCAAGCCCCGTTCTTCTTGAGCCTATCGGTCACCTTGAAGTTAAGATGCCTGAGGAGCTTATGGGTGATATCATTGGTGACATCAATAAGCGTCGTGGTAGAATTCTTGGTATGAATCCTATCGGTGACGGGCTTGGCGAAGTAATTGCGGAAGTTCCCGAAGCTGAAATGTGTAAGTACGCAACAGACCTTCGTAGTATGACAAGAGCAAGGGGTAGCTTCACATTCGAATTTGAAAGATACGAAGAAGCTCCCGATGTGATTGCACAGAAGGTAATAGCAGACTCAAAAGCAGAGTGATTTTCGGGAATGTTAAAAATGCCCAGACCGCAAAAAGGCGAGAAAAAATATTGCGGAATTTGTGCGTAATATTATAGAAATTGTGTTTTATGTAGGAAACCCGTTTTTTACGGGTTTCCTTTTTTTGAGGCGCCTTTTTGCTATAAACAAACTTCACCTCTCGCTGTACCTATGTACAGCTTCGGGTACCCCCTTTCAGGGTTCAGTTTGTTCATTCTGAACATTTTTCCCTATTCCCAAGGGAATGTTAAAAAATTAACTTAAAAGAGCGTTTGCGACTGCAAACGCTCTTTTGTGTTGTGAATAAAATTTTATTCAGGAATAAAGAAGATGTTCTTTTGTAACCAAAAGAACCAAAAGTTCCGGGGTTCCGATTCCCCAGACCCCAAAACGGCCTCGCAGGGGCGTAAGAAACAAGAGACGTAACGTATAATAACTAATCAAGTTTTGTTTCTTTAAATTTTCTGCTTTTGTGCCGTCGGACTTATTCGGCACTCTTGCCTCAGGCAGCGTCCTAAAAACCGTTTGCCGGCAGCGGAAAATGATGCAAACGGTTTTTCCGCCAGTCAGCAAAAAATATAAAGAAACCGAAAGTTTGTGTAAGTAGTTAGCTTACGATTGAAGATTCCTGGCTAACTCAAAGGTAAATAAAAATCAAGCGACCGTTCTTGTAATTTTGTTGTGTTATGTTTGTTTTGCGATATAAAAATACAAGTGAAACAGATTTTTATTTACAAAGACCACCATTTTATAAAGATGCATGTCCATCAAAACTTGCGCCCCTGCGAGGCCGTTTTTAAGGGGGTGCGGGGGAAATCGGAACCCCCGCGTTTTTGGTACTTTTTGCTCCAAAAAGTACAACAAGGTATCCCTCAAGAGTGAGGGTATGGGTGTTGATGTGTGCGTCAAAACACCTTTTGTCTTTAAATCGATAAAAAAATACTGTTTTTCTGCGTAAAACGGGCAAAATATACTTGCAATTAAAGAAAAAAATGGTATAATAATTAAGATAGAGTAGTATGTGGCTCTTTCGGAAATGATTAGAATTATAATTTATATATTTTTATGAGGTGATTTTAATGTTGAACAAAAAAACTATTGAAGACATCGAAGTAAAGGGTAAGAAAGTCCTCGTAAGATGCGACTTTAACGTTCCCCTTGATGCAGACGGAAACATCACAGACGAAAACAGAATTGTTGGTGCTATGCCCACAATCAAGTATCTTGCAGATAACGGTGCAAAGGTTATCCTTTGCTCACATATGGGTAAGCCTAAGGGTGAACCTAAGCCTGAATTTTCACTTGCACCCGTTGCAAAGAGACTTTCTGAAAAGCTTGGCAAGGAAGTAGTATTCGCAGCTGACCCGGACGTAGTTGGCGAAAATGCAAAGGCAGCTGTAGCAGCTATGAAAGACGGCGACATCGTACTTCTTGAAAATACACGTTACAGAGCAGAAGAAACAAAGAATATCGAAACCTTCAGCAAGGACCTTGCTTCTCTTGCAGAAATCTTTGTTAACGACGCTTTCGGTACAGCTCACAGAGCTCACTGCTCAACAGTTGGTGTTGCAGATTATCTTCCTGCAGTTTGCGGTTACCTTATCCAAAAGGAAATCGAATTCCTCGGTAACGCAGTTAACAACCCCGTTCGTCCCCTTGTTGCAATTCTTGGCGGTAGCAAGGTTTCAAGTAAAATCAGCGTAATTGAAAACCTTCTTGACAAGGTTGACAAGCTCATCATCGGTGGCGGTATGGCTTACACCTTTATGGCTGCAAAGGGTCAGGAAGTTGGCGACAGCCTTCTTGAAAAGGACTATATCGACTACGCAAAGGAAATGATGGCAAAAGCAGGCGACAAGCTTCTTCTTCCTGTTGATACAGTTGTTGCTAAGGCATTCGAAAACGATGCTGAAAGCAAGGTTGTAGGCGAAGGCGGCATTGAAGCCGGCTGGCAGGGTCTTGACATTGGCCCCAAGTCAATCGAGCTTTTCTCAAGTGCTGTTAAGGATGCAAAGACAGTTGTATGGAACGGACCTATGGGTGTATTCGAAATGGAAAACTTTGCAAAAGGTACAAACGCTATTGCACAGGTTCTTGCTGAAATCGACGCTACAACAGTAATCGGCGGCGGTGACAGTGTTGCAGCTGTTAACCAGGCAGGTCTTGGCGATAAGATGTCACACATCTCAACAGGTGGCGGCGCAAGCCTTGAATTCCTTGAAGGTAAGGAGCTTCCCGGTATCGTTGCACTTGCTGACAGATAAATAAAACCGGGATGTTAAAAATGCCCAGAACGCAAAACGAAATAAAAATAGGATGATGTTTTTATTAAGCATTAAAACAAAGTGCCGTTAAATGTTTTTGGTAGGAATTTGCATCGCAAATTCCGGATTGATTCGTTTTGCTACGAACAAACGTCACCTCTCGACGTACCCTCGTACGCCTTCGGGAGACCTGCGGCAAGCCGCAGTTCCGTTTGTCCGTTCTGAACATTTTTTTCGCTCCCTGACAAAGCATACAATGTGGAGTGCGTAATTAAGTAGTAATGCTTGTTTTGAAATAAAAGATTTTCTCTGCGGAGAAAATCAACCAACATTTCGAACTTCGAACTTCGCATTTCGAACTTAAATAATTGAAAGGATTGAATATAATGAGAAAAATACTTGCTGCAGGAAACTGGAAAATGAACAATACTCCCGCACAGGCGGAAGCTATGATAAATGAGCTTAAGGGTAAGGTTGCAGGTTGTAAGAACGATGTTCTTATCTGCCCCACATTCGTATGCCTTGAAAAGGCAGTTAAGGCTGCTGAAGGCTCAAACATCAAAATTGGTGCACAGAATCTTCACTTTGAAGACAAGGGTGCTTTCACAGGTGAAGTAAGTGCACAGATGCTTAAGGAAATCGGTGTCGAATATGTTATCATCGGTCACAGTGAAAGACGTGAATACTTCGGCGAAACAGACGATACAGTAAACGCAAAGGTTATCCAGGCTCTTAAATACGGTCTTATCCCTGTTCTTTGCTGCGGTGAATCACTTAAGCAGAGAGAAGATACAATCACATTTGACTTCATCCGCAGTCAGATTAAGATTGCATTCCGCGGTATTTCCAAGGAAGATGCAACTAAAATTGTTGTTGCTTACGAGCCTATCTGGGCTATCGGTACAGGTAAGGTTGCCACAAGCGAGCAGGCTAACGAGGTTTGTGCAGACATCCGTGAATGCCTTAAGGGTATCTACGATGAAGAAACTGCAAACAACATCCGTATCCTTTACGGTGGCAGCGTAAATAAGGATTGTGCAGCAGAGCTTTTCGCTATGAGCGACATCGATGGTGGTCTTGTAGGCGGTGCAAGCCTTAAGCCTGAGGACTTTGCAATCATCTGCAACGCATAATTTTCGGAATGTTAAAATTGTCCAGACCGCAAAGGGTAACAAATGAAAGTTATCTCCTTTATTAAGAAAGGATACAGTATGACTTCCATTGTTCATTATAGAAATTCGCAGAGCGAATTTCGGATTTTATGCCTTTTGCTACGCGCAAACTTCACCTCTCGGCGTATCCACATACGCCTTCGGGTTCCCTTCGGTTCAGTTTGTGTGTTCTGAACAATTTTACCTATTCCTTGTTAGCTAAAAACCGGGGTGGTGTAAAACTTAGTTGTTACACCACCTTTTGTGGGTTTTTGTACCACAAATTTTTCTATAGAAAGGTATGAATACAAAATGACAAAGAAACCTGTTATGCTTATGATACTTGACGGTTACGGCTACAATCCCGCAACCGAGGGTAATGCTATATACAGCGCAAAAACTCCCGTTATGGATAAGCTTATGGAAACTTGCCCGAATACCCTTATCAATGCCAGTGGTATGGACGTTGGACTTCCCGACGGACAGATGGGTAACAGTGAGGTTGGTCACACAAACATCGGTGCAGGCAGAGTTGTGTATCAGGAACTTACAAGAATTACAAAGGCAATCTCTGACGGGGATTTCTTCACAAACGATGCTTTTATGAAAGCAGTTGATAACTGTAAGAAAAATGACAGTGCCCTTCACCTTTTCGGACTTCTTTCTGATGGCGGTGTTCACAGTCATATCAATCATCTTTTTGCCGCTATTGAAATGGCAAAGAAAAACGGTCTTACAAAGGTTTACGTTCATGGCTTTATGGACGGACGTGACGTTTCTCCCACAAGTGGTATTGATTTTGTAAAGGCTCTTCAGGATAAAATGAACGAGATTGGCGTTGGTAAAATCGGTGTTCTTTCAGGCAGATACTATGCCATGGACCGTGATAGCCGCTGGGAAAGAGTGGAGAAGGCTTATGCCGCACTTGTTTACGGTGAGGGTGAAAAGAATCCCGATGCAGTAGATGCTATGCAGAAATCTTACGATAATGGCGTGACCGATGAATTCATCGTTCCTACAGTTGTTACGGAAGGTGCAACAATCGGTGCTGACGACAGCGTTATCTGCTTCAACTTCCGTCCTGACAGAGCAAGAGAAATCACACGCACCTTCGTGGATGCTGATTTCGAAGGATTTGAAAGAAAGAACGGATTCTTCCCCCTGTACTACGTTTGTATGACTCAGTATGATGCAACTATGCCCAATGTGGATGTCGCATTTAAGCCAGAGTCACTTACAAATACATTCGGTGAATATATTTCACAAAAGGGTCTTACACAGCTCCGTATTGCAGAAACAGAAAAGTATGCACACGTAACATTCTTCTTTAACGGTGGTGTGGAAGCCCCCTATAATAACGAAGACCGTGCACTTATCGCTTCTCCCAAGGTTGCAACTTATGACCTTCAGCCGGAAATGAGTGCAGTAGAAGTAACAGAAGAAGTTTTAAAGAGAATTGAAAGCGACAAATATGACGTAATTATTCTTAACTACGCAAACTGCGATATGGTTGGTCATACAGGCGTATTTGACTGTGCTGTAAAGGCTGTTGAAACTGTTGATACCTGTATGGGCAGAGTAATTGATGCAGTAACTGCCCGTGGTGGTATTGTGTGCGTAACTGCAGACCATGGTAATGCAGATCAGATGATTGATCCCGATACAAAGGATGTATTTACTGCACATACAACAAATCCGGTTCCTTTTATAGTTGCAGGAAAGGAATGTGAGCTTCGCGAGGGCGGAAGACTTGCTGATATTGCGGCAACACTTCTTGACATTATGGGACTTGAGAAGCCTACTGAAATGTCGGGCGAAAGCCTTATTGCGGGATGTTAAAATTCCCCAGACCGCAAAGGACAGATAATGTTAAGTGTTTGTTTTAATGAAAAAATAGAACAAAGTGCTTTTCTTTGTCTGTTGTAGAAATTCGCAGAGCGAATTTCGGAGTTTATGCCCTTTGCTACGCACAAACTTCACCTCTCGGCGTATCAACATACGCCTTCGGGTACCCTTCGGTTCAGTTTGTGTGTTCTGAGCAATTTTTCCTATCCCTCAGGTTGATTGAATAAAAATATTTCTAAACATAGGTGAGTTTTAATGAAAAATAAAGCTATAGGCGTATTTGACAGCGGCCTTGGCGGACTCACGGCAGTAAGAGAACTTAACAGGGTAATGCCCGGTGAAAACATCGTGTATTTCGGTGACACCGGGCGTGTGCCTTACGGTAACCGCAGCCGTGAAACCATAATCCGCTACACAAAAGAAGATATTGAGTTTCTTGTAAAGCAGGATATAAAACTTGTTATAGCTGCGTGCGGTACAGCCAGCAGCGTAGCACTTCCTTCTCTTAAGGATAAATTCGATGTAAAGATTATGGGCGTTCTTGAAAGTGCTTGTAAAGCTGCAGTTAACACAACTAAAAACGGAAAAATAGGCGTTATCGGAACAGCAGGAACGATAAAAAGCGGTAAATATGCGGAAATCATAAAACAAATGCGGCAGGACGTAGAGGTTTTTTCAACGGCTTGTCCTATGTTTGTTCCGCTTGTTGAAAATGGATATGCACAGTCTGAGGCGGCACGTCTTATAGCAAAAGATTACCTTACTTCACTTAAAACGGAAAAGGTGGATACACTTATCTTAGGATGCACACATTACCCCTTGCTAAAAGGTGTAATTTCGGATATAATGGGAGAAGAAACAGTGCTACTCAGCCCCGGGGAGCTTACGGCGTTAAGTGCCAGAGATTATCTTCAGGAAAACGGGCTTCTTTCAGAAAGGCAGACAGGCGGAAAGAATGAATTTTATGTTTCGGATTCGGTGGAAAACTTTTCGCAGCTTGGCAGTACGTTTCTCGGCTCGGACATAGGGGCAGAGGTTCGCAGGACGGAGGCATTTACAGAATGAAAAAGGATGTCTACATATCTATAAAAGGCTCGCAGTCTTATGAAGATGACCAAAATAAGATGGAAGTCACTACTGCAGGCAAATTTTACGATAAAGACGGAAAATACTATGTGAGCTATGTTGAGGGTGAGCTTACAGGTATGGAAAAATGCAACACAACAATTAAAGTGTCGCCTGACGGTACAGTCACAATGATGCGTCACGGGCAGACAAACACCCATATGATATTTGAAAAAGATAAATGCCATATAGGGCATTATGAAACACCGTACGGTGATTTCACAATTAGTGTTACGGCAAATAATATAGATGTTTCCCTTGATGAAAACGGTGGAAATATTGATATTGATTATATAATGGATATAAATAATGTTGCTCGTTCCAGAAACGGCATTTCACTTACTATAAGAGCATAATATTAGCAGAGAGGAAAGAGAGTTATGGCAAATACACTTTCTCAGAAAAAATCACAGATTTACAGTGCAGTAGAGGCTGCGGTAAAAAAAGCATATCCTGAGGTAGAGATTCCTCAGTTTACAATTGAAAATCCCAAGGACAGAAGCCATGGGGATTATGCTGTGAATACAGCAATGATGCTTGCAAAGGCAGCAAAATCCGCACCCAGAGCTATTGCGGAAAACATTGTTGCAAATCTTGATGCAGAAGCAATCGGGGCAGAAAAAATCGAGATTGCAGGTCCGGGATTCATCAATTTTTATCTTGATAAAAGCTATCTTTATAACGTGCTTTGTGAAATTGAGAATGAAAAGGAAAACTACGGTAACGTCAATGTAGGAAACGGCAAGAGGGTTGTGGTAGAATATGTAAGTGCAAACCCCACAGGCCCTATGCATATGGGTAACGCAAGGGGCGGTGCTCTTGGTGATACTGTAAGTAATGTCCTTAAAAGAGCCGGCTGGGATGTAACAAAAGAATTTTACATAAATGATGCAGGTGCACAGATTGATAAATTCGGAAGAAGTCTGGATGCAAGATATATTCAGATTCTTAAAGGCGAGGATGCAGTAGAATTTCCTGAAGACGGTTATCAGGGCGACGATATCCGCGTTCATGCACAGAACTACATTGATAAATACGGCGACATTCTCCTTGATAAAGAAGAACAGGAAAGAAAGGATGCCCTTGTTGGGTATGCTCTTCCTCTTAACATTGCAGCACTTAAGGAAACCCTTACACGGTATGGCATAAACTACGATGTGTGGTTTTACGAAAGCACACTCCATAACAGCGGTGCCGTTGCTGAAACTATTGAAAAGCTTAAAGCAAGCGACATAACCTATGAAAAGGACGGTGCTCTTTGGATTAAATCAACAGAGTTTGGTTCGGAAAAGGATGACGTTCTTGTAAGAGCGAACGGTATACCCACATATTTTGCAGCGGATATTGCATATCACAGAAATAAACTTGAAGAACGTAATTTTGACCTTGCTATAAATGTGTGGGGGGCAGACCATCACGGACATATTGCCAGAATGAAGGGTGCTATGGAAGCGGTTGGCGTCAGCGGAGATAAGCTTGATGTGCTTGTTATTCAGCTTGTACGACTTATGCGTAATGGCGAAGTTGCAAGAATGAGTAAGCGTACAGGTAAAATGATTACTCTTGCTGACCTTATTGACGAAATTGGTATTGATGCAGCAAGATTTTTCTTCAACATGCGTGCTGCAGGAAGTCATATGGATTTTGACCTTGACCTTGCAGTAAGTCAGACTAATGAAAATCCTGTGTTCTACGTTCAGTATGCACATGCAAGAATATCGGCAATTATTCGTCTTCTTGAAGAAAACGGTGTAAAAGTTCCTGCGTATAGCGATGTGAAAGCAGAGCTGCTTACAAAGAAAGAAGAAATTGAGCTTCTTGAAGTGCTTGCAAAGCTTCCTGAGGAAATTCGTGCTTCAGCAGAAAGCTTTGATCCCAGTAATCTTACACACTATCTTATTGACGTTGCGTCACATTTCCACTCATTCTACAATGCGTGCCGTGTACGCGATGAAGAAGCAAATCTTATGGGTGCAAGACTTAAGCTTATTGCGTCTTGCCGCACAGTAATAAAGAATGTACTTGATATATTAGGTGTAAGTGCTCCCGAAAAAATGTAGAGCGGTCGGGAATGTTAAAATTGCCCAGACTGCAAAGGACAAGATGAATTTAGGTTTTTGCTTTTAATAAGAGTTGAAACAACGTGCATTTTATTGTCAGCTGTAGAAATTCGCAGAGCGAATTTCGGAATTAATGTCCTTTGCTATAAACAAACTTCACCTCTCGGCGTACCTTAATAGGGTCTCCCGAAAAGTCTTCAGACTTTTTGGGAAAGAGGCAAAATAAGATTGCAAACATAGTTTTCGCAAGAAAACGTCAATTGCATATCTTGTTTTGACGATGCTTCGGGTACCCTTCGGTTCAGTTTGTTCATTCTGAACAATTTTTCCTATTCCCGAAGGAATGTTAAAATTGCCCAGACTGCAAAGGGCAAGATGAATTCAGGTTTTTGTTTTAAATAAAAAGGTTTTCTCTGAAGAGAAAACCATCCACCATTTCGAACTTCGAACTTTACATTTCGAACTCGTGGAGAATGACCTATGTGTTGTTCTGCCCGGAATATCACATTTTTAAAAAGAAAGGGTGTTATATATGAAAAAGAAAATACTGTCTTTTTTGCTTGCAACTGTAATGCTGTTCTCTTTTATAACGGTTAGTGCTGAAGAGACTCAAATGCACCCCGATGAGAAAGAAGTGAAGGCATACTCTGATGCTTTCACAAAAACCATGATACGTATGTGTGCTCACGATATTGCAGACAACTATTATTATGGAATAGCAGATGAAGAGCTTTTATATGCTGTAATATGCAATGCTGTTGAAGAAGGAAAGGTAGATGTCAACAGTGCCGTTAAGGCGATGATAGATGCTCTTGGTGACGAGCATGCTGAATTCTATTCTATAGACGATTATAAAGCCTTGATGGAAGACGTTTCAGGTGAGTTTTCGGGTATTGGTGTTATTATCAGTCAACATGAAAACGGAGTTTTTGTTTCATCTGTTATAGAGAATTCTCCTGCACAGACAGCGGGAATTAAAGAAGGCGATTACATTACTGCAATAAATGGCACTTCTATAAAAGGAATGATGGTTGATGAAGTGAGAAACCTTATTGTCGGAGCAACAGATTCAGAAGTAACAGTTACAATACTTCGTGGTAAGGAAGTATTTGATCTTATATGTGTAAGAGCTCCAGTGTCGGTTTCGAATACTCAAAACAAGATGCTTTCTGATGATGTTGCATATCTCAGAATTATCCAGTTTGCAAAGAATGTTCCTGAAGAAGTAAGTGCTTATGTAAAGGAGCTTCAAAAAAATTCTGTAAAAAAGCTTGTGATTGACCTGCGGAATAATCCCGGCGGAGATCTGGAGGCGGCACTCAGTGTTGCAAATATTTTTATAAGTGCAGGAAGAATTGCAGAGCTGAGATATAAGGATAAGACACGGAACACATATCTTTATTCGAAAAATTACAATGCCCCGCGACTTAAAATAGCAGTTCTGGTAAATGAATACAGTGCTTCTGCAAGTGAATTCCTTTCAATGGCATTTCAGTCAAGAAATGCAGGAAAAATTATTGGAAAGAAAACCTACGGAAAAGGTAGTATGCAGTCTGTACAAAGACTTGCAACAGGTGCAGGAATGAAATATACTGTGGGTGAGTTTTATTCAATAAAGGGGAAAAGAGTGCATACGGTAGGCATCACTCCTGATATTCCTGTTGAAAACGAGATTATAACTGTGGATGAAGATAGCTTTGTTAAAATTGATTATGACAGACTGGACGAAGCGGGAAAAGACGGTGAAATGAATCTTGCACTTGAGCAAAGACTTCAGGCAGTAGGGCTTCTTGATAACGCTGACGAAGTTTTTGATGATGACACGGTGCAGGCAGTTAAGGAACTACAGAGTGTTTTAGGATATGAAGTGACGGGTGTTCCCGGATTTTATGAGTATATGTATTTGAACGACTTTGATTATGACTTTGAAAATGTAATTGACAAACAGCTTGATGCTGCAGTTGAATATCTTTCAAAATAATAATTGAAGCAAGCCTTTATGAAAAGGGGTGAAAAGAGTGAAGTTCGAAATATTAAAGCACAATAAAATAAAGGTTATTGTTGAAAGTGAAGACCTTGAAAAGTGGGGCGTAACTGCTGATGATATGGCAAAAAATTCTCCTGAAACAAGGGATATTTTCTTCGAAATGCTTCGCAGGGCTGAAAAAGAAACGGGATTTTCCTGTAATAATGCCCGTCTTGTGGTGGAAGCGGCAATCAGGTCAGACAGTAATGAACTGACGCTCTTTGTCACAAAGGTCGATTCGGAGGAGGAAAAGGCTCTTTTTGATAAAATTTCTACAGCAATAACTCCACCTAAAAAAGAACCTGTTAAAGCAAAAAAGCCGGAAAACACTATGGTAGAGCTTGCCGACTTTGAAGATGTTATAAAAATGTGCTACGCAATGGGAGAATGTATGTGGGGAAGCCTTTATTCATACAAGGATAAATATTATATGACAATGCTGCCCTCTTACATAAAAAAAGCATCAGAATTTGGTGCAGTGTGCCCTGAAGCATACCGCAGTGTAGTGGAAGAACACGGTGTAACTGTTGTAAAAAACAGTGCGTTCTTGACTATAAGGAATAGATTTAAAAATTAAGCTTATAAATATTAAAAGTTGCAGGGAGATGATTTTGTGAAAAAGTTATTTGTTGTTGCTTTGACTTTGATGATTATAAGTCAGGTTTTGTGCGTTGCGGTGTCAGCTACTACAATGTTTGCCCTTGACGGCAGAACTATATGGATTGACGAGAAAGATATTGCGGAATACGAAAAAGTCGGTTGGTATGAGTATCCCCCTATGACGGTGTTTTCTCTTGACGGAAGAAGTCGTGTGATTTATAAATATCAGCTTTTTGAATGGAAAAAAGTCGGTTGGTACGAACAGCCGCCGGTAACAATGTATTCTCTTGACGGTAGAACTATTACTGTAGCAGGGGAACAGGTTGATGCGTATAAGATGGTAGGTTGGTATGAGTACTCGCCTATGACGGTATATTCTCTTGACGGAAGAAGTTATGAGATTTGTAAGTATCAGCTTTCTGAGTGGAAAAAGGTGGGTTGGTATGAGCAACCACCGGTGACAATGTACTCACTTGACGGTAGAACTATTACTGTACCAGGTGAACAGATTGAAGCATATAAAAAAGTGGGATGGTACACAACTAATGTGTCGGAGGCGTATAAGACGGCGTATGGTCAGGTATTAAAGAATGCGATCAAATACGAAGATGTTTACAGCGATGCTTCCTTTTCTCTTGCTTATATAGACGGAGATAATATTCCCGAACTTGTTTATTGCCTGAATACTTGCCATGCCGCAGGGGTTGATATATATACATTCAGAAACGAAGAAGCAGTTAATATTTCAACAGGTTCTTCCGGAACATGGGGGTCTTTTGGCTCTAATGGAATGATTACATATTTGCCTAAAGGAAATGTTTTTTCAAGTTATTATTCAGGAATGGGTTATGTACATGAAACTATTTATAACATAACGAATGGAAAAGCGGTTGAAGTTTGTGAATTCGAAATTGATGCAACGAACGAAAATAATAGTATTTATTATGTGAATGATAAAAAAGTTTCGTATTCCAGCTATATGTCAAAGAGAAACTCCTACGGATATTCAGACAATTATGTAGCGACTCCTGCAAATGATAGCTATGCTTTAACATATCAAAACATTAAGAATGTCTTTGGTGTATAAAATTTTAAAACATAAAAAGGACAGCTGAGCACTCTTTATAGTGGTTTGCTGTCCTTTTTAATGTTTTAAGAATAGCCTTTAGCATTGTCGGTTTCGGCTAGTGTGTTAAGATGTTTTGTCACATACTGATAAAATATTAATATATTCTCTGAATTTTGCTAAATTGTTCAAGCGTAGAATAAAGCTTTCCGTTAGGTGCTACAATGCATCTGTCAGAATATGTGTATCTGTGAATAAGTGAAAGCTTTTCACCATCGTATGTGTAATATCCGTCGTTATATGGCGAAATGCTGTATTCGTCAAACAGTCCGTTTATAAGCTGTTCTTCGGGCATCCATTCGCATTTTAGATAAAGCTTTCCGTTTGCTTTTCCGAGAAGCTCCATGCTGCCGTAATCGGGGAACAAGTCATTTATATAAATAAGCGTTCCGTCGGGCATAAGTCTGTACAGATGGTTGTGAAGAATAGTTGAGCCGCGGTAACCGGAATATCTTTCGAATGAAATATACAGGCTTCCGTCATCTGCATTAATTGCATTCTGAATTGCAATATTTCCGGGTAGCTGAATGAAGTTTCCGTTATGGACAATATAGGTGTATCTCTCGTAAGGAGTATACGGTGCAGGGATTTCCATATTGTAATAAGCGTGAAGCTGAAGGAAATGTCCGTCTCCCGTTGTGTATTCATAGTACGAAGACTCAAGTTCGTCCTCCGTTACATTTCCGCTTGCAAGAACTTCAATTTGTGCAAGAGGTGTGCCGTCAATTACAAAGCGGTTATCTTTAATTTCAAGCTTTCTTTCAGTTTCTACGGGTATCTGACGAGTGGGAAACGGCTTATCATAGCCCTCTGCTACCGTCACCGCATCCGTATTAAAGTCAACACGCAGGAAATTATCATCCTCGGGATTATGCACAACTGCGTAATCATCAGCTACCTCGTAAACAGTCATTGTGCTTCCAAAGCCACGCTGATAGGAAGTGATTGTAAGACTGCGGTTCCCTTCCTCTTTAAAATCAATGTTCCAGTAAAATTCCTCTGTTCCGAATCTCCAGGTAAGAGGGAAATAAGTCACACCGCGGTAATTGAAAATTGGATATTCCTCCGCTTTCTGGTCGATTTTTTTGCCGTTTACGTAAATGTCGTATGTGGGAATAACGGCCTTTGAATACTTGGTGTTATTCGCTGTGGGGTAAGAGGGTGTCTCATTGAATGATGACGGGTGGGATGCTATAAAAAGCCCCTCTCCGTCAACCCAAGCCGTTGAAACGTCAAGAAGTCTGCAGTATTCGTAAGTCATCGGGAAGTATGTAATGTCCTTGTAAGAAAGAATCGGATATTCAGAATCCTGATAATAGAAGGACGTGTCTTCAATTATAAAGTCATAATCGGGGATAAGCACCGTGATTTCATCACTTGCGTAAGACGGGATAATACTCACACACATAAGAAGCAGAAAAATTAATAATGTTTTTTTCATATTTATCACCTCAAGTTCATTATAGCAAAGAGAAATAACTTTGTAAATATCTGTTACAGAAATGTAATTTAATAAAAATTTAAAATTTTTGGGGGTGGCCCCCCAAAGGGAAAATTTT
>JAZPYX010000061.1:0-16253 GCA_045544395.1 Clostridia bacterium
GCCAAGCAACTCATCTTCTTTTGCAATTAACGGATCATACCAATCAGCTTTTTCTTTTGCCCATTCAACCCATCTTTGTGTATTTTCATCGAAGTTCTTTTGAGCTTCCACAGCAGATACGTATGCACGAATTTTACAAGCTAAAACATAATCTTCAGCTTCGTTTTCTAGAGCGATAACCCTTTCGACCTCTTCATTATAAATTTCCTGACGTCTTTCCTTGGCTTTTCTTTCTTCTTTAGCCTTTCTAGCAGCAGCTTCCTGAGCTTCGCGATCAATTCTTACATTCTCTGATTCTTCATACATATCGATCAACATTTCAGGTAGTCTTTGCTCTATAAGGATACTTTCGCCATCTCGATAATGTTTATTTTCGAGAACAGAAAATCTAAGCTTGCCGTTGAAAACATAATCCCATTTTCTTATATTAGGTTTGTAGGCATAAGTTCTTGTAAGTCTATCTCTTTCATATTGTTCCATAGCCTTTTGCTCTTCTTTAGTCAATACATGCGGAACCTTTTCCTCAGTTTCTGTAATTTTGTATCGAACAATCTCATTACGAATAGTTAGAGTAAGGTCTTCGTTCACGCTACCACCTAGAGATTCTACACATTTAAATAGTGCATTAAGAATTTTGTATACTCTTGTAAGCGACAGTTCAGAAACATCTCTGTAAAGAAAAGGTTCACCTTCCGGCGGTCTGTAATATGTATCTCTTTTGCGTGAAGCGTTTGGATCCAACGGATGAGTTTGT
The DNA here is from genome assembly GCA_045544395.1 of Clostridia bacterium. Lineage (GTDB taxonomy): Bacteria > Bacillota > Clostridia > UMGS1883 > UMGS1883 > UMGS1883. The sequence goes on from JAZPYX010000061.1 coordinate 755, forward strand.
TTCCAAGATTTAATTTTTCTATCGTGTTGTATTATCTTTGGATGCAATTTATCTTCATGTTATATTTTTTAGCAACCTTTGAAACTGACAACTCCCATATTTCATTATACAATTGTTCTCTATACTTTGAACTTGAACTTCATTAATCTTGCCGTGATTGTATGCGATTAATCTTTCTGGAATGATATTGTATGACCAACTGTCAGTATATCTGTCCTCAGTGTGTATAGCAAAACCGATGGGCAGTTGATTGTTGCGCATCCCACAGCTTACAGCCATAGGAGATATTCCTAAATAATCAGCAGCAATTTTACATGTTATCTTCGGCATATTTCTAATTTCATCATCAGTATATTTGCCCAAAACTATTCACCTCCTTGTCGTGGTATAAAAACATTAATTTATTCATATAATAAAACAGAGGTGTTTTATTATATGAATTTTATAAAAAATTTTTTTGTAAAAAATAAAGTTATAAAGGTTGCTCTTTATTGTCGCTTGGGAAGGAAAAGCCAAGCAAATTAAAGCTCTTTTAATATTTGTTTTAATGCAGAAGAATGTTTTGTAGATGTCCCTTTAATATTGCTCAAATCTTTGCTTACCTGAGACATTGTGTGAGCAGGCTTTATGAGAGGTTTTCTGATTTCGACATATCCATTCGTGATATAATAGTTTGCAGTAACAATAATTGTATTGCATTGCAAAAGAATATTAAGAACACGAAACAATTTATTTGCATTTCTTGAAATCATTTTAAATGAATTAGAAAAAAATACAAATCCCGGATTTGAATACGCATGTTTTAATATCTTAACAAGATTTTCATCCATACTTGCATCATACCCACTAAGAACAACTTTATTATATGTAGTTTCAAGGGAAGATTCTTCTTGCTTTATTAAGGATATTGCTTCTTCATCGAAATCAGCCTTTGTTTTTTCGAACCTTAGCGATTTTTTCTTTGTATTCCCAATAGCTGCCAACATATTCCACGCAACCGGATATTTTTCTTTAATTACCTTATACATATTACTAATATCACTAAAATCTAAAGATTTTGCCAGTTCTTTAAAATTCGTTGTAGAAAAGTATTCTATTGCCGATGATGTAATCAATTTTATTTCTTCATCACTTACTGCTCTTGTGGCAGATAAACTTTTGTAATCATCACTTGCTAAAGTTTCGAGTAAGCTGTTTCTAATTGTAACCACAACAAAACATTTTACTTCAATTTTTGCATTAGGTTTGTAAAACTCGCCCTCCTCTAATCCAACCGCCAAGATAGTGTTTCGAAATTCTATATCATTCCAGCATTCTAACAAAGATAACATCTGTAGTTTAATGTTATCCGTAACTTGATTACAAACAGAATCAGATACGCCAAATCTTTTTAATTGACAAATTAAAATATTATTCAAATAATTATCAATACAGTTCATGTTTTTATCCTTTTCTATTACATAGTTTTTTATATATCGGCAACAAAATTTTCTCATATCTTGCCGTAATGTATGTCTTATAAAATTCCTTTTGCAAATCGGATATATAAATAATGTTATCAATAAATGCATTTATGAGTTCAATATCAATGCTGGGCACAATTCTTAAAATTGCTTTGTTGCAATCCTCGTTTTCCATTGAAGAAATGAAATCATAGTAGTTGATTTTTCTATCATTCAGTTTAATTGCAGATGTAGGAAATTGGAAGATACGCGCATTTAGTTCATCTTCATTTTCCAAAATAGTTTTCATTACCTTTTCATCTGCCTGTGGAAGCAAGCAACTACCACAATCGAACACGGGAGCGATTTCAGCAGTTTGTGTTTCATCATCAAACAAAAATCCCCAGTTACCATTGTGCCTGTCGAAGTTGCCAAGCAGAGCATCTACTACAAATACATTCCAAAAATTCTCAAGCAATTCTTTAGGGCTTACAAATTGTTGCTTTTCAATGGTTTCGAGAACATCCGAAAGCTCTGTTCCTGTACCATTGTGTTCTGAATCAATAACGGTATTTTTTATAGAACAAAAATCGTATAGGTTTTTATTTTTATCAGTAAAATCCTTGCATGCACAAACAATTTTAACTTTGCCATTTACAGTAAAGGTTCCCAGCTTTGTTTCTTGAGATTTTACGCCTATCATATTAAATATACTGCTGGCGACATGCTCACTGATTGAGCTGTTGGTGTATGACAATTCTGTGGGCTTTTTATTCCCTGAAGGCGGGAATTTAAGCATATATTTTTCGCCTTCATATTCGACTGCAATTTTCTTTCCATTTGCTCCGTTATATGCCCTGCCAATAATTCGCTTACAGTTTGTAAAATCAATTCTGTTTGCCATAATATTACCTCCACAAATATTTCTGTCTTAAATAATCTGCGTGCTCCGGCGTTATCAGTCCATCGCTGATTTCTGCCATATTAATGCTTCCGTAAAGTTCACCCCAATAGCAGTCTATCAAAGTGGAATTCTTTGATACGGCATCTTTGTATACATCCAAATCATGTTGCAGATATGAGGGGAGACCATACTCGTAGGAACGCTCTCTTGAAATAGTTATCATTCTGTCATCGAGTAGGCTCTCCATTGACACATTTAATACCTTTGCGATTTTATATAAAGTCTCTCCTGAACATTTTTCAATGTTTGTTTTACCGCTGCACAATTCACTAAGTGTCGCATGGGGAATCCCGGAGAGTTTTGCCAATCGGTATTTTGTCATTCCGATATTATTTAAAATTTCATTTATACTCATTTTCATCACCCTAATATATTCTATGCTATTATTATATCGCTATACCGAAATAAAATCAAGTAATTTTTGAAAATTTAGTTGTAATGCTAAAAACCCTTGCAAGAATGTATCTCACAAGGGTTTTATGCCACTTCAATATAAAAAGCTTCTATGTTACTCTCACTGTATGTTCCGTTGTAACTCGATATGTTGCCTTACGGCAACGAGATTCATATTACATCGCAAGAATAAAATATGAAAGATGATAAATATTGACATTCCAATCTATACAAAAGAAAATGGTGAAAATATAATGCGTTACATTTTATCCTCGGTAGGAATAGTGTTGTTTATTTTGTTTTTTATTCCGACACTATTCAATGTTATTAACTTTGCAAACATTCTGGGAATGATATTTTCCTTGTTGCTTGCTTTATATGGAATATTTTTCAGGCAGACTAACATTTTTATAAAGGCTTTCAGGTCAGAATTTTATGGAAAAGTTATTCTTTGTGTAGTGGCATTTTTTGCTATAGCTGCAATTATCTACACTGTAGTTGTATCAGCACTGATGATTTCTGCCGCCAATAACAAGCCGGAAAAAGACACAACCGTTGTTGTCCTAGGCTGTAAAATAAACCCCGTCGGCCCCAGCGTTACCCTTTTATCCCGACTGGAAGCAGCATATGAATTTCTTTATGCAAATGAAAATATATGCTGCGTGCTTTCCGGCGGACAAGGCGAAGACGAGCATATTAGTGAAGCTTTGGCAATGCGTAACTGGCTTGTAGACAGGGGGATTGATGAAAAACGTCTTTTTGTGGAGGATAAATCTACCTCCACAAAAGAAAACCTGCTTTTTTCGAAAGAAATTATTGAAAAAAACGGTCTGTGCCCGAAAATCACAATTATCACAAACGAATTTCACCAGTACCGTGCAGGATTAATTGCCAAAAACATTGGAATGGAAGCATACAGCATATCCGCAAAAACACCGTTTTATCTTTTCCCGACATATTATGTCAGAGAGCTTTTCGGTGTTTTATACGAAATTTTAAGGTAGAAAATGCCGCAAAAAGAATCAATAGGTTTTTTCTTGACAGTAAGGTTCTGTTTCTATATAATAAACTAATGAAATAATTTGAAAGAAGTGTTATATAATGGATATGTTTAAACCAACCCTCAGTCAGATGCTTCTGATGTTTACTCTGATTCTGATTGGCTTTGGATTAAGAAAGAAAAAAATATTGCCCGAGAATGCTTATGTAACAATGTCTAAACTTGAAACGTGGGTGTTTGTTCCGGCACTTAATTTTGGCAATATGCTGAAAAATTTTAAAGTAAGTACGTTTTCGTTAAATGCGAATTTGATTTTACACGGACTTATAATGATAGTTGTAGCTCTTATAGTGGCACAGCCTTTATCAGCACTTTTTATAAAGAAAAAGCTTCACGACAGCGCACAGGAGTATCAGCGAAACATCTACAGATATGCTATGACCTTCGGTAATTACGGGTTTATGGGTAACTTTATTGTGGAAGGTATATGGGGAAGCGAAATGCTTTCAAGATATCTGATGTTTACTATGATTATAAGCATCGTATGCTCCAGTTGGGGACTTTATATACTTATTCCGAAGGATAAAAACGTAAACTTCATAAAAAACATTTCCAAGGGTATTATTACACCGCCTATGATTGCTCTTGTTTGCGGTATGATTTGCGGTATGTTAAACCTCGAAAGATTTATTCCTGCTTTTATGACAAATATGCTTTCAAACGCAAAGTCCTGTATGGGTCCTGTGGCAATGCTTCTTGCAGGCTTTGTTGTCGGTGGGTTTGATGTTAAGAAAATTTTGTCAGATAAAAAAGTTTATATTGCAACATTTCTAAGACTTATAGTTCTGCCGGCAATTTTTGTAATTGCATTTAAGCTTTTAGGTGCAAGTAAAGAAGTACTTATATTTACTCTGATAGCGTTTGGAACACCCCTTGGTCTGAATACAATTGTCTACCCTGCCGCATATGGCGGTGATACAAAGACAGGTGCTTCAATGGCAATAATTTCACATACGCTTTGTGTTATAACAATCCCTCTTATGTATCTTCTTCTGATATAATTTATAAAAAATTCATAATTTAATCAATATTTGTATGTATTTATGCTTTATGATAAAAATAAAGATAGCAAATTTGTGGGAGGAAACGGTATGAATAACGAATTTGAAAAAGATATAAACACAGCAGCAGAAAACGCTGAAAATAGTAAGGAAAGTGAAACTATTTCCGTGCAGGAAGCATCGGTTAATGAAGATATTCCCGTAACGCAAGACGATTTTGAAGAAATACCCCCTGATAAAGAGGAGCCTTCATATAGCTTTGGCGAAGGAAGCGGGTTTAGCTCTCCTGAAATAACAGTTACTCACAACGAACCGAAAAAACGCAAGGGAAAGGGATTGAAGATAGCTTGCCTTGCTCTTGTTTGCGGAATAGTTTTCGGTATCGGGTTTGGTCTTGCAAACGGATTTACAAAAAGACTTGCAATTTCAAATATCAGCATAGGAACAACAGATGTATCTTTAAGTAAATCAGAAGGGAAAAAAGCTCCGGTGTCGGATGTTGCACGTATTGCGGAGGCTTGTATGCCATCAGTTGTTGCTATTACAAACCGCAGCGTATCCGATGTTATGACCTTTTTCGGAACATATTCTCAGGAAAGTACAAGTACGGGAAGCGGTATTATAATAGGTAAAAATGATGCGGAGTTGCTTATTGTGACAAACTATCACGTTGTTGCAAACGCAAAAGAGTTGAGTGTTGTTTTCAGTGCTGTTGAAAGCCGCCTTGAAATGCAGGCACAGCAGAGTGATTCAGGTGTAATTGAAAACAAAGTGGATGATGATTCCATTCCCCCTGCTACAGTAAAGGGGTACGATGCAGCTAAGGACCTTGCCGTTGTTGCTGTGTCGCTTGACGAAATTCCCGAAGATATATTAAAAGAAATAAAAATTGCTACAATAGGTGATTCCTCTACTTTAAAGCCCGGCGATCAGGTTGTTGCCATAGGTAACGCCCTCGGTTACGGTCAGTCTGTTACAACAGGTATTATCAGCGCTGTAAACAGAAAAATAACAATGGAAAGCTCTGACGGATTCAGCACAGTTACAAATACCTTTATTCAAACTGATGCTGCAATTAATCAGGGTAACAGCGGCGGTGCACTTCTTGATATGGCAGGGAATGTAATCGGCATTAATTCTGTTAAAATTGCCACAACAGGTGTTGAAGGTATGGGGTACGCTATTCCCATTACAGATGTAGAGTCCATTATTGACGAGCTTATGGTAAAAAAGACAAGAGATATCGTTGACGAAGATAAGCAAGGATATCTTGGAATTTCCGGAAGTGACGTTACAGCTTCAGTTTCACAGGTATACGGACTTCCGTTAGGTGTTTTTGTAAACGGTGTCGAAAAAGGGCTGGCTGCTGATAAAGCAGGAATTAAAAAAGGCTATATAATCGTAAAATTTGACGGCTTCACAATCAGCTCAATTGCTCAGCTTCAGGACAGACTTCGTTACTATGAAGAAGGAGAAAAGGTTAAGGTAACGGTAAAAGTTCCCAAGGATGACACCTACGTAGAAAAAGAAGTTGAAGTTTTACTCAGCAACCGCAGTAAGAACATAAAAAACGCGGAAGATTAAGTTAAAACCACAAAATATATTTAAAATGCAAAAAAAGTATTGACTTTACCGCTTTAGAGTGCTAGTATATTAATAACAATTTTTTTTGGAGGAAAAACAATGCGTAACGTAACATTTGCAGCTGCATATTATTACTTTTACTTTAGCAATAAAAAGTAAAAGTTGTTTGTGCTGCAAATGAACAGAAATTGTTTGATTTTAAAACCCTGCAGTATGAACACTGCAGGGTCATTTTATTTCAGGAGATGTAAAAAATGATTGTAGTAGTAAACAACAACGCACAGAAGGAACAGTTTGATAATCTTGTTAAATGGATTGAATCCCAGAATGTAAGGGTACACATATCATCGGGTGATTACCAGACAGTACTCGGTCTTGTAGGCGATACAAGCCGTATTGATACAGAGCTTCTGGAAGGACTTGACATTGTGTGTCAGGTAACCCGTGTAACGGAGCCTTTTAAGAATGCCAACAGGAAATTCCACCCTGAGGACACCGTAATTCAGGCAGGCGGTGTAAAAATCGGCGGCGGTAATTTTGCAATAATTGCGGGTCCCTGCTCAATCGAAAGTGAAGAGCAGATTATAGAGGTCGCAAAGGCTGTTAAGGATGCAGGTGCAAATCTTCTCCGTGGAGGGGCATTTAAGCCAAGAACTTCTCCTTATGACTTCCAGGGACTTCGGGCAGACGGTCTTAAGCTTCTTTTAGAGGCTAAAAAGGAAACGGGGCTTCCGATAGTTACAGAAATTATGAGTGCTGACCATCTTCCGCTTTTTGAAGATGTGGATATTATTCAGGTTGGTGCACGAAATATGCAGAATTTTGAGCTTTTAAAAGAGCTTGGCAAAACAAAGAAGCCTGTTTTAATTAAGCGTGGTCTTGCAAATACTCTTAAAGAGCTTCTTATGAGTGCTGAATACGTTATGAGCGAAGGAAATGAAAATATTATCCTTTGCGAACGCGGTATCAGAACTTATGAAACCGCAACACGTAACACCTTTGACGTTTCTGCAATTCCCATGCTTCACGAATTAAGTCACCTTCCCGTAATAGCAGACCCCAGCCATGCCTGTGGTGTTTCAAAGCTTGTGAAGCCTCTTTCTCTTTCTGCAGCAGCGGCAGGTGCAGACGGTCTTATGATTGAAGTGCACAATAATCCCCAGAAAGCACTCTGCGACGGTGCACAGTCACTTACCCCCGAGCAGTTTAAGGATACTGCAACGGCAGTAAATAAAGTTCTTGAGGCGATGAAATGAGGCGATTAATATGAATATAGCAGTTATCGGTCTTGGCCTTATCGGCGGTTCCTTGGCAAGGGCGTTAATGACACTTGAAAATATCCGGGTTTTGGGTTATGATATAGATGAAAGCACTGTTCTTCAGGCGAAGCTTTACGGAGCAATAACCGAGGAGCTTACAGAAGAGAACCTGAAAGAATGTGACTATATCTTTGTTGCACTTTATCCCAAGGCTACGGAAAAATTCCTTACGGATAATCTGAAAAACATTTCTCCTGAAACGGTAGTCGTTGACTGTGCAGGCGTAAAAACGGAAATATGTAAAACCTGTTTTGAAATAGCTAAAAAAGGCGGATTCCGTTTTATAGGGGGGCATCCTATGGCAGGCACACATTTTTCAGGATTCAAATATTCAAGAGCAACTATGTTTGACAAGGCATCAATGATACTTGTTCCTGATAAGGACGAGAGGATAGAAACCCTTGAAAAACTTAAGGCAATACTTGTGCAAATCGGGTTTAAGAGTGTTACAATAACAACAGCAGAGGAACACGACAGGATTATTGCCTACACTTCACAGCTTGCACACGTTGTTTCAAACGCCTATGTAAAAAGCCCCAATTCAAGAGTTCATAAAGGCTTTTCGGCAGGCAGTTACAAGGATTTAACAAGAGTTGCCAAGCTTAATCCCGGAATGTGGACAGAGCTTTTCCTTGAAAACAAAGAAAACCTCATCGGTGAAATTGACGGAATTATAAAAGAGCTTCAGAAATACAGCGATGCTATTAAGGAAGACGACAGAGAAACACTGTATAAGCTTCTGGACGAAGGCTCAAAAATTAAAGAAAGCGTTGGTTAATATGATTAAAATCAAAGTTGATGCTTCAAAAAAATATGATTGTATAATCGAGAAAGGCTCCCTTAACAAAGTGGGTAAGTACGCAGAAAAGCTAGGTCTTTCGGGAAAGGCGTGCATTATCAGCGATTCCAATGTTGCACCCCTTTACAGCGAAAGAGTGCGTGAATCATTGGAAAATGCAGGTTTTTTGGTAAGTGAGTATGTTTTTCCTGCAGGGGAAACGTCAAAAAATGCCACAACGTTTGTTGATATTCTTGAATTCCTTGCGTCAAATCATTTCACAAGGAAAGATACTCTGTTTGCCCTTGGCGGCGGCGTAACGGGGGATCTTACCGGATTTTGCAGTGCAACCTATATGCGTGGTATCAACTTCGTGCAGATACCCACTTCCCTTCTTGCCGCGGTGGATTCATCTGTTGGAGGTAAGACGGCTATTGACCTTCAGGGAGGTAAAAACCTTGCAGGTGCATTTTATCAGCCGGAGATTGTGATTTTCGACCCGGATGTTCTTGACACCCTTCCCGACGAGTGTTTTTCCGATGGTATGGGCGAGGTTATAAAGTATGCCGTAATCCGGGGCGAAGGTCTTGAGGAACTTCTTGAAAATCCCAATAAAAACCTTGAAGAAATCATTGCACGCTGTATAAAAATAAAACGTGATATAGTGAATGAAGACGAGTTTGAAGGCGGCGTGAGGCGTATTCTCAATTTCGGACATACGGCAGGTCACGCTGTTGAAAAGCTGATGAACTTCAGTCTTTCGCACGGTGCCTGTGTAGCAATCGGTATGTGTATAATAACCCGTGCGTGGGAAAAGCGTGGACTTTGTGAAAAAGGTACGTATGACAAGCTGTGTGCTATGCTTCACGAGTTTTCTCTCCCAAAAGAAACAAGTCTTAAGGCAGAGGAATTGCTTGAGGTTTCAAAAAACGATAAAAAAGCTGAAACAAGCGGTGTAAATATTGTTGTTCCCCTTGGTATGGGAAAATGCGATGTTGTAAAAGTAAGCATGGAAGAACTTCTTAACATATATAAAGAAGGATTGGAGTAATATTATGAAAGTGGTGATTTCACCGGCAGCGCTCAATGGAACAGTAACTGCTCCACCGTCAAAATCCTGTATGCACCGTGCCCTTATCTGTGCGGCTGCAGCAGACAGAGAAACTGTTATAAAGTGCGAATCCTTTTCCAAGGATACGGAGGCAACTATGGCGTGCCTTCGTGCATTGGGTGCGGATTTTAAAATTGACGGAGAATATGTGACGGTTTATCCTGTAAAAAAGAATAATAACAGTGAGTGCATTCTTGATTGTAATGAAAGCGGCTCTACCCTTCGTTTTATGATTCCCTTTGCGGCAGCACTGGGAAGAAAATGCACCTTTGTTGGTGCAGAAAGACTTGGTAAACGCCCGCTTAAGCCGCTTCTTGATGCATTAAGAGGACACGGCATCACGGTAGAACACAGTGAGGATTCTTTCCTCCCTTTAAAGATTTCCGGTCAGCTTACAGGCGGTGACTTCACTCTTCCCGGTGATATCAGCTCCCAGTTCTTCACGGGAATACTGTTTGCCTTAGGTGTTGTGGGCGGTGGCAGAATAAAGGCTATCGGCAAGATTGAAAGTGCCCCGTATATTGATATAACAGCAGACATTCAGCGGCAGTTCGGTATAAATGTAAGAAAAGAAGAAAACGGCTACACCGTAGAAAAAGGAAATTACACTTCCCCCATCGAATTTACCGTTGAAGGCGACTGGTCAAACGGTGCATTCTGGCTTGTTGCAGGTGCAATCGGTGGAAATATAAACTGCCTTAATTTAAGAAAAGACACCCTACAGGGTGACAGTAAAATTTTTGATATATTAAAGCTTATGGGTGCGGATATACAGTGGTGCCCGGGTGGTGCTACGGTTAAAAAATCAAAGCTTCACCCTATAGAGGTTGACTGTAGTGATATTCCCGACATTGTACCCATCCTGTGTGTAGCGGCGGCAGCGACAGAAGGTGTGACAGTGTTTAACAACATCGGGCGTCTTCGTGCCAAGGAAAGCGACCGTGTACAGACTACAGCAAATATGCTTTCTGCCCTTGGCGGCAAAATCACTTTTGACGAAAATACTATCACCGTTACAGGTACATTCCTTACAGGTGGATGCACGGACAGTGCAAATGACCACCGTATCGCAATGAGTAGTGCCATCGCTTCAATTATTTCAAGCGGTGATGTAGAAATAAACGGTGCAGAAGCAGTGTCAAAGTCGTATCCCGATTTTTACGAAAAATTTACTATGCTTGGAGGAAAGGTCAGATGAGCTTTTCATTCGGTAATAAAATAAAAATTTCAATTTTCGGTCAATCCCATTCGGAAATGATGGGCTGCGTTATAGACGGACTTCCATCGGGAATTGAAATTGATGAAGAAAAACTTTCAGCATTTATGGCAAGGCGTGCCCCCGGAAATGACGAATTTTCAACCCCGCGCAAGGAAGCGGACAAGGTACGCTTTGTGTCGGGCATTGTAAACGGGGTGACCTGTGGAAGTCCCATTTGTGCAATAATTGAAAATACAAACACTAAAGGCAAGGATTACGATAATCTTAAGGACACCCCACGCCCGGGGCATGCAGATTTTGCAGCATGGGCGAAATTCGGTGATAACCGTGACGTTGCAGGGGGCGGACAGTTTTCAGGAAGACTTACTGCGACTATGTGTATTGTAGGCGGTATCCTTATGCAGTTGTACGAGAAAAAGGGCATACATATAGGTGCACATATTGCATCTGTGGGAAATGTAGCTGACGACCGCTTTGACAGTGTAAATGTAACAGAAAAAGATTTTGTAGGAACAAAGGATTTCCCCGTTATAAACGATAAAAAAGGCGAGGAAATGAAAGAACTTATCCGCCAAGCACGTGCTGAGGGTGACAGTATCGGTGGAGGCGTTGAGTGTGCAGTCTGCGGACTTCCTGCAGGACTTGGAAACACCCTTTACGGTGGTATTGAAAGCCGCATTTCATCATCGGTATTTGCAATTCCGGCAGTTAAAGGAATTGAATTTGGTATAGGTTTTCAAGCCTCTACTCTCCGCGGCAGTGAAAACAACGATGCCTTCTGTGTGAAAGACGGAAAAATCCTTACAAAAACAAATAATCATGGCGGAATATTAGGCGGAATATCATCAGGTATGCCCATTATATTCCGCACGGCATTCAAGCCTACGCCTTCAATATCAAAGGAACAGGAAAGTGTGTCGTTTTCAAAAATGGAAAACACCACGCTTTCTGTTAAAGGCAGACATGACCCATGTATTGTGAAACGTGCAGTGGTGTGTATAGAGGCGGCAGTGGCTATTGCACTTGCAGATATTCTTTTGTAAGAAGAGATGTTAAAAAGCTCCAGACCGCAAAACGAAGATATTAAGAGGATGATGCTTTTCTGAAGAAACAGAACAAAGTGCCGTTAAATGTTTTTTGTAGGAATTTGTCTTGCAAATTCCTAATTGATTCGTTTTGCTATGCACAAACTTCACCTCGCTGTATCCACATACAGCGTCGGTTCCACCCTGCGGGTTCAGTTTGCCCATTCTGAAACTTTTTTCCTATCTCTTAAAGTTGCGGGATGTTAAAAACGCCGGACCGCAAAAGGGCAGATTTTCTCTCCGGAGAAAATCCACCATCATTTCGAACTTCGAACTTCGCATTTCGAATTTAATTTTACTATAAAGGAAGATATAAAATGAATCTTGAAGAATGTAGAAATGAAATTGATAATATAGACAAGCAGCTTGTAGAGCTTTTCACTAAAAGAATGGATGTTGCAAAGTCTGTTGCTGAATATAAAAGGGCAACGGGCAAGGCAGTCTATGATGCGGAGCGTGAAAGAAAGCTTCTTGAAAAAGTCGAGGAAAACGCGGGAGAGAAGTACGGTGATTACGCCAGACGTCTTTACAGCTCAATCCTTGATTTAAGCCGTACATATCAGTCGAAAGAGCTTTCAAATAAGTCAGTTTTTTCGACATCCATAAAAAAAGCTATGGAAGAAACTCCGCAGCTTTTCCCCGAAAAAGCAGTTGTTGCCTGTCAGGGTGTTGAGGGGGCACACTCTTCCGACGCTTGTCAGAAGCTTTTTGAAAAGCCTTCAATTATGTACTGTCAGACCTTTGAAGCGGTTTTCCAGGCAGTAGAAAGCAATCTGTGCAGTTACGGCGTAGTTCCTCTTGAAAACAGTACGGCAGGCTCTGTTACACAGATTTACAATCTTATGAGTGAGCATAAGTTCAGCATTGTCCGCAGTAAAAAAATACAGATTCAGCACAACCTCCTTGCTAAAAAAGGAACAAAGCTTGAAGATATAAAGGAAATCGTTTCCCATCCTCAGGCAATCAGTCAGTCAAGCGAATTCTTAAAGACTCTTGGTGTAAAGGTTACGGAATGTGCCAACACCGCCATTGCCGCAAAAATGGTGGCGGAATCAGACCGCAATGACCTTGGTGCACTTTCATCGGAGCTTTGTGCGTCACAGTATAGTCTCGACATTGTAAAGCCCTATGTGCAAAACACAAAGAATAACTATACTCGTTTTATATGTTTTTCAAAAAACCTTCAGATTTATCCCGGTGCAGACAGAACAAGCCTTCTTATCCGTACCCCCCATAGGGCAGGTGCACTGTACAGCGTAATTGCGAACTTCTATTCAATGGGAATAAACATTATAAAGCTTGAAAGCCGTCCTGTTCCAGAAAGCGACTTTGAGTTTATGTTCTATTTCGATATTGATGTATCGGTGTATTCAGAAAAGCTTCCGCAAATTATGGATTTGCTCGAATATTCATTGGGAAGTCAGAATATAAAATATCTTGGTTCATACAGGGAAGTATAAAAAATGAAATGTTATCTTATTGCAAAAAAACTGGGGCACTCTTTTTCAAAGATTATTCATAACGAGCTTGCGTATTATGAGTATGACTATAAAGAGCTTGAGGAAAATGAGCTTGAAGAATTTTTCGACAAAAGAGATTTTGACGGTCTGAATGTTACAATTCCATATAAGCAGACAGTAATGAAATATCTTGACGCTATTTCACCCGAGGCTGAGCGTATCGGTGCAGTGAATACTGTTGTAAATCAAGGCGGAAAGCTCATCGGGCATAACACCGATTACTACGGTTTTATGTATGAAATCAGGGAATCCGGTGCAGAAATAAAAGGTAAGGATGTTGTCATCTTAGGCAGAGGCGGTGCGTCAAAAACCGTGGTTTGCGTATGTGAGGATATGGAGGCAAAAAGTGTGCGCCTCCTGACACGTGATTCAAATCCCGAAGACTTTTACAGCGGGCAGATTATTATAAACGCCACACCTGTGGGAATGTTTCCCGATACGGGAAAAAGTGTGGTTGATATAACAAAATTCACAAAGTGTGAGGCGGTTCTTGACCTTGTATACAATCCTGCAAATACGAAAATTATCCTCGATGCAAAACGCATGGGTATAAGAACGGCAAATGGTCTCGGTATGCTTGTGGCTCAGGCAAAAAAGGCAGCAGAATTTTTTACAGGCAGCGAAATTTCCGACGACAAAATTGACGAGATAAAAAAGATTATAGAGTTCAGAACGAAAAATATTGTTCTTGTAGGCATGCCCGGATGCGGAAAAACAACAGTTGGCAAAATCCTTGCAAGCATTACAGGAAAAGAATTTACAGACAGTGACGACGAAATAACAAAGCTGGGTAAATCCCCTGCAGAAATTATTCAGACAGAGGGTGAGGCGGCTTTCCGTAAGGTGGAAAGTGATATTCTTTCTGAACTTTGTAAAAAAAGCGGTCTTGTAATCGCAACAGGCGGTGGATGCGTCACTGTAGAAAAAAACCACGATATTCTCCGTCAGAACGGATATGTTGTATTTATCGAAAGAGAGCTTAAAAACCTTGCAACGGAAGGAAGGCCACTTTCAACCGATGTTGAAAAGCTGTGGCAAGTAAGAGAGCCTCTTTACAGGAAGGCTTCGGATGTAAGTATAAAATCAGAAGAAATTCCTGAAAAAACCGCAGAAGAAATATTAAAACGAATAAAAGGGTGATAATATGAAAATACTTGTTATAAACGGTCCTAATTTAAATATGCTTGGAATACGCGAGCCTGATGTTTACGGAAAATCAACGTATAGTGACCTTGTTAATATGATTCAGGAAGCTGCTGATGAAAAAGGCGTAGACGTGGAGTTTTTTCAGTCAAATCACGAAGGTGACATTGTGGATAAAATCCAGGCAGCATATGGCGATAAGGACGGAATAATTATAAATCCTGCAGCGTATACACATACAAGCGTTGCAATTCTTGATGCACTTAAAGCGGTAAGTATTCCTACTGTCGAGGTGCATATATCTGACGTTGATGAAAGGGAACCTTTCAGAAAGCTTTCCTACGTGTCATTAATAGCGAAAAAAACTATTAAAGGAAAGGGCTTTAACGGCTATATAGAGGCACTTAATTTGCTGTTAGAAAATTTTTAAAAAAACTCTTGACATTTCCTTTTCACTGTATTATAATAAGTTGCGTGTCAAGCAATGGTCTTGAACATGGCGGCGTAGCTCAGTTGGCTAGAGCAAACGGTTCATACCCGTTAGGTCGGTGGTTCGAGCCCACTCGCCGCTACCAATGGCCCGTTGGTCAAGCGGTTAAGACACCGCCCTTTCACGGCGGTAACACGAGTTCAAATCTCGTACGGGTCACCATATATGGGAGCATAGCTCAGCTGGGAGAGCATCTGCCTTACAAGCAGAGGGTCATAGGTTCGAGCCCTATTGTTCCCACCATAACGAAGGAGGTGTAAAAAAACGAGTTTTTTTACACCTCCTGTTTTTTGGGGATAGGAAAAAATGCTTCAGAACGGACAAACTGAGCTGTAAATCCCTGTACACAGGGATTTACAGGTTAGCGTGACAGTAGTTATCCGAACCTCG
>JAZPYX010000062.1:0-10026 GCA_045544395.1 Clostridia bacterium
TATCAAATCATTGGAAAATTTAGGTTTTTGCGTTCAATTAACTTAATTATTTTTTCTAAATTGAAAGCAAGCCCGCTTTTAGCAGACTTGCTTTATTTGTGTTGCTTTTTTTATTTGTAGCTTAGAATGTTTTCAGAACAGACTTTTTTGCGTATAAGAAGCTTCATTTTATTAATGAGTATAAAACTTGTCACTACTAACGCTTGAAGTTCACTCCTAAAACTCCGCCAATCATACCCCATATCGAAGAAAATATCAGGGCTTTGGAAAGTGCAACAACAGTTAAATTTTTGCCAAATATTATCCATCCTGCGAATGACAGCAAAACTGTGTATATGTCAGCAGAAATCAGTCCTGTAAGAAGTCCCTGCTTCCCTGTGCGATAGGTACATACTGCTGCGGCAATAAAAGCCGAGAGTGTGCCGGAATGAGTGCAGGCAAAAGTCAGTAATTTGTCAGAAGGCGGAAAAAAAGTGAAAAGAATACTTAAAAGCGACAAAATTACAAGGGTCAGTAAAAGAGCAATCAGGTAGGAAATCAGATACTTTTTCAACGGGAGTGAATTAAAAAAAGAAGAGCTCATAAAAATACCTCCGGAATATGTATAGAGTGTTGTCACTACTACAATATTCCGGAGGCCATATAAGTATTCTTATTTGTTAGTCTTCAAATTCTTTATCTTTAACATTGTCAAGATTATCGGGTTCTGAAGCAGATTTTAAAATCTTACCAACAGCTGCTTTCTGGAATTTAAGGAAGCATCTGTCGTTTGCATAGCCTGTTTCAATAAATACAAGATCATCCTTGAGGCTGACAATCTTTCCGACAATACCGCCTACTGTTACAATTTCATCACCTTTTTTGAGAGCAGCAAGCATATCAGAAATCTGCTTCTGCTGCTTCTTCTGGGGCCTAATAAGCAAAAAGTAGAAAATGAGGATAAACGGTAAAAATGAAATAACTGTGCTTACTAATGCGTTCATAAAAAACATCCTTTCTATTTTTAAAAATAATAATTATTGGTCATCTTCGATTATGACTCCGGCTACGTTTCTGCCGTTTTTCTGAGTTGTTGTAGCGGCTTCGCCTTTTTCGGGAGCGGCAACTGCTATATAGAGGTCGCTGGTATCATAAAAGCCCATATACTCAATCAGCTTGTTATCTTTAAGGGAAACAGCGTATCCTCTCCCGGACTTATCCTTAATGACATCTATGTCTTTTTCTTTTATTGTAGCATATGTGTCGACTGATTCGAATCTCGATTTATCCTTGAAGTTTTTAAAAGCATCCTTTGTGGAAAGATATATATCATACTGTCCGTCCTCCACCATTTCGAGGAGCGCTTCTGCCACATCTTCCGGATAATCACACACATGCAGATTAAGTGATGCTCTCTTCTTTTCGTCGCCGTTAGCATCTCTCAGGAGAAGCTCTATTCGTGAACTGTAGTCCACAAAGTCTTGACGCTGAACAAACTGAGTTCCTGCGTAGCCGAGTGATAAGTCCGGTGTATTTGACGTAGTAAGATTAAACAGGACATACACTGTGCAGATCGCAATTATAACAAAAAATATAAGATGCCATTTGTAATATCTGAAAAAACCGCGCATCTTCATTCACCTCTTGAATGGATAAAAATACATACTATGTTATTATATACTACAACTTTTTGTTTTACAAGAAAAATTTAGAAAATTTTTAATATGTTCATATTTAAGGGAATAGCATTAGTAGAGAAGGATTTATTTTTGTGCAGAAAGGTAAAAAAATGGAGAAAAAAGAGTATTGTTCTAATGTGACAGCGGTATCAATGTTAGTAGGCTCTGTTGTGGGGAGCGGTGTGTTTTTTAAAGCTGAAACAATAAATTACATTACAAACGGGAACATAATACAAGGAAGTTTTGCCTGGCTTATGGGCGGAATGATAATGATTGTATGTCTGCTGAATTTTTCTGTAATTTGTGCAAAGCACAGTGTAGATGACGGATTATGCGGTTTTGCAGGAGAAACAGTGGGGAAACGGTATTCATATTATGTAGGCTGGTTTATGATGTGTATTTATTACCCATCTATGGTGAGTGTTTTGTCGGAGATGAGTGCAGTTTATGCTATGGCTTTTTGGGGAGTAAAGGATTTTGCCGGGGAGATGCGCCTGGCGTTATCTCTTGCTTTTATGATAGCAAGTTTTGGGTTGAATACATTTTCGCAGGTATTATCCGAAAAATTTCAACTTATCACTACGGGAATGAAGCTGCTTCCCCTGATTCTAATTATTATATATGGGTTGATTAAGGGCGCAGGGGCAGAAATGCAGGCAATTAATCACTTCGAGAATGAAAAGGGAGCTTTCTCGTTTTTTTCAGCGGTCACGGCTTGTGCCTTTGCATACGAGGGCTGGATCAACGCCACAAATATAAGTTCTCGATTGAAAAACGGAAGAAAGAGCCTGCCCGGGGTTTTAATTACAGGAGGAATTATAGTCTTTGTAATATACGTGCTTTACTATATAGGAGTATCAATTGCGGCAGGAGAAGGAAATGCTGCAAATATCCCAAAAGGAATGGTAGCGAGAGCCTATCGTAATGTATTAGGAGATAAGGGGGGCAGTATTCTTTTGGGGTTTGTGGCAATATCGTGTTTAGGTGCACTGAATGCTATGGTATATGGGTGCATTCGTGCTAAACAACATCTGTCGGCACAAAAAGTAAAATATAGTTTTATGAAACCGCAGAAAAATGAAAAATACACTGTCCTGAAATTGGCAGTGATAGGGTTTTTAATAAGCTTTATGTGGCTGCTTTTTAACTATAGAGCAAACACCGCCCCACATTCTATAGCGGGAAGAATTTTTTTTGAAAGCTCTGAGCTGCCTGTTGTAACGGCATACATAATATACATACCGATATTTCTTGCCTTTGCAAAAAAAAACACATCTGAAAGACGCGTGCCAGAGAAAGCACTGGCTTACTGTGGCGCAGCAGCTTGTATATTGATGATATTATCTGCAATATGTGCGCATGGCAGTGAATTAATTAACTATTTGTCGGTTCTTATGGCGATCATGTTTGCAGGAGCAGTTTTTGAAAAAAATTGATAAATGCTTTGTTTGTTGACATCAGGAAAAATGTAGGGTATAATTATACAAAAAGAGAAGGGAGGACGGTATATCATCCATAGAAGGATGTACCATGAAAATTATGAAAAAAGCTTTAGCAATTTTAATGAGTATTGTGATGGCGGTTTGTATCTTTTCAGCCTGTGGCGGAGATAAAAAGGAAAACACTGCGATAACTCCGGAAGCAGTTACACAAACGTGTATTACAAAGCTTAAAGAAGCTGATGCAAAGGGTGTAAAGGATTGCGTTTCTACTGAATTTGTGGCGTATGAAACGTTGGAGAAGCTTAGCGATATTGATGCAACGATTGAAAAAGAAAAGGATATGTCCACGGCACAAAAAGAAACTGTAAAAACGGCAGAAAAATTGATAATCAAGTATTTGCCGGAGCTTCTTAAGAATATGGAGTGCTCTGTAGGCAAGGCAGAGATTACGGGAGACAGAGCGAAACTATCGGTAGAGGTTCCTGCTGTGTTGGCTCCAGGATATGAGCCAAGTGAAAAACTACAGAAAAACTTAGCCGGTCTATTTATAAAAAATGCAAGCACTTTGCAGAAACTGGGTAGTGGAGAATTTCCCGATTCTAAAACTTTAGAGCGCATAGCTGAAAACATTGTTCCTGACTTTATAGACATTGTCAAAGAGGAATTCGAAAGCGGAGCCAAAGGAAAAATCAATGTAGAACTGAAAAAAGAAGGCACTGGATGGAAAATCTGTAGTTTGGATATTTTCTCATAAAGAAAAGAGCAATCATCTACGCAAAAACGAGCGCAGATGATTGCTCTTTTAGTGTATAGGAAATTGCACACAAGTGCTGCGTCCCTTTTATTATTCAGGCCACATTCCGAGACCTTCAATGCGAGTGCTGATAGTTGTTGGCTTTTTGCCTGCAAAAAGCTCACGGGCATTGTTTGCTATATCTTCATATGTAAGCTCCCGCGGACGAATGATGCTCTTGGGACAGACCAGTCCAAGCTCGTAAAGCCACGGACCGCTATAACCGGTTTCCTTCAGTGTGGAAATGAGCTCAGGCCAGTTAATATCGCCTTCACCGGGGAGCCAGTGGCGCTCATTCTGAAAATCATAGTCCGATATGTGGAGTGTGATAATCTTATCTCCTAATTTGCGAACGAAATCGCAGGGGTCTTGATTTAGCAGGTGGTTTGTATCAAAACATACTCGCAGGTCCTTATGAACGCTTACAAGCTCAACAATTTCCTCCAGGAGCTGAGTGCCATAACACACTTCCAGCACTTCAATTCCTGCTTCCCTGTATCCATCACAAAGCTCTGCAGTCACTCTTTTGCCGCAAGTGGAAAGGCCTATTTTATACATACATATCACCTCATGGGAGCATATTAACATGTGGAAAAGTAAAAGTCAACTGCAATTTAGGCGTTTTCGGTAAAAATCAACTATTGAATTGCATTTCCTGCTGTGATAGTATGAAGCTTAAGGATGTGGTCAGAATGCAAAACTTTGAAAAGAAAAACACGGTTGAAAGCAAAAACCAGGTAAACAAATATGTGTATTTTTATGGCAGTCAAAATACCGGACTCAGAATAATGTTCGTAGGAAACTCCATCACTCATCACGGAAGGAAAGACGAAATAGGTTGGTATGGTGAATGGGGGATGGCGGCAAGCTGCAAAGAAAATGACTACGTACATATAGTAATGGACACAGTGAAAAAGAAATGTGCCGATGCATCTTTTTGTGTGGTTCAGGGGGCTGTTTGGGAACGAAGCTACGAAAACTGCAATTTCGATCTGTATTTTTCTAAGGCGAAAAATTTTAATCCGGATATAATCATCAGCTTTGTATCGGAGAATATCACCCCTGATACCTTTAACGAAGAAACCTTTGTAGCAGGAATAACAGCTTTTCATGAATATTTATCAGGAAATAACAAAAATGTGAGAATAATCTGCCTATCCAACTTTTTTGCAAGCGGAGAAAAAAATGCCGCAATCAAAAAGTATACAGAAAACAGCGGTGCATATTATGTGGAAATCAGTGGCCTTATAAAAGATGATATCTATCTGGCAAAGGACAAGTTTGAGCATAAAGGAATTCAGATACATCCCGGGGATGAGGGAATGAAAGAGATTGCTGCAAGAATTCTTAGAGTATTGTGCGAAATGCTTTAAAATTAAAATAAGCAGAAGACAAGGACTTTTGGAACTAAAAAAACAGTCAGGAGGCTATTTTGAAAAAAACTGAATTTTTTTCAAAATACCTCTTGACAAATGCAGTTAAAGCAAGTATAATAGGTCAAGTCAGCGGATGACAAACGTGCACAGCACATCGAAATCTGACGTGACAATGTATCCGGCCCGGTAGTTCAGTTGGTTAGAACGCCAGCCTGTCACGCTGGAGGTCGAGGGTTCGAGCCCCTTCCGGGTCGCCAATTTTGCTGCCCTAGCTCAGTTGGCAGAGCACTTCCTTGGTAAGGAAGAGGTCGGCAGTTCGAATCTGCTGGGCAGCTCCATATTTGTGCCATTAGCTCAGTTGGTAGAGCACCTGACTCTTAATCAGGGTGTCCAGGGTTCGAGTCCCTGATGGCGCACCAATAAAAATAAGAATCACCTTTTGGTGGTTCTTATTTTTTTGCTTTGCGCCCATCAAGGGACTTAATTTGTGCCTCTTATTGAGGTTATGTGCTTTACCAACTGAGCAGCGAAGTTGGTAGTCTGCAAGACCTTCGCTGCCTGTGGCAGATGAAGAAGGTCTTGCAGAAACGCAGTAGCCGAAGGTTCGAGTGGGTATTTATTGCCCACGAAAAAGCTTCGTTGCTACAAGGTGTCGTTTCCACCAAAGCGACCTATTAAGCTGAGAAAGCAGAGTTTGCACATCTTCACTATATTGAATCGCTGCCTGTGGCAGATGAAGAAGGTCTTGCAGAAACGCAGTAGCCGAAGGTTTGAGCGGGTATTTA
The DNA here is from genome assembly GCA_045544395.1 of Clostridia bacterium. Classification (GTDB taxonomy): domain Bacteria; phylum Bacillota; class Clostridia; order UMGS1883; family UMGS1883; genus UMGS1883. The sequence continues at coordinate 6,055 of JAZPYX010000062.1, forward strand.
TGCCCGCGAAAAAGCTTCGTTGCTACAAGGTGTCGTTTCCACCAAAGCGACCTATTAAGCTGAGGAAGCAGAGTTTAACATTCGAGTCCCTGATGGCGCACCATAGAGAATAACACTTACTTCGGTAGGTGTTCTTTTTTTTTGAAAAAGTTAAAAATTTTTTTGACAGATATAAAATTTTTGAAAAACATTGTCATAAATTGTACACTTGTGTAAAAAAATGTTCTCCAAATATTTATTGAAAATAAAGAAATAGTGTGATATAATAGCTATCGCTAGATACTAAAATTAATCTTTTTCAATTCAAAGGGTGCGCTAATGGTAAAAGCGTACCCTTCGATTTGTCATACCTTTGAATTGAGATTATGATAGTTTTAAGTGTCTAGCAACCTTAAAAATCGGAGTCAATGCGTTTTTCGGTGCATTGCTCTGAAATATGGGTAATGCACTTTTTTATTATAGAAAGGACTGTTATATATGAAGAAAACCATAACCACAGCAATACTTGCATCAAGCCTGATTTTTAACACAACAGTGTTTGCAAGCCACGACTTTTTATCCGATTCATCCGAATATATGGAGAATAAGTCCGGCATATCAATAAAGCTGAATGATGATGAAATAAAAAAATCCCCCAACGCCTTGAAGATTGACAAGGAAATGGGAGAAGATATTTCTATATATGGAAAAACATTATATGAAGCATTGTCGGATAAGTCTTTTATACAAAAGTACGAAGCCAAGAAAACACAGCTTGCAGAGCTTACAACTGATATATTTACCGACTTGGATGAAATTCAGTGGTACAGCGAATATATATCCCTGCCTGTTTATTTTAATGTACTGAACGGCTATGAGGACGGAACTCTGAAACCAAACGGACAAGTTACCTGTGCGGAAGTTGCAAAGATAGTTGCTACAGCTTATGAAACAGGCATAACTAATGGCGGTGGACTGGAAAACGAGGATATGACATACAAATGGTACGCCAACGCATACAGAGCAGTAGGAAATATTTTTACATATGAAAAAAGCACCCTTATGACGGATGCGTATATGAATTCTCCTATGCGTAGATGTGAGATAGCGTATGTACTTGCTAATGCTTGTAATGATGGAACGCTTAATCAGTATATAACTAAGGCACAGATGGGAGACCTTTCTTCAATGGCAGGTTATACAGACTTTCATAGCGTTGTAGATGTATCAAGAGACCTTGAAAGTGAACAACAGCTAATGGCAAGTGGAAAGATACCTGCTAGATTTGCAGGAGCTATTATGTATCTTAAAGACAAAGGCATAATGGTAGGTGACGGAGCAGGTCATATTTCTCCTCTTAACACAGTATCAAGAGCTGAAGTGTTCAAATTGATACAGGAAACTTGTAAAGCAACGAGCAGATTTGGACAAGGAGCATTCGCAAATGCAGAAAGCATTGATGCCCCATCCAAAGACATCGTAAAAGAAGAAACTCAGACTCCTGTACAGAACACATCCACAGGCTCGGGCGTTTACTTGGATGGTTCAGGGGCATTCCACTCCGTCAACGAACAAGCTGGAACTTATGAGGGTCATAAAGCTGGAGACAATGGTATTAAGACAGACTCAACAAAGCAGTTATGGACAGAGATGCAATCTCGTAAAAACATTAAAGTATCTTACTCTGATGCACAGCGTCCAAGACTTAAAGCAGGAGATGTATTTATAGCACAGGACGGAACAGAATATACTCTCAAGGACACAGGAGTTTATATGTTAGACGGAACACCGGTAATGGGCGTAGGACTTCCGATTGCAATGGACCTTGGTCGTTCATACGTAGTAAACGGCAGAGTAAGAACAGTAACCGACGGATACAGACCAGACGTTGATGCCTTCGGACGTTGTGCAGAGAATACAGCTCTTGGAAATCTAAAGACACAAACTTATATAGTATTCGATAAAACAGGTGAGGGACACTGGTCAAATGAATGGGACGCTATTCAAGATGCAACATATCCTGAATATGATGGAAAAGACGGCGAAGTAACATCAAATGGATACTGGAAGTATAGCTCACAGTTCAGCGAGTGGACTTGGCAGGTAAGATAATTGTAAAACAATAAAATTAAATTGTAAGCATTTAATTAAAAAATAAAACCAAGGTATCAATGTGACATAGTAGTACAGAACTTTAATTAAAGGTTTGAGGCATAGTTGATAACAGCAAACAAAATTGCAATAACAACTACAATAGAGGTTAATGAATAAAGGCTAAAGCTTGGTAGCTTTGTAAGTACAGTCTTAATAATATAATAAATTCATGGTGGGCTTTCTAACATTTTTCTAACAAACTTCCTTTGAATTGTAATTTTTAAAGAATCCCGACACAAAGCACACTTTTTCAAGAAAAGGGCTGAAACCCTATTTACAAAGCCATTTTAAGAGGGATTACAAGGAAACAGATAACACAATATAACACGTGTTAAAAGCACTCTGCTCCGACTCTTAATCAGGGTGTCCGAGATTCAAACTCCGATGGTTGCCAAGCGAAAAGAAATCCCCCAAAAAACGTATTGCAATTTTTCTTTTGCAGTCATATAATAATATTAGTAGGGCTATTTAGGAGGAAATCTTGTGAAACTTCGTGTAATTACCTTTAACATAAGATGTTGCGATGATCCCGGAGGACACAGCATAAAAGAGCGTGCACCGAGAATTTATGACTCCACAACCATATATGATGCCGATGTAATTTGTTTTCAGGAATACAGGCCTCGTTGGGAAAAGCACATAGAAAAATATTACGGTACTGAGTACGAAATTTTCAACAAATATCGTACAACAGATATATTGAAAAAAGAGTCTGCACCTATTTTGTGGAAAAAAGAAAAATTTGAATGCGTGAAAACAGGGTACTTCTGGCTTTCCGACACACCTGAGGTGGAATCCAAGGGCTGGGATGAAAAGTACGACTGCCACCGTATGTGCGAATATGTGACTCTTCGTGAAAAGGCAAGCGGGAAGGTATTTACCGCGATGAATGCACATTTTGGCTTTGGTGACAACGGACAGATGGCAAGTGCACGGCTCATTTGTGAGTACAGCAAAAAGGTTTCCCACTATCCTACATTTGTGACCGGAGATTTTAATATGAAACCAAATTCTCCGGGATATAACGAAATGGCAAGGCATTTCACAGATGTTAATACAGTCACTGCAAAATATAGCGGTACCACATATCACGGCTACTTCAGAAAAAAGAACATTCTGTCACATATCGATTATTGCTTTGTCGATAAAAACGTAGTGCCGATAAAGTATGAAGTTATAGATAAAAGCTTTGATGGAAAGTTTCCTTCCGATCATTACGGAATATATCTTGTACTGGAAATCTAATGTCAAATATCAAGGAGAAGCATTATGGATAATAATTTTTCATATTTTCGGAATAAAGACTGCATTTATTTTCCTTGTCACAAAACGGAAGGTGAGTTCTTCAACTGCCTTTTCTGCTATTGCCCCCTTTATGCATTGGGGGACAAGTGCGGAGGTAATTTTAAATATATTGAAGAAGGCATAAAGGACTGCTCCGATTGCCTGATTCCCCATAAAGAAAACGGATATTCGTATGTTATATCCAAGTATCCCGAAATTATGGAAATTGCTAAAAAGAAGGGATAATAAATGGGCTTTGAGAAATGTTTCTCAAAGCCCACAGCGTGTCGATAAACCTATCGACACGCTGGCAGACTTCGAAAAGGAAGGTAAATTTGCTAAGCACGAACTCGTCGGCGTATGTGGATACGGTAGAGGGCGTGCTTAGCGAAAACAAGCAAAAAAGGCTATAAACTGCAGTTTGTAGCCTTTTCGATTAACAATTTCTTCAGTAATATAACACCTTATCCACCGCAAGAGGTATTCTTTTCTCTTGTAGGGTAAGGCTTTATTTTTATTCTCTGCTTGTGGTTGACCGACTTTTTCGACAGTCTG
>JAZPYX010000063.1:0-23986 GCA_045544395.1 Clostridia bacterium
AATTATCTTATTTTGTTGAAAAATCTCATTTTATTCGATTTTTCTTCGTTTTTGTGCCTTTTTGCTACGAACAAACTTCGCCTCTCGACGTACCATCGTACGCCTTCGGGTAACCTGTAAATCCCTGTGTACAGGGATTTACACCTCAGTTTGTCCGTTCTGAAGCATTTTTTCCTATCCCCAAAAAACAGGAGGTGTAAAAAACGAGTTTTACACCTCCTCTTTTTTATATAATCGACATTATGAATATAACGACAATTATTACGGGAAGAACATATTTAAAATATGTTTTCAGTATTTTTGGCATTTTTATGCCTTTACCTGTGTTTACTTCCTCAAAATACTTATCCCATCCCCATCCGTACCGCGTGGTACAGAAAAGGACGTAGAAAAGGCTGCCAAGGGGTAAAAGAATGTTTGATACTGCAAAATCCTCCATATCCATTATCCCCTTACCTGCTATCTGAATATTTTCAAGCACCGTAAATCCAAGAATACATGGAAGCGAAAGAAGCGTCATAAGAATAATATTTATAACTGCAATCTTTTTTCTTGACATATTTGTAGACTCAATCCAGAATGACATAATATTTTCAAACACTGCAACAACAGTTGAAAGTGCAGCAAACATCATAAAGAGGAAAAACAAAATTCCTACTATTCTTCCACCCGGCATCATATTAAACATACTTGAAAGCGTTGTGAAAAGGAATCCTGCACCTACGCTTGATGCATCCGCTGTAACACCGTTATTATACGTAAAGCATGCAGGAAAAATAATAAGACCCGACATAATCGCCACAAGCGTATCAAGGGACATAATGCTGATTGCTTCGCCTGTAAGGCTGCGTTCTTTACTGATATAGCTACCGAATATTGCTATTGACCCAATGCCGATACTAAGCGTAAAGAAGGATTGTCCCATTGCCGCAGAAATAACCGTCCATAATCCGTGTTCTCTTACTCCGTCCAATGATGGGATAAGATAAAATTTAAGTCCATCTGCCGCATTTTCGAGCGTACAGGAATAGATTGCCAGACCAAACATAAGCACAAACAGTGCAATCATCATCCACTTTGTGATTTTTTCGACACCCTTCTGAAGGCCAAGTGAACAAATACCAAAGCTGATAAGTATAACTATAAACGTTGTAGCAGCGATAAGCGGTGTGTTCGTTACAACCTGTCCGAAAACGCCACCAAGCTCCTTCGCAGTAGAATACTGCATAACAGAACCTGTAACGTATTTACCAAAATATACAAGCATCCAGCTTGAAATTACAGTATAAAACATCATGAGAAGGTAATTTCCGGCAACACCCATATATTTAAGCATATGCCATTTTTGTCCTTTTTTTTCAAGAGCATCGAATGACCCCGCTATACTTTTCTGACTTGCCCTGCCTACTGAAAGCTCCATTGTCATAACAGGAAGCCCCAGAAGAAGCAAAAACGCTATATAAATCAGAACAAACAGTGCTCCACCGTATGCACCGGTAATTATCGGGAAACGGTAAACATTACCAAGCCCGATTGAACAGCCTGCTGAAATTAAAATAAATCCAAGTCTTGATGAAAATTTTTCTCTCTCTTTCATGATAAGTTCCTTTCTGTAAAAACAGTAATAATCTGAACGTCAGATTAAAAAATCGCGTCAGACAGCTTCCACCGCAAATATTATATATGAATTCTTTCCTTTTTGCAATTTATTATATTGCATTACATGAAAAACAGGCATGCTTTTTCACTCATATCGGGTCTAAAACTGAAAAGATTGTCTGAAAAATGAATTCAAAAGCAGACCGATAAAGAACCTTTTTTATCAGATTCCTATTGGTTTGTCTGTGTACATTTCCTCTTTATATTTAAGTTCTTCTTTAACTCCAAGGGCAGGTGCAACAACAGAAAGCACCTGGTTTGTAAAAGCTTCTGTTCCTGTTTTTGTGTAGTAATGTACCGGGTCAGAATGTGCTTCCCTGGGAAGAGTTGTTGACACAGCATATAAATCATTAACCTCAAACCCGTATTTTTTAACAACCTCTACCGCAGCTTGATTGTAAGCTTCTATTTCCTCGTTATAACGCTTGAAATCTTTATCCATTTCCTCTGAAATCACGCTTGTGCTGGTTGCAAAAATAACCTTTGCATCGGGGCAGAATTTTCTGATTCTTACGCAGATACGGTCTATGTAATATGCATACACGTCAATGGGAGTATGAGGCTCTTCCTCAAAAAGACGAAGGCAGTCCCAAAGACCTGTGTTCCAATGTATTACATCTATATTTGTATTTGCTTCGTTAACATAATCCTGAATATAGCGAAGCACATAAGATGCAAAACGACAGTTTTCCTCGGGAAAGAATACATTTGCCTTTCCTTCAAGTGTTTTCCTCACGGATTTATCGTAACCAAGACGAATTGAGTCACCAATTAAAAGTAAGTTTTTCATATCTGACACCTCCAAAAGCATTCTAACAAAAAATAAAAGCAAATGCAACATTTATTTCAATATATATCTTGCTTGACAATGGCAGTGCTTGTGGTGTAATATAACAAAAAAGATATGAGGTGATTTTTTATGACAGAAAGAGAAAAAGCGGAGGCAGGATACCTTTACCGCCCATCCGCTGATATGGTAGAACACAGATTTAAAATTCAGGATATGTGCGTTGAATATAACAAATTATTGCCATCACAGTTAGAGGAACGTGAGGCATTTCTTAAAAAGATGCTGGGCAAAGTAGGAAAAGGCGCAAACATCCTTCCCCCTTTCAGATGCGATTACGGTTACCGCATTGAAATAGGCGACAACTTTTTTGCAAACTATAACTTTATTGTCCTTGACGGAAACTACGTCAGAATAGGCGACAACGTATGGATAGCACCAAATGTCGGCATATATGCCGCAGGTCACCCTCTTGACAGAGATGAACGTGTGGCAGGACTTGAGTATGCCTTCCCCGTAACCATTGGCGACAATGTATGGATAGGTGGCGGCGTCAATATAGTAGGCGGTGTCACTATCGGCAAAGACAGCGTAATAGGTGCCGGAAGCGTTGTTACACGCGATATTCCTGAAGGGGTTGTTGCTGTAGGTAACCCTTGCAGAGTTGTAAGGAAAATTACTCCTGAAGACAGAGAAAAGTATATACATATGGACTGAGTATATTAAAAAGAAATAGCCTTCAGTTATGTTTCTTTACACACAACCGAAGGCTACTTCTGGTCACTCTTGATATCTAACATCTTTTGTTATCCTCTCTTTCTTTGTCTGCCGTTTGCCACAGATTATATTTTTGAAAACACTCTTTTCCATTTTTCTTTCCTCTAATGAGGACACCTTATTGTTTCTTATCTGTTTTGCAAAGGGCGATTGCTTGTACTCTGACTATAAAGAACACGTTTTTTGACTTAAACATAATTAATTATCATATATAACCAATCACTCACATTTTACAATCTATATTAAACGTATCACCGTCGTGTTTTTAGTTTGACTTTTACCTTTCTGTTTAAATCAAACCGTTCTTTCTTTATATAAGAGTTTAAAGCTTTTTACTTTTCCATCGGACTGTACCTCCCTTTCCTTGATTAAAGAATAACACAGTCAATAGATTTTTGCAATATACAAGAAGTCAGAAAAAAGGCAGAAAATTTTGTTTTATTTGGCTATTTACAAATTAAAAATAATGTGATATTATGGTAGTGTTGGGGCGTTAAATTGCTTGTGCAATTTAACGCCCTTTTTGTTTTTAATAGTCTGCGGGGATGTGAAAAATCGTCGCTTCTCATTTATTGCCACCTAATTTCTGAAGCCACTTACGCATAACTTCTTCTGCAGGCTTACCCTGAATGGTAAAGCCCATTTCACCGTTGGGGTCTGTCTTGTAGTGGGGGCGATTTTGTGTTTCGTCCCACTTCCACCAGAAGAAGCCGAGATATGGTGCAAGGTCAAGGAAGGTGCGGAAGCCTGCTTCAAGGTAATTTGCCTGCTCCTCACCATCATAATATGAATCCCACAGGAAGTTGAATGGCTGCATAACGCAACCGTGTGCACTGCGGATACCAAATTCCGTAAGGGCAAGGGGTTTGTTTCCGAAACGCTTACTCATATTAAGAATGTTGTCACGTGCAGGCTGCATATATTCTACCATTTCTTCAACAGTTCTTGAGGGAACTTCCTTTACGGTGGGGTTATTTGCCGCATCCATAGCACCGGCAGAATCAAGAGGCATATTTGGCGGTGCTGCCGGCGGATAATAGCTGTAGCAGAGGAAGTCAACATTCTCAAGGAATTTCTGGGGGTTCTTCTCACTTGCGCCCATAGTTGTTTCATAAGAAATGGGATTTGAGTAATTCTGACGAACTGCCTCGATAACCTTCATCCAGTGCTCGTCTTTTCTTTCAGTGCCACTGTACTCCGCACCGATAATCATTGCATCCATACCAACTCTTTCGGAAAAGTCAGCAAAGTATTTGAGTGCTTCTGTAAATGACTTAAACCAGTTACCCCAGTAGTCGTTTTCAACGCCTTCAATCTGACGGAGAACTTCTGTGTCGGGGAAGTTTACAAGTCCCATCCAGCCACCGTCAAGAGGTGTAAGGCAGGGTTTGAACAGTACGCTGATACCGTTATCGTGAAGACGTTTTACAGTTTCCGAAAGCTCATACTCACCGCTTGAAAATTCAAAGTCAAGATACACCTTCTGTGAGAAATAGTTGTCCTGACAGAAGTTCATATTAAGGGTTGCCCAGTTAACACCGCTTTTTGCCATAAGCTCGGGCTGTGCCTTTGCAAAATCAGTAAGGTAGTAACCCCTCTTTGACATAAAGCCGAAGTTTGTACCAAGCACAGGCTTTGTGAACAAGGGATGATTTTTAAATTTTTCGGGAATGTTTACTTTTGTTATATCCATATTTATCTTCCTTTCTTTTTTGTTGCGAAAGGATGACTCTGTCATCCGTTATTTATACCATTTTGAAGCATAGTTCTCTACAAGCACCTTTTCAGGCTTTTTACCGCACCACTGAAGTGCACCGGAGAATACTACAAAAGGTACTGCAGACTGCGGTCTGTGCCAGGTGGTCTGTACCATACCGTGGCTCTTTCTGTCACGGCAAAGGTAAATCATACTTTCGATACTTTCTTCGTTCATAAAGGGTGAGTAAACTGTTTCAAATCCCTTATCCTCAAAGTATGCGGCATCCTGCCACTTTTTACCGGGGTTGTTGTGTGTCCAGATATTGATAAGTACGTTTTTGGGAATAAGGTCTGTTGTAGATTCACTGCATTTCCAGTAAAGAGCATCCATTGAAGAATAAAGCATATCTCCCCACATTACCATACGGACATTTCTTTCCGAAAGGTATGTGTTAAGGAAGCTTATGTGTCTTGCAAAAAGTACGTCTGCACTTACAGTTCTGTCTTCCTCTGTAGAGCCGAAGCCGAATGCCTTGTCACCACCGCAGCAGAGGTACGGAGGGTTGCGGAACATATCAATAAGTTCATCCATAAGTAGCTTTATAAATTCCTTTGTATCAGGATTTTCCGTAGCAAAGCACCAGCCACCGGGGATATACATATCCTGAAGGTCAGGACGCTGGTCAAGGACGGTGTGTTGTCTTGTAACAATTCTTGACCAACCTGCATGGCTTACAAGATTCTGCTGAGGAATTGGTCTTATGTGAAGGTCGTCCATTGCATAATCCACAAGTGCACGGATTTCTTCCTTTGAATATGCGTTGGGCCAGTGAGCATATTCAAGGCTGTACGGGAACATTCCCCAGAATTCTATAATAATGTGGTTGTAACCAAGCATTGCCGCAGTTTTCATCATTTTTCTGATGTATTCGGGTGAGCTTTCTTCCTTGTCGGAGCCGTCGTCGGGTCTGAACACGCAAACGTGTACGCTACGGAAAGGAATGTCGGGATAGTCCTTTATAATAATACCGGGAATTGCACCCAATTCCTCTGTCATTCTGATATATGCCTTAAGTCCGAGAAGCATACCGTTAAAGGATTTTGATGTTATAAGAAGGCTGTCACCCTCTGCTTCCATATAATATGCCTCGTCGTTTTCATATTCTGTTTCGGGAAGGATAACATCTTCCTTGCCGATTGAAAGAACGTATGTATCGTTTGTGTTTTCAAAACGCTTAACCTCTGCCTTGCTTCCAAAACCTGCAAGACCTAAAAGGTAGGAAAAATCCCCCTCGTCTGCGTTTGTGTAAATTTTTGCATCCTTGTTGTGCTTATATTCTTTGCCTGTAAGGATAAACTCCTTAGGCTTTATAATAAGCTTTGACAAAATCTCGTGCTTTTTCATCTCAAATCTTCCTTTCTTTTTCAAAATTTCTCATTTTGGGGACAGCCCCCAAAATTGTAAATTTTATTAATGTGCTGCTTTATCGAGCCGTATCTTATAACATTTTCACTCTGGGTCGATACTTCTGAAGATAAGCTGCATTTTTCTCGTCACCGCCCGGTGTATTTGCACTTGACCACACAGGGGGCTTGATTCCTCTGTCAAGACACTGCTTAACAGTTTCGATTTCAAGCAGATGTGCAATATAGAAATCCACTATATTCGACGCCGGTGCAATAGGTGTATCAAATCCGGGGATTTCCACCACTGCATCACCCACAGGGTTAAAGTCCTCAATGCAGACATCCGCATAGTCAAACAGATTTGTCTTGTTTGGATGACGGATAAAGTGGTCTTCGGGCATTTCGTTCTGCCAAGCAGAGCTTGAAACAGCGATTATCTTAACACCGTTTTTCTTTGCCTCCATAGCTGCATCAATCGTTGCAGGATTGATACCTATATTATGGAAGATAATAAGTACATCATCCTTTTTAAGGTCGTAGTATTTCACGATTGAACTGCCGTAATTTACTGTTCTTTCAAGCTCAAGATATTTAAGCGCCTGATTAAACACCGAAAGACCTGTTTCCATAAGGGGGTTTATGCAGGAAAGTCCGCCTGCACGGAAAAACATTTCCCCAACGGGAAGTGTTGTGTGTCCTCCACCTCCGTAAACGTTTATAAGGCGGTCATCAGCAATGGCATCAACCATTAATTTTGCCGCTTTCTCAATGTTTTCGCCCTGAGTGGCATTTACCTTTTCAAGGTTTTCGATTATGGCTTTGTAATAACCGAAATCATTCATTCTCTGTCATCCTTTCTATTTTTTCTAAAATAGCGCTCTGTAATCATTTCTTAAGTACCCTCCTGTAATTTCTACCAATGTTATCCCAAAGTTCAATCGGGTCTTTCGCCGCAACAACAGTGCCGTAACCGCCACGGTATGTCCAGGTTGCAAGACGGTCTACACCCAATTCCTCATACATATCAACAACCTTGTCAATCTGCCCAAAGTCTGCAGGGCGTTTGTTGTAACCCATAAGCCAACGCTCAGACTGTTTGCCGTACTTTTTCGCCATAGCAACGGTACGCTCTGTAATGTCACGGAAGAAGCTTTCGGGAAGCTCCCAATTTATAATTGTTGTAGAGAACACGTCAAAATAAGGACAAGCCGCTACCATATCCCAGTTGTCGTAACCACGAAGCTCCGTCACATAATATGTATTCATTGTTGCGTGAACACAGCAGGTAATTTCAAGCTTGGGGTTATATTCCTTAAGTGCCTTTGATACATCTTCAAGGGTATAAAGTGCCTCTCTCCATCTGAACTGCTTAACGTCGTCATTCATGAATTTAGGCATTTCGTAGCCGTAATATTCCTCGAACTTTTTCATACATTCGGGGCATCTGCACGCCCAGTCATCACCTGCACCGCCTGTGATTGATGCGTATGACTTGGGGTACGCATAATGCGGTTCGTCCCAGAAAAATCCGTCAACCTCTGTTTCTCTTGCAAGCTTAAGGCAAAGTCGCTTGAAATAATCACGGAATGAATTAGTATTGAAGCAAGCCGCATTCAGCACTTCACCCGTGTATGCACTTACCTGTCTGTGATGGATGTTATTCTGCAGGAAAAGGCTTACCTGTTCACCACCGAAATACTTACCGATACCCCATGTATCTGCAATTACCCTTAATCCAAGCTCGTGAGCCGTCTTTACAATTTCATTGATATTCGGGAACCAGAAGTCCATATCAAATTCAGTAATTGCAAGGATAACGGTGTCACAACCGTGTTCAATCATTTCCTTGAAATCTTCTCTTGCATGCTCTACGTAATTAAGTCCGTAGTAGCTTACCGCAGTATGTTTAATTGCCATAAAACCACTCCTTTTAATCGTTAATTACATAATAACAGTATTAATCCGTAATTAAAACCCACAAACCAACATAAAAAGTGGACAAACCGAAACTTGACATTCAACTTAAAAACTATTAAAATAAGGTTATGCCACAAAAGAAGGTGTGTAAAATGTTCTTTTCTGAAAACGAGCTTTCGCTGGAGCTTATCGGTGTATTCAAGCTGAGCCGTGAAAAATATCATAAACAGACAAGTCACAACCGCAGCTATGACAGTATAAGTATAAGGCTAAATGGTGCAGGAAATTTTGAAACAAAGGATACATCATTTGCCGTAAAAAAAGGAGATGTACTGTACATCCCCAAAAATCTTGATTACAATCAGTCCACCCACGGAGAGACAATTTTTGCAATACATTTTATAAATTACAGCTTTTCTTCAAAAAACACATTTGAAATTCTTACCTCTGAAGATACCGAATATATAGAGAGTATCATAACAAAGATGTATGATGAATGGAAAGAAAAAAAGCAAGGCTATCGCTACAAATGTAATTCCCTATTTTACTCGCTTATTTATTACCTTAACTGTCACGCAATGGAAAACAGCATCGGAAGCATTGCCCCCAACAACAAAATAAAAAAAGCACTGGACTACATCCACGTGCATTTCAGAAGTGAGGAAATAAGTATTTCTTTCCTTGCAGATATGTGTGCCGTCTCCGAGACGTATTTTCGGAAACAGTTTAAAAATCTGTATTCGGTATCACCTAATCAGTACATTATAAATCTCAGGCTTGAAAATGCATCACAGCTTCTTCAAAGCGGACTTTACACCGTAGCGGAAGCTGCCGAAAAGTCAGGCTTTAATGATACAAAATATTTCAGCCGTATATTTAAAAAGCATTTTAATTATACACCAAGGGATTTTCAGAAAAATGTAACAACGTCTGAATGAAGCGTGTCGCTTCACCTTGCGTCGCGTCCAAACTTATCTTAAACATAGCAAATTTTGCCGGTGATAAAAGCATCAAATTTCTATACAAAAAAAGAAGCGACTTTCCATTATGTTTCTTTACACATAACAGAAAGTCACTTCCGGTTACTCTTGATATCTAACATCTTTTGTTATCCTCTCTTTCTTCGTCTACCGTCCGCAGCTTTTAAAAAGGATAGATTTTGTGTTAGCGAGAAAACTCACTACTAAATTGCTGCAAAGGGTGAATTTTCAATTTTTTCTTACTTTCTCATCGGATTTTACCTTCCCTTCCTTGATTTAAGAATAGCACATTGCAAGGAATTTTACAATATACAACAAATCAGAAAAAAGGCAGAAAATTTTGTTTTATTTGACTATTTACAAATTAAATATTATATGATATTATAATAGTGTTGAGGGTTAAAAACAGCGTGTTTTTTACCCTTTTATTGTTTTTACGAGGAGTGTGTTTCATGAAGCTTAAATACGGTTTTTCATATTATCCTGAACATTGCAACTCTATTGAAGAAATTAATATTGATATAGGCATTATTGAAAAATCAGGGGCAAATGCAGTAAGAATGGGCGAATTTGCCTGGGACCAGATGGAAAAACATGAAGGCGAATACGATTTCGACGTTTTTCTTTATACTGTAAATGAGCTTGGGAAAAAAGGCATATACACAATTATGTGTACCCCAACTTCCTGCCCTCCTTCATGGATTATGAAAAAGCATCCTGAAATCAGCTATGTAGATTACAGGGATGTTAAACGTCCCTTTGGAGCAAGACATCATTACTGTTACAACAGTCCCGTATATCGTGAATATTCAAAGAAAATTGCAGAAAAGATGGCAGAAACCTTTGGAAACAACCCCTATGTAATCGGTTTTCAGATTGGAAACGAATTTGCACAGGAACATTCGGGCAGATGCCATTGTAATGTTTGTGCTGAAAAATTCCGTACATATCTTAAAAATAAATATAAAACCATTGAAGGCTTTAATTTTGCCTGCGGCACCTATGCCTGGGGAGAAAGCTACAGCTGTTTTGAAGAAGTTGACCCTCCTCGTGCAACTTACGAAAAAACAGAACCTGACCTGATTCACGATTTCTATGACAATCCCGGACTAAGGCTTAATTTTGAAAACTTCTGCAGTGATTCCTTCTGTGAATATCTGAACATTCAGCAGGAAGCTCTTGCAAAAACAGGCAAGATAATAACAACAAACTCCACGGGCCTTGGCAGAAATCAGATTAATTATTACGACTTCTTTAAAAAGCTTGACGTTTTTGGTCTTGATATATACCCCTCTTTATGGGCTCCCGACCATAAAGTAAGTCAGCTGACATATGCGTTTTCACGTTCGATGATGCAAAAGCCTTTCTGGGCACTTGAATTTGCAATAGGTGGCGGTCACGGATTATGGGCAAAGGAAGGCAGGCTTCAGCCCCTCCCCGGTGCTATAGAGCTTGAGGTTATGCACGCATTTGCAAGCGGTGCCGAGCTTTTGACGCACTTCCAGTACAAGCAGTTCAGAAGCGGTGCTGAGCAGCTTAACTATGCACTTTTAGACACAGACAGAGTTCCCAGGAGAAGATTTTTTGATTTTCAGAACACGGCAAAATCCCTTGAAAAGTATTCATCCATACTTGAAAACACTTTTGTTAAAAAACCAACCACTGCAATTATATTTGACTACAATGCTTTATGGGCGCTTCTTATAAAACCCGTAAATCATGATTTTTCATATATAGAGTTTGTCGCTAAATTTTACGACACCCTTCGTTCAATCGGTGTTGAGGCAGACATAGTTTCACCTAAAGCTGATTTATCCGGCTATTCACTTGTCATTGCACCTTCGCCCGTTGTTACGGATAACTCTTATACTGATAATCTTAAAGAATTTGTAAAAAACGGCGGCACGCTTCTTTGCACATTCCTTACATCTGTAAAGGATTATGACAATGTGGGCTACGATGTATCGCTTCCAGCCAATCTTACAGATGTTTTTGGTGCTGTAGTAAGCGAGGTTGAACCGGTGTTTGAATCTTCACGTGCGAATATTGACCTTGGCTTTGCTTCTTCACTTAATTATCACTGGCTTGATGAGCTTGAACTTCACGGGGCGGAAGCTATAGGAGTATTTTCTGACACCTACCGTAAAGGTAAAGCGATTATCACAAAGAATCGTTTTGAAAAAGGAACTGCATATTATATGGGGACAATGCCTGATGATGAAACCTTCAGAGATTTTCTTGAAACTGTTACCAACGAATGCAAAACCGAAAAAATTCCCTTCTCTTTCCCAAAAAACTGCAATGTTATAACAAGAACTTCGGAGGACAAGACTTGTTACTTCATCTTCAACTATGGCAAGGATAAAGCACTTATCCCCCTTAACAAAGAATACCATACACTTAATGGTGAAAAGATAAATGAAATCAGCCTTGATGCTCTTGACTATATATGTATAGAAGATTAAACTAAGCATACGGGGGATGTAAAGAAACACGATTTCTTTGCATCCCCCGTAATTGCCGTATGTTTTATTTTTTAGTTACTGTAATTATAGAAGCCTGCATCCTGTGTAACTGTCCCTTCAAAATAACTTCCCATATAATCAATATCCTCATCATCCGGCTCAATTTTTTTCAGGATGTATATAGCAAGTCTCTCGGCATCTTTATCGTATAATCCGCCTACGTCACCTTCCTTATATCTGAAGCCTTGGCTATTCAGCCTTTTTGTCATTTCTTTATGGGATTCTTGCAGTTCTCCATCAAAAAGATAATTGTCCAAACTATCCAGATACTCAACATCAAATTGATTTCCTGAAAGTTTCAATACATAGTGAACATTACTTGAAGGACTTGCTCCCCAGGAATAAATTCCTGAAATCCTAAGTTTTTTATCCTTTACGGTTATGTCAACATAGGGATACCTTCCAATCATTCCTCCACTGTATTTATGTGCCAGATATGCATCCATACATACTATTTTATGATCTGACACGGTATATGCTTTTATGTACATATCTGCACCGTTTTCACCATTTAAGTCAGCCTCTACTTCCTGCACTAAAATCAAGTCCAAAACTCCGTCAGAGTTAAAATCATCTATAACGTGTGTTACCAGACCTTCTTCTGTTTTATAGCAGTCAGAAGAGGGCGTGTAATCATCATATTCACAGACAACCTTTCCTGATTTTTTACCGATTTCAGCCTCGTATTCCTTTAAAAAGTTTTTATAAACCGCTTCGTAATCTAATTTTTCATCATGTTTTGGTGAAATTTTCAAAGCCTTTTCCTTTAAGGTTTCTGCAGAGTAAAGTTCCACTTCTGAATTATCCAGTTTTTCATTAAATGCTTCATATTCTTCTTCTGGAACCATTTTACCGTTTACCTTATAGCCTACAGTTGTAAATTCTTCATTAAGCACAGTTTCTGATATTGCAATCTCTTTTTCTTGTCCGTTTCTATACTGATAGACGCTTCTCATTTCTCGAGAGGAGTGACTACTATAGCACATTATGCAATAATCTTCGTTATACTTTACAAAAGAATAACCTGATCCAAACCCGCCTGTATTTGATGCAACCTTTTCAAGACGCCCTTTTTTTATAGTATAAACATTACAAAATCCTTCGCCATCTGCAATCAAATCGACAATTCCATCACCTGTAACGTCTGCTAAAAAGTATTTTATATCAAGGGATTTCATTTCTTCCTCTGGTATATCGGGGTTTATATCTTGAGGGATAGTTTGCTTTGTTGCGGCATAGTACTGTATTATATAGTTTTCATCAACAGGAAGAGAAGTCGTTTTTTCTTCTGATTTCTCTTTAGCTTCTTCTGTTTTTTGAGTAGTATTGTCAATCTGTATTTCCTTTTTCTCTTCAGTTTCTTTTTGCAGTGATACCGTTTTTTGTTCATCACAGGCAGCACACATCAGCATAAGAACAACTGCAATCACCAATCCACCTATTCTTTTCATAATTAACAACCCTTTCTAAAATTTAAAAGCATTACTTAATTACTGTTATATATAATTTCGTATTCTTCAAAATCCCATCCTGCTCCTATATATTTTTCTATAGCAACTTTTTTGCGGTATTCACCATTATAGCAGACGCTTTCCCCTGACACATCAGGAGAAGACACGTCTTTATTACGCAATATATTTACATCAAAATACTCCTCAGGATTTTCATTATAGCTGTATGTCCATACCTTTGAATTTTCCCGGCATACCATATCTCTACAAGTTTTTCCGCCGTCAAAGCTGATTTTTACCCTGTCATATTTTTCAGGAGTAGAAAAAGTAATATCTACGGTCATATTATTTTTTCCTTTTCCTAAAGAATACTCAAACCTGTCAAAATTGTCTTCAACAACATTAAACTCTTTATGATCCAAACTTATATCCTCTTTCAAAAAATAATCATAGCTTATAAAGTCTGCATAATCATAGTCATCCCATGTAACATCCACATAGTATGCCTTACCGTCAAGCTCAATCTTATTCCACTCGTGCTGTCCCCAGTCTTCTCCTGATCCTGCACTTCCCTCAACAAGCCAACACTCAACTTCGATTGCATCACAAAACAGTTTGAACGCCTCTGCATATCCTTCGCACACGGCTTCCCCTCTGACAATTGTGCCGTAAGGTGTTCTTATTGATTCTGTGGCATTAAGAACATATTTTGTATTAAGGACAAGATAATCGTGTGCGGCTTTCAGCTTGTCCCCTAAAGAATCATGCTTATCTGTAACCGAGTAGACAATATCCATCATTTCAGCATATTCTTCAAATGTTATAAGGCGCTTCGGATTGTCATTTTTATAATATGGAAACGATACTATATTTTTAACATTAATTTCTTTAAGGGGCGAAATATCACGTATTGGATTATTATATAAATCAATTTCCTGAAATTCCCTTATAAATTCACCGTCATTTCCTTTTATCCGACTTAAAGGTGAAATATCCTCCACCTGCTGATTTGTAATAGTCAGCACCTGAAGATTCGGCATATTTTCAATATCGTCGAGTTTTTTTATCAAAACTCCTTCAGGTAGATTAAAGGCATTCAGCTCCTTTATTTTTCTGAGGTCTGCCGATTTTATGTCTGCAGCCTCCTTTCCAAGTTCATAAGTGCAAAGATATTCAATTCCCTCATCCCTGAACTTATAGGAAGGTTGTATATTTTCTTTGAGTGTACCAATACTGCGTCCGCCGTAACTGCTTTTTAACGGAAGGTCAAGAGCAGTAAATATCATATACGCAACCTGTCCTCTTGTAAGATTGACTTCGCTTTTTGAAGGGTTATAAATTCCAACCTCTTCTGCCGTTTCCAAATATCTTTCCGGATATATAAGCGGATGCTTATACATAGGCTCAAGATGCAGCGTCATATCAACAATTGCTTTCAAAGCCTGCCAGTTTGTGACAGCATCCTCCGGGCGGAAGAAGCCTTCCGCCCGGGACTCCATTAATTTTCTCTGTGTTACTGTGTTTATATATCCCGACGCCCAATTATCTGAAGATACATCGTGAAATACCGTTGTACCATTTTTATTCTCCGCTTCTTTTTCTATATTAAGAAGTCTGCACACAACAGCTGCAAATTCAGCTCTTGTCATAATGGCATCTGCTTTGATTTCTCCGTCTGAATATCCTGAAATAACCTTATGTTCATAAAGATATCTGACATTATCATAATAACGCTGTGACTCATTCATATCTGAAAAAGCACTTACCGGCGAAGATATTAAAAGCAAGACAATAAGTAATGCAATAAGTTTGTTCTTCATCTTACATTTTCACCTTTTATTTTGTCAATTCATTTACTTGATTTGAAGTAAGAGATGTTATATATTTAACTCCTGAATTCTCTGCATCAATTACCTGATAAACAATGTACTCTTCTGTTTTTCCGTTGCAGGCAGGTGCACAACTCATATATTCACATACCCTTGCTGCATCTTCCCCTACAAATTTTGCTGCAACTTCATAATCATCAAAATTAAGACTTATCTGCTTATCCCAGAAATCCATATAAGGGAAAAAGTCAGCTTTTTTTATGATGTACACGGGACCTTCGTTTTTAATTTCAAAATACTCCCAGTATCCGTTATCCTTTACCCACTGAATTGTATTTGTGTGGTTAGCATCAATTCTGTATACCCTTCCGAAGCTATATCCTTCTTCGGAATCTGAATGTGTAAACTGCACATTTACTTCAAAGCCCCATCCGATTGTACTGAGTTGGGCATCAGTTATGTTTTCTCTGTCTTTTCTGATACATTCAATAAGAGATGCGATTTTTTCATTTTCTACATATATTCTTGTTTCAAATCCCTTAAGTTCACAGTAATCAAACTGATAAGCATGCTCTATATCAAAGCTGTTATCCCATGCTGTACCTGTTTGCGCTGCCTGAATGTTTACCGTCATTGATAATGCTATTACCATAGCGCCTATAATTGCTAAAACTTTTTTCATTTTCCTTTTCTCCTTTTAATGTTTTTTCATTTTCCTTTTTTTATTTTTATATTTAATTATTTTGTAAGTTCATCTACCTGCTCTTTTGTGAGCTGTGTTACATATTTGAACAGCATTTCATCAGGGTTGGTAAGCTTGTAGGCAATATATTTTTCCTCGTCTTCAATTCTTCCTTTGAGAGTTGTGTTAAGGAAATCATAAAAAGCTTCACGCTTTTCTCCATCAAGAATGATTGCATTCTCGTGATCAATGCCTATTTCCATGTCCCAAAAATCCATAAACGGGATATTATCATTTTTCACTATGTACACAGGAGCTTCATCTTCAATTTTAATTGCATCCCAGTATCCATTTTCTTTAAGCCAGTTTATAGTATTTTTGAAGTTCATATTAATATCATACTGGAAATAATCTGTCTCTTTTCCCAAAACATACTCTACCTGAATATTGAAATTCCATTCGTCGTTGTAAAGGTATTCTCGCTCAAGCACTTTTATATCTTTTTTCATACACTCTACAAGCGACTTTATTTTTGAATCGCCTTCAATACTTATAGGTTCATCTATGTTATATATATCCAGAGTTATAAAAGAATCTATCTTTCCGAATATCGGTTCTGATATTTTCTTGAATGCATCATTAAGATACGCAGTTTCCAGTATTTCCTCTTGTTTTTCCATGGTTGTTTCGTATCTGCGATGAACTGTTTTTCCGTTCTCCAGCTCGTACATTATATGAATATAATATCCGTCGTGTTCATTACTTCCCTTTAGCTCAAGTAACTGCTTATGTAATTCAAGTGTAATTGCAGTTGCTTCCTTATCTTCTACAAAGGGAACATCATCTTCATAATAATCATATATTGCAACACGCTTGATTGTGTCACTTTTCGGAATGCGTGTTTCATAGCCAAAAAATGTAGTAAAGGCAAAGAAACAAATCATAGCTGCAAACGCTGCCGCAAATGCCGCAAACCCTTTGATTCCTGACCATACACGAAGAGTCTTTTTTAACAGCATTTCTACAGCAAAATATATCACTGCACTTACAATTGCTACTATTATCCATGAAACAACACTATTTTCATCCGCCACACCATACAACATAGAAAATGCCGCCAATGCTGCAATAAATGTAATCAGATACTTAAATAAGGGATTAAGAAAGCCAAAACCTGCTACATCGCCTGCTGTTTCAAGATTACGCTTTTTGTAAAGAATAGCAGAAGCTACATAAAGCACAAGTGCTGCAACAACGAATATAATAACGTCATTTATTTTTATGCTGTTACCGTATCCTATCTGAGCTGCTATTGACATAATCTTTACCGGAAAGCAATTTTCTGCAAGATATCCAAGAACACTGTCATCATTAGGGAATCCATAAAGATAAACACTTGCAATAAGACTGAGTCCTGCAGATATTACAAGCAAAAAAGCATGTACAAGAACATTAAGGACTATCATTGCAAAGCTGTTTCCTGTTATTGAAGAAGCAAAACACACACAGGAAAACATTACAAACAGACTAAAAAGGTTAGAAAGCATCCACACCATACAGTCGTTGACCGTAAAATATTCACTGCATCCTGTCAGGGACATAGCCATAAGAATCAGTGTATTAAGTATAACAGGAACTGCCATAAGAGTGAATCCTGCAAGCACTGATGAAACATAGTTTGCTACTCTTGTCACAGGCAGGCTGTGAGTAAATACAGAAGCCTTTTTAGAATGAATAAATCTGAAAATCAAAAGACCCACCACAGTTGGAACAATAATCGAAAGAAGCATCGGAACTGTCAGGTAGTCTGACCTTAAAAGAATTGATACTCTTTTATAACCTTCGTGATAGCTTTCCATCTGTTGTATGGAAAGAAGCATCGCCAGACCTGTAATCATAAACAGTAGTATAAAGTACAACACACTCCCCCATGAATAACGCTTGAGAGTTGATTTGTAAATTCCTTTATTAAAGAAGGATGTTTTTGTAGTCATACCCAAGACCTCCTAACTCATAGATAAATACTTCTTCCAAAGTAAGACTTATTCTCTCGCACAGTTTCGGTGAAAGAGCCAGCATTTTTTCCTCAGTTTCCTTTAAATCACCGCGGAGTATAACATTATACACAGAACCCGTTTTTGAAACATGCAGCACACTTTTAGTCGTTTTAAGTTCTTCTTCGTGCTCTTTATCAATTACAATCTGATACTTATGAAGTGTACCTTTAAGATCGTCAATGGGCTTTTCTGCTATCATTTTTCCTTTATGGATAATTCCCACCCAATCGCAGATATCTTCAAGTTCTCTGAGATTGTGACTTGAAACAAGAACTGTCGTTTCTCTTTCTGCCACATCCTGAATAACAAGGCTAAGAACCTGTTTACGCATAACCGGATCTAAACCGTCCAGTGGTTCATCAAGAATAAGAACATCAGGCATTGCTGAAAGTGAAAGCCAGAAGGCTACTTGCTTTTTCATTCCCTTTGATAGCTTTCTCAGCTGGCTTTTTTCATCAATGTTAAAGGCTGCTTTTATTTTTTCATACCTTTCCTTACTGAAGGAATGGTAAATATCAGCATAGAATTCTGCCATTTGCTTCACGGTGTAAGTACTGTAGAAAAACCAGTCATCTGCAATACTGAGAACTGTCTGTTTGATTTTCTGATTTTCGTAAATCTTTTCACCGTTTACGGTTATTTCGCCCTTCTTCGGTCGAAGAACTCCCGTTATATGGTTGATAAGAGTCGTCTTTCCGGCACCGTTTGCCCCAACAAGTCCATATATAGTACCTTTTCTGACATGAAGAGACAGATTGTCAAGCACTTTAAAGGTATCAAAATATTTAGTAACACCTTCTACTTTTATCATTGCCCTTCCTCCTTTTGCGAGTATATGTTATTTACAAGATTGATAATTCCTTCTTTTTCCTCGCCAAAAAACATAAGTTTTTTTACTGCAAGGGTTATTTCTTCATAAAGTCCGTCAATTCTTTTTTTATCCTTTGCATTTGTTACAGGAGAAATAAAGTTCCCTTTCCCTAAAATGCTGTAGATAAACCCGTCAGCTTCAAGCTGCTTGTAAGCTTTCTGTACAGTGTTTGGATTCACTGTAAGACTTACTGAAAGCTCTCTTACCGACGGAAGCTTCTCATCCTGAAGCATAATTCCATTTATAATAAGCTCCTTAATTCCGTCCTCGATCTGCTGATGCAACGGCCTTTTATCCTTGTAATCAAGATTTATCATCAACTCACCTCCGTCTAACTGTACCACGAGTTCTAGTACAGTTAGTATAGCATAACATCCTTGTGTTGTCAAGAGAAAAATATAATTTCCTCAAAAAACGGCTCTATAATAGATGTTGGGGTAACCAACAATAGAGCTTTACAATAAAAGCAAAAAATAGTAGAGCATATTGAAAAAATCCTGTAAAATGGAATTGACAAGAAACCAATTTCAAAGGAGTCCTCAATATGCTCTATTTAGATTAGACAAAAGAACTTAGCGGATTACACGAAATAATTATAGAAAAGCTAAGCTTTTTACACCCACATTAATTCCAACTTTTACGGATGGAATATACATTCAATTTCTGTTATAACTCGGTCTTTTACCACTACTGAATAATAATTACGGTCATCATATTTAGTAAAGTACTTAAAATACTCATCAACAGAAATATTTGTTGTACTTTCTCCGTTTTCTGTATATGGATAAACTACTGAAAGTCCATCTGCCAGCTTTGCTTTTACGGGTGTTTTCTTCAAATAATCAAGCACTACTCCGGGATAAAATTCCCCGGGAGTAGTATATAAATAATCCTCTACTGTAGAATGAAGCGTACCTCCAATGTAATCATCTTCATTATCGTCAGGAATCATACCATACTCATCATCTATAATAAAAACATTTTTTCCGGGAACATATTTTGAAATAGCTTGTTTATGTTCATAGGGGGTAATCTCCCTTACAGGAATAAGCGAAAGTTCATTACTTTTTTCATCATAGTTTTTAATGTAATAGTATCCTTGACCTTCTTTTACTTCATCAAAAATTTGTTTTTCCTTAAGGTAAAATTCCATAGCACAACCTGCCAGATCGTGATATGCATCATACCAACCTCTTACAACATACTCAGATACAATTTTTTCGTCAAGCTCGGTATAATCAGCAAGAATTTCATCCAAATTCTTGGCGTCTTCATTCTTACAATGGAACTTTTCTCCGTCATAAGTTAAAATTTTAAGTTGACCGTATTCCGCATTTTCCTGAGACCAATATCTGGATATAAGCACTTTTTCTCCTGTTTTATTGTTTCTGTAAATGCCTGAGAACCTGTCTTCATTCATATACCTGTTTGTTGCTGTTTCCTGAGGTTCATAAATATATCCAAAACTGTTTTCTTCCGGAGTAGCCGTTATCTTCCCGTCTACAATATCACAACCCTGTGCTATATATTCCCATCCCAGAGATATAACTTCCGGTATTTTGTCTTCGTTTAAATCCACCATCAGCATACCACGCTCAAACATATAGTCTGAATTGTCGTCATAAAATGATTCCAAACGGCAGGTCTTCATATATTCATAATACTTATAATATAAATCATTGAAAAATTTCTGTGCTGCCATGCTTGTTTCTTCATCAAGTGAGCCATAAAGTACCTGTAATTTACTTTCTAAGCTTTCAGGATTGTTTCTGACCCAGGGAAGATTCACAGAAATCTCCCTTGTTATATCATTATAAGAAACTGTATTATAGGCAGAGAGACAGTCAAATTTCACAAGCGTAACCCCGCCTATATTGCATCCGGGAACCCAACTGTCATCAAGATATGTAACTATATCAGAATACAAAATATCTGCCTCTTTTTCTCCTACTTTGTCAGGATGAATTCCTTCTTTATAATACTCTTTAGTAACTGTTGTTTTACCTTCGTTACTATAAACACAAAGTGTTCTTGTTGAATCATCATATTTCACGTCAAAACCGTAAAACCGTAAATCCTCTGCAGCAATATATGTATACCCGTCTACATTATAAGAGGGTATATCATATCCGTTAATTCTTGCTACAATGTCTGTTTTTACTGCCTCCCCTACAATACTTCCGATTTCGGGAGCTTCCTCTGCTATTACCGCCGGATTAAACATTGCCAAAAGCACACACATTAAAATCAGCGAAACAACCTTTTTCATTTCCATCTCTCCTTTTTCTCTATATAATTTATCATATCAAATTCAATATAAAAATACAATTAAATAACCTTTAAAAATTGATTAAAATAAAACAATTGTTTCCAGCTTTTCAAGTCGCTGTTTTAATGGAATTTCTGCCATTTAACATTTCTCATTCATTGTAAATTCTGCCATAATTACTGTAAATTCCTACAAAATAATTACATACTTGTTATTTCTTAACAAATATAAAAAGGAATTCTTCATCAAATTTCAAGAAGAATTCCTTTTTTATTAAGCCTTTAAATATTCATTTATCGCCTTAGCAGCTGTTTTTCCTGCACCCATAGCTGAAATCACTGTCGCTGCACCTGTAACAGCATCTCCACCGGCATATACTCCATTCCTTGATGTAAGTCCGTCTTCATTAACAACAATGCCACCTCGATTATTAACTTCAAGCCCGTTTGTTGTAGTTTTAATAAGCGGATTAGGCGATGTGCCGATTGACATTATAACAGTGTCAACATCTAATTCGAACTCGCTGTCAGGAATTTCGATTGGTCTGCGTCTCCCTCTTTCATCCGGCTCACCAAGTTCCATTTTTACACACTTCATTCCTGTTACAAATCCGTTTCTTTCATCACGCGGATTGTCGGGATTATTATATCCTAATATTTCGACAGGCGAACACAGAAGGTTAAATTCAACACCTTCCTCTATTGCATGTTCAACCTCTTCACGTCTTGCAGGAAGCTCCTCCATAGAACGACGATATACGACATACACCTTTTCTGCACCAAGGCGAAGTGCTGTTCGTGCAGCATCCATTGCAACATTACCGCCACCTACAACAGCTACCTTACCGCCCTTCATAACAGGCGTATCAGAATCTTCACGATATGCTTTCATAAGGTTACTTCTTGTAAGATACTCATTTGCAGAATACACACCTTTAAGAGCTTCACCCGGAATTCCCATAAACACCGGAAGACCTGCACCTGAGCCAATAAATACCGCTTCATACCCCATGTCAAAAAGCTCATCAACAGTAAGGGTTTTTCCTATAACAACATTGGTCTGTATTTCTACGCCAAGTGTCTTGAGGGTTTCAACCTCTTTTTTTACAATAGTTTTAGGAAGTCTGAATTCAGGAATTCCATACACAAGAACTCCGCCCGCGGTATGAAGTGCCTCAAATACAGTTACACTGTAACCTTTCTTTGCAAGATCACCTGCACAAGTAAGACCTGACGGACCTGACCCCACAACTGCTACCCTATGTCCGTTTTTTTCAATCTCCCCGGGAGGATTTGTGGCAAATTCATTGTGCCAGTCTGCAACAAATCTTTCAAGTCTGCCTATTCCTACGGACTCTCCCTTTATTCCACGCACGCATTTTGCTTCGCACTGATTTTCCTGCGGACATACCCTTCCGCACACTGCCGGAAGAGATGAAGACTGTGTAATAATCTGATATGCCCCTTCAAAATCGCCCTCTTTAATTTTGCCGATAAATTCAGGGATATGAATATTTACCGGACATCCTGATACACAGGGCATATTTTTACAGTTAAGGCAACGCATAGCCTCTTTAATCGCGGTTTCTTCATTATATCCAAGTGCTACTTCTTTGAAATTGCGTGCACGCACAGAAGGCTCCTGCACAGGCATTTCATTTCTTTTATTTACGTCTGCCATCAGTGCACCTCCTTTTTATAAAGATTGCATGTACGTTCATAAGCATGATGCTCAAAATTGCTGTACATCCGGCCTCTTGACATAGCCTCGTCAAAATCTACTTCGTAGCCATCAAAATCGGGACCGTCAACGCAGGCAAATTTTGTAACCTTTTCACCGTTTCTATTGAGAGTAAGTCTGCATCCGCCGCACATTCCGGTACCGTCAATCATAATAGGATTCATTGAGACAGTAACAGGAATATTGAAAGGTTTCGCTGTCAGTGTAACAAATTTCATCATTATAAGCGGTCCGATAGTTATAATCATATCAAACTTTTCGCCATCTTCAAGCATCTTTTTAAGAGGAATCGTAACGTTTCCTTCCTGTCCGTAACTACCATCATCGGTCATTACTATAAGACGGTCTGAACATTTCTTGAACTCATCCTCTAAAATCACAATGTCTTTATTTCTGAAGCCAATTATTGACGTAACAGAGGCACCCATTTCGTGAAGCTTCTGTGCAACAGGCATAGCAATTGCGCATCCTACACCGCCACCAACTATGCAAACCTTTTTAAGTCCGTCCAGGTGAGTTGCGGTTCCCAATGGTCCTACAAAATCTTCTATAAAGTCACCCTCAGACTTCTCAGCCAGCTTTTTAGTCGTTGCCCCCACTGTCTGAAAAATAATCTTTACACTTCCCTTGTTTATATCAGTGCCTGCAACTGTAAGGGGAATTCTTTCCCCCTCTTCATCAACCCTTAAAATAATAAATTGACCCGGTAATGCTTTTTTTGCCACAAGAGGGGCTTCTATATTCATTTCTGTAACCGAAGAATTTAGAATCTTCTTCTTTAAAATTTTGTACATATTAAAAACTCCAATTTGAATAGTATTTTTTCATTATATAATACAATGCCTTAAAAATCAACCTGTTCCGGCAGAAAATCGTATACAAATTGAGATTTGCAGCTATTATTTATATAATACGCTTTGTCAATTACCCTCCGCTAAGTAACCAAACAGTTACTTGTATTGTACTATAAACAAATAGAGTTTGTCAACCTCTATTTACTCCAACTGTTGAGAAAGAGTCAGCAAAAAAGCGTTCTAATAAACACACATCGCTCCCTCTTTTGTTACACAAAATCAATCTTTCACATCAGATGAAGACTTTGTATACCCGTGATTAACACAAACAAATATCAATGCTACTCTTGTCAGAGTTCCTGGCTAGCGTGACAGTAGTTGAACCTTATGCGGTTTTAAAAAGTATATTTTCTCCAAAAGTGCGTAAAAATCCTTGAAAATACGAAAGTATTATCTGCTGATTTTTACTTCTTTTAAAAAAAATCTACTATTTTAAAGCTTCGAAGAACCCTGACGATGAAAAATTTCTAATAAGACGGATGC
>JAZPYX010000064.1:0-139904 GCA_045544395.1 Clostridia bacterium
GTCTTCATTAAAGAGAAGCTTTTCATTCTGCTTTGTTACAAAGAATCCCGGTGCTATTGCATTGCAACGGATATTTGTTTTTGAAAAGTGTACTGCAAGCCACTGTGTAAAGTTTGATATAGCAGCCTTTGCACCACTGTATGCAGGGATTTTTGTAAGAGGTGTGTACGCATTCATACTTGAAATGTTGATAATGCTTGCATCTTCCTTATCAAGCATATCCTTTGCAAAAACCTGTGTGGGTAAAAGTGTACCAAGGAAGTTCAGGTTAAACACAAACTCAACACCTGATTTATCAAGGTCAAAGAAAGTCTTTACATTCCCCATATCTTCCGGAGCGAAGTATTCGTCATCAGTAGTTGCCTTGGGATTGTTACCGCCTGCACCGTTGATGAGAATGTCGCAGGTTCCGAAATCTTTCACGATTTCGTCATGTGCCTGCTGTATGCTTTCTGTTTCAAGAACGTTGCACTTATATCCTTTTGCAATACCGCCCTCTGCCTCAATTTCAGAAGCATAAGCTTTTGCAGCATCCTCGTTAAGGTCTAAAAGTGCAATTTTTGCACCTGTTTTAGCAAGAGCCTTTGCAAACATGGAGCAAAGCACACCGCCTGCACCTGTTACAACACATACCTTGCCTGTTAAGTCTATATTAAATGGTAATTTCATTATATACATATCCTTTCGTGCTGTTTGAAGTTCGAAATTCGAAGTTCGAAATGAATGTAAATTTTCCAACATTTCGCATTTCACACTTTGTAATTTGAAAGAGTCGGAGAAAATGGGTAAAAATGTTGCAGAACGGACAAACTGAACCAAGCGTAGCTTGGGTTACCCGAAGCTGTATGCGATACAGCGAGAGGTGAAGTTTGTTCGTAACTCAAAACATCAATTGAAGGAAATCCGACAAAGGCGGATTTCCCACAATCTGTTTGTAATATTAACGAACATACTCACATATCCAATTTGTTTTGAGTGTTCTGCTCATTTTTTTACATTTTGTCCAATGTTTCCCAAATGCCTGCCATGTACATAGCACCAAGTGCTCTGTCATAAAGTCCGTAGCCGGGTTTACCTGTTTCTCCCCATATCATTCTGCCGTGGTCGGGACGAAGATACCCCTTAAATCCTGTATCGTGGTAAGCCTTAAGAATTTCCACAACATCAAGAGAGCCGCACTCTGAAAGATGTCCGCTTTCTTCAAAGGAGCCATCGGGAAGAATTTTAATGTTTCTTACATGGGCAAAATGAATTCTGCCCATACTGCCGTACTTACGTACCATTGCTGTATAGTTGTTAAACTTTGCACAACCTAAGCTTCCGCTGCAAAGTGTAAGTCCGTGATGTACATCGTCATAAAGAGAAAGGAATCTGTCGATATTAGCCTCTGTTGTGATAATTCTCGGAATACCGAAGATAGGCCACGGCGGATCATCGGGATGAATTGCCATATTAACGTCACACTCTACTGCAACTGGCATAATCTCCTTAATAAAGTATTCGAGGTTACTCCACAGTCCCTCTTCCCCTATTTTCTTATATTCTTCAATAAGACCTGACATTTCATCTGGAGTGTAAGAAGCGTCCCATCCGGGAAGTGTCATCTTTGTGGGGTCCATTTTGTCTACATCTTCCTTGTAGTATACAAGTGCATTTGAGCCATCAGGAAGTTCTTGGTCAAGTCGTGAACGTGTCCAGTCAAACACGGGCATAAAGTTATAACAGATACACTTTACACCTGCTTTAGAAAGTCTTCTGATGTTTTCTTTGTAGTTATCAATATAAAGCTGATAGTTACCTCTTCTAAGCTTTATATCCTCGTGTACGGGGACGGATTCGATAACTTCCATTTCAAGACCTTTGCTATTTATGGTAGCTTTCATAGCGTCTATTTCTTCCTGTGGCCATACTTCGCCAACAGGAACAGAATACACTGCTGTCACTACACCTGTCATACAGGGAATCTGTCTTATGTAGTCAAGTTTTATTGAATCGTCGTTTCCGTACCAACGGAAAGTCATTTTCATAGTTCTGTCTCCTTTCAGATATTTTCGTTATTCCAGAAAAGCTCGTGTCTGAAATAACCGTCAAGGTGAATGAGTTCAACCTCAACTTGCTCAATTTTCCAAAGAAGGGCCTTTTCGTCGCCTACATATTCCATACTTGGTTCCCAACCGAGGCGGCTGTCACATTGTACAAGAGGAATTGTATCTTTAACATTTTCAAGCTCGTTTTTAAGGATTTCTTCCATATTGCGGATAAGCTCCTCACCTTTTTCCCTTGTACGGCACATTGTAAGCTGTTGACGGTTAATATAATGTTCTTTTACATTTTTGGTAGTAATAATACAGTTTCGTATATAATGAACAAGATTGGTAAGGCGTAAAAGTTCTTCATTGGGGTTTTCACATTTATTGAGTGTACTTAGTGATGATATCACAAGTGCAAGCATTTTGTCAAGCTCATCAAGCTCATCAAAAAGTCTGATACCGATAAGTGAATTCTTGACAGTAAGGTCCTCCCAGTATCTTGAATACGCCATTCCCGAAAGTGGATGTGCAGCGTGCTTTGAATGAGAGGGGAAGGATTTTGGCCATCCCTCATAAATATCTGTCCAGATGGGATACGCAGGACCTATTCTGTAAGGACCGTACTGGTCTTCGTTGGTTGCAACATAGTGAGTTATAGCCTCACTTAAGTCACGGAAAGCATCTTCTACAAGGTCTGCATTTTCCTCTCCGTAATCACGTACAATAAGGTCACGGATAATAGCTTCGTCATCCTTTACGGGCGTAAAGAACTTCCACTTTTCAATATCCGTTATAATTGAAGGATAAAAACCATAGTGAATGTTTTCAAGCATACCTGAAAGATTGTAGTTCTTCTTTGCTTTAAGAAGCTCGTTATATTTTTTCATCCACTGGAAAGGCATCGGCTCGTAAGGAATCATACCAAAATCCCAAGTAAAACCGGATGAGTTAGCGTTTGCAACACTTCTTAGTCCTGCTTTTTTAACGGCTTCTACCTCAACTTTATATTTTTCAGATGGGTCTGCAAAGCGAAGTGAATAGTCTACGCCACATTCCACACTCTCTTTACCAAGGCGGTATCTTCTGCCATTGTCCCAGGTTGTCATTATGATACATTCTTTGGGAAGCTCTTCTATCAATCTTACACGTTCTTCGTCGGGAGCGTTCTGCCAGTTGTATGTACTTATAACAAGCTCAGCCTCAGGCTTAATACCCTTTATAATCTTAAGAATAAGCTTCATAAGGTCGGGGTAGTCATTGCAGGGCCACCAGCCTGAAGATGTAGGACGTGTATCACGTGATGCAATTCTTTCAAACTTTTTCACCCCGGGAGGTGCAATGTGAGGGTCGGAGCTTGCATATCTTGTAGCCTCACCAAGGAAGGATACACCCCAGACACTTGGACACTGTCTGAAAAGGGTACCGTAGATTTCGTCATAGAATTCTTCTGCATTGGGAGCGTACACATTCACACTGTGAGGAACGTAGAACTGAACAAGGATTTTAATGCCGTATTTTGCGGCACGCTGTGCAAGGTTTTCAAGGTCAAGATAATAGCCTCTTCTGTCACTGTCAAAGCCTGTCATCCACATTTCAAGTGTGTCCATACCAAGATGTGCAATTCTTGCAAGAATTTCGTCAGGAAATTCCGCAGTGCCCATCGGCGACTGTGTGGCACGCATTATGTCAAACTCTGCTTTTCTCTTGATAGTACCAAAAGGCACGATGGGTGCTTTTTTGATATTCATTAAATCTTCAAGGAAGTAAAGTCCCTGTGCAATACCACGGGAATCATAGCCTTCAACAGTGATACCGTCATCAGTTACATTAATTCTGTAACCCATATAACCGCTTGCTTCCTCAATATCTTCATTTATTGAAAGTCTGATATAATTTGTATCGGCTTTCTTTGCAATACCTGCACACACATTCATTGATGTGAGAAGATAGTCTGTAAAATCATAAGCGGCTGTTTTTGTGATTATATCGTAATTTTCGGGAAGAACTATTGAAAATCCGTCTATGATTTCAAGCTCATTCTCTGCTTTAGCGATATCATAATTTCTTATATTGGGTTTATGTAATTCCATAAGACGTTTACGGAATTCATAACGTTGTTCTTTTTTTAGCATATAACTCACCTCTTATTCAGCAAAACCGAACTGCTTATCTGCAAAATCCATATATGCTCTCCAGTCAAATAAAAGAAGGTTGTGACCGCCTTTTCTAACGTGGTAGCCAATATTACCTTTATTAAGCGAAAAATCAATTTCAGGAAAGCCGTCTTCCACAAGACCGATTTTTCCGTAAACCTTTTCATAAACCTCGGAAGCAAGCGCCGCTGTAGTAAATTCAGCCTTGGGGTCAGCCCACTCATCAAGCTCGGAGCTTTGAACATAAAGCGAGCGTGGTGCAACAAGAGAAGCGAGATAGTGCTGGTCAAATTCCATTGCCTGTTCATTATTTACGTATTTTGCATAGTTCTGACAGAACCAGTAAGGAACAACATCAACCATATATTCAACATGTTCACCGATTTTTGTCTTGAAGAGTGCCGCACCGCCACAGCCTGAACTGTTGGGTATAGCAATGGCAAATCTTTCGTCAAAAGCAGCAGTGACAAGTGCCGTCTTGCCGAGCCTTGAATGACCCATAACTGCAACCTTAGTTTCGTCAACTTCGGGAGCAACTTCAAGATAATCCATAATTCGCATTGCAGCAAAGGACCACAGACCGATTGCACCAAGGTCTTCTTTACTGTCAGGATTGATTTCAAGAGTTTCAAAAAGTCCTTTTCTGTAATCTGTGTACTTGTAGCCGGGTTCGTGTTCAATAATACCTGCAGTGTAATCTTCTTTTGCAATTTCGTCAGTATCGTAATATATAATACCATAACCGCGGCTTGTTATTTCTTCAAGAGGAAATCTTTCGTCAATTATTCCGAGGTATACGCTTCTTGACATCCAGCTGTGACGGCTGATGTGAAGAAACATCGGAACATTCTTTCTTCCAGCAGGAATAAGCATATATGCGTTAAAAGAAAATGATTTGCCGTTGTTATTAACTGTAATTTCAATCTGACGTCGGAGAATTTCCTTATTGGGAACCATAGCTTCAGCAATTATTTTAAAGGTAGTGTTCTTTTTATCATATTCGGGAAATCTGCCGTATTCCTCACGCTGAAGAACATCTTTAAGCCTTGCTCTTCCCTCTTTTTCCCATTTTTCGGGATTTCCGATTTCATCGGGCATAAGAATTTCAGGAAGATTGGTGTTATATTTTTTGTTAACCTCTGCAATTGTCATTTTAGTTTTCTCCTTTTTTTGCATAATCGTAGATATTGGCAACAAGCCTTTTTGCAACAGGATTTTCTGTTCTTAATTCTGTAAGACAGATTACGTAAAGCTTACCTTCATGTTCTTTAACAGCACAAGCAAGTGCATCTTCCCAGTTTCCGTCATCATCTTTGTTTCCTGTTGTAAGTACAGGGGTAAAACCATCGGCTTTAAATGTGTTATAAAGAATAGGGGTAATCATATCTTCATCTTCATTATACCAGTAGGAGAAGTCCCTTTCGCGGAATTCCGCCACAATAGGATGCCCTGTTTTTCTTGATACAAAATGAAGTGGAAGCATTCCACATTCCTTAACCTTTACAGTCTCCCCTGCAATTTCATATTCGCCGGGTGTAAGGTCATCAATTATAACAAAATTGTCATTAACTTCGATTTCTGTATCTTCAAAAACTTCAATATCCTGCGTAGAATAGTTTACAACATTTCCGTTTTCGTCAAGAAGAATAGCCTTAAGAGTAAAGATTTCTCTATCAATAACCTCATCAATTGTGAAACGGACATCGCTTATTGCAGTAACATCACAGTTTTTAATTTCTGCCGTTTTTTCTGAACTCATTATAAGTTCATCACCTGCATAAAGCTCATAACGCATCTTGTAATTATTTGTTTCAAGGTTTGTATCGTTACATATAAATGCTTCAACACTTACTTCTTCACCCTCGAAATACGTCCATTTATCTGTACGAAGACTTACCATAATCGGGTCAAGGGCGTTTTTGTATGTAAAGAATGCCTTCTTGGGATTTCTATCACAATCCATAATGGTTTTCATCCATCCGCTGGGCCAAGCATCTATAAACAGATGTATTGCAAATGAAATCATACGGCTGTCACGGCGGAATGATTCTGCCATAAGCTTTGTAGCAAGCGCCTGATAGTGCTGACTGTGTTCAACCCAATCTTCAACATTATCCTGAGTATCATAGAAAAATCTGTGAAGGTCTTTAGTCTGTGCCCCAACTATTTTGCCAATGTCAAGAGGCTCAACAAGCCAATCTGCAGGATAATACTTTCTCATAACCTCAGTACATTCAAGTCCTTCTGTACCAAATTCACCGCAGCCGTAATACCAGCCGGGTTTAACCTGCATCCAGTGTCCTTTATAAAGCTTACCGATGTCGATACCGTGACCGTTATACCAAGTTGGGTAACAGTGGTTATCAGGTATACCTTCTGTCGGCGGGTCGTAGTCACCGTCAACATGCTTAATTACACGGTCAGGATTATTAAGACGTACTATGTAGTCACACGAAGTGAAGAAATTTTCAAGGTCTGGACGCTCAAGATGTCTGTGAGGCTGATTTTTCGCATTAGGGAAAGGCTCGTTAATATAAGTTACAACAACGCAGCATGCGTGGCTTCTTATAAGCTTTTCCATTTCTTCTGCCTGACGGATACCTTCAGCTACCTTGTTTCTTCTCATACAACCGAAAAGCGGAAGGTCTGTCTGAATCATAAGACCGAGCATATCGCAGTAATCGTAGAATTCTTCCTGAACGGGGCGTTGTGTAATACGGAGATAATTCATATTACAAAGCTTTGCAAGAAGTATATCGTCAATAAGCTGATCAAAGTCACCGCGCATAACGTCAAGCTGCTCAAAGCCCATTGTGTTTGCCCCACGAAGACGGGTCTTCTTGCCGTTAAGCATAAACATACCTTTCATATCTTCGTTATCAAGGTCCTGACTAAATTCACGCATACCGAATTGGCGTGAGCGTGTATCTGTAACTTCACCGTTATAGATTAGCTCTACCTGTACCTGATAAAGGTATGGATTTTGTGGTTCCCAGAGCTTTGCATTTTCCATAGGAATCATAAATTTATAAACGTTATTTCCTTTTTCTGCAGGCACTTTAAGGGGTTTACCCATAATATCCTTAACATCTGCCTGAGTAAGACTGTCACCCATACCTGCAAGATACACGGTTTCACCCTCAAAGGGCATCTTCTCAAATACGGTAGCTTCAAAGTTCTGACCGTATACTGAAATTGTGAAATTAAGGTCTTTAATTACATACTCTGTATTTTCCACCTCAATCCAGACTTCCGCCTTGTTTTCAAAGGGAAGCGGACGAACAAACACATCACTTATATGAGTTTTATTTCTGTATTCAATATAAACATCATCGTAAAGTCCCATTCCGGGGGGACAGTGATGCCAGCCAATCTGACTGTCATCCCAGCCGATACCTGTTGCAGCGTAGAGCTTATCGCCTTCAAGCCGTTCTCCTGTGCCGCAAAAGTCGCTGACTCCACCATAAATGAAATCGTTTTTAAGAACAATCTTAAGGTCGTTTTCACCGACGTGTACAAGCTCTGTAATATTGAATTCAAAAGGAGCAAAGAAGCCTTCGTGCCTACCTGCAAATTCACCGTTAATCATAACAGCCGCTTCGTAGTCGGCACCACCGATGCAGATGTAAATTTCTTTACCCGGTGCATCTTCAATGTTGAACTTTGTTTCGTAAACCTGCTTTGCATAGCCTACGGGACCGCCATAGAAAGGAATAGTGATTTTTTCTTTTCCGTCAAGGGTAAATTCCTTAAGGTCCACCCTCTTATTCATTACGGGAAGCTTGGGAGCAAGATTACGAAGGTAAGGAGCATACTCCTCCCTCATTTTCTTAAGCTCTGCACGCATTTCCTCGACTGTATCCATTTTCTTTTCTGTTTTTACTGCTTCTCCGCCATCCTGAAGCTCACAGATTTCAATATCTGTAAACTTGGGAGAAGGCTCGTAAAGAAGCTCCGCTCTGCCGCCTATACCGCCTGCGGCAATGTCCATAAACTGATCGTTTGCCATTAAAATTCACCTCATTTATTGTCATAGTCATAACGTCTTACCTGACCGAGAATATCTGCAGCTGCAACGTTATAGGAATGATTGTCTTTAATTGTGGGATACCACGTTGTCATCATATAGCCGAGAAGGTTTTCCTTACTTATCTGCTCCTTACAGAATTCAGAAAGAAGCGTGATATTCTCGTATGCCATCCATATACTTCCCGTGGGAACCTGCTTGTATCCGTGCTTGTCGAGGAACGAATAATACTTATACGCGTCCCACAAAGGATAGCTTGGCGTTCCGGGGAAAGAAAAGTCTCTGTCATAATACCATATACTCTGAAGAACTGATTTAGGCATTTTCTTTACATATTCGTTTTCATCCTGAAGCACCACGTTGTCACTCCACATCCACGCACAACTGCCGTTCTTTTCAACCTCATTAATAAGGAAAAGAACATCGTGCCACCAGAGTTCACCGTGTCTTACAACTGCATAACTGTAAGGCTTCTGATGATGATATGCTTCCTCGTCCATACCAATGTGGAAATAATCCGGGGTGTCAAATATTTCGCAAACTTCTTTAATAAGGTCAGCACATACTCTGTAGTAAATGCTTGTTGAAACCATCCTTGAATATTCACCCAGCCACTCATCATGAGTTGTGGCAAAGTTAAGCTTTGGAATGGGATTAAGACCGATTGCGCGAAGACGTTTTAATTCTTCCTTAAGCTCGTCCACACTCCAGCTTCCTTCAATAGCAAGCTCGGGATGTGTTTCGTACTTAACACCTTCACCAAGGTCAATGATAAGTGTATTTACGCCTTTTGAAACAAGCTCATTTGTAAGCACAATCCACTCTTCTTTATCTGTACGCATCTTGTCCTCTGCTTTGTGCATAAGACCACGTGGTGTTTTGTCAAGACCGTAAAGCTTGCCGTCTTTGTCTGCCCACATATGTGTACCTAAATGAATCAAATACGACCAAATCATACCAAATCCTCCTTTTTTTCTTAACCTCTATTTAATTATAAATTTAGCGGTATTTATCGTCAAGACCAATATATTGACAAAAGACAAATATATTGACATTTTATCAGTTTTTTCCTGATTTTTTTATTGTTTGCGGTGCAATTTTTCCGTCAGTATCAAGAAGCATTACTTTATAAGAATCCGCTTCGGAGAAATCGCCGTCAAAGCTTACGATTGAGTTACCCGGTGAAAGAGCGATTTCCTTGACGCTTACCTCGATAAGCTTGCCTTCTTTATAGCCTGCGCAAATCGCATTCACAGCCACGTCGGATGCAGAACTGTTCTTGACAGAAGCTTCTGCTATGCCTAAAATATTGCACTTCGTTTCACCGATTATAATCTGCTTTACATCAGACTTAAGAACAAGGTATGCGTTCTTGTCACCGGTTACGGTGATGGTATTTCCGTTTATTTCGTAATCAATTTCCGCATAGCCTGTTGTTGATATATCATAAACCTCTGCCGTGTCTCTATCAAATGACTGCGGAAGGGTTATTCTCTCGCCCTCAACTGCTTCAAGGCAGTCGATAAAGAAATAGCTTTCTCCGTCATATTCGATGTCGTAAACGGAAAGGTTTTCGCCCTCTTTTGCAGTATCGCTGAACTTACGATATACAACGCCTTTATAGGGATCACCCTTTACAAGTTCTTTCTGAACTTTGAAAAGCGGATATGATTTAAGGGATTTATAGAAATAGTAGGATTCGTTTGTTGCAAGGGTTGACGGTGATTTTTCATAGCTTCTTTCACCTACAGGCAAAAATCCGCTTGCAAAAGCAATTTCAGTTTCACCGTCTGCATTACGCATATAGTCAATGGTACGGTTTGTAATCTTCGGAGTTATGCCGTCTTCCATCACTTCGCCCCACATAGCTTTACCGATATATCCGTTGGGGTAATTTTCCGCATAATAGTCGTCTGCTTTACCCGTTGTATAAATAAGCTTCGGAGTTGTGAAATCGTAATTTATACCGCTGTGTGTAAAAGGCTTTGATCCGGGAATATATCTGTATGTACCACCGCCAAGATTGAATCTTGGATAATAGCAGTAGCCGATATACATAACCTTTGTATTTGCCATATCAGTAAGAATTTCGTGGTCAAGCTCCACTATTACAGAGCTTTCCTCGTCAACAATAATTCTCTGGTGGTAGCTTAAAAGTTCTTCGCCAAGAGCATAACCGATTTCGGGTGTCCACTCACCTTTTAATTCACGAAGAAGCTCGGGGAGCTTTCTCGGGTCTGTAAGAATGTATGTTTCGTCAAGTACAAGCTTGTCGCAGTTAAGTTTCTCATAAGTAAAGATATCAAGAGGGATTTCTTCACCGTTACGATAAGCAGTATATGTCTTAACGTGATTTTTTGTAATGGGGAAAATCATCTGTCCTGTCTGCTGATTGGTAAAGGAAAGTTCTTTACCTGCATATTTTTCTTCTGTGTCTATACAAGTGATTTTACCTGTTTTTATTCCGCCGTCCATTGAGTTTTTATGTTGCCAGCTTGTTGAAGACACAAAATCATCCGACATAAAACGGATTGCATTTATATGGTCGATTTTGCAAAGTGTCCATTTTTCACCGCTTTCACTCTCCCACTGTGTACCAACCCAGCTGTCGTCAAGACCGTGTCCGTTAATTGTAAGCCTAATAGCCATAGGACCGTGGTTTGCACCATAGAAAAGACCGCTGAAGTTAATGGAAGGAGTATCGTCCTGCGCCTGATTTGCAAGCTGTGTTCTTGCGCCTGATTCCTTGTCTATTAAATGAGGAATCAGGTGGTCAATTATGTGGTTACTTGTAGTAATTTCCGCAAAACGATGTTCAATTAGTCTTTCCTCATCGTAGTCCGATACAACACTGAGTGCAGGATGTGCATTTGTAGAATCGTGAAGGTCTGTTGAAGAAGTAATACCTGTTGTAACCTTAAGAGGACCCATTTCATTTTCGTCCATTGTTGTTACTGTGATTGTATCTTTAGGTGTTGACACTACAACGTCATCAATATAGAAATTACCGCCCAGAATACTGAAACGCTGCATACCGAACTTCACTTCAAAAAGACCTGTATATGTAACACCGTCTTTTGCAAAGGAAATAGGTGCAGTATTCTTCTTTACACCGTCAACATAAAAATCAAGCGTCTCTGTTGCAAAATCAAAATCAATACCTATTCTGTTCATATTGTTATGTGTATGAGATGCACCGTTAATCTTTGTGCCGTTTGCATTAAGCACACCTGTAACGGCGCTTTTACCGTTAGATGCAGAAAGAGTATAGCCTATGTATGTATCTGTCTTACCGGTAGAATCCTGAAGATAGAAAAGCATATCATATCTTATAAGCTGACCGTAGTCGCTAGCTTCCTTACGAGTGAATGAATACTCGTATTTAACTCTGTCCGAATCAGGAAGGTCATTCATAATGTGCTTTGTATAATAAGCATAAGACTTTGTTTCTGTTCTGTTATTAAAGCAGTCAAGCACATAATTTCCGTTATCTTCTCCGATAAGATTCACATAATCGGGGTCTGCAACAGACTGTTGTTCGCCCCAGTTCTTAATAACTGCCATAGGTTTTTCACCGAGAGAATCCGGTCTGCCGAAGCCTTCTGATTCTATTATATACGTAGACTTTGCAGGCACCGTAAAGGTAATTACCTTGCTTTCTCCGTTAACGGTTGCAGTAAGGTTAACCTCTGTATCTTTCTCCTGCCTTGTTACGGAGGCTTTGTCACCGTTTATTACTACAGCAGGGGAATTACTTGTCCAATTAACTGCATTTCCGCCAGTTACTTCAAGGAGTGCGTCCGTATTAAGTGAAAATGATTTTGTTACAGCATACTTTGACTGCGTTGTAAGAAGGTCAAGAGTAATGCCGTCAACTACGCTTTCACCCGATGCGAAGGATGCAGGCATAATGCTTAAAACAAGCATTATTGAAATCACGATTGAAATAATTTTTTTCATTATTTTCTCTCCTCTTATAAAATATCATCCATGAGAATAAACTTATATCCATTAATATGCATATATTTCGCAAAGGAAAGAATCCTGTCAAGATGGTCGGGCTGATATGCATAAAATTCGGGGTATGCATACTGTTCGTGTGTAGCCACACCAACATAGTCTTTCCCAATATATTCAGAAAGTGCATTTTCAAGATTTTCAAGTTCAATATGATTAAGGCAGAAGGTGTTACAGTATTCCTTAAACAGAATACCTGTACCCTTATCCTCAACAAATTCCATATTAAAGCGTGTTTTTTCTGTTTCTTCCACCGTAAGGTGATTATATCCGCAAATGGAATTATCCATATCAGGATCACCCATATTTCTTGCAAAAAGCATCGTTTCGGGTTGTCTATTCTGAAGAATTCTGCCTGCGTGTCCGTACGGAAGTGAATTCGGGTCCCCGTTATACTCACGTCTTTCCCCTATTGTTGCGGCACTGACCTTGATTCCCTGGTCTACAAGTGCACGGCACCCCGCTTTACTTACGGGCGACCAGTGAGGATTGAAAGTGATTGACATAATCTTTTCCCCTGCAAAACGAATAATCTCGTTTTTAAAACGGAGAAAAGAATTTTTCATATCGTCATAGCTGATATTAACGTGGGGATAATCCGGATATTCCTGCTTTGCGTGAAATGCAATTTTTATCCAGTCGGAATTTGCCTCCCACTCTTTTTTATAGATATCTGTCATATCGGCAAGTGTAAATTCATCATCACCATAAAAATAATCTGTACGGTAAAACGAGTTAAGCATAACTTTAAGTCCGTATTTATCGTGTGCCTCCTTGAGGGCGTGCATATATCTGTTTTCAAAAATTGAAGATGGTCTTTCTCTTGTTAAATCGCGAAAAATCCATATAACATCATCTATATAAAAATACGAGTTTTTCATCATTGTCACGGCCTTTCAAAGTAACCTAAAACATTATAGAACTTACCTCCGGAAAGTGCTTTTTCTTTAACTTTTCTTGCAAATTCACTTTTTGGTTCAATTTCCCGTATTTCTTCACGGTCGGTAAAACCGAACTTAAATAGAAAATGAATGATGCTGTCCTGTTCACGCTTGTGGATTATATTAAACCGTTTCTGAAATTTAATTATATTGGTATCGTCACCGAGAAATTCACGAAGATTATCATCAAGCATCCACGAAAAACAGGTATAGTATTTATACTCATATTCGGGGAAATGCTTTGAGAAAAATTCTTCAGCCAATCCAAAAGCTTCATCAATAACTTCGGGGGTGATTGAGCCACCGTCTGCAGGAATATGCACATCAATTATATTTTCTTCCCCTGTAAAGCCACCGTCTTTCCCTTCGGGATACATTTTTGACATCTGAAACTGCAGTCTGCCAAGTCTGAAAATTTCAAACTTAAGCGAAAGCACTATCCAGTCTTCCTTATCTGCTTTAAAGTCACTTTTAACAAGGGTATCGGGAAGGTACTTTATTGAAGCATAGAAGATTTCCTCAGAAATATCTCTTTTCCTATATTTTTCAAGGAGTTCTTCGCAAAAATACAGAAACATAACGGAGTTTTTTTCTTTATCTTCTCCGTCATTTTCAAGATAAGTTTTAATATCACATTCATAAAGTCTCTCTGCACTTTCAAGCAGGGCATAAAATCTTTCGTCCGCATTTTTGGGGAAATCAAGCTTTTTGTACCATTTTTTTGCCAGTTCTTTAACTTTTTCCATTGTTTCAATCCTTCCAGTGGTCGTCAACTGCTTTTTTACTATGTACAATCGCTGAAAAGTGAATATACTTGTCAAGCTCTGTTGTGTCACACCAAGGTGCTACCAAAAGACCGAGATTGTGTTCGGGAGCGATATTTTCTTTTGAAAATCTTACCTGATGGTCGAAATTGTATTTTGCACTGTGATTTGAGCCACAGGGAAGCTGATCGTAACCCTCATCACTGAGCTTTCTGTAATTTTCAAGTCTTGCCTTACTCCAGGGGTCCTTGGGAAGGGGTGCTGATGCATCTTCGTACATATGGCAGTAATACCAGGGACTGATAAGAACGTCCTTGGGTACATTTTCAATAAATTCGTCATAGTGAGTCCATGACCAGTCTGCCCATATCCACGGACGTGAGCCGCACTCACGAACACAGTCAAAATAGAAGTTAAGGTCGTGCCAGATAAGTTCAAACTGACGGTATGCCGCAAAAGTGAGCTTCTGCTGATTAAGACCGTTTTCTTCATCAAGGCCGAGATGGAAAAGCTCGGGCGTTTCGAAAATTTCACACACTTCTTTTATAAGGTCTTTTACCACTTCATAATACTTGGGTGTAGAAAGCATTCTTGAATATACGCCTAGCCAGGCATCGTGACCGGCAGAGAAGTTAAGTTTAGGGAATACTTTAAGTCCCATAGCTTTAAGACGCTTAACCTCGGAATTCATAAATTCGGGGGTCCATGCACCCTCTACAGAAATTTCGGGATGAGATTTATAAAGAATACCGTCACCAACATCAACAAGAATTGAGTTAAAGCCGTGTGCTACGGCAAAATCAATGATTTCGTCCCATGCCTTTTTTTCGGTATTAAGCTTAAGAGAAAACCTTGCACCTGTGCAGGCAGGTCTTACATAAGAGTCCTCCCACATATTGTCGCTGAGGTATAACATTAAGCATAAAAGTTTATCTTTCATTTTAATTCTCCTTTATTTGTCAAGAAATG
The DNA here is from genome assembly GCA_045544395.1 of Clostridia bacterium. Taxonomy (GTDB): domain Bacteria; phylum Bacillota; class Clostridia; order UMGS1883; family UMGS1883; genus UMGS1883. The sequence continues at coordinate 14,902 of JAZPYX010000064.1, forward strand.
CTTCTTTTACATCCTTTACGTGCTGAAGTGCCGCAAAAATTCTGTATTTGTTTCTTTCTGTTGTGCTTCTCCAAGATGTAATCATAAATCCGCTGACTTTATCCCAAACGGCATTTTCCTTTGTAAATCTTACGTTATGTTCAAAGCTGTAGCCGTTGTGAAGGTGATTTGTTCCGCAGGGAAGGATTTCATATCCTGCCTCTGTAAGCTTTTTATAGCTGTCACGCATATTAACGTGGTCAGGGGCGTCTATAAGCGGAGCCTGAGGGTCTGAATACATATGATTTGCATAGTAAGGACTTATAAGCACGTCTTTACCTACGTTTTCGCAGAAGGAATCAAAATTCTTCGCCGCAATGTCTGCCCACATCCAGGGTCTTACGCCCTTATCTCTTACGCACTGAAGCATAAAGTTAATGTCGTTCATTAAAAGCTCGTGCTGGCGGTATGCCGCAAAAGTAAGACTACGCTGACTTGCTTCATCCTCCCCATTCATACCGATATGGAAAAGCTCGGGAGTTTCGAATATATCACAAACCTCATAAATAAGGTCTTTTACAACTTCGTAGTAATCAGGAGTTGCAAGCATTCTGCCGTAAATACCAAGCCACGCGTCGTGTGCTGCAGAGAAGTTAAGCTTCGGAATTACATTAAATCCCATAGAGCGAAGTCTTCTTACTTCCTCTGTCATAAATTCAGGTGTCCATCCGTTTTCAAGATGAAGTTCGGGATGTGACTTATACTTCACACCGTCGGCAAGGTCAATTACTATTGTATTTACTCCCGACTCTTTTGCTTTTTCAACGATTTCGTCCCATGCAGGTTTTTCAGTAAGGAGCTTTGTATTAAATACTTCACCCGTTGCTGTAGGTCTTGTAGGAGAATCGTTTCCTATATTGTCACCAAGTGAAAGAAGTAAGCATATTTTCTTATCGTACATTTTATTTACCTCCAAAATATATTTCTTTTGCATATTTTGCCTGATAAACAGCGTCAAAATAGTAATCTTTTGTAGCTTCATTTATCGGATCCCATGATCCGGTAATATACATACCGCTTATTTTATCGGGATTAAGGAACTCATTTGCATATCTTATATGATGTTCAAAATTATGTGTATTCTCATTTGATGCGCCATACATAAATATGTCGTAGCCTGCCTCCGTAAGCTCTTTAAAGCTGTCGAGCCTTTTACTGCTCCAGGGGTCTGTCGGTCTTGGATGCGCCTCATCAAAATACAGATTTCCGTACATCCAGATATTAAGTGAAACATCCCTGGGAACATTTTCAAGAAATTCTTCGGGAAAGCTCCAGTAATAATCGGCATCCATATTAGGCCTTACACCCTTTTCGCGTACACAATCACAAAGGAAATTCACATCGTGCCAGCGAAGTTCGTACTGACGGTAGCAGGCATATTGAAGTCTGCCCTGATTGAGTCCGTTTTCTTCATCAAGTTCAAGCCCCATAAATTCAGGAGTTTCAAAAACATCGCACATTTCGTGTATGAGGTCACGGCATACTTCATAATATTGGGGAGTAAAAACCATTTTCGAATACTCCCCAAGCCACGTATCGTGACCTGCCGAAAAATTAAGTTTCGGGAATGCGCGCATACCGAGTGATTTTATATAGTCAATTTCTTCTTTTAGTTCTTCAATAGTCCACGCGCCGTTTATTGCAATTTCGGGGTGGGAATTATATTTCACACCGTTTGATGGATTTATCCATATAGCATTGCAACCGTTTTTTGCGGCGAACTCCATAACCTCGCGCCAGGCTTTTTTCTCTGTTTTTAATTCGTTATAATACAACAGTCCGCTGCACCACGGCATCGTGTCGGAGTCGTTCCACATATTTCCTGCAAGATAAACTCCGAGGCACCATATATCTGTAATCATTTTATCTCACTCCTTTTAATTCCCTCCAAAATATTTATCTACCGCATATTTTGCCTGATTGATTGCATCAAGATTGTAGTTCACGGTTTCAGGCACCGGTGCTTCCCAGCTTCCGCAAATCTGAAATCCGAGAATTTTACTTTCATCAAGAGTTTCCTTTGCAAGCTTTATAAACTGTTCAAAATTAAAGCTGTTAATTCCCGCACCGCAAAGGAAAATGTCATAACCTGCTTCTGTAAGGGCTTTAAAGCTTTTAAGCCTGTTATTACTCCAATAGTCAGCAGGTCTTGGGTGGGCATCGTCAAAAAAGAGTGTGTCATAGTACCAGTTGGTAAGTGCAACATCTTTGGGTACATTTTCTATAAATTCATCGGGATGCGACCAGTAATAGTCAGCACACATACTGGGTCTTACGCCCTTTTCACGGATGCAGTCACAAAGATAATTAACATCGTGCCACACAAGGTCAAACTGACGGTAGCAGGCATAGTGTAACCGTCCCTGATTAAGTCCGTTTTCCTCGTCATATTCAAGGCTGAAAAACTCGGGAGTGTCAAAAATTTCAATAATTTCGTGAATTAAATCCTTTGCAACCTCGTAATACTTCTTTGTTGAAACCATTCTTGAGTATTCACCGAGCCACGCATCGTGTGCCGCTGAAAAATTAAGCATAGGATACGGCGTTAGACCGATGCTTCTTAAATATTCAAGCTCGCTTTTAAGAAAGTCAACCTCCCACGCATTTTCCACCGCTATTTCAGGATGGGATTTATACTTTATACCGTTTGAAAGGTTTATAAATATACTGTCACATCCGTTTTTTGCCGCGTAATCTACTGTTTTTCTCCAACAATCATAATCAAGACGCATTTCACGTCTGAATACGTTTCCGTTACACCACGGAATGTCAACTGAGTCGTTCCAACAGTTTTCGGCAATCCATATCATCATAGAAAGTTTGTTAAGACCCATTTAATTATCCCCTTTTATTTTATCCCATGAATATTTCCACTGATAAATTGCATCAAGGTAATAGTACTTATTTTCTTCCATAGGTGCTTCCCAGCTGCCGCACATAAGAACACCGCTTATCTTATTTCCATCAAGCTTTTCACGGGCAAAACGGATTGTCTGCTCCGCATTATAGTTGTTTTCGTTTGAAGCGGGCTGAAGCATAATGTCAAAGCCTGCATTTGTAAGTGCCTCAAATGCACCGAGGCGGTTAAGCGACCAGGGATGTGTAGGCTTCGGATGTGCTTCATCAAAATAAAGAAGTCCGTAATGCCATGGGCATACAAGCACATCTTTAGGTACATTTGCGATAAATTCTTCGGGATATGACCAATAGTAGTCAGCACCTATACATGGGCGTACTCCCTTTCCGCGGACACAGTCGCAAAGGTAATTAACATCGTGCCAGATAAGGTCAAACTGACGGTAGCAGGCATAACGAAGTCTGCCCTGATTAAGTCCGTTTTCTTCGTCAAGAACAAGTGACATAATTTCGGGAGTGTCGAATATATCGCATACCTCGTGTATTAAATCCTTGGCAACCTCGTAATACTTTCCGGTTGAAACCATTCTTGAATATTCACAAAGCCACACATCGTGACCGGCACTGAAGTTAAGACGGGGGTAAAATTTAAGTCCCTTTTCTTTATAACGCTTTACTTCCTCATTCATAAATTCAGGTGTCCAGGCACCTTCAACGGCAATTTCGGGGTGAGTTTTAAATTTTATTCCGTTTGCAATATCAAGAAGAATACTGTCAAATCCACATTCAAGAGCTTTGTCGCATATTTCGCGGAATACATTTATATCTGCACGAAGTGAAGGCTGATACAAATTACCATTGCACCACGGAACTTCAGCAGAATCATTCCAGCAGTTATCCGCAAGACATATAAGTAAACACGTTCTGTCTGTAATCATCAAAAATTCTCCTTAAAAAGTTATTTTAATCCTGCCTTCTTTTTCAGCATCAAAAATCACGGAGTTATTTCTGATCTCAAATGGTATTTCCTGACCATTAAAAAGCAGCTTTCTAGGTACTTTATTAAAGGTAAATACTCCGTCTTTTATACGGTAATCCGTTTCAATTGTTACAGAATTTTCAGTCTTTTCAAATTTGTTAATCCTTACATTAGCATCGTAAAGCTGTATACCGTCTTCTTTACATACCGCATAAAGAGCACTTGCGTGAGGATTTATTTCAACATTTATTATTTCAGTTTCCTTTATAATTTCACCATTCCATACATTAACAAATGTATACTTACCTTCAGGAAGACCAAGCTCGCTGCATTTTACCGAGATTGTCTTCTTTTCATCATCGGTGTTGAAAAGACCTGTTGTTACAAGTGGCATACCGTCTACATTTTCAAGAACTGAAAAATGAGGTGTCTTAAAGTACATGACATCCGGCATTGCTTTTGTTTTCTTCGCTCTGTAATCATAATTGACAAAATATACATCCTGACCGTTATTGGGATTACATATAGCCTTTTTCAGAATTGTAATTCTATGTTTATCGTCACTTTTACTGAGCTGACCTGCTATTTCTACCATAGAATGTGTTACAAGACAGAAATTGATAACGAACATGGCTTCTTCTTCTGTAAGTCCAGGGAAAAGACCGATAGAGTCACTGTTTGGAACAAACATATCACCTGTATGTGTCGCAAAACAGTTAATTCCCCACAAAAGTGTCAGTTTAACATTTTTCCAGTTACCCATTGAAATATCAATGCCATAACGGTAATTTGTTGCAAATTCTCCAAGAAAGGGATTCCCCATCGCAATATCACAGCCTGTCTGAAGATAACCGTCAGAAGGAAGCACATTACGAAGTTGCATAAGCCACCATTTTCTCCACTCATAACCTGACTTTTCAGTATTTGAAAGAAGCGAATCAGCATCTTCAAAAGGATGGCTCCAGAAATCAAGTTTCACAGCGTCAAATCCATATTCAGTAAAGAGCTTTTTGATTGCATTCTTCATAAAGTCGCGAACTTCTTTTTTACTTACATCCAAAGGTGCTGAGTCTGCAAAAATATGGCTGTAATCAATAAACCAATCCGGACGTTCTTCATAAATTTTAGAGTTAAAAGGACACTTTCCGCCAACCCAAACAGCAGGTCTTATTCCGATCTCTCTCAATTTATCCGTATAATGACGCATACCGTTAGGGAATTTTTCATGGTCAAGCTCAGCATTTTCATCATATGGAAGCCCTAGACCCAGGCACTTGTTATCCACAGCATAGCCGTCATCCACCTGGAACCACTTTACTGTCGGAAAATTATCCTTAAGAAAACGTGCTTCTTCAAGGAGTATATCTTCTGAAATATTTCTCCATAATCCGTCATTCCATGAGCCCCAGGCAACACTTGTACGGTTAGCATCACTCATTCCATACATAACAGGAAATTTTTCGCGAAGTACACTTGTATATCCTTCAAAAATCTTCTCAATGTCATCAGCATTCTCTGTTGTGCCAAGATACCACTTGTCAACAATTATTCTTCCTTTTTCCATAGTCAGTGCATCAATATCCATGAATGAAGAATAAATTTTAAGTTTTACATCACCTTCATTATGTACAACTTCATAATTATGGAAAAATACTTCCTGACTAAGTGTTCCGTGAACAATACCCTTCTTTGACTGATAATTACTTACAAGAATTGCGGGAAAAGGCTGAAAAAGGCTTGCACCTATTCTTTCACGTACCGGTTCATCTATTTTACCCATGTCAGGCCATCTGTCCCCGGGAATAATTCCAAATTTTTCATTTTTTTTGCTTTCAGGATTCATTCTGTCATAATCAACAGGAAAAGTGTTATTTCCGAAAATCCTGGGGTTTTCTATATGGTAAAAATAGTCGTCATCAGAATCTTTTTCAAAGTTTATTCCACAAATGTCAAATTCAAGTTCTTTTACTCTGAATTCTGTGTCACTTATATTTTCAAAAACTCGTCTGCATTCAATATGATTTTTACTATAGTCAAAGCATATAAAATCCCTGAAAGTATTTTCATAAATAGTGTTAAGACAAATTGTCTTTCTTTTGACATCGTGCTTAATTTCATATTCAGCTGAAATTTTTTCATTTTTATCTGTCACAACATATATGTCTGCCTCTAAATTACCACAAGACAACATTTTAAACATTGATTTCATTTCGTCTTTCATAACTGATTCCTCTTTCTGTAAGTATATTCATATACATAATAATACTTTTATACAACAAGCACAATTCCAATTTCCGCCAATCAAACTCCCATTTTAAAGAAACACTCGGTTTTATTCTCCTAACATATTCATCACGGCTACACCTGCACCAAGAACTATACCTACACCGTGGTCGTCATTTTTGATTGTACCAAGGTTAAGGTAGTATTTTTCTTCTTTATTACAGCCTGAACCCTGACATACTCCGTAAACGTTACCGTCACTGTCAATGCATTTTTCACAAAGGGAATTCCACGCTTCAACAACAGTGTCTTTGATATTTTCATCAAGCCAACAGAATTTCACACCGCGTGCAAGTGCAGTTATAAACATTGCACTACCACTTGTTTCAATATAGCTGTCGTGATTGTTTATAACCTGATGCCATATTCCCTGACGCTTGTCACGGCAATTAAGAACACCACCTGCAAAATTACGGAAAATCTCAAGAACTCTTTCTCTGTCCTTATGGTCTTTTGGCATAAGCATAAGAAGCTCACTCATAGCAAGGAGAACCCAGCCGTTACCTCTGCCCCAGGGAACACGGTTTGCAAATTCTTCCGGTGGGAAGTAAATGTGTGAGTATATGTTCTGATCGTGCATATACATTCTTTCATAGAAGCCGAAAATCTGCCTTGCAGCTTCGTCAAAATACTTTTCTTCACTGAATATTGCACCAAGTCGTGCAAGGAACGGAATACACATATACATATCGTCTGTCCACATTGTCTTTCCGCGGTGGAATGTACCATCCGGGAATCTTGGGACATTAGTCATCATTTTGTCAGCCATCATTTCAATAAGACGCTTTGCATTGTTGTCACCTGTAATAAGGTAGTATTCGCAAAGAGTTATACCGAATGTACCAATAGAGTCAAGATTGTTGAAGTTGGCAGATGCAGAAAGATATGAAGAATATCCCGACACTCTGTCATCGTGCTTTGCATAGTCGCGGTGCTTTGCAATTGTCTCACCAAAGGAGATATAGTAATCGTAAAATTCTTTTATATCAAGCTTTGCAGCAGTCTGGCGCATACCTTCTACACCTACCATAATGGCATAGAACCACTGTCCCCAGAAGCTTGTTTCAACGTTTTGACGAAGATAGGTGCCCTTACGGTAGAAATTCCAGTAACAGGTTTTTCCGCAGGCTGACGGCATAGGCTCTGCAAAGTCAAGCTTCATTTCGGGCACATAGGGATAGCTCAGGGGGTCTGTAACTCTACCGAAAGGACCTGACCATATCCACTGAAGGTCGGGGCAGGTATCACCTGTTACAAATGCAAGCTGTGTTTCACCATCTGTAGTTGCGGTAAATCCCCATTCTTCCCCTCTTGCACTCTTTATAAGAAGAGGTGTGAAATCTTTAAATTCAGCCTCATACTTTCCTTTTTCTTCGGATGTGTAAAGGCTTTTCCCTTTGCACATTATCTTAATAGGTGACTTATTCTCAATAATAAGCTTACCCTTACATTCTGTATATACGTAAGCGGCTTTACCCTCATTTTCACAAAGAGAGGCAAAGTCAAATTCTTTTACATTTGACTGCTCCGGCTTTACGGGGAAAACCCAGTCAATATTTTCAAAAGCAGGCTCAAATACCTCGTCTTTTTTATAAAGACGTGAATGTCTTATTACTGCCTGTCCTTCAAAGCCGTCATTATCAATGTACTGTCTTGTACAGTAAACGTAACTACCTGCACCCATACGAAGTCCGGGAATAAGTATGCGAAGATACCCCTCAAATCCTTCTTTATCTGCAACAAGCTTTACTACAATACGGTTTTTACCTTTTTTGAAAAGGATATCCGCATCAACTGCAGGAATATTTCTGAAATTTCCCTCATGTGTAGGAATTTTTTCACCGTTAAAGTAAACCTCTGCATTTTTGTTTTTAGCTACATTTATAATAAGCTCTCTGTCATAGGGACCGTCTGCATCAACACTGATAAAAGCGTAATCACCAACTTCGTAAGAGGGAAAAATTTCGCTAAAATCCGGTCCTGCCTTATGAATGATATCCATTTCCTTGTAATAAGGGAACGGACGGTAACAAACCTTACTTTTCCCTCTTATTTCAAACATATGGTCGTAGATTTTCCTTAAAATTTCCGCATTTGTAGATGCAACAGTTCTGATAGATTTTTCGCAGTATTTCATAAACTATTCCTCCAAATTAATTACTAAAAAAGAAGCGTGCCGCTTCACCCACGTCGCGCACGTACAAAGTGCAAACACAGTTTCACGCGTACTAATTTACGCAAATTCCTATAAATTAAAAACAGAAAACGGAAAACAGACCGAAAGGTAGCTAAACGCTCTTAAAACCGATGTTTTGTTTTTGCTATTTTGTACCTCCAAATTCCGTTTTCCGTTTATTTTAATTAATAAGCTCTGCCGTAACAGATGCTATTTTCACATCTGCAGAACCGCTGATTGTAAAATCAGTCTTTAAGCGTTCCATATTGTCAAGGCACGCCCCCGCAAGATTAAGGGTAGCTGTTTTAAGCTCCCCTGTTCCCGTACGGGTTATTTTTTCAGTATTCTTAACAAGGCGGTTTCTTGTTTCACCTATTTCAAAGGTGTAATAGGTGAAGTTGAAATCAGTTGTTCCCTCGTCAAGATAAGTAATTGTAACCTTTACATTTCCCTCTGTCTGATATGCAACTTCATTCTTGACATTTACACGCATAACGTTTCCTTTGGGAAGCTTATAAAGAGCCTGTCCATTATGAGTAATTACTTCTACTTCACTGTCGCAGTCCGCATAGCTGAAGCTGTCGCAGCTATCTGAAAGGTCATACCATCCGCCCTCGGGTGCATTTTCAATTATATCCGATACATCCGCCCAGCCGATTCTTATAATCTTACCTGTTTCGTCATAGTGACCAAACCACACCTTTGTGCCGTCAAGATTAAAGGCGGGATGACAGTGTCCGGGATTAGTACCTGTCTGCTTCACTCTTGCAACAACGTGGCTTACACCGGTGTAACAGTCAATAAGAACAATATCCGAATATTCACCGTTGCTGTAACCTGTATCTGCTACTGCCCAGCGGTTACTTACGGGACTTGTTGCAACGTGGTTATATGCATAGTCACTGTTTATGTAATTACGTTCTGTTCCGTCATATTTAATGGAAACAATACCGGGATAACCGATTGCGGAACTACCTGAAGATTTATGGAACACAATATGCTCACCGTCGTGTGTCCACATCTCGTGGCAAGCAATTTCACCTGCAGATTTCGCAGAATAAAATCTTGGAACAAATACATTATAGTATTCATCAGTATCTGTATTAAGCACCCACAGTCTGTCATTTACAGAAGTACCCTCGTGACAGAAAAGGAGAAGATTCGGCTTTACGGGGTTAATTGAAACATGGTTTGGATCATACCACTCTGTATCGAAAACATAGTTGTGGCTTAAATCCCACTCGCCCGTCTTAAGATCAAGAATCGGGAATCTTGACCCTTCGGCAAGCTGTTTGTCCGACCACTCAACAGAAAGCTTTTCCTCGGTATCCATTACCTGAAGCATACCTGCAGCATCTGCATATTCTTCCGGGATGACACCGACTACCTTTTTCTCATAAGTGTCAATATCCATTCTTATTATTTCACTGTCGCGGTTAATATAGAAAAGTCCGTTAAGTGGCGTTGTCACTATATTATGCTCTCTCTCACAATGGTCGATATACTTTACACTGCTTGTTGTTAAATTGTATTCATAAATCCTGAAATCGTCGTCACGGACAAAGAATTTATTTCCGTCCGCTGACCATCCCTGCATTGTAAAGTAGCTTCTTATCATATTTTTGCCGTTGAAATCTACCCAGTTATAGGATCTTCCCGAAACAGGGCAAGTCATTTCCCCTGATATTACTTCACGGTTAAGCTCATTTTTAAAGTAAAGCTGCTCTTGGTATGGATATGCAATATTCTTATCAAGTAAAAATACTTTAACAACCGAGTTTTCAGGATTTTCAGAAAGCTTGAAATCCTCAAATATAAGCTCTTCTGCGGTTGAGCTGTCTGTATCAAGGTCAATGGACTTAAGACTGATATTTGTCAGTTCAGAATTCTGATATTCACATACTGCAACGCTGACTTTTTTAGCTTCCTTTGTCTGATTATAAAGACGGACATTCACATCAATAGTTCCGTCAAGTACCTCTTCAATAGCACCGACAGCCCTGCCGTCTGACGAGAATGTACTGTTTGAAACAACATCACCTGCCACTGTATATGCGGCAAAGTTATCAAAGGAAAGCTGACCTGACTGTGTTCTGAAGTTTGTAAAACGAATATCCTCTACGTTATAAAGTGCCTGGTCTTTTCTTGTAGTACATTCATAAAGCGGAATAGGTGCTTCATTAAGCTTCACACCATTAATAAAGTAGTCTGCCGTCTGGGTTGCTGTATTAATCTCAATTCTGAGAGTAAACCATTCATCAAGTATAGGTGCAGTTTCCGTAAGATAAACGCTTCTTACTGTACCGGCATTGTCCTGTCGTCTTGTGAACATAAATTCACGGTAACCTTCGTAATAAAAACAGCAGTCAACTATCTGCGCCTTTTCTTTTGTGCCGTCAGGCAAAAGATAGTTTCCGTACATATGGAAGAAATAATACTGCGGCGTATCAGAGTGATTAAATTTCAGGTCCGTTTCGAAAGCCACTTTGTACTGTGACGTTGTGGGGAATTTGTACTGAATAAATTTCTGTGATCCGCTTGTCCCTTCACGCCATGTATGCATAAAGTAGTTTTTGTTTTTATCAACTTCCAACGCTGTTTTGTAGGGGGCGTCACTGTACGTTGTTATTCCCATTTCAGATTCTGTAATCTGGTGTATGCCCTTTCCTATGCTTTCTGGATAGTAAAATGAATCGGAATAATATACCGCTTTACCTTTAGAAAGAACTCTGTACTCAAGCGCTTTGTCTATAAGAATATTTTTTCCGTTTTGCATAATTGATGCGGTAATTTTAACAGTGGTATCTTCAAGGGGACGCTTTACAATACCTACGCCTCTTTCACTGTTTACATCAATAACAGAAGGATTACTGCTTTCAAAAGTGATTTCCACATCTGAAAAATCAATGCCTGAAAGCTTTGTGTAATCAAGGTCAAGATTTTTTGTTATGTGTTTTACAGACTCTGCCGTAAATACTTCGGGGGTAATAAGTTTTGCAATGTTTGATATTTTACTGTATTCCTCATTACAAAGGACTGTAAAGTAAAACTCCTTTGTAATTGACGCACCGTTCTTTGTAATAGTAGCAGTAACGGTTACGGGAGTATCGTACTTCCCTCTTGTAACTGTGCCGTCACCGGAAAGGACATCCGTGTCACTTGAAGAGTAAGTCACTGTAATATCATTGTCACTGATGTAGTCAGCCCATTTGTGATTTTCAAAATCAAGGTCTGCGGTAACTGCATCTTTATCCTCTGATGTAAAATCGGTTTCCTTAATATTGTTATATAAATAGAATATTTCGGGATTCTCGTTATACCACTTGGGGTTATCCGTAATACTTACATCGTCTATAAAGAGGTTACCTTTTCCGAACTGACGGAATGTATTGAATTCAAAATCGTTGTAGCCTACAAATTCAGTTCTGTCAACAGATGGATTAAGAGCATCGTAAAAAGGAATAGGCTCACTGTTAACCTTTACATCATTTATAAATAGGTCAAGAGTCAATGAGTCTTCGTAGTATCTCCACTCAAAGGCTGCCCATTCTCCCACTTCCGGCAAATAATCCTTTGAAAAATATATTGTTTGACTTTTTTCACCGTTATGTACAGGCATATAAATGTTGTATGCACCGTTGGATTCATATCGGAAGTTTGTTTCATTCAACCATACACGTTTGTTTTCACCGTTCACCTTAAATATGCCGTATGTTCTGAATACGTAAATCTGCGGTGCGTCAGTATGTTCAAACTTCATACGCATACGGTGAATAATGTCACCCTTTGGTTTTTCACCGAGGATGTAGTAGGTACTGTTACCCTCTTCCATTCCCACAGGACGGTATGAATGAAGCAGATACTTCTCATCCTCTACATCAATATAGCTTTTAAATCTCTGCCCTGAGGTTGTATCCTCGGAAAGCTGCGTTGCATATCTTGTAGACCAACCGTAAGTTCCTGTAATTGGAGGAGTGGCATTTGTTTCAGAGCGTTTTATTCCGGGAACATCGTAAAGTATCATCCCTTTACCCTCGGGATAATAGAAGTTTTCAGACATATGTACCTTTGTGGTTTGTCTTAGTACCTTAAAATAAAGCTTATTAGTCCACGTCTTTCCGCCGCCTTGTACAGTTGCCGTTATTTCTACGTTTGTATCACGGTAAAGGTCACGGGTAACATAGCCTGTATTTTCACTTATAACAATATTATCATTATTACTTGTAAATGATACGGAATAACCATCGGGAAGAAAATTTTCCGGATTAAGGTCAAGGTTTTCTGTTATAACGTCCCTTGGCTCATTTGTAAGCATTTCTTCCGTTACGTTAAAACAGTCTGTGTTATTTTCTTTTGTACTTGTTACAATTAAATCATCTATATACACTTTTCCGCCTGTAAATGTACGGAAAATGTTGAAGTCAATGTCATTTATATCTACAAAATTTGTGCGGTTTGCATCCTCTTTATCTCTTTCGTAGAATGGTATACTTTCTTCTGTTACTTTTGTGCCGTTTATATACATATCCCATTCTTGGGCATCTGTATCAAAGAGCCATTCAAGCTCTGTTTCTTCCCCAACTTTGGGCATATCTTCTTTTTTAATGTAAGCGGTCTTAACTTCATTTCCGCTGTAATAGGACATATAGGTTGAGGCAGCACCGTTTTGGTCATATTTATAGTTTATTTCAAAAATGCGTGCTCTTTCATAGCTGCCGTCTACATAATAATTACCGAAAGCACGGAACACGTAAATCTGTGTGCCCGGCTCGTGGTTAAATGTGACATCTGCCTTGACGGACACTTTGCCCGATGGCTTGTCACCGAATACATAATGTAAAAAGTTATAGTCACTGTCTACTGCAACATCACGGTATGCTTTAAGGAAATAATCACCGTTTACTTCGTCTGTAATTGCTTTAAATCTGTTTGCCGCTACGCTGTCACCCTCAAGCTCTGTTGCAAAGGCAAATGCCCATCCCTCCTCAGTTTCTCTTGTGGGCGAGGGCATTGTTTTACTTACCGTAAGAGAGTCTTCCTCTGTAAAAAGGTTTCCTTTATTATTTGGATAATAGAAATTTTCTGACAAATGAACTTTTGTAGTCTGTTTAAGAACTGTAAAATTAAGTTCCTTTTTTACACTTTCACTGCCGCGTGTTACAGTAGCTGTAAGTGTAACGGGAGTATCATGGTAGAGGTTGCGCACAACGTGCGCAACCTCACCGTCAATTGCTATGGCATTTGAGTTACTTTCAAAGCTTACACTGGCACCTTCGGGAAGAATATCGCTTAAATCAAGGTCAAGATTTTTTGTAATATCCCCTATAATCTCGTTTGTAAGCATTTCTTCCGTAAGTGCATCGGCAAAGGAAGCCACACTGTTGCTTGCAGCCATAGTTTCAAAACTAAAGCAGCCAAGCATAAGTGTAACTATGCATATAATTGCCGTTATTCTTTTAGAAAGCTTTGATTGTAACATCCGTGTCACCTCGAATTATTTAATTACTACTACACAGTCGTTGATGTAACCCGAGTATCTGTAAATATACATTGTTACACCGTTATCCGTGAATGTGTAATTGCCGTTTTCATCAAGCGATGCACTTACGGGAACATCATCGTATGTGCCCTGTCTTACTTCGTGATTTACATAGTCGATAACAACAGGCTTGGGTCCGTTTGCGATTGCGTGTGCTCTTACAGTTGCACCACGGTCTGTTGAAAGAACTACAGCAATGTTGTTTCTTGCATAAACATGACCGTAGAAATAGCCCTCACCTGTATCTTCGTTACCTGTTATTGACTGGAAAGGTGCTGAATCACTTGTTCTTACACGCAAGTTCAAATCAACAATATTGTAGTTTTCGTCAACCTTGATGGCTGCGATATCACCAAACTTAAGTCCGCCTGGAACTACAGAATCAATAATTCCGGGATGTTCTTCACGGAATGTATATTCCTCATCCTTATATCTGCCGGTTACCATATAAATATCTTCACCGTCAGCATTTACTCCCTTAACGCTCTTTATAACAGTCATAGCCTTGGGAAGAAAGCCTGTACCCTTCTGTGATACAACTTCAACTGCACCCACTGTCCAGTATTGGTCAGCATCATACATTCTTGCATCTGATCTTCTTGCAAGGTTATAAAGGTCTTCATGGGGGATTACCTTAATGTACTTTTCATCAAAGTCGGCATCAGTTGGAACAAGGAAAATTGTTGTGTCTGCGTCCATAATATATTTACCGCTCAGAGAATTACGCTTTGCATTATAATACTCGGAATAGCTTCCTGTGGGTGTCTTATATACAAGACAGAATCTTGTGGGGTCAAAACCTGTTGTTTTTGTACAGATTTCGGCATCTGTTGTGGTTTCGATTTCCTTAAGCTCACCTATTGCACTTAATTTAACCTTTACAACCTGTCTTCTGAAATCGCCTGAAGTATTGCTGTCAACATAAAGGTCTGTTTCTGAAAGAATATCTGCACCATTTTCTGTTGTAACACCGTTAATCATAATTTTCTTTGCAGTTGCGATAGTAGCAATGTCGCCAGTGTTAAGACACATCTTTACAAGGCACTTGCCGGCAAGCTTGGAGGTTGTATCCTTCCCTGCTGTGATAAAGTATGCATACTGGTACTGATCATTATAATTTTCAATACCTGCGATTCTTCCCTGGTAATCAAGACGAAGTGTAACCTCTGAGCCAAGTACAGGCTTAACAAACCCATCTACACCGTTTTCATTATTTTCAAGGAATGTTGCACTGTATTCGTAAGGAGTGTCAACCTCTACCCCTTCAACCATATGTGTAACAGTGATGATTTCCTTGCCGTCTTCATCTGTTTCAATAGCCTTTACTTTACAGTCAACCTTATCTTCTGAAACGATTATTTTAATTCTTGCATCATCCTTACTTGCAAAAACAGAAAGCACGCTGTTTGCTTTAAGAAGCGAAATAGCCTTTGTTTCACCGTTTGTTGTGAAGAATTCAAACTTTTTATAATCACCGTACTTGATTTCATTGCCGTTTTTGTCTGCAATAATCTGGTTTGCTTGGTTATTTGTAAGGAGAAGGAAGTTTTCAAATTCTTCTGCAATAACTACATCATAGCTCTTGTCAAAATTCACATCAACAAATGTAAGAGTACCTGATTTAATCTTAAGGTCATTTACCATAAATGCAGGATAGCTGCTTCCGTTATAGATAAAATCAGCATAGGGGCTTACCTCTACATTAACTGCTTTGTTGCCGTTATTGTACACAACATTTTTCTTTGTAAACTTTGCTGAATCTGTCTGAAGGTCTTCTGCCTTTACAGTAAGAATAGTGTTTTTCTTTACGTCTTCTTCAATATAGAGAAGTTCATCCTCGTCTGTATTGTAATATGCGATTACGTTGTAGCCAAGAAGGCCGTCAGTGACAACGCTGTCATTTTTGAGCTTAAGCTCACCAACTATAACGTTATTTCCGGGAGCCTGTGACTCACCCTTAATATTTGTAAGACCGTCATCCTTTAACTGTGCCTCAACCTTTGTGATGTTGTGATAAACCTCAAGAACCGTTTTTCCTTCTGATACAGAAAAAATCACATCTTCTGATTCAACACCGATTACCTGCATAACATCTGTTTCGCAGGCTTTTGTCATAAGCTCTACTACATCGTAACGTGTTAATGCGCTGTCTCTTCCTGCACCAACTGTAATGTCAAGTTGAAGTGCTGTAGAATAGAACCCGTCGGGATATCCGCCCTTTGAATTTGCAATACCGTCATAGCCGAGAGCTGTCACGACAGCCTTTGCCGCCTGATTGAATGTAATTTCTTCTTCAGGTCTGAACATATTATCTGAACCAACCATAAGATTAGCCACGCCTACTGCATAAATAGAGTCAACGTACTGTGTTTCTGCATTAACATCTGAGTATGTAAGCGGAATATTTGCCGCTTTGTCAAGGTTACAAAGTCCTGCAAGAGCAGCTGCAAACTCCGCTCTTGTAACTTTATTTACAGGGTCTGTACCTGTTGAGGTCCAGATTCCCACTGCTTTAAGAAAAGCAAGGTCTTTGTTGTATTTTTCAATCTGCGCTTCTGTATAAGTTACCGCAACTGCAGGAGCCTCTGTCTCCTCTGCCGCAAATACAGCAAATGAAGCAGACATTATGAAAATTACCATAACAAGTGAAATGCATTTTTTAAGCATATTCTTCATTTTCATGTTCTCCTTTCTTATCGGCTTAAAGCGCCGTAAATTAACTTAGCCGCCTGTGCACGTGTAAGCTTACCTTCAGGCTGGAACTGGGTTTCTGTCATACCGTTGATTACGCCTGCAGATGCAAGTGCATCAACGCTTTCCTTGGCATATTCTGCAATTTCGCCTGAATCGCTGAAGCTCTTTGCCTCACCGCTTTCAAGAGTGATGCCCTTAAAATCAAGCACTCTCTTAAGCATTACTGCCGCATCCTGTCTTGTAATAGGCTGACCTACACCAAAGGTGAAGTTATCCTGACCTTTTACAATTCCGTTAATCTGTGCACTTGCAACATAAATATTTGCCCAGTGTCCTAAGAGGTCTGTGAAAATAGTAAGTGCTGTTTCATCATACATATCGAAAGCCATTACATACATCTTTACAAATGCTTCTCTTGTAACGTAGCTGTCAGGATCAAAGGTATTAAGTGCAATACCGTCGATTACACCAAGACTGTGAAGCTCATTTACAGACTCAAATGCCCAGTGGTCTACAGGAACGTCATTAAACATACTTGTTGAAGGAAGTGTAGGAAGAACTTCAAGGCTTTCATTTTCATTAAGAAGGTCTGAATCAACTATAACTTCCTTATCAGGCTTTTTCGCGGGGCCGCTGAATCCGCCACCACCGCCACCGCCGCCACCGGAGGGCTTTGAGTTTTCTTCATTATAGGAAACAACATCTTCAAACGCCTTTACAACTTCACCTGCAAGCACGAAATCCTGACCTACAAAGGCTTTGTTGATTTCACCTGCCCCGTATTTGTCGCAAGCATCTTCGTAATCCTGAAGAGTAATGCCGAAGTATTCGATGTACTTTTCAACAGTAGGACCGTTCTTTGTAGCATCAAGCTTATTAAGACTAGCTATTGCTATACTCTGGAAAAGGTCATTCTTTACATCAGTAATTGTTTCGGGAGCCTCGTTCTTTGCGTTAGCATAGAAAAGCTCATAAACTACATCTTTGTTATCACTGTAGTCGCTGTCTTCTGTATCAAGTGTAAGAAGTGTGCTTTCATCCTCGCAAAGTGTCACGCACTCTTCATCGGTTGTTGTAGCGTTGATATCACGGATAAGCTGTACACCCGAAAGGATGTTTACTACAGTACCCATATCATTACATTCGTTATTGTAATCTGCTTCACGGATGTTAAGGAAAAGGTCACAGATTACATCTGTATTTTCTGCAAAATCTGTTTTGTCGATTGAAAGCATATCTGCCTTTTCAGAAAGAAGTGTTTCAATTTCTGCACGGTCTGCAGTTTCAATTGCCGGAAGTGTAACCTCTTCTATATAAGTCTGGCTTTCAAAGTAGATTTCTGTTGTATCCTTTGAAACAGCCGCTTTTGTACCGTTACCGGATGCAGCGATTACAAGGTAACCTGCCGGGTCATCTTCTGCAAGCTGAATTTCTGTTTCCACAAATCCGCTGCCGTCTGTTTTAACTTCAAGTGCACGTACGAAATCAGCAGGTGAAGATACCGCAGTTTCTTTTTCGTACATTACTATTGAAATTTTCTGCACATATTTTGCAGGTGTTGTAACCTGTATTGTAACTACAGATGTGTCGTAGTTTACAGATGCAGTTACATCAAACTCTGTTTCTGCCGATACGCTAAAGCACATAAGTGAAAGTGTCATAGCGCATACAACAATCATACAGAGGATTTTTTTAATATTCTTCATATCTGTAACTCCTCTCAAATCACTTAACTTCTTTTACGAATACATCACGGATAAATGCCTTTGACTGTACACCGCTTAACTTAAAGTCTGCACCAAGCTGGAACATATTCTCAAGATTCATATGATGAATTGTAAGCTTTGCGGTTTTCCACTTACCTGTATTGGTACGCTGAATGTATTCTACTCTGGGACGAAGCTTACCAACACCTTCGTAATAGTAGTCGGGGTGATTTTTCTCTCGTTTTGCATAGGTACTGATGTTTTCCCATTCAAAATAATCAAGCTTTATGGGGAAATAACCATCATCAAGATATTCAATCTCAATTTCTACCGAGGTTGATTCCTTTTCAAGGTAATCGGTTTTAACCTTAACTTCCATGTAGTTGTTCTTGGGAATTTCGTAATATGTACCCTTGTCATCTTTATGTTCAATCATAAAGTGATCTTCACCTTCGAAGCTGTATGTAGAGCAAGCTTCGTTAAGGTCAATCTGACCGCCGGGGGTGGGATTTTCAGTGATGTCGCCTATGTAAGCCCAGCCGACTTCAACAGTCTTATAGTCTTCACTCCAGAGACCGAAGAACGCAGTCTTTGCATCCCAGCTGAACTGCGGATGTGAATGTCCGGGGTTATTACCCTTTGTATGGTTTACAATAACTTTTGACCACCCTGCCTCTGTATCCATAAGTACAAGCTTTGTAAAACCGTTTGCACTGTCGATACCAACGTCGGAAATAAGCCAGCGGTTGGAGTTAAGTGCTGTCGCACAGTGTGAATACTTATAGTCCCCGTTTACAAGGTAACGGTCCTTACCGTCCCAACGTGCAAAGTAAATACCTCTTTCGGTGGGAGTTTCTGTTTCAGCACCCCAGTTGTAACGGATTTCGTCGTGATGGCTATGTCCGCGGACTGTCAGAAGATATTCGCCGTCTGCAAGCCAATATTCGTGAACGCCTGTTTCACCTGTTCTTTCAGGTGAATATTTCTTCTGAGGGAAACCTACCCATCTTTCACCTGTTTCCATATCCATAACCCAGGTTCTGTCGTTTACATCTGCACCCTCGTGGCAGTAGAACACAAGATTTTTCTTTACGGGGTTCTGGCAAAGATGTCCGGGATAAGTATAGTCGGTTACAAAATCCTTTGCAAAGTCAGTTATGAAAATATTTTTCCAGATATTATTTTCGATATCGTACTGATGTATTGAACCGCCCTGGTCCCTCATTTCCCAATAACGGGCGTCACGTACACCAATTGTAAGTGCCGTTTCATAAAAGTCAACCTGAAGCATTACACCTGTTGAAAGAGATATATCCTGATAAGCATCGGGAAGGTGTACTACAACAGTTTCTTCATAAGTATCAAGATTAATCTTACAGATTCTTGAATACTGGTCAAGATACCACAGATTGTTCTTCGCTGTTACACAGAAGAAATGCTCTATTCCGGGGTCACCGGTACACATATACTTAACCATATAAGTTTTCATATTATATTCGTATATGTTGGAATTTTTATCACGGAAATAGAATCTGGTATCGTCTGTCGATGTCATAGGCATCGTATAGTAGTTTTTGATTGCATTTTCACCAAGAAGGTTGATTGTGTAATATGTTCTTCCTGTTTCAGGGTCGTAGTGTTCTTCCGGGGGCATATAGAATTCACCCATCAGAAGCCAGTTGATAAGACTTGAATCGCCTGTTGCTCTGAAAGTATCAACTGTCACCCTGCCTGAATTGTAAAGGTCTGAAAGATAACACTTTTCTGTCTTTAAATTCTTCAATGGAAGCATATTGTTTGCAAATGCAACAAGGTTATCCATCAGAACTTTCTTTGTAGGCTGGAATACCATGTTACCTGAATTTATAAGATTAAGTCCTGCTACAACCATAAGTGGATTAGTTTTTACAGCCGGGTCATCAGAACCCATAAAAGCTGTGTACCACTCACAAAGCTCACTTTGCGGAAAGGGTTCTTTAGCACCGAGTGTGCCGCCTGTGTTCTTTATGATACCAAGGCTTTCTGCCATTCCAACATAGGGTTTATATTCTGCCGATACATCTGTGAATGAGCAAGAAAGATGCTTCTTCTCTGCCTCTTCCTTAAGACCTGCAAACTGAATGATGTACTTAAGTGCCTCTTCCCTTGTGAGTTCTTTTCCAAGAATAGCATCTGCCTTTTCTGCACTGTATTCATCAAAAAGTCCCATTACTTTAAGAGAGTTTGCTGATTTTGAGTTGAAAAGGTCGAATGTTTCTACACCTGCGTTACGGCTGAGGTTTGTCACCTCAATTTTCGCAAAGGTGTTATAACCGCCTGTTACGATACGGATATCCCCACCGTAATCCATTGCCTGACGGAAGGATGCGTCAGAAATGTAGAAGGTACATTCCCACCACTTTGCTTTTTCATAACGTTCTTCATCGGTACCACCCTTGGGATCACCCATTTTAAGAACGGAGATACGTCCATAGGTATCGGTTGTACCGGGAATGGTGTAGTCAAAATGAATATAACCTGCACCACCGTAGTCGTAATAGTTAAAAGTAATTTTGAAGGTTGTATCTTCGGGAGATGCAAAAGAGGGGTCAAATTTTAGAAAAATCTGATTCTGATAGAAAACCTGTCTTCCGACAATTCCCTTAAAATTAACCTTTTCGTTATATGTAAGGTCTGCTTTTTCAGTTTTACCGAAGCCGTCTTCGAAGGTCATCTGCTTTTCCTGCGCAGTATCAGTAAAGACAATGTACGCAGCATCTTCATCAACAGGTGTCATTTCCTTAATTTCAACCTGCGGCATAATAACGGGGTTTTCGCGGACCGAAACCGATGCCGCATCAGCCTTGGGTGCTATTCCCATTACTGCTGACAGGATAAATGCCGAAAACGCACATAACAGACCTTTCTTAAATATTTTTTTCATATTAATCCCCCTTGTTATCTTGCGTCGTAGAAACGGATGGACTTTACTCTGAGAGGCTGACCGTTTGTTGAAATGATCATATCATCCGTTGAAATAGGAAGATTTTTGCCGATTGCAAATTTTGCATCAGAAAGCTCAATTCTTGCAGTCTTCCATTCGCCACTGTTTGTAAGAGAGTATGTAGCCTGAGAATTACCGGATGTACTCATATAGTCAAGAATGATACTGCCTTCACCTTCGTCAAGGTATTCAATATCCACATTAACACGTCTTACACCGTTAAGTCTTGTATCTGTAATGTCAAAATCAAATGATTCTGTTTCATCAATTTCGATACATTCTTCTCCGTCAATTTCCACAACTTCCGCTTGATCCATATAGAACACTACTTCACGGATTTCAGGAACGTCTTTCATACGAAGACCTGAAGGTTCACCATCGTAATCGCTTCTTCTTGAAACAGCTACGTTAGAAACCTTAAGCCCGGGAGTGCCCTGCCAGAAACGGAAGTTACCCTGACCTGTACCGTTATCCATATAGTAGTGGAAGCCTGCATCTACAAGGCGAAAGCTTTCCGTCTTCCAAAGACCTGTACCTGTCTTTATAAAGCTTGAACTACCTGTTTTAAGAGTTGTTGCAGTTGAATCTTTTCTTGTGTATGAAATATCAACCTTTTCTGTATCCTCATCAAAGAATGTGATGTCGATAATTACTCTTTCATCATCTGCATTGATAAGTGCAGGGTCAACCTTACAGGTGAAACGACCGATAAGAGTTGCGCTGCCGCGAAGGTAATCGGGAGCTACACGGCACGCTCTGCCGCCTGCTTCAGTAGGTTCTGTATAACCGTAACCCTGCTTACTTCCGGGTGTAGGTCCTGTAAGCTCGGGACGAGCTGTAGGAAGCCAGAGCCATACGCCGTTTTCTGTAACACCTGTTATGCTGTCCGGATCATCTGTTGACATTTCAATATTTGGAACATCTGCAGTTGTTACATTGAATTCTGTTGCCTTAGAAACAAGGCCTGCACCGTCTACCGCTTCAACAAGATAATTCTTCTCTGTATTCTTATCAAGGTCGGATTCGGTGAATGTTGTTTCGTTACTTCCCGATGAAACAAGTATGCCGTCGCTGTAAACGTTGTAAGAAGCTACATCGTCAAAGTCATCATATGCTGCATCCCATGTAAGTTCAATATCTGAAGGCTTATTTACGCTGTCAACAACATTCTGAGGTGCTGCAGGCTCCATATTGTCAAGAGGTGTACATAATGTTACACCGTCCCAAAGGAACACCTTGTATTCTTCTGTTGAAAGGCTGTTAACAGTAACGCCTGCTTTAAGAGTATCACTTACAAGCGCACCTGAAAGTGTTACTGACTGTGAATCAGTTGCCTTAATCTTACCTGTTTCCTTATCACAGAGCATAACGATAAGCATTACAGTCTGCGGTGAAGTACCGTTAAGATTTGCTGTTACCTGTGTGTACACAAGACCTGTCTGAACTTCGGGAATTTCACTCTCTCCTGCGTCCAGATACTTAAAATCTGTGAACTCCACTTTTGCGGCAGATGCCATTGCCATAGGTGCAAAGGAGATCACCATTGCAATAACTACCACAATTGCCAATAGTTTTTTCATAAAAATTCCTCCTTAGAAAAAATGTATGATTAATAAAATTATTTGCTTTTTCATAAGAACGGGTGTTTTTCTGAAATTCTGTGCATTGCAGAAAAGTCCTCAAAATAGCTCACCCTATTCTACCATTTTACATTATGTATTATACAATAAAACAAAAAACTCCGCAATACACAATATTAATATTTTTGTGCTCAATATTAATATTTGGTTGATTTTTTAATATTTTTGTTGTATTATTTAAGCATAGTCTGGAAATGATGGAAATTATTATTAATATAGGCGTTGAAAGACTTTTCCTTTCAATCCGCCTTTCCATATTTTTACGGAGGTAAGATATATGCACGAACTTACGATTATAGACGATGACAGGCAGTTTTTAAGCAATTTTTCTGTTTTCTTAAAAAAGCATATTGGTTTACAAATAAAATCAACTTTTATTATGGAAACGGATTCTGCACTGATGCATCTTCGTATACATTATCCCGATGTTATTATAATAAATGCAATGTTTAACGGAAAAAACGGACTTGACATAATCCGCAGCTGCAAAAAAACAAATCATACGTCAAAATTTATAGTTATAAGCGAAGAAAAGAACTTTGAAGTATTACAGGAATCCTTGCGTCTTGGTGTATGTGACTTTTTCTTAAAGCCTGTTGATTATTCCCTGCTATTTGAATCCGTGAACAGGATTTTTTCAACTCTGGACAAAGAATCACTCAAACATTCTGAAAATGACGTAAGACCTGTGAAAGACAGAATGTTTTCAGACCTTCTTGCAGGACGCATAAAAAATCCCGTTGACTTATCTCTCCGTCTTGCAAAGGCAGATCTTAAATCCGACTACATCAACCGTCCTTGTGCACTTGTAAATATACATATAAACAGCTTTTCACGATGGCTTGCCATGTGTTGGGACAATGGAGCTGAAAGATTCTATCATGAATTGAATTACGCCCTTGCAGGCAATATTGAAAAAGCTGAGATTGTTATTGCAAGGACTTTCTACAGCAATATCGAATTGCTTTGCATAAATAATTCACAAATATCCACCGAGGAACTCCTTGAAGAATATATCCCTGTATTTTCAAAAATTATTCTTGACAAATTGGGAGTTTATTCAGAAATTCATGTGACAAAAATTTTCTCTTCCCTCTCAGAAATTATGAAATATAATTTGCAGGAACCTGTTAATAATGATAACAAGTCAGAAGAAGTTATTGAAAATGCACTAAAATATATGCGCCACAACTATTTTCGTGAATTTACTCTGGATGATGTGGCAAAGTATGTTAAACTTTCAAAGGAGTATTTCTGCTCATACTACAAGAAAAAAACGGGGGAAAACTTTCTTGATTCTCTCACTCATCACCGCATAGAAATGTCCAAAAAGCTTCTTGCAAATACAACACTAACAATCCATCAGGTAGCAGAAAGTGTTGGCTATCGAAGTGCTTCATATTACCATAAAACCTTCAGGATTTCATGCGGAATGTCTCCATCTGAATTTCGCAAAAAAGCCACTGTTGCAAAAGTCGAATAATCACTGTTTTTATTATACCACTCGCAAATTTTGCTGTAAATATTATCCGTCAAATTTGCTTTAAATTGCAAAAATAAGGCAGCCATATTGCAAAAAAATGTACATTTGAGGACTTTCTCAAATGTGCATTTTTTATTTGTTTTCAGCCATATCCCACTGAAGCCCTGTGTTTATTACATAACGAAGGGTTCTCGCATCAAGTCTTTCAGTCCAGGGATAATTTTCGTGGTATATGTCACAGTAGTCTGTACGATAGAGTTCTAACTTTATCTCCGCAGGCATAGTCGGTTTATATGGGAGAAATTTCTTCCCTTCCTTAAGTGCTTTCACAGTGCGGAAGGATGCATCATAAATTTCCTGCCGTGATTTTTTTGTATCGTAAAGCTGTGCCGTGTTTCTGCCGTTAGCTCCTTTAACGCTGACACACTCAATATCTCCGAAAAAGCTATGTGCTTCACGGACTGCCGCATCATCTCCCGACATCATGGCAAGAGGTACACCGAAATGACCTGCCACCATTGCCCACTGACCAAGTTCCCCGACTTTTCTGCCGTTTATGTAATAATTAAACCACTCTATACTCGACTGGGTATGGTCAAGGAAAGCATTTTGTGTACCTGCCATAGCGTGAGCACCAATAAAGAAGGTTGCATCAAAGCTTTCGTCAAGGCTCTGCCACCAATGTTTGTGTCCCCCGTCAAGAACGGCACGGCTGTCGATAAGACTCTTATCAATATTATCCCCGGGGCCGTGGCAGTCAAGAACATACACTTCGTCCGCACCTGCATCAAATGCCCCCTTAATTGCCGCATCGGTATCATAGGCAAGCGCTCGGCACGCCTCTTTATTTTCGGGTGTATAAAAGGGAAAAACCTGCTTTATGGAATTAACCTCTGTTGCACCTTCAAGGTCGGTATGGATATAAATTTTCATAACAAACAATCCTTTCAAAATAAATTTATATTGCAAAAAGTCCACTGTTGTGTTACTATTCTCATAGGGTGATTTTATGATACGTAATACGATTTCCGAGTTTTATAATGACACATTAAAATACGACCATATCTCCTTTGAGGATATGTCCTGGCCGGGGATTGAAACTCAGTCACATACGGGGTATGAAATGATTTTTTTGAAATCGGGCGATGCTACCTTCATTGCCGATGAAAAAATTTTCAGTGTAAAACCCGGCAGCATAATCCTTACCCCACCTAATACCCGTCACATCATAAACTTTAACGAAACGGCGTATTATGACAGATTTGATGTGATTTTTGACCCATCTGTAATTCACCCCGAAGTATATAAAGAAATTCCATCTGGGGCAAATGTTTTTTGTACGGAAAAGCCTGAATATTTTCTCTCCTTGTTTGAAAAAATTGATTTTTACTGCAGACATTTTTCGGGTGATTCTCTTTGCAAAATCATCTTGAATGTAGTTGAGGAAATCTTTTACAATATCGCGATAGAAACAAAGGAAACCTCCGGAATTGTGCCGTATGACAACTACATTTCCGATTCAACATTTACGAAAATCATTGAATTTATAAGTAAAAACATCACTAACCCTTTCACCCTCGAAGATATGTGCGATGAACTTTATATTTCAAAAAGCAATCTTCACAAGCTTTTTTCAAAACACCTCGGTAAAAGCCCCAAAAAATATATTACCGAAAAACGTCTTGCCATAGCACGCCTTGAAATCCTTTCAGGGTCACTTCCTACAGAGGTTTTCCGTAAATACGGATTTTCTGACTATTCCTCTTTTTACAGAAGTTATCGGGCGTATTATGGACATTCACCATCCGAAACCTAAATATCCGGGGATAAAAAAATGCTTCAGAACGGACAAACTAAGCTATTGCAAATTCGAAATGTGAAGTTCGAAATTCGAAATTACAGTATACTCCGTGAATGGAGCTGAAAGCGAACATAAACGGTAAAGTATACTGCATGGCAGAAAGTCCGCAGAAATGAGTGCCCGTGTTATGGCACGAAATTGATGCGATGACTTTTACGGTGATGGATGATTTTCTCTGAATAGAAAATCCTTTTATTAAAATGAAGATTTTTGCTTCAGCAAAAATTCACCTTCACTTCGCACTTCGCACTCCGAATTTCGCATTTAAAAAGTTACCTTTTTGCTTTCTGGACTTTTTTTACATCTCCTTTATAGCTTCATCTGTTTGCGGTGATTTTATAGTACAGAGTTTTAAGTTGTGATCTTGTAAGTGCATCCTTTAATTGAGTATCAGGCTCATAGTCAAGATAAACTATACCATAAGTGTATTCACTCATACGCTCGGCAAGCGAGGAAATTTCGGAATACAGTTTTTCTTCATCATCACGTTTTTCGTAAAGACAGTTGTAATAATCAAGGCAAAGCACCATCATCCTGAAAACATCAACACCGTACAAAACTCCGCGGATATCTTCGTTGATTTTTGAAAGCAGTGCCTCTCCCTCGGGCTTTTTTCTCATATCATGATGGTTAAGGGCAGTGCTTTCGTCAGTAAAAAGTTCGGGAGAAAGAGATTCTGTTTCTTCCGTTCTTATTTTCCGAAGCTCCCTCAAAGCTTTTTCAAGCTTTTTTACAGTTTCATAACCGCTTGCTACGGCATTTTCTCCCAGGTGGGATTCGTTATAAAAAGGCTTTGCGGGGATTTTTCCGTCCCACTCGGAAAGGTGTGTGAGAATACTTGTGTCAAACCAGTTGCGCCATGATCCGCAATAGCTCACAGCATCCTCGATAAGTCGGTAAGCCTCTTTTGCACGCTCTGCATATTTTCCGTACATATCGTCAAAATACTTGCCGATAAGCTTGTCAGTATCGCAGTTTCTGTCACGGCTGATATTAGCAAGCACATATTGATTAAGACTTCTCACTCCCCAGTCGAGGACGGGGGTGTGCATATACTCAATTTCCGTCACACCGCAGTCTATGTAATACTTAACGTCGTTTATTATCCTCTCCGTGAAAAGAAGCGGCAAATCCTCATATTTTGAAACATTATAATACTCATTCATCGCAAGCATCATGCCCGTTTTTGTCCAGTCATTGAGAGTACGTTTATATATTCTGTTTTTGCCGCAAGTATCGTCGCTTAAATCGTGTTGGTAGCACCTTAAAATCGGGCAAAAAAGCGGATAGTCTCCCGCTTTTATAAGATTTTCGGGAACGGGATTCTCAGGTGCTTCAAGGGTATCTGTACCCTCATAAGCATCGAATGAAAGTCTTATATTATGGTCAATAATACCATCACGATACGCCTGGTCAATTCTTTTTCTTATATGTGAAAGATAATGCAGAGTTCTGTCAGTTCCGTTTCCGAGGGCACTGCATTTTTCACAATTACAACTTGCCCCCCAGGTATCAAAGCCTGCAAGTTCAAACACCGATTGGTCTTTCCAGTCGGTCTTTATTTTATCAATGACAGTTTCCGCAAGCTTGTCAAGTAATTCTTCATTGGTAACACAGAACTGAACGTTAATGGCATTTTTCTCATTTATTTCGCCTTCACGCTTACCGTACCAGTCTTTGTGCACGTCAATATAATATCCGCCGTTCTCATCAACGTTTTTCGGATTAAGAATTTTTGTAAAAACGTGGCCACCTGTTTTAAGAGCGAAGCACAGCTTCTGCTGAAGTTTTTTCGTATTCGGGAAACAAGCGTGTATGTTCATTCTGTTTCTCGCCATCCATACGGTAAGGCTCATTGATTCTTTGAGAAGTCCTTCAAAATGAAACCCTCTGCCGTCAGGCATATCGTATTTATAATTTTTACATTCAACGGCAATAAGTTTCTTCAATTCAGGGACAAATTCCTCTGTAGGAGAATACCAGCGAATTCCCTGTGCTTCAAGGAATTCATACACTGCATAAAGCAGTCCTTTTCTAGAATTGCCTTCCAGAACAGCATCACTGCCGTCAGTGTATATTCTGAATTCTTCTCCATCTTTGTCAAGACACTTGAGAATAATGTTTCTCTCGCCTTTTTCGTAAGATACAGAGGTCTTTATTCCGCATTTATTAAGATAAACACAAAGTTCCTCTGCCGCATAAGAAACCGTACATCTTACGGCAGATTCCTTGTCGTTTTCAAAATCAATTTTATTTTCATCATGTGCCCAAAGTTCATAATACTTTTCCGCATCAGGATATGGAAGCACTATTGTCAACAATAAAATTCACTACCTTCTCATTCGTTGTTTTTATAACAGTTTGCTCCATTTATTTTTCGCACTTGAAGCCGTCTGAATTGCCGCAAAAATGCGGAATTTATTTCTTTCTGTTGTACTGCGTCCGGTAACAATAAGAAGTCCCTGTGCTTTATCCTGAACGGCATTTTCAAGAGTAAATCTTAAATTGTGTTCAAGGTTAAAGGTTGAATCTATGGAGCCGGCAGGAATAATATCGTATCCTGCCTCGGTAAGCTTTCTGTAGCTTTCACGCTTTTTTATATCGTAAGGGTCATCGGGAAGCGGTGCTGAAACATCCGGGAACATATGACCGAAATACCACGGGCTTACCACAACATCCTTTCCGATGTTTTTTTCAAAATTTTCAAAGTCTTTCCAAAAAGCATCTGCCCACATCCAGGGTCTTACCCCTTTATCCCTTACACACTGAAGCATAAACTTAACATCGTGAAGCAGTAGTTCGTGCTGACGGTAGCACGCATAGGTGAGGTTACGCTGACTGTCCTCCCCTTCTTCATTCATACCGATGTGGAAAAGTTCGGGAGTTTCAAATATATCGCACACCTCATAAATAAGGTCTTTAACTACTTCATAATAATCAGGGGTGGAAAGCATTCTGCCGTAAATACCGAGCCAAGCATCGTGTGCCGCGGAAAAATTCAGTTTCGGATAAACCTTGAATCCCATAGAACGGAGCCGTCTTACTTCCTCTGTCATATATTCAGGAGTCCATCCCCCTTCAATCCACAGTTCGGGATGGGATTTATAGCAAATTGCATCACCGATATTTATAACAAGAGCTTCTACGCCCTTTTCCTTTGCAAAGTCCACAACCTGATCCCAGGCTGCCTTCTCGGTAATTATTCTTGTATTGAACACATTACCTGCATAATCGGCACGGGTGGTTGAATCTATGCCGAAATTATCTCCAAGAGAGAGCATTAAATAGAGTGTGTCTTTCATATTATTTACCTCCCAAAAGCTTTTCCCTTGCGTACTTTGCCTGGTATATGGCATCCATATACCAATACTTGCTGTCATCCATAGGCGCAGCCCAGCTTCCGCAGATAATCATACCGCGAATTTTGTCCTGATTAAGGTTTTCAAGAGCGTAGCGTATTGTATGCTCAAAATTATGAGTGTTTACATTTGCTCCGCCCTGAAGCATAATATCAAAGCCGTTTTCCGTGAGAAGCTTGAAGCTTTTGTAGCGGTTTGTGCTCCATTCGTCAGTAGGAAGAGGATTCTGTGCATCACCGTAAAAGCTACCGTAAAGCCAGTTACACACAAGTACATCCTTTTTGACATTCTTTATAAACTCTTTGGGATATGACCAGCAATAGTCACCGCCAATGGCAGGTCTTACGCCTTTTTCTCGGATGCAGTTACACAGGTATTCCACATCGTGCCACACAAGGTCAAACTGACGATAGCAGGCAAAATCGTACCGCTGCTGATTTGTCCAGTTTTCCTCATCAAGGACAAGTGAAAAGAATTCGGGGGTGTCAAAAATGTCGCAAACTTCGTGAATAAGCTCCCTCGCCACCTCATAATATCGTTGTGTTGAAACCATTCTGGAATATTCCTCAAGCCACGCATCGTGACCTGCAGAAAAGTTAAGTCGGGGATACAGTTTTATCCCCTTTTCGTCACGAAGACGCTTTACCTCTGACCGCATAAATTCAGGTGTCCACGCCCCCTCAACGGCAATTTCGGGGTGGGAATCAAACCTTATACCGTTTGCAATATCAAGAAGAATACTGTCGCAGCCGTTTTCAGCCGCACAATCAACTATTTCGTTCCATGCCTTTACATCTGCCCTCAGTTTTTTATAATAAATCTCTCCCTGACAGTCAGGTCTTGTGGGAGAATCGTTCCAGCAGTTGTCCGCAAGACAAACAAGCAAACACCATTTTTCAGCAATCATAGCTTTTCCTCCATAATAAGATTGAAAAATTTCTCTTACAATCATTTTACCACGATAATTTTTCCTTGTAAATTGCAAAAATAAGAAAAGCACATTGCAAAAAGTCCACTGAATTCTATCTCTAAAAAAGAAGCGTGCCGCTTCACCCACGTCGCGTCCAAACTTTACTTAAAACCCACAAATATTGCTCGCGATAAAAAACGCAATTTCCTATACGCTAAAAAAATTGTACATTTTGGGGACTGTCCCCAAAATGTACAATTTTTTTATTCTTCCATTTGTTTTCCCAAGAACCCTGCCGCACTCTGGCAAAGCTTCTTCTCAACTTCACCCACGGGCATTGATTCTTTATCTGACACCATCATAACGCTTCCTATGCTGTCACCTTCACTGATAATGGGTGCCACAACTCCTGCAAAATACTTTTCAGAACCTTCAACTACGGGAAGTCCTTCCCCGCCTCTTGAATCAATCACAAAGATATTTTTCTTTTCCATGGTTTTTTCTACATCTTCGCTGATTCGTTTTTCAACAAGTTCCTTTTTAGGTGCACCGGAAACTGCTATAACACTGTCCTTATCAGTTATTACAACCGCTAGTCCGCTTGTCTTTGAAAGGGTTTCTGCATAGCCTGCAGCAAACTCTCCCAATTCACCAATAGGAGAATATTTTTTGAAAATAACTTCTCCATCACGTTCAGTAAAAATTTCCAGAGGGTCTCCTTCTCGTATTCTCATTGTTCTTCTTATTTCTTTTGGTATAACTACACGACCAAGGTCGTCTATTCTACGGACTATACCTGTTGCTTTCATATAATTAATCTCCTTTATTTTTATATTTGAAAAACACCGAAAAAGCCTGATGTATAAGGCTTTTCAGGGGATACCTTATTTTGAAAATTGTTCTGTTTTACGCTCGATTTTAGCATAGAAATTGCACCAACTTTTTTCTGCATAAAATCAGAATATAAATCAAATAAACCGATATTACGACTCTTTTTGAAAAAAATCGCAACACGTCCCAAATCCCTGTTCATGTGAATTTCTTATTACTATTATTTCTATTTTTTCAGGGATTATGTGTCAATAAAATATAAATATAAAAGATTAACCAATTATTATTTCATGAATTTTATTTTTAACAGATGAGCAAAAGCATCATCTAATGTTCTGTCTGTATCTGCATATGATAGATGAATACAACCGGTTTTTTTCTTGGATTATACATAGTATAAGATTATTCTCCTTAGTATTTAGTATATTTTATAAAATCTATAATTTTTCTACATTGCGGTCAAGCATTATATAATAGGATTTATCAAATATTAAACCCGCTTTACATAAAACGTATTTTTCCCGGCACCGTGCTTTACGATATAGTTATCTGCTGTTAGTTTTTTCAGATGCCTTTCAACAGTAGAGGCACTAAGTGACGGACAAAGTTCTGATATTTCTTTTTTTGTGAACTTACCTAATTTATTATCAATTGCATTTTTTACAGTATCAAGAGAAGTTGAACTTACAATGTTGATTCTGTCATCAAGGTCACGATATGCGGCAATTATAGTACTAAGCAGATATTTTATAAATGCAGTTGCATCATCCTTGCCTTCGTGCCATCCTTCCTGCGAGTCTTCCAATGCGGCATAATATGCTTCCTTATTGTTTGCAATTTTCGCTTCCAACGAAATATATTTACCAATTTTATATCCACTTCTATATAACAATAAAGTAGTCAGCAATCTTGACATTCTTCCGTTTCCATCAAGGAATGGATGAATACACAGAAAATCGTGGATAAAAACCGGAACTATCAGAAGTGGGTCGATTTTGCCTTCTCCGATTGTACGATTGAATTCGTCACAGATTTCTTTAATAGCATCGGGTGTTTCATAGGGAGCTAATGGTGTAAATAAGTTAAAGCGTTTACCCGTTTCATCTGTTGCACTAATATAGTTTTGCACATTCTTAAAAGAACCCCCAAAACCGGAATCCGTGTGACTTAAAAGTATTTTATGAAGCTGCAAAATATAATTTGGTGTAAGCGGAATATATTCAAAATTCTCATGAACTACATTAAGTGCATCTCGGTATCCGGCAATTTCTTTTTCATCGCGGTTGCGAGGTGCAGTTTTTTCATTCATCAACTGACGCAAACGAGTTTCAGTAGTTCTAATACCCTCTATTGAGTTAGAAGCTTCTGTACTTTGAACTTTTGCTATTTCAACTAATTTATTAAGTTCTAATGTTTTTCGCTGAATATATGAAGTCTGTTTTCCTCTATATTCGTGAATAAGAGATAAGTAATTAATAACTTCATTATCCCATTTCTTATTAATAAGCTCAGTATAGTCAAAACGACGCATCTCGCAACCTCCTTTTCTTTCTCGTCAATTATATCATATTTGACGAGAAAAGTCAATATAATGAGGTGAAAAACTATATGTATAAAGTTCAAATAAACCGTACATAATAATAAACGAGATGCAGAGCATCCCGTCTATTACATATTAATATTTTAGATTGTGCGGTGTATGTATAATATGTCAATTCACCTCGCTTTCTGTCTAATTAAGTCGACAAAATTCAAGGCTTTTAGAAGAAATTTTCGGGCAAAAATCATTAAAAAACCCCGTAGTTATGCGGTTTGTCGGCTTTTGTCTTATTATAACACGAGCATCTATTCTTCTTACAATTCCTGTTGCTTTCATATTGTAAATGCTCCTTTTGTTTGAATTTACAGTAGTATTGTGTGCAATCAAGGAATTTTTATGTAAGGATTTTTTTAACCTATTTACATTTTCAGACAATATATGTTATAATAAAAAAACATTAACATTCAACAAATGAAAAACATATAGGAGGTTTTTTTATGGAAAAGTTTTTCAAATTAAAAGAGCGTGGTACAAGTGTCCGCACTGAAATCATCGCAGGAATAACAACATTTCTTGCAATGGCATATATTCTTGCAGTTAACCCCGGATACATGGAAATAGCAGGAATTTCTAAAGGTGCCGCGTTTTCTGCAACTGCAATATCTGCCGGAATAGCAACCCTTTGTATGGCTTTTTTTGCAAACTACCCTATAGCTCTTGCTTCAGGAATGGGCATTAACGCGTTCTTTGCGTATACTGTATGCGGTGCAATGGGATATTCCTATAAAGTAGCACTTGCAGCAGTATTTGTTGAAGGTATTATTTTTATGCTTCTTTCTTTATTTAAATTCCGCGAAGCACTTGTTAACAAGATACCATCTAATCTTAAGTTTGGAATTACTGCAGGAATAGGCCTTTTTATAACTATCATCGCACTTTTAAACGCTAAAATTGTAGTTGCCGACCCTGCAACCACGGTTGCTCTTGGAAGCCTTGCTTCACCACAGGTTGTTCTTTCGTTGGTAGGCCTTCTTACAATTGGCGTTCTTTCTCATTATAAAATCCCCGGAAACATACTTCTTGGCATTATAATTACTTGGATTCTCGGAATTTTAGCTGAGCTTACAGGCTGGTACGTTCCAGATATTGAAGCAGGTGTTTTTTCAGTAATTCCAACATTTTCAATGACTTCTTTTGAAGCTCCGTTATTCTTTGATTTTGATTTTAATTTCGTTGTGAAAAATCTTCCCTCTTTCATTGTCGTTGTATTTACATTTCTTTATACTGATATTTTTGATACAGTAGGAACTCTTATCGGTGTTGCCGCAAAGGGCAATCTTCTTGATAAAAACGGAGAACTTCCCAACGCCAGTGGTGCTCTTATGGCAGATGCTGTAGGTACTGTTACAGGTGCAATCCTCGGCACATCAACAGTAACAAGCTTCGTAGAATCAAACGCCGGGGTTGCTACAGGTGGTCGAACAGGTCTTTCTTCACTGGTAACAGGAATACTGTTTTTTGCATCGCTCATCCTTGCTCCTGTTTTCACTTCAATTCCCGGATTTGCAACAACCCCTGCTATGCTTTATGTTGGACTTCTTATGCTTTCTTCAGTCAAAAATATTGATTTTGAATCAGATGTTGCAGATACTATCGGAGCATTTCTTGCAATTATTATGATGCCACTTACATATTCTGTTTCGAATGGTATTATGTTTGCTATGCTCTCATGGGTAATCCTCAAAATTTTATGTGGCAAGGCGAAAGAAATCAGCGGAGTTATGTGGGTTTCTGTTGCTCTCTTTGCACTTTTTATAGCACTTAAAGTTATTGGGCTTGCGTAATATTTATGTTTAATATAAAAAAAGACTGCGAGAAATGTTTGCTACCACATTTCCGCAGCCTTTTTTATATTAAACCGTAATATTCTATTGCTTTTGTTATTCCCTCGTTAATGACACTGTCCGTAACATATTCCGCTGCTTCTCTCGCTCCTTGAACACATTCTCCCATAGCAATACCATGACATACGGTTTTAATCATTTCAATATCGTTTGTTCCATCCCCAAAGGCATAAGTGTTTTCATACGGTATACCAAGCTTTTTAATAACGTTTTTTACGCCAACACCTTTATTAACACCAGTTATTGAAATATCTGCAGAATTATAAGTTCTGTGGCGGTCGAAAACTACAGTTCCATCAAACTTTCTTTTTATTTCTTCAAATTCTTCATCAGAATTAAAGAGAACTATCCCCTTGCACACATTGCTTTTTTTGCTTAGTGGCTTCATTATATTTAAAGGAATATTAAAGGTGTTAAGCATAGTTATATATGTTTCTGAATTTATATTTCTTACAAATAGTGATTCCTGGTTTTCAAAAGAATATTCAAGATTGAGCTTTTCAAATTCATTTATAAGTTTTTCCACAGTTTTATCATCTATGCTTGTGCTGCTGATGGTTTTTCCATTCAGTTCAGAATATGCACCATTTGCCGCCACATAGCCGTCAAAAAATCCGGGAATATCAGGAATATAGCATTTTGATCTTCCTGTAGCAAGAAAAACAGCGTAACCTTTTTCTTTAAGCTTATACACAGTATTCTTTGTCGTTTCCGTCGGTAAAAAAATATTATTTGCTTCATCTGCAAGAGTTCCGTCATAGTCAAAAAATACTGCTCCATTATAATTCATTTTAATTACTCCTTATCATTGGTACGCTTATTATACCTTAACTACCTGTTTTTTCAATAGGAATTAGTTTAAAAACAATTTTTTTAATTTTAAATGCAATTTTTTCCCACAAAGTCATTTCTTTTATATCGCTTTCTGTAACCAGTTCTCTTTGTGCAATCATTTCACCATTGCAATATACCTTTAAAACTCCGGCACTACCGCCTTTTTCAAGCGGTGCTTTTATGTTTTTCAATTCAATCTGAGTAGTAATAATATCCTTATCTCCTACCATTACTGAATAGTCATCTTTATAAATAATCTTTACTTTCCTTTGATGCTTTTTATCATATGTTACTTCAGTAACTTTGTCGTCTTGTTTCGCTACAGTCTTTAATTTATAATTAGAAAACCCGTAATCGAGCATATATTTATGGTCATTCCAGTCGTCAGGAGCATTCAGCGTCACGCAAATCAATCTCATCCCATCTTGTTCTGCACTTGATACAAGACATCTTCCACATTTCTTTGTAAATCCTGTCTTTATGCCATTGCACCCCTCATACTGCCAAAGCAGTTTATTATGATTTTTCAGTGCTCTGTCCCAATTTTCTCCCTGCATAGGGATTGAGTATGTTTTGGTAGACACGATTTCCCTGAACTTCTCATTTTTCATTGCTTCTCTTGCGATAAGTGCAAGGTCAAATGCCGTTGTATAATGCCCTTCTGCATCAAGTCCGTGGGGATTTTTAAAGTTTGTGTTTACTGCACCAATTCCCATTGCCTTTTTATTCATTAAAAGTGCAAAGGCATCTGCACTTCCACCTAAATGTTCAGCAATTGCAACAGCAGCATCGTTGCCACTTTTAAGCATTAAACCATATGTTAATTCTTCAAGCGTCAGTTTCTCCCCTATTTTAAGCCATAATGATGAGCCTTCTGTTCCTGATGCAAAGGCACTTGCCTTTACAGGTTCACCAAGTTTACCACTCTCACAGGCAAGCAAGCCTGTCATTATTTTCGTAGTACTTGCCATAGGCATTTTTTCGTAGGCGTTGTGTTCGTAAAGCACTCTGCCGCTTGCTCCGTCAATCAGAACGGCACTTTTTGCACTTATTGCACAAACGGTAATTGCTGATATATTTATAGCTAGCAAAAAAACAAACAGAACTCTTCGCATAGAAAAACCCCTTTCTCCACAATATACTATGAAAAAAAGGGGTTTATACTTTGTTTAATCCGAATTATTTAACGTATTTTTTAATTCCGTCAGCAACAACAGCAGGATCCATACTGAGAATAATCTGAATTTCTGCATTGCTTGCATCTGCAATAGGTGCAATTCTATCGAGGAATTTTTCAAATGCTGCCATATCATCATTTACAATCTTTGTGATACTGTCAACAAAGATGTGTGCAATATCGTAATTCTGTGAAAGAATACCGCAGATAAATCCAAAGAATTCTTCATATGAGCTGAGTGCATATTCCTCTGTATCAACAAGTCTTACAGTATGTGAAAGATCAAGCACATGTCTCTTTCCCTTATTAACGAATACAACGCTACCTGTGGCAGACTGTTCAGCAGTATGTACCGCCTCAATAAGTCTGGCAGTTTTACCTGTGCCTTTTTCTCCAATAATAACATTAATCATAGTGAGCCCTCCTAATATAAATTTGTTGTCTCTCTGGTTACATTATACAATATATATTGTATAAAGGCAAGTAATTTTTAAAAATTTTAATTAATAATACAATATTTTTTTGCAGCCTCCTCATAAATGTTATTTCCTTTACAGTCAATCGCCACAACACAAGGGAAATCTTCGACAGTATATCGGCATACTGCTTCAGTTCCAAGATCCTCGTAACACAAAATTTCACTCTTTTTAATAGATTTTGAAATAAGTGCAGCTGCACCGCCAATGGCGGCAAAATATACAGCTTTGTTTTTTATCATTGCCTCAATTACCTCTTTACTGCGGATACCTTTCCCTATCATACCTTTTAATCCGTTATCAAGAAGAATCGGTGTATATTTATCCATACGATAGCTTGATGTAGGACCTGCAGGTCCTACTGCATATCCCTCTTTTGCTGGTGCAGGACCAACATAATAAATTATCTGGCCGGAAACTTCTACAGGTAAAGGCTTTCTTTCAACAAGCAAATCGTAAAACCGTTTATGTGCCGCATCCCTTCCCGTAATGATTTCACCTGTGAGAAGTACACTGTCTCCCGCCATAAGATTTTCAATATCTTCTTTACTAATCGGAAGAGTTATCTTTTTCATATATTCCCCCCCTTTTTTTATATAACTGCACTTTTATGTCTTGCCGCATGACAACATATATTTACTGCAACAGGCATTCCCGCAATATGTGTAGGCATAGTCTCTATATTTACACAAAGAGCTGTAGTTTTTCCGCCAAGTCCGGCAGGTCCAAATCCCATTTTGTTAATCATTTCAAGAAGATACTCTTCAACCTCGGCATAACGGGTATCGGGGTTACTTGTTCCTACATCACGGAATGTTGCTTTTTTTGCAAGCTCGGCACACATTTCAAACGTGCCTCCTATACCTACACCAACAACCATTGGCGGACAAGGATTGGGACCGGATTTTTTTACGGTTTCAAGCACAAATTCTTTTACACCTTCAATTCCGGCTGAAGGAGAAAACATCTTTATCTGTGACATATTCTCACTTCCGAAGCCTTTACCGCCTGCAGTAATCTTTATACTTTCACCGGGGACAATTTTTGTGTGAATAACACAGGGAGTATTATCCCCGGTATTCTTGCGTTCAAAAACAGGATCTGCCACTACACTTTTACGCAAATATCCTTCTAAATAAGCTTCACGCACCCCGTTTTCAACAGCATCGGAAAAGGAACCATTTTCTATGAATACTTTGTCGCCATATTCAACAAAGAGCACTGCCATTCCCGTATCCTGACATATTGGAATTTCTTCCTTTGCTGCAATTTTATCATTTTCAATTAACTGTTCAAGAACATTTTTCCCTACCGGTGAAATTTCTTCTTCTTTCGCCTTCTTAAGTGCTTCCATTACATCTTCTCCGATAAAATAATTGCATTCAAGAAAAAGCTTCTTTACAGTTTCCTTTACAATATTTGCATCAATTTTTCTCATATCTGACCTCTTTCAATCATATTCAGAAGTTCTTCTTGCGTAATTACAGAAATGCCAAGCTGATTGGCTTTGTCAAGCTTGCTTCCTGCTTCCTCACCGGCAAGTACAAAATCCGTTTTCTTACTCACAGAGGACGAAACCTTTCCGCCATTATCTGTAATAATTTTCGCCGCTTCGTTTCTTGTCATCGAAGGAAGTGTACCTGTAAGAACAAACACCTTTCCACTAAACACACCATCGCTTTTTATTTCTCTACATTCAAAATTAACACCATGTTTACGAAGATTTTCAACGATATCCAAATTCTGAGACTGAGAGAAAAATTTCATTATACTTTTTGCGATTACTTCACCAATTTCCTCAACTTTACATATTTCATCAACCTGCGCACTGATAAGATTATCAAGATTCTGAAAATACATAGCAAGATTTCTTGCATTTGCTGCCCCGACGTGACGTATGCCAAGAGCAAAAATAAGTTTTGACAAATCATTTCCCTTGGACTTTTCTATTGCCAAAATAAGGTTCTGTGCACTTTTCTCTCCCATTTTTTCAAGAGAAGAAATATCTTCTGCCTGCAGTGTATAAATATCTGCCACAGACTTAATCAAATTGTTTTCAAGCAATTTTTCTACTACAGCAGGTCCAAATCCCTCTATATCCATAGCATCTCTTGATGCAAAGTGAACTATATTTCTTGCAAGCTGTGCAGGACATTCCCCGCCGGTGCATCGCGAAGCCGCTTCTCCATCTTCACGAACAACATCTGCTCCGCAAACAGGACAGGTAGCAGGCATTTCAAACAAGGTTTCTTTACCTGTTCTTTTTTCTTTCACAACACTTACTACCTCAGGAATAATATCGCCAGCTTTCTGCACAAGCACTATATCTCCAATACGAATATCTTTTTCGGTTATATAGTCAATGTTGTGAAGAGTAGCACGGGATACTGTAGTTCCTGCAAGGCGTACACTTTCAAGAACTGCATTGGGAGTTAGCACGCCTGTTCTTCCGACCTGAATAACAATATCAATAAGCTTTGTTTCCTTAATTTCAGGCGGATATTTATATGCAACTGCCCACTTCGGACATTTTGCCGTTGAACCAAGGATTTCGCGGTGACGAAGTGAATTAACTTTTATTACTGCACCATCGATATCAAATCCAAGTTTATCTCTTTCCGCACCTATTCTTTCAACTTCTTTAAAGGCCTCTTCTATTGTACTACATACAGGCGTATCAGGAATTGTTTTAAAGCCGAGTTTTGCCAGATACTTTAACCCCTCAGTATGAGTTTTTACCTCTTTCCCGACAATCTGCTGAATGTTAAAGATATATATATCAAGTCTTCTTTGAGCAACAATTGAACTGTCAAGCTGTCTGAGGGTTCCTGACGCAGCATTTCTTGGGTTTTGGAAGGTCTTTTCACCTTTTTCCTCTTGTAATTCATTAAGGCGTAAAAAGCTTGAATGTGGCATGAAAACTTCTCCACGAACTTCAAGGTACTCTACAGGCTCTGTAAGCTTAAGCGGAATATTTCTGATTGTTTTTAGATTTTCCGTAACATCCTCCCCGACATTTCCGTCGCCACGTGTTGAGCCACGGAAGAATACCCCTTCACGGTATTCAAGAGAAACACTTAAACCATCAATTTTCATTTCTGTCACATATTCAGTTTTTTCCCCTAATGCGTTTTCCGTTTTTACTCCGAATTCGATAACGGCATCCTTGTCAAATACATCGTTAAGGCTTTGCATTTGCACAACATGCGTTACTTCTTCGAAGCCTTCAAGCACTTTCCCACCGATACGCTGTGTAGGAGAATCAGGCGTTATTAATTCCGGATTTTCCGCCTCCATACGCTTAAGTTCACGCATAAGCTCATCATATTCAAAATCGCTTATTTCAGTTTTATCCTGAGTGTAATACAAATCACTATGATAATTTATAATGTTTTTTAACTCTTCAATATTCATAGAACACCTCAAAAAATACAAGGGCGTAAAAAACACCGTTTTTTACGCCCCGAATTGTTTAACCTGTTTACTGCCAGGACTATTTTATTTCATTATCATCTGGCTGAAGTCCATTTTGTTCCATCAGAAAACTCAACAAAAGCAACCTTCAGATTCTTTATTGAATGAGAATCTTCTCTGACAAGTTCCCATCCAACTCTCTTTTTCTGATAAGGAGCCATCTCAAGATTTTTAACTTCGTAAGGTTCTGTGCAAACCTCTATAACATTGCCTTCTTCATCACAAACATCAAATTTAAGTCCGAATTTCTGTATTCTGTTGTTGCTTACATTTCGGTATTCAAATACAACGCGTCTCTTACCGTCTTTTGTATCAAACCAATAATTAATAAATCCAAGCGGAGAACCTGCAGCTTCTCTCCATGTATCAACAATGTTTGAACGCAGATATCTGAGCATCGGTACATAGTCTGATTCTGCATTACCGAGTTTTTCGAGAGCCACGTCTACAGCACCGAACGCTGCTTCGTATTTTTTATCTTCAAGAAGCTTAACTGCACCTAAAGCACTTTTTCCGTCACCAAATGCTGCATAAGCATATACGGCTTCATCAAAAGCAGGATACCAATCTTCCGCTTTTGCAGCTTCTACATCCGCAGGAGAAATTTTCTTTTGTTCACCGGTATGTGAGTATACGGTTATGTAATTAGCTTCAGGTTTTGTTTTCGACCATCCTTCACTTTCATACTTTGCAACTTCGCTTAAAAGAACTGCTTTTTCATTACCGCTTGCATCATACATAATCACAGTTTCAGCGTTTGCACCTTCAAACTTAATCCAACCTAGTGTCTTATAAGCCTCAAGGTCGGCTACAGGCACATTCACAACTGTACCGTCTTTATACTGCACATTAACAGTTGTTTCAACAGGCTGTGTAATTACAGGTTCTTTATTTTTTTCCTGCTCTTTTTTCAAATCATCTTCCAGATACCAGCCCACTGCCTGATATGCTTCCACCCTATCAGCAGGAACTACAAGGTCTCTTCCATCAAGAGCATACATAGTAACAGGTTTTTCTAAAAACCATCCCATACCATCAGCAATATACAGCTCAACCTCTTCACTTTCAACCTCAATCGTTCTTCCGTCAAGAGCGTAAAGTTCAGTTGTTTCGGCAAAGGCGGAAGTAGCCATCATAAGAGAAGCCGAAACACAAATCAACGATTTAAAACATTTTTTCATATCTTTCACATTTCCTTTCGTCAGTATTTTACTTTTCTAAGATGATTATACTCCTTTTTAACCCTTAGGTCAACAATTATTTTAAACAACTTTTTTATTTTACCATTTATTTAAATTTGCGTAAGATTACACCATAACCTTATTGACATTATACAACATTTGAAGTATAATTGGTTATAATAATTACAATGATAAAATTGTATAAAAAGGAGTGTTTTTAATGTCATATCTTGCAATTGATATTGGTGCTTCAAGCGGCCGACATATGCTTGGAAAAAAAGTTAACGGAAAAATAGAATTAACAGAGGTTTATCGTTTTAAAAACGGTCCCAAAATGAAAAACGGTCATTATTGCTGGGATCATGAGCAACTTTTTTCTGACATTATTGCCGGCATGAAAAAATGCAGCGAAATGGGTGAAATCCCCGAAAGTGTTGCTATTGACTGTTTCGGCGTCGATTTTGCTCTGCTTGACGAAAACGATAATCTTATCGGAGACACGGTTTCTTACCGCGACGAAAGAACAACCGCATCGCGTCAGGAAGTTTTTAAAATCATAAGTGAGGAAGATTTGTTTGAACGTACGGGTGTGGCTTCTCAGCCCTTTAACACTATTTATCAGCTCTACGCTGTAAAAATGGAATCTCCCGATGATCTTAAGAAAGCAAAAACTTGTCTTCTTCTTCCCGAATACTTCAACTTCCTTCTCTCCGGCGTAAAGATGAATGAATTTACAATCGGTTCCACAACACAGCTTCTCAACGCAAAAACAAAAGAATATGACAAGGAGCTTCTCGAAATGCTCGGAATTCCTTCGGATATTTTCGGAAAGCTTCATATGCCTTCAACAGTTGTCGGTGAGCTTCTTCCTGAAATCCAGGAAAAAGTAGGCTATAACTGTAAGGTTGTTCTTGCTGCAGGTCACGATACAGCATCTGCTGTTATGACAGTTCCGAATGAAGATGATGCAATATACATCAGCAGTGGTACATGGTCACTTATGGGTGTGCTTCTTGAAAATGCAATATGTACAGACCGTGCAAGAGAGGCCGGTCTTACAAACGAAGGAGCGTTCGACGGAAAAGTGCGTTTTCTTAAAAATATTACCGGTTTCTGGGTTGTTAATCAGCTTCGTGAACAAATCCCGATCCATGAAAGTTTCGGTGAAATGTGTGTAATGGCAGAAAACACTTCTTACACTACTCCCGTAGATATAAACAGCGACCTGCTCTTTGCTCCTAAAAACATGCAGGAAGCAGTTCTTTTACAGCTTGAAAGACAAGGTGCTCCCAAACCCAAAAACGTTGCTGAACTCCTTGCTTCTGTATACCACGGTATGGCGAACGGCTATAAGCAGGCAGTGCTTGAACTTGAAGAACTTACGCAAAGAACTTATAACACAATTTACATTATCGGTGGAGGTAGTCTTAATACACTTGTAAACAGACTTACTGAAGAATACACAGGCAAAAAAGTTGTTGCATGGGAAGTTGAAGCTACTGCAATAGGAAATATTATGGCACAGGAATCTGCTAAATAATATTTATCTGTAAGAGGTGTCCGTCAATGGATTTCAAAAATATAAAAAACAAATATAAACCGCAGCCTCTTTGGTTGTGGAATTCAAAACTTAATATTGACGCCACCGTAAACAGTGTAAAAAATATGCTCGACAGTTCTTTGGGCGGATTTATAATAAGTCCACATTGCGGGCTCAACAGCACATATTTGTCAGACGAATGGCTGCGTAATGTATCTGCTGCACTTAACTGTGCAGCAGATACTTGTGTGCAGTGGTGGTTTTGTAACGAAACATC
Source organism: Clostridia bacterium (assembly GCA_045544395.1). GTDB lineage: Bacteria > Bacillota > Clostridia > UMGS1883 > UMGS1883 > UMGS1883. The sequence continues at coordinate 58,644 of JAZPYX010000064.1, forward strand.
CGGATATTCCGGAAGCTCCTGTGCTGATGTTTCTTCTATGGGGCTTGAATACCATCAGAAGTTTTTACGTTATGAATCAGGGGAAAAAACCAATGAGCGTACCATTATTTTTCACCTCGGCTACCACTTTTTTTATGATGAAAATCCCGTATGCATTGACCCCTTTAATGACAATGCTTCACAAATTTATCTAAACGAATCATTTTCTCCGTATGTTGGCGAAAACGGGAATATCTGCGGTTTTGTTTTTGATGTTTCTCCGTTTTTTACTGAAAATATTCCATGGAGTTTTTCGTTTCCTGAAAAATACAAAAATGAGTATGGCGAGGAATTGCTTGACGTACTTATTGAACTTTTTAAGCCAGTAGGAACATATACTGATACAAGATTCAAATTCTGGACACTTATATTCAAGCTTCTGTGTAATAATTTTCTTTTACCGATATATAACTGGTGTACGGAAAATGGTTTGAAATTATCTGTCAAGGTTCCGGAAAATAATTTATACGACCCTATATGCAAGGCCGCATTTATGAAAATATGCAGCTACGCACATATCCCCTGTTTTGAGGTTTCATCATTAAAAAACATATCCCCCGTTAAGGCTCTTTTGGCGTCATCTCTTTCCCATCAGATGGGAAAAGAACAAACGTGTGCAATGCTCTATTCCTCATGCGGTCACAGCCGCAGTTTTGATGAATTAAAGCATATGGCACAGGCCAACATCGTCAGAGGGATAGATAAAATTGTTCCTTGTTCTGTAGCTAATTCTCTTGACGGATTCAGGAAGTATACCGTATCAACGCCTATGACTTTCCAGAAATACCGTAACGTGGAAAATAGTATTTTTAACAGTGTAATTGGTCGCACATGCAATATTCTTGGAGAAGGCAAGGTACGTTTTGATACACTCCTTATCCACAACCTCGCTTCTTCTCTCAGCACTTTTGAGGCAGACGATAAAAATTATACAGATGAAAACCTTATTAAATTAGAAAAAGCTATTGACATTCTTGAAAAGAAACATATTCCATTCCATCTTGGAGACGAAATGATTTTAAGGGATTTCGCACGTGTAGAAGGAAACTCTATAATTATAGGTCAGCAAAAATATCAAACTATCGTTTTGACGGAAACCCCCGTCCTGCTTGAAAGTACAACTGCTCTTCTTGCAGAATTCGAGAGAAGTGGCGGATTTATTGTTATGGCCAAGTCTTTGAAAAACAATCCTATCTGCGATAATGAAAATCTTCTTTATACAAAAAGGCAATATTCAGGCTTTAACATACATTATTTTGTGAATAATTCAGAAGAATCTTTCACAGCTGCAATTACATCTGGAAGCAAGCTTATAGACGCTTCTACCGGGGAGATTCTTCCGTTTTTCGGAATATATAAATTCAGCCCTTACGAATCAATTCTTGTTCTTGACGACGGAACGGCTCAACCTCAAAGGCCGTACCTCAAGCCATTAAAATCACTTGATATTTCCGGTACATGGCAAGTTGATAGTTATACACCGAACTACTTTCTCATTGACAAATGTAATCTTTATATTAATGGCGAACTGCAATATGAAAATATGTCCGCACAGAATACTACAGACGTTATTTCAGTACTTTCGGAGCCATCTGAAATCGAATGTGTTTATAAGTTTGATGTATTATCTGAAATTTCTGAACTGTATCTTTCATATGAAAACTATGATACCTTCACACTCAAGTTGAATGGTACTGTAATAAAAAATGAAATTATTAAGCAAACAGATTCAGATTTGTTTGCTAAAATCAATATATCAGAATACATTATTAAAGGAACCAATATCCTTTCGCTATCGGCAAAGCATTCTCTTAACAATAAATTTAGAGCACTCTATGAAAAGGCATCCCTTTACAATTCAGAGCTGAACAGAATTACTTACCCAAAAGAATTTCCGCCTTTATATCTTTCAGGAAACTTTTCCGTTATATGTGACGGCACGTTCAGAAAACTGGACAAAAAGGCATGCCGCTATTTAGGCGGTTTCAAGCTGGATAAAACAGTCATCGAAAGCTCTGTTTCAAATTTAGAAAAAAACGGTTTTCCTTTTTTTGCAGGTCAGATAACACTGAAAAAGACGTTTAACCTTTCTGATACGTCTTACTGTATAAAACTTATGCCAAAAGGAATACGAAGTATATCTGTGTATGTAAACGGAAAACCTGTCGATACCATGCTGTACAGTCCTTTTGAATGTGACATATCTAATCATCTTGTTAAAGGTGATAACATCATACAGCTTACACTTACTACCAATTTGCGTAATTTATTCGGGCCACACCATCTTCCTTTAGGTGAGCTTTATGAAGTTAGTACAAAAGATTATTACGGTGCCCCCTGTATATGGAACGGATATAAAAATTCCCCCTGGGAAGAAAATTATTGTTTTATTGAATTTGGCATTGATTCTGCGGAGTAAATATGTATACACTTATAGAAATATTTGATTCTAAACAATATGAAAATGTGATAACGCCCTCTACTTTAGATGATATAAGCAAAGTAGTCTATGTAGGAACAAAAAATATTATGACATCGCGCAAAAAACAGGCAATCACAGATTTTTTCAAGCGACGCAATATTTCTTTCAAGGTTGAATTTTTCACAATTGAAAGAGATGACTCCGTAAAAGCGGAAGAAGTCATAGAGTATATATTAAGCCATAATTGCAACTGTATTTTCGATGCAACAGGCGGTGAGGATGTTATCCTTACTATCGTCGGTGCCTGCGCACAAGCACACTCCGTTCCCATCGTACGGACGAATCCTGTCGACGGAAAAGTCGCACTAATCCGCGGAGAAGTAAATAATCTTAAATACAATAAGGCTTCACTCACCTTAGATGACATCATATGCTTACAGGGTGGAAATATAATTCATAGCACACAAATAAGCACCCTCTCCATAGAGGAATGTGCCGATATAAAAAAACTTTTTAAAGTTAACGCCTATGATTGCGAGGCATATAGCTTATTTATCAATTTCATATCAGAATATATGTCTGATGATTTAACCGAAATTGTTATTCCCTATGAAAAATTTCACTCCTTATCCGTTTACCGCTATAAAAAAGCAAAAAAGATTTTGGATATGCTTTTATCAAACTCTCTCATAAGGAAGTTTAACCCTCAAAAACAATACTACTCTTTTAAAATAAAGAATAAGCTCATTGCACTATGCCTCAAAAAGTCAGGAAATATTCTTGAGTATTATACAGCAATGGCAGTGATGCATTCTCGTAATTTATTTAAAGAAATACGACTTGGTACTACCATAGAATGGAACAGTTCTTCTAATTCTTTTGACACACAAAACGAAATAGATGTTATGACTGTATCAGATAATTTTCCCGTTTTTATCTCGTGCAAAAACGGAAGTATTAAAAAAGATGCACTTTATGAGCTTGATGCTGTATCAAGAGCTCTTGGCGGTGCGTATACAAAAAAAGTACTTGTTTGCACATACATATCTGAAAACGCATCCTCACGAGAGCACTTTATAAAGCGTGCGAAGGATATGAATATACAAATCATTTACGACGTTCACAAAATGACCTACGAACAATTTCTCAATTATCTAAAAATTTCAGTGTATTGAAAGGAAAATATATATGAAAAGATTACTTTGTATATTACTTTTGTTTTTACTTTGTTTTTGCATATCAACCTACTCTTATGCGGCTGAATTGTTAAGCAGAAATGAAGTATCATCCGAAAATCTTACTCCACCCATATGGATGCAGGCAGATATTCTTATTGACAATGAGAATATTCCTGTTGCGACAAGCAGCATCATGCTTAGCAAGCAAGAAATGGGGTTTTCAACACCATATGGAAATGCACAGAAATTTACTAATCTCGTGGACGGATACAGTATCGTAATTCCATCTGATATGAATGTTGATATGTCTCTTTCAGACGTATGTGCAACTTTCAGCAATCAGACAAGGACGCTAAGAGTTTTCAAAGAAACATTTATTACTGCATCCGACAGGCTTTCTTATCTTACTTATTCAAATCTTTTCATCGAGAATACAACAGAACATACCAAAGAAGTTGATACTTCGTTTAATCTTGACGGAGTCGATTACCATATACTTCAGTGGTCAAGACGCGCATTAAAAAATGTAGCTAACGATAAAAATTTCTACGCCTGTATAGACGTATGTATAGGGGCCAGAGTTTATACATTTTTCTTTACATCCAGTACCCCGTTTGCTTCACAGGACGATTATATGAATATTGTAAAATCACTGGTTACATCTGACCCGGTAGTTCCAAAAGAAAACGCCTATAATCATGGCTATAAAATGAGTGATTTATCACACCTGAACCCTACTACCAAGGCAACGTATGACAAATTATTTTCAGAGTCTTCCGAATTCAAAATGGGTATTTTTTCTCCGGAAGTATACGGTGGTTACAACAAAATGTACAATATAGAAAATTATATTGGATATGACTTTTGTACATTTTTGCAATATACAGAGTGTACGGACAGTTACGGTATGTCAAACAATGAATATCAGGCTAAAGTTTCAAACTATATAAATAATATCCAGTTAGACTTTGAATTTGCAAGGAACAAAAACAAACACATAGAACTGACACTTCAGCCCCCGCTGAATCGTGCTACCGGTGCCAATATGGTGTATGAAATACTAGACGGTAATTACGACTATTTTATTTCACAGTATATTACGCTTATACAAAAAAATGCCGATGTTACAGTTCTTTTCAGACCTTTTAATGAAATGAACGGTGACTGGTGCTCTTACAGTGCTTACCATACATCGAGAGATCCGCAGATTTATATTGAGCTCTACAAATACCTTTATAAGAAGTTTGAAAAAGCCGGTTGTAAAAATGTGATATGGGTATGGAATCCTAACGAAAAAAGTTATCCTGATTTTAAATGGAATAATGAAGCACTTTATTATCCCGGAGATGAATATGTTGATGTTTACGGTATAACAGGTTACAATAACGGAACATATTACAAGGGAGAAACCTGGCGCTCTTTTGATGAAATTTATGAGCCAATTTATAAAAGAGCACTAAAAATCAATGAAAAGCCAATAATGATTACAGAATTTTCGTGTTCTGCAATCGGTGGGGATAAAATAGCATGGATAGAAGATATGTTTAACGCTCTTCCCAAGTATGATAAAATCAAGCTTGCTATATGGTGGCATCACGCTGACTATGACGGAGAAAAGCTTTCTCGTCCTTATTTCATAGACACCCCTGAAGGAACGCTTGATGTATTCAAAAAATACTTAGGGAAAGGAGGAATTTAATTGAGTATACTATGGACATTAGCTATCGTTGTTTTCTTAATTTTTGAAGCATCCACATTTCAGTTTGTCTGTATATGGTTTGCAGGCGGAGCACTTGGTGCTTTAATTTGTTCCTTGTTTAATCTTAACATCTGGATTCAGCTTTCCGTATTTTTTGCTATCACTATCATACTCCTTCTGTGCACAAAAAAAGTAGTTCGTAAGTTAAAAGAAGGTTCAGGCGAAAAAACAAATGCCGAGGCTTTGATTGGTCAGGCAGCAATTATAACTCAATCTATTTCAGACAACAACTCTTCCGGAGAAGCAAAAATCCAGGGACAGATGTGGAGTGCAAGAAGTCTTGACGGAAATGATATTCCTGAAGGAAGCATTGTCACGGTAGAAAAAATCAGTGGAGTTAAATTAATTGTAAAAAATAAAGAGGAGGACTAAAGATGGGCATTATTTTTGTATTATTTCTCATAGCAATCATAGTTGCGATTGCTAACATCAAAATCGTTCCGCAGGCATACGCATACGTTATTGAAAGACTTGGTGCGTATCAGGCAACATGGTCAGTGGGTCTTCACATCAAGGTTCCTTTTATTGACCGCATAACAAAAAAGGTTAACCTTAAAGAACAGGTTGTGGACTTTCCTCCCCAGCCGGTTATTACTAAAGATAACGTATCTATGCAAATTGATACTGTAATTTATTTTCAGATTACGGACCCAAAGCTTTATACCTATGGTGTTGAGCGTCCCATGATGGCTATTGAAAACCTTACGGCTACAACTCTTCGAAATATTATCGGTGACCTTGACCTTGACGGAACACTTACTTCAAGAGATACTGTAAACACAAAGATGCGTGCTATTCTTGATGAAGCAACAGATCCTTGGGGAATAAAAATCAACCGTGTTGAGCTTAAAAATATTATCCCACCTAAGGAAATTCAGAATGCTATGGAAAAGCAGATGAAAGCTGAGCGTGAACGCCGTGAAGCAATCCTTCGTGCAGAGGGTGAAAAGAAGTCAGCAATTCTTCTTGCAGAAGGTGAAAAGGAATCTGCAATTCTTCGTGCGGAAGCTAAGAAGCAAGCTGCCATTAAAGAAGCAGAAGGTGAAGCTGATGCTATTATCGCAGTGCAGACTGCTATTGCAGAAGGTATCCGCAAAATTAACGAGGCAAATCCTTCAAAAGAATATGTTGCAATAAAGTCACTTGAAAGCATGGAAAAAGTTGCAAACGGTCAGGCTACAAAGATTATTATTCCATCAGAAATGCAGTCACTGGCAGGACTTGCAGCATCTTGCAAAGAATTATTTAAAGACTGATAATATAGAAAGCGAATATAAAACAACTTTCTGCATAATAAAACAAAGACCTCTAATGAGGTCTTTGTTTTATTATGCATATTCTTTTTTCTTAAGTGCATTAACAACAAATATATGAAACAGAGCTATCGTTAAAATTCTTACCAGTACTGCTATTACCGCAAGCACCTGTTGCCCGTAGATGTGTATTCCGAAAACCATATTGCCGCCGGCTTGTATACTACTTAATATGAAGCCACCAATCAGTGCACCCAAAAAAGAAAAACCACCCGAAAACACACTTTTGATTGCCATTGCCTGAGTTATGTAATTATTCGGAAGCATCTGATAAGATATATTGAAGCCATTCTGATACGAGCCTGCATTTGATGCTACAAGAAGCATTGTATATACAGTTACCAGATACCATGTTTTAGGAGTAGTAAATATAATTGAAGTAAACGCAAGTATACTAAGCATACTTGCAAGCTCTATTCCCTTTGCAAATCCGTATTTGTCGGAAAATTTACCAAAAGGCTTGGAAACTATCAGTCTGAGAAAATCTGCAAGAATATTAATAAGCTGAATTGTAAAAATCGGCATAAGCAAATCGTTTATTTTATACACACCGATAAATCCGTTCAGAAGTCCGTTTGCAAAATTCGATCCACTGCTTATAGCCACATAAGCTATAAAAGTGCTGTTCGTTTTTATGTAGCCGAGCACTTCCCCAAACGACATACGCATTGCTTCCTGCTCTTTTTTATCCTCTTCCCGTATCATTTTAAGGCAAATATAATTAATCAGGTTAATCACAAGCATTGTAATAGCAATTACTAAAAATCCGCCTTCAAGATTTTTCTGTTTGTCAAATGCATCTATTACGTACCCCATAACCGTTGCAAATACTATCCCGCAAATCAGCGATATGCATTCTTTATTTGCTGAAAAAACACCGCGTTTTTCAGGATGGACATATTCATTTGCCCATTTAAAATACAATGTAATTACCAGATATTTGCCACCATAGGCTAAGACAATGGAAAGAATTGCAAGAATCCTTTTTGCAATATCCGGAATTGGCAAAAACGGAATAAAATACAAAAGCATAAAACAGAACTGACTTAAACAATCCGAAATCATTACACTTTTTTTAGTTGAGAGTTTTGATTTCACTAAGAATACAGACAGTATCTGAAAAACAAATGCAATCGAAACAAAGGACGCTATAACACCTATCGCTGCATCACTTAGTCCAATATATGTTAGAAGCTTTGCAAGGTATGCATCTACTACAAAAAGTCCGAGAAGATGCTCTATCGTGCACTGCGTAACATAAGCTTTTCTGCTGCGTTTATAATCCGGTGATTCAAATTCATTCATTTAAATTACCCCCAATTACTTGTAATAAGCACATAGTCCCATCTTTCAATGTTATTGATTTTTACAAAAGTTCTGCCGTTTTCGTGACGCTGCGGCATAAGTGTAAGACTTCCATCCTTATTTATAATGCAGAAATCTTTATCACTGATAATCTCAACCTCAAATTCTTCCGTGGGATCAAAATGCGCATTACAAAGCATAACTGTCTGCACTTCCCCGTTTTTGCCCTTTGCGTATGGAACAACCTTGATTGATTTTTCAATCACCACGGGAAGTGTATTGCCCGAAAGCCAGCTGAAAATATTCATCATCTGTGTACGCTTTGACGCGGTCTGTGCCTGACCCGGCATCATATAGCCATCAGCAATAAACTTTCTGCCGTCAGGGAATTCCTTTTTAATCATTGCTGCGCCGTGAACGGTCTGACCGGTTTTAAGGCTTGTCACAACCTCTGCCCCGTCGTCAGGTTTAAGAAGATATGCATCACCTTCATAATAAATATCCATTGAGGCATATCTTGTTTTTCCGCAAAATTCACCGTTAAGAGGATTGTCGTGGAAATATTCAATAACACCATTGGGGAATGCTTTTTCAACTTCACCGCAGGTTTTATCCCTGAAACCTCTTTCATTAAGAACGTCAAGTCCTTTACCGTCTGTAATTACATTCTTTGCAAGTATTTTTAAGACCATGTCATCAGTGTACTGATTCCACTCTTCACCAAGCACGATTGCACTTGTTGCCGCATCAAGATTTGCAGTAACAGGGATGCTGATTTCACTCATATATCTTGCTGTAACAGCATCTGCACAGAATACACCCATATTTACGCAATCTTTGTTTACATCGGCAAGGACATCCCACTTATCCTTTGATTTACGAAGCATTTCAAAAAACTTCGGTTCATTAATCATTGTGGATCGATTATAAAGGACACCGTTACAGCCTACCATTATTGCGATAGAGGTTTCCATTTCCGAAGTGTGGAAGGATTTTTCAAGAGTTCTTCCATTATAGGATTCGTATTCATACTGAACGTCTGTAACTCTGTCTGGATATTCTGCAAGTTCTTTCTGAATCCAGAAGCTTTTTTCAAAAAGTTCAAGGGTAAATCTGTCGTTAAAGTAACCGCCACCGGGTCTTCCCTTTGTGGCTTTACTTGCATCAATCCACTCATACACGTAATTGCATCCGCCCGACATATAGCCGATTTCAATTTTCGGGTCAATTGCCTTGATTGCATCGTGAATTTCATTAACCATATTACAAAGGGAGTCATAAGCACTTTCTTTCCATGTATCACGAAGTTCCTTGTCAGAATCCCACTTTGCCTGAATATCTGAAAGAGTATAGTTTTTACTGTATGTTTTGTTATACTTTTTAACACATACAGGACAATAGCAGAACCCCTGGACAATTCCGTGATTTCCTACACGGACATCATCGTCAAGCCATATATAATCTGTACCTGTTTTCGCATACAATGTATATTTATCCTTTATATATTCAATGAATCTTTCATCAGCAGGGCAAAGACAGCTTCCTGACTCTACGCCATCAAAGTTCACCATATACTGCATCTGTGCCTTTTCATGAAGTCCGCCACCGTCTTCTGTATGACCAAGTGTTGCAAGTACGTTTACACCAACCTTTTTAGCACCTAATTCCTTATATTTTTTTATTGCGGGGACAAGTAATTCTGCCTCTTTAATCGTATCCTCACGAGGGGTGTATCCGTGATGTGAACCACCTGCAAAAAGCGTTACTTCATCAACAACGTCAAGGTTTTTCTTAACCATATCAAGATACTTGTTAAGTGTTTCTTCACTTGTATAACTGTTTCTTCCTATTCTGAGTGCTATAAGCATACCTTATCTCTCCTTTTATTGTTATGTTTAAAGCATAGCACCGCTTACACAGTATTTCAATGTAAAATTGTTGTATATTTTTGTAAAATTGTTGTTTTTTATAATTTTTTATGCTATAGTAAACCCAAAGGAAGTGCTTATATGAAAGATAATTTCTTTGTAAATCCATTTTGCAATAATGATGACTATATAAGTCTTTTTGCCTGCGGTTACGGACCGGGTTCGAAAAACAATGCAAAAAGAACAGAAATCAGGAATGAATATATTCTCCACTATGTTGAAAAAGGAAAAGGCTATTTTGAAACAGGCGGAAAAACATATGCTGTTTCCGAAGGCGACATCTTCACAATTTTCCCCGGAGAAAGAATCTGCTACTATTCTGACACCGAAACTCCGTGGACTAACTGCTGGATAAATTTCGTAGGCAAAGGTGCAAAAGAAATGCTTTCACGGTCAGAAATCACAAAGACTTCCCCTGTTATCTCTGTTAAAAATGGCAGTTTCACAGATACAGTAAAGCATTGCCTTAAATATGTAAATTCCGGTTATTATACGCAGACACGCCTCAGTGCTTATGTTCTTGAATTTTTGTCTTTGACAGAAAACAAAAAAGCTGACATACTTACAAAGAAAGAAAAGTACATAAGCTCCGCAATATCATATATGGAGTACAACTTTTCAGATGGTATTTCCTCATCGGATGTCAGCAATTACCTAGGTCTTGAACGCTCATATTTTTACAGAATATTTAAAAGGGAAACAGGCATTTCCCCTACGGATTATCTTGCAGACCTCCGTATAGAAAAAGCAAAACAGTTGATTGCGTCGGGGGAAAGTATCACTCTTACTTCATCCGCTGTCGGCATAAATGATATTTACTATTTCAGCAAACTCTTCACAAAGAAAGTCAAAATGACGCCTACTGCATACAGAAAAGCCGTTAAATATAACAGATAAATAATTGACAAGACTATCAATTCGTTATATAATAACGTTAATTAGGTTGCTATTAATCTAAACTATTATTAAATTTTTAAGGGGGCCATATTATGCAACTGATTAATATGTTTCACGACCAGGTTGAAGACGCTGTAAAAAGAAAAGTACCGTTTATCATCCCGATTGGTACTATCGAATACCATGCATGTCACGCTTCTTGCGGAACAGATACTATGGTAATCAACGGATGCCTTCGTGAACTTGAAAAAGAAAAGGAAATTGTTATTTGTCCGCCTATCTGGTATGGTGTTGCTTCTTACGCTGTATGCACACCCAGACCTGACCATGTACACGTTGACGAGGATGCTTACGCACAGTATTTGTACTGCATTCTTAAGTCAATGATTACCGGTGGTATCAAGAACATCTATCTTGTTCCCCATCATCAGACAGAGGGCGCAGGTCTTATGCCTATGACAATCGCTTGCCACAAAGCAGCAAAGAAAGTTACTATGGAATATATGGAAGAAACTCTCGGCAAAGGCTGGTGGGGCAGCGATTCTTACGCAAGCTACTACGAAAACCTCGGTGGCGGAGAAGATCCATTCTCATACATTAAAGTTATTCCTCTTATCGGTGCTGATGCACAGATTAAATGCGGTGGTTTCGACCATGCCGGAAAATGGGAAACAAGCCTTATGATGGGTACATATCCCGAAAACGTTGATTTAAGCCGTTGTGCACAGAATACAGAATGGTTTGCAGAAAGCGCAAAGGAAGCTTCTGAAGAAACAGGTAAACATATGGTTGAATGTACACTTGAATGGCTTCGTGAAGCAATAAACTAAAAATTAAAGGAAATATATAAAAGCAATATTATTAAGTTAAGAAAAATACGATATTCAAAAATACACTTAACAAAGCCAAATAGCTTGAAGTTAAGTGTATTTTTTGTAATAGTGATTATTTACATCACTTTATATTTAATTAATTCTCCTTACAGAATTTCACCATATTTCTGAATGCCGCATCGGCAATCTGCATATACCCTTCTTCAATGGGGTGAAGTCCGTTCACACTCATCATTTCCGTCTTTTTACTTCTTGAATTAACGGGTTTTTCCACTTCTGGAAAGTTATTGTCACAGTCAAACTGTCCTGAAGTATTGATATACTCAACAAAGTCGCTGTATTCAGGCTCGTTTGCCCACGTCTGATAAAGCTCATTAAGACGAAGAACAAATCTGCGCAAGTTATATCCGTCACAATAGGGCATGACTGCACCGTAGTTCCAGCCAACACCGCCAGTGGTTGCAGGCATTATAATTCCCATAACCTTAAGCTTTGCATTGGGATAATCCTTATGCAAGAGGTCTGCAATAACTTTTGCCTGACGGACAACGTCGGGACAGTAATCGAGAATGTCACCTTTAACATCAAGCAGACCGTTCATTCCCAGCATAACATACATTGCATCAATTCTCTCAAATCCGTTTCTTTCGCAATATTTTGTAAAGCTGATGGAATCTGATTCTTCATCATAAAAAGGACTGCATTTTTCGTATACAGACGATGTAAAAATAATGTCATCTGTATGTATAGCATTTGCAACGTGGGTAAGCTTTCCGCTTTCAGGTCTGACACCGTTATTATTACCGTATGGAAGGAATTTAAGCCTTCTTATGTCAAGGGTTTCAAGTTTCCACTCGTTTCCGTTTTCATCTTTCCATATAGAATGTTGATCTTCTGCATCCATATTATAGTCTGTGTGAACCCACATATTTGTATTTCCGGTTTCGGTAAAGGTTTTCCAAAGCCATCCACCATAGCCTTCGTACCCCGTGTTTTCCTTTTTACAAGTACCTACAAAGTTGATATTTTCAAATCCAAGACCTGTCGGCTCTCCGTCCTTTGCGGTAAGACGGCGGTTTGCCTCATTCGCCCACTGACCGCCTGCAGTTGTGGATGAACCCATACAAAGGATATTAAGAGGTCTTGTATTTGCCTTGGGTGCATTTGCAACAAGGCGTGTTTTTTTGCTTCCGAGAAGATTTTTCTTTGCATCAAACACAGAAATTGTAAGCTCATATTCCCCTTCTTCTTCCGGAATGAATTCGTAATATCTGGGGAAACCCTTACCCTTCTGACAAGTTGCAAGAATGTCATATACAAAAGGATTAGGTGCTTCAATTATACCTCTGTAAAAAAGCTGAAAGGTATCGCCCACCACAAGGTCATATTTATCTGCTAAAACCACTTTAATTTCTTCCATTTTTAACACTCCTTTTTTGTATCAAATACTATTACAGCACCGTCATTTGCACCAATTCTGATGCCGTCAGCAAGAACTTCTGCTTTACCGATAATTTCCTTTATTTTAAGGTCTGAATTAAGTTTTACAACCTCTTCATCAGGTCTGTAATTTACAAGGACAGCTTTAACAAATCCTTTTTCAGGATGCTCTGTAACACCAACATAAGGATTGTCGCTGAACACGCGTTTTTCAGGGTTACGAAGCTTTGGCATAAGTGAGTAAATCTTCTCATAACTGATAGCTTTTTCACCGCTACAACTGCCGGGAGTACCTGCGGCAAAGTCTTCAATAGGATATGCAAGAAAGTAAATTGTACCCTTGCCGTATGATTTTTCTGTAAGAACAGGCTTTCCGTTTTCGTCACGGAGAAGGACTTTACAGTCAAGCTCTTTATATGTAGTGCTGTATTTTCCCTGAAGCGGAATTTTTTTGCCGTCAATTTCTGCATAAACAGGCTCTGTCATAGCATTTCTGTACTGTACCTGCATACCTGCAAGGTTATCTATAGGCTCACAAAGAAGTGCATCGTCAACAGACATATAAAGTGTTGCACCATTTTCAACCTTTTCAAGTATTTCGTCAAGCTGATGCTTGAAAACTGCAACCGAACCTTTAAGCGACGGCAACATATATGCCTTTGCTTCGGGGATTTTATCGTCAACATAACAGTATTCAATGTCAAGCTGTGCTTTCTTGGCTGTAAGGAATGTACCGAAAGTAGTTTTCCACGGGTCGGGAATATTTGCAATAATACATACTGCATCTACAATTCTGTCGGAGAGCTTTCCAGCCTTTTCCTGCACAGCAGTAAAATCTGCCATTGCCTTTACAATAGGCTTTGGAGACATATCTTTACGGAAAAATCCAAGGTATCTTTCAATGCCCGACCAATCATAAGGCGTATTTGTAAGATGTCCCTGATCAAATGCACACCACCACATAGAGCCGAGGCAGTTATGTGCCCATCCTGAATAAAGGACAGACCTGTAAAAATCTGCCGCAACTTCATCCGATGCAATGGAAGGTCCGAGAGCGCCTACTTCCTCAATAAATGCAGGTTTTCCCGAAAGTCCTCTGTAATAAAGAGTTTGTGCTGACGAATGCAGAATTGTCTTCATTTCATTAAGAGGATCACTGTCACAACAAGGGGTATAAAGTGTATAGGGATGTGTACACACTACATCAAGAATTTCGCCCTGATCACGAAATCTCCAGTTGTTATTTGGCTGCATACCGTGCATACCCGATACAACAGGACGTGTATTATCACAGGACAAAATTGCGTTTGTGATAGTTGACATCCATACGTAAGACTGTTCGCTGTTTGTTACTTCACCCATACAGTTACATTCGTTACCTAAATCCCATGCAGAAATTGCACTGTGCTCTTTAAAACGGTTAACCATATATTTTACAAACTTAATCTGCCATTTTATTGAACGCGGGTCCGTAATGGGATTGAAGTTGAGAAGTGCTTCGGGCATATAAAGTCTGCCACTCATCCATCCTGTGACAAGACCTACAATAAATTTAATACCGTTCTCTTTACCTATGTCAAGAAATGTCTGAAATCTTTCTATCATTACAGTGTCAACGCCTGCCACACCCTCGGGAGTATGCTCGAAAGGGTTTTCCCCGAGACGCATTTCTTTGGGCAACACATTATAGTCAAGGTGAAGCCTTATAGGCTGAAAATCAGACCACAGTGGGAAAATACGAAGAACCTTGATTCCGTTTTTGGAAAGAAGCTTAAGGTCACGCCTTACAACATCCTCGTCCCAGTTTTTCCACATATCTATACCTGCGTGAGATGCCCAGTAGTTACATCCGAGAAAAAATTCGTTATTTATAAAAATGTTATTCATAATATTTCCTCCATATTCAAACTACCATAATTATACTATATCACACATATTATTCAAGATACAAGAGACAAAATCTAATATTAGTAGACAAAATCTGACATTCAGGTAACTTTAAAAAGAAGCGTGTCACTTCACCCTTGTCGCGTACGTATAAAGTGCGAATATAATTTCACGCATATTAATTCATGCAATTTCCTATACAGTAAAAAGAAAGGGGAATGTAAAGAAATTCGATTTCTTTACATTCCCACTTTAATTTTAAAATTACTTTTTCTGAATAAGGTGAATACCAAATCCGCCAAATTCTTCTGCAAGATATATAAACTTTCTTGTGCCGTCGTCATTGTATGTAGCACTTTCTTCGTTAAACTTGATACCCTTTGCACCAAGATGATAGATAGCTCTTTCAACATTATTTGTAAGAATTGCAATATGTCCGCATCTTCCTGGACCGTTTGACTTCATAATTTCAAACTGGCTGCCTACAAACATACCCTTTGCACTTTCTCTTTCAACGGGTTTACCAAGGAACATAGAAAGCATTTCTGCTGTTTTCTTAGCTTCTTCTTCGTTATCATGGTTGATTCCGATATGCCCGATTTCAAGACCAAGCATTGTATCAACAGACTTCTTTGTAAGAGCTGTGATTTCATCCCACTGGTCATTATCAATGTAACTTTCCTTAACCATGAAACTGCCACCGCAAGCAACAATCTTGTTATTTGCAAGATATTCGTTTACGTTGTCAAGGCTTACACCACCTGTAGGCATAAACTTAACATTGCCGTAAGGAGCTGACATAGCTTTGATTTTAGCAAGGCCACCACTTTGTTCTGCAGGGAAGAACTTAACTACCTTAAGACCAAGTTCAAGAGCACCTTCAATTTCAGAAGGTGTAGTACATCCTGGAAGGGGTGTTACTCCCTTTTCAAGGCACCAAGAAACAACCTTGGGGTTGAAACCAGGGCTAACGATAAATTTAGCACCTGCATCAAGTGCACGCTGTGCCTGTTCAATAGTAAGAACAGTACCTGCACCAACAATCATATCAGGATAAGCCTGTGTAATCGCACGGATAGCATCTTCTGCTGCATCTGTTCTGAAAGTAACCTCTGCTGCTGCAAGGCCGCCATCAATAAGAGCCTTTGCCAGCGGAACTGCCTTTGATGCATCATTAATTTTAATTACCGGAATAATACCTATATTATAAATCTGCTTTAACATATCCATTGTAATCTTCCTTTCAATTTATCTCTGAACACGTCCGCTGCCGTCTCCACCAACAAGGTTATCAACCTCAGCACGTGTAACAATATTCATATCTCCGGGGATTGTGTGCTTAAGAGCAGAAGCTGCAACACCGAACTCAAGAGCATCCTTGAAGTTCTTTCCGTCAAGGAAGCCGCATATTGTACCGCCTGCAAAGCTGTCACCGCCACCTACACGGTCAACGATGGGACAAATTCTATATTCTCTTGAATGATAAAATTCCTTTGTATCTCTTGAGTATATACAAGCTGACCAGCCGTTATCAGAAGCACTGTGTGATACACGCAGCGAAGAAATAACGTACTCAAAATCAAACTTTTCAACCATCTGCTCAAAAATACTCTTGTAACCTGCAAGCTCAAGTTCACCGCTTGTAACATCTGTTTCACCGGGCTTGAAGCCGAGAACCTTTTCAGCATCCTCTTCATTACCGATACAAACGTCAACATACTGCATAAGGTTTGACATAACCTTCTGAGCTTTTTCACTTGACCAGAGTTTCTTACGGAAATTAAGGTCACAAGAAACCTTAACACCCTTAGCTTTTGCAGCCTTAAGAGCGATTTCTGTAAGTTCAGCAGCCGCGTCTGATACAGCAGGTGTAATACCTGTAAAGTGGAACCAGTCACAACCGTCAAAAATCTTATCAAAATCAAAATCTTCAGCTACAGCTGTAGAAATTGAAGAATGTGCTCTGTCATATACAACATTAGAAGCACGCATTGCAGCACCTGTTTCAAGGAAATAGATACCAAGTCTTTCACCACCGCGAGCAATGTTATCTGTCTTAACATTCATTTTACGAAGAGCAGCTACTGCACATTCTCCAATCGGATTTTCGGGAACCTTTGTCACGAATTCAGCATCGTGACCGTAGTTTGCGAGAGAAACTGCCACATTAGCCTCTCCACCGCCATAACATACATCGAATTCATCTGCCTGAAGAAATCTTTCATTGTTGGGTGTTGATAAGCGAAGCATAATTTCGCCCATAGTTACAACTTTTGCCATAAATAACCTCTCCTTTTATCATAATATATTTGACATTTTATATGCTTAATTATATAATAGCACTGTAACAGGTAATATTCGTCAATTATCTTATGAAATCTATCAAATATATTACGATTTTTACAAAGGAGAAATTATGGCTGACATTCAACGAAAACTTTCTGATACTCCACTGCTTACAGTATTCAGGTCTTCTCTTTCTCCTAAAGATGAAGACTTTTATGAACATCATCATACTGCATTTGAAATAACAATGGTTCTTGACGGAAAAGGGATATACGCTACCACTGCTACGGAATTTCATTTTGAAAAAGGTGACATATTCTTTTTCAGCACAGATGAATTTCATTGGATTAAAAAGCTTGAAAAAAACACCGAATTTATAAACATTCATTTTGAACCAAGATTTGTCTGGTCTGATAATTTTGGAATATCAGAAACGGAACTGATAAAAATTTTTCTTAACAGAAAGAAAAGACCACATAACAAACTAAGAGATCACGATGGTTCACTGGAATCCGTAAGAATACTTATACATAAAATAGAAAAAGAGCTTACTGAAAAAAAGCAGGAATACCAGACAATGATAAAAATTCATCTTGTAAATATACTGGTAGAAATGGTAAGGTCTTATTCCGAAAAGCTTTCTGAAAATGAAATTTCATACAGTTCAGACTCTCTTAAATACATGGAAAGAGCACTCAAATTTATTGACGAAAACCTGGATACTGATTTAAAGCTTGAAACGCTTTCAGATGTGGCTCATATGAGTAAAACTTACTTCTGCGGTCAGTTTAAGAAGCTTAACGGTATATCTCCATGGGATTATATAACAATTAAAAGGATAGAAAAAGCCATCACTTACCTTGAATCAACGAATCTTACACGCCTTGAAATTGCACTTAAATGCGGTTTCAATAACACATCAAATTTTTATCACGCTTTTAAAAAAATCACAGGAAAAACTCCCGCTGACTATAAATAGATACAGCACTGAAAGCATCAGTATTGAATTCTTTCTGTTCCTTTAATTTCGGCTAGCCTATATTCTGACGTAAAACTCCAAGCAGTTTCTTCTCTATTCTCGAAATCTGTACCTGACTTACACCCATGATTTTTGCAACTTCACTTTGTGTTTTCTCTTTATAGTATCTGAGCATTAAAATCTGCCTTTCTTTCGAAGGCAGATTTTTTATCGCCTCGCTTAGTGCAACACTCGTAATAATGTTGTCTTCATTGTTAGTCTGCAAATGAATCTTGTCTATTAAAAGCACAGGTGTATGATCTCCTTCGTGTATTGTTTTGTAAATAGATTCAGTTGGTTGAGTAGCTTCCAGCGAAAGAGCAACATCTGATACACTGCAATTTATCATCTTTGCAATTTCACTAAGATTAGCCTCTCTTCCCTTTTCTCTGTATATTTTTTCAGCAGCACTCCTCGCGTGTAATGCCGTCTCTTTAAGGCTTCTGCTTACTTTAATAATTCCGTCATCACGCAGAAATCGCCTTATTTCGCCAAAAATCATAGGAACAGCATATGTTGAAAATTCCACGTCAAACGTTATGTCAAATTTATTTATTGCTTTTATTAATCCTATCGCTCCTATCTGATATAAATCCTCTGCCTCAATTCCTCTTCCTGAAAATTTTCTTACAGCACTCCATATAAGCCCGCTATTACTTACAGTAAGTTTTTCAAGTGCATCTTTGTCTCCGTTTTGTGCCATTTGTATCAAACGGTAATTCTCATGTTTCATAGACGCACTCCTTTATAACTGTTTTGTCATAACAACAGTTGTTCCAACTCCGGGAATACTTTCAATATGTAATGAATCCATAAAGCTTTCCATAACAGTAAAGCCCATCCCACTTCTATCACATTCAGGTTTTGACGTATAAAGCGGTTCCCGTGCTTTTTTCACATCGTCTATACCCACACCGTTATCTTTTATTTTTACAGTGAGAAGTCTGTTATCAATTTCAAGTTCCATAAATACATGGCCGTCAACATCTTCATATCCATGTATAATAGAATTTGTCACTGCTTCTGAAACTGCTGTCTTTATATCCGCCATTTGTTCGATAGTTGGGTCTAATGGCATAACGAATCCTGCTACAATCACTCTTGCAATACTTTCATTGATACTTTTTGCTTCAAATTCTGTTTTCAGATAATTATTCATTACTATTTTCCTTTCTTTCTTCAGTTTAACAAAGAGCGTTATCCGCATCTTTAATGCTTGGGTAATGCATTATTATTTTGCTTATTCCGCTTAATTCAATCATTTTCGATACAGTAGAATCAGCGCAACAAATCACTGTTTTTCCACCAAATGCAAGTGCTGTTTTATATCTTCCAACTATAAGTCCTATTCCTGATGAATCCATTAAAGTAACATCTTTAAGGTCAATTATCAGATTTTTCTTTGGCGAATTGACAATTTCAATATCCATTAATTCTCTGATTTCAGATGCTGCACATTGATCTATCTCTCCTTTAAGATGCACAACTATTGCGTTTTTTGTTTTTTCAAACTGTTTTGACATTCGTAATCATCCCTTTCTTGATGCTTATATTTTACCATATATTCACATCAAAAAGGATGACAACCTTTGTAATAAAAGCTGTTTATTTGCAGAAAAAAGGCAGTGCACTTTGAAAATGATGCACTGCCTTTTATATTATTAAACTAAAACGCAGTAGATTTTTTACTGCGTTTTTCTGATTAAAGCCAACTTTTAACATTATCAAATATTTCTTTTATGAGCGGATTATCGTCTTCTGCTACTGAATATTCAACACCGTAATATCCGTCATAGCCATACGACCGAAGAAGCTCAATTACCCCTTTTATATCAATCTGTCCGTGCCCTATTGCAACGTAATCTACAAACTTTCCTCCAAGGGCGGGATATGAAGAAGAATTTCTTTCATCTGACACTATAACATCCTTGATATGTGCATGAACAAATCTGTCGTGAAAAGCATTGACAAAATCCTCAATACTGTCCCCTGACTGAAAAACATTTCCGAAGTCTGCCACTACGCCTACATTACGATTCACTTTACTGAGAAACTCTCCAAACCCATCTACACCGTTAAATATAAATCCCTGGTCTTCGTAAATTGATTTTACGCCCCTTTGTTCTGCGTAATCGTAAACTTCTCTTACAAACTGTACGCCTTTATTCATAAGCTCATCACGTAAACCAATTACTTTTGAAGGTTCTTTAAACTCACCCACAATGGTGTGATGAATAAACGGTGAACCAAGAATTGCTGCTACATCAGCATAACCCTTGAGCATTTCAAGCTGACTTTCCGTATCACTCTCAAACACATTTGCATAAATAGAAACACACGGAAAAACAATTCCTTTTTCGTCTGCGTACTCTTTCACCTTCTTAGCTTTTTCCCTGTCAGGAATTTCAAAATCAAGCATAGAAAAAGGTTCAACGGCACTAACACCGTACTCACAGGCAAGGTCTATTACTTCCTTATATGATTTAAGCCTTGGGAAAGGCGGTGAATACATTGCAATTTTTTTATTCATATAAAATAACTCCTTAAATGAATTATACTGTAAAAAATCAAAGAACCGCTATTTTATTTTTAAGGAATTCAACCGCCATCGAAATATCTGCTGCAGGATTTTCGCCCACTTCTCTTTCTATTGTAAGAAATCCTTTATATCCTATTTCTTCAAGAGCCTTAAGGTAGTTATCAAAATCAACATTTCCCTCACCCAACGGCATTTCAATATAAGCATTACCCTGATTTGTTTCTTCGTCGATTATACGGTATACAACTTCAGGATTACATGGGCGAAGGTTTTTTCCGTCCTTCGCATGGGTGTGAACAATATAGTCCTTAAGTGTATGTACACCTTTTACAGGGTCGTCGCCTGTTACCATAACAAAGTTTGCAGGGTCAAAGTTAACTGCAACTCCCTTTGAACCAAGGGAATCAAGAAAACCCTTAAGAGTTACCGCAATTTCAGGACCTGTTTCAATAGCAAAATGCGAATCTAAACTATCTGCATAACGCGCAAGCTCAAAACAAGCTTCCTGCATTATTTTATAACGGTCGTGACCGGGATCTGATGGCACAACACCGATATGTGTTGTAACAATATCCGTTTCAAGCTCTTTTGCAAGGTCAAGAATTCTTTTTGACTTCTCGATAAGTCCGGGATTAAGCTCTTTATTACCAAATCCCATACCAAGATCACCGCAAAGTGCAGAAAAGACAAGTCCGTTTGATTTTACCATATCAAGAAGCTCTCTTCGCTTACTACCCGTAAGGTTTTCAGGTGAATTTTCGCCGTTGGTAGAATACATCTGAAGTCCTTTTGCTCCAAGCTGTGCAGCTTTTTCAATTGCTTCTTTCGTTCCGAGTTTAAAAGAGTCAAGCATTACTCCGATAGGAAACTGATACATAATATTCCTCCTAAATTTCAATTGTAAGTCCATCATAAGAAACTATGTAGCCGTAGTCTTTTACACGTTCTTCAAGCTCTCTATGAATCGGACGGGCATTATGTGAAAAATGATTTATAACTTTAATTGTTTTTTCGTCTATAACACCGATACTTATAAGTTTCTGTACAAGCCTGTTAACATTATCAATACCCATGTGCGGGTGTTTATCCTCAATGGGTATATCTATGTTTGTGCAATCCATACTGATTAAATCAAGCTTTATATTATTTTTTTTAAGATAATCAAATACTTCCGGATAGAAAAAACCTGTATCATGGGCATAAAGAACTGTTTTCTCCCCATTTATCAGATAAAAACGTGCATCATCACCGTAAAAATGGTTCGCCGGAAAAGATGTTACACGGTATTTTCCAATCTTTACCGGGGTAAAGGTCTCCATTTTATTAACCGCTATATTTACAGGTGTTTCTTTAGAAAGTCTGTTATACACACCCTGACCGCAATATACATTAAGAGTTGGCACTCGCATATTCTTAGCAAAAGCACCGCTACGCATTGAAAGTTCTTTCATATAAAAATGATCACTGTGAGAATGTGTAACTAATAGGTTTTCGATTAAATCCCCCTGAATTCCGTTATTAAGAAAATGGCTGTATGTATCAGCAGGAATATCAAGAAGAAGGTCGTTATTTATAATTGCCTGAGACCTTGTACGGATATTCTTCCCGCCAAGGTTTCGTGCATCAATGCAGTGTTTGCAATTACAGAATACTGCCGGAAATCCTTCTGCTGCAGCGGTCCCAAGAAATGTTATTTTCATATTACATCCTCATTTCAGCTAAGTTTACTTTTAATAATACTATCTGCTTTACAAGCCCACTTAAAACTTTCCCACATATTCTCAATTGAAGGGTTCGCTTCACCCTTACCCTCAATCATATTAATAAGTGTCTGAAGCTGTTCTCCGGTAGGTTTGCGTTTGCAATTAA
Organism: Clostridia bacterium; assembly: GCA_045544395.1. GTDB lineage: Bacteria > Bacillota > Clostridia > UMGS1883 > UMGS1883 > UMGS1883. The sequence goes on from JAZPYX010000064.1 coordinate 81,357, forward strand.
CATTTATCATTTCGTAATGCTTTTCAGGATAAGTATAATACTCGATAAGGTCTCCCTCTTCCTGATTTTCCGTACGGTTCATCTGTAGCACAATGCGAATTCTTCCCTTAGGCCCTACGAATTCTTTTGTGTTTTCTGCTGATATAGTATTGCTCCACCCTGCTTCATAATATGCAACAGACCCACCGGAAAGTTCAACTGTCATAAGACCGTAGTTATAGGTATTATCCGGAACATCTGCCTCCGTACGTGCACCTATACCCGAAACCTCTGTAAGCTCCTCACCTGTGAACCATCGCATAACATCAATATAATGAACGCCGCAATCAAGAATTGGTGAAGTATCTTTTATAAGATGAAGATATTTATCCCAGTTCATTGTATGATGATTCTGGGTCATCCGCATAACCACAGGCCTACCTATAGCACCATTTTGAATCATTTCCGCAACTTTGTTATAAGTGTCATTATGCCTTAATATATACCCGATAAGCACCTTGCACTGTGGATTATCACGGATAAGCTTGACTGCTTCTTCTCCGCTTTCAAGATTATCAGTAATAGGTTTTTCACAGACAACGTGTTTATTGTTTTTAATACATTCACGGAGTATTTCAAGGTGAGTTGATGGGTATGTACATATAATCACTATATCCACATCTTCTCTTGCCACACTGACGCGAAAGTCCGTATCTGCATAATCTGCACAGTAAGTCTTTTTAAAACGCTGTGCATTTTCAATATTTAAATCGCATACACACTTGATAACTGCATTTTCCATAAATCTTATGTCATCAAGGTGTGCAGCACCCATTGAGCCACAGCCGATAAGTGCTACATTATAAATTTTCTGTGCCATTTTCTGCCCTTCTTTTTTGTGTTTGCACTACATTATACTTTAGATAAGAAACAAAGTCAAGAAAAAAACATTAAAGTTCAATCCATTCAAAAGGTTTCTTAAGAGCTCTCTGTCCTGCTTCACGGATAGCAATTACGTCAATTGTCTGACTATGTTCTACAGGGATTTTCCCTGTCTTAAAAAACTCAACAAGTGCTTCCATAAAGAGATTGAAATATTTTGAAAGTATAGTGTAATCTGTAGGATTATTATCTTTGTCAACGGTTCTGATTTTAAATTTAATCTCGTTCGAATGATGCATCTGTGCAAGTCTGCCGTCTTCAAATTCAATTAAGAGCGAAGGATGTTCTATGTCACCAAGACCCATAACTCTCTTTGCACGACAGTTCATAAGCATAACAATCGGCTCAATCTGATGGATTGAATACATATCATATGTACCGGGACCCTCAGAATGAATCTTAAAGATTTTGTCCTTGTCAACTTCTTTAAGCTCCGTTACGAAACGAAGTGCCGAGCTTGAAAAGCAGGTTGTACCGTGCTTTTCTGCAATTTCAAAAATACGGATAGCCGTTTCCTTATCAGGTGCAAATGTCTTGTCAACGTAAACAAGCTTGCCTGATTTAAGGGGAAGTTCACAAAGCTCCTCATGCATTTCGGGGTTGTCGGGAGAAAGAACGATTAGAACGTCACTCTTCGCAATAACTTCTTCGATAGAGCTGAGAAGTTCCACGCCCTGTTGTTCTGCCCACTGGGCATTTGTGATACCACCGATAGGACTGTCAATCTTGCCGTAAGCATACTTTACCTGAAATTCACCCTCTGTAAGTTCGTTAATGATGCGAGGGTAGTTATTTGCATGCCATTCATCAAGGTAGTAATCAATAAAACCTACTATTTTCATAAGGTTACCTCCTTATGCTGTTCTGCACTGCGGTAAATTGCATCCATCATCTTTGCAGTTACAATATTTGTATCAATATGTGCTTTAAGCTTTTCACCGTTTTCAATACAGTCAAGGAAAGCCGCAATTTCAGCCTTATACATGCTGGGCATATCATACTTGAATGTAGTTGTTGAAAGCATACCGTTCTTTGTTGAGTAGAAGGTGAAGTCCTTGCCGTATCTGAGACGAACACCGCCTTTTGTTCCCATGAAGTCAACAAACATTTCATCTTCACCGATGTTCTGTGCCCATGCACCGTTAAATGTAATGATAGGTCCTTCAGTACGAACCATACCTGTTACGCCTTCTTCAACATCATAGATACCGTCTTTAACGGGAGGGCCGGCCCACATATACTCATATGTATAATCTTCAATGGGAGAGCCGAGTTTTGAAAATGTTTCACCCGTTACTGTAAGAGGCTGAGGATCACCGCAGCAGTACATAACAAGGTCAAAGAAATGTACACCCCAGTCAATCATAACTCCGCCGCCTGCAATTTCATTAGTTGTGAAAGCACCGCCAAGACCGGGGATACTTCTGTGACTGCGGAAGCTGATATATACGTGATAAACCTCACCAAGCTCACCCTGGTCTATTAATTCTTTTATTTTATTAACACTTGCATTGAAACGGTTACATACACCGATGTTAAGAACCTTACCTGTTTCATGCTGTGCCTTCTGCATTTCAAGAGCTTCTGAATAAATACGTGCTGCAGGCTTTTCGCAGAGAACGTGCTTCCCTGCCTTTAAAGCTTCAATAGTAATAGTTGAGTGCATCTTGTTGGGAGTACAAACAGAAATAGCATCAACTTCAGGATCGTTGATAACTTCCTTATAGTCTGTTACTGCAATACCGCAGCCGTTTTTCTCTACAGCTGCCTGCGCTCTTTCAGGAATGATATCGCAGAAATACTTGATTTCTGCCTTAGGATTCTCCATATAAGCCGGAATGTGCTGATTATTTGCGATTGTACCGCAACCAATAATACCTATTTTCATAATAAAAACCCCCTAAGTTTTTAATTTATTTTATAATAACATTTTAAATTAATTTCAACAAGACCATATTATGCTTTTCTAGAGTACATTTTTTGCTATCATTTTACATATTTTACCAAATCGATAGAAAGGGATTCAGGATAAGGTGCTGAACAATTGCAACCACAACAGAATTTACACCGTCAATAATTTTTCTGAAAATTCATAAAAAAGCTCACTTTTGTCGATTCTATTTTAACACATTAAAATCTTTTTACAAGTCCAAAAATTGCTATTTTAGGGTACATTTTTTGCGGTCTTTTTTTGCTTGCACTTTTTGTCGCCTGATATTAGTTTTTGTCTCTTGTGTTTATAGTAGTCAGATGATATAATTTTTATAAAGGAGATGTTAGGTATGCTCACAGACAGATATTCATCATTAGACAACAAAAAGAATTATATAAACAGTAACGTAACTTTAAAAAACTTAACCGATGTTTGCAGGGTGTTATCGGTTGTTGCGGTTGATAACGGAAATATAACTGAAATAGAATATGTATCAACCGTTACAGATGATATAAAAACAAAAATAAAGGATTGTTTCGGAATTTCATATACATCAGTTGAAGACGGATACATTCTTGAAATATCCGATACAAAAATCACAATATTTGCCGAAAATGAGCATGGTGCATTTTACGGCTTATTAAGTCTTCGCGACCGCGGTTTAAACGGAATTGGGAACGGTATTATATACAGCTATCCCCGACTTCCTTTCAGGATGATTAAGCTATATCTGCCTTCACACGAAAATATACCTTTTTTCAAAAGGTTCATTGATATGTGTGCTTTCTATGGCTATAATGCAATAATGCTTGAAGTCGGCGGTGCTATGGAATATAAATCCCATCCCGAGGTAAACGAAGGATGGATTGAATACAGCCGTGAAGCGTCAGAAGGTATCAATAATCCCGATAAATACCCATACTTTCCTTTTAAGGATAAAAGGTCAAAAGAAACTCACTTCAAAAATTCTATCCACTGCGAAAATGGTGGCGGAGAAGTTCTTACTCAGGATGAAATGCGTAACCTTATAGATTACTGTGAAAAACGCTATCTTGAAGTAATTCCCGAAATGCCTTCATTTTCACATAGTGACTATCTTTTAACACGTCACAGAGAGCTTGCTGAATGGCAAGACGACCTTTACCCCGATACATACTGTCCGTCAAATCCCGATACTTATAAGTTACTTTTTGATTTATTGACAGAAATAATTGATGTATTTAAACCAAAGCGTTTAAATATCGGTCACGACGAAGTTATGGCTCTTTCCTGCAAGCTTTGCGACAACTGTAAAGAAAAAGCCCTTGACGAGCTTTATTATAACGACATTATGGAAATTTACACTTTCCTTAGAGAAAAAAATGTAAAAACAATGATGTGGTGTGAGCAGCTTATGGACTGTGTTTTCAAAAACGGAGAGCTTTCAGGCGGCGCGGCACACGATATAATAAGCTACTGGACAAAAGAGAAGCTTGGTTACAAGGAAGCAATATATTCTTTACGGGATAAGCTTCCCAAAGACATTGAGATGCTGAACTGGTACTGGAGCATTAATGAAATATATGATAAAGATTTCCTTGAACGTGGTTTCAAGATGTCTTTCTGTAATTTTGAACCTTTGAGAGTAAAAAACATCGCAAAACGTCTTGACGCAGGTGTACACGGAATAGGTCTTTCCAACTGGAGTAAAGTTGATGAGCTTCACATTCACCGAAACGGTGTATATCTTGAAATGGCACTTTCAGCTATGATTATGTGGAATAACGATTATGATGAATTTGCCGTTGACAAAAATCTTGCAAAAGCATCGGAAAGTCTTTTAAGTTACCGCATTGCAAATTCCCCTCACAAGGCCGAAATCATACACACATTTACAAAGGATATACCTTTCAAATGGTATGTTGACGGACTTGAGGTTGACAAGGATGAAAATATCATCGGCTGTTACAATGTTTTCTATGATGACGGCACAAAGATTTCTATACCTATGGAATACAGTAAAACAGTCGGTTTTGACCGCATAAGCCGCACTTATGAAGAACAAGACTGGTGTTACAGTAATAAAACAGACCGCAGAATACTTGACACCGGATACAGTTCAAGTCTTATTTTCCGTGGCGAAAGGGTTCTTTATAAGTATGTAATTCCGTCTGAAAAAGCTATTTCAAAAGTTGAGATAGACGTAAAAGATGAATTTAAAGAATATGTAGAAATTGAGGAAATTACCTATGCTTAAATTTCTTGCTTTTGCAGATTTTCATTATGAAAAAATGACATTCTGCACTTCTGTTGAAGACCTTGAAAATGGGAACTCACTTGAAATTGTCAAGAATAATCTTAATAACAGAGATGTGCAGAAATAAGTTTTTAAAAGGAAGTTTACTGCATAATCTTATTTGCCTCCGGAATCCATAAAAATCTTTTCAAAAAAATACACGTAAATTACTATACAGAAAAAAGAAACGCAAGTGGAATACTATCACTTACGTTTCTTTCTTTTATTTATCTTTATTCTTCATCTTTTTTCTTTTTTATCATAGAATTAACTTTTTCAAAAGCTACGGGAATATAGTCAACAAGCTTATCAAGAGGGGTATTATTTGAAGAAACAGGAATCAATTTTATCTGATCAGGTGCCACTATCAGAAAACCGATAGGAGAAATTGAAACACCTGCACCGCTTCCCCCACCAAAAGCTTCATTTCCGGGGTTTTTTGCAGGAATATCACTTCCACCTGCCGCAAAACCAAACCCAACCTTTGATATAGGTATAATCATTGTTCCGTTGCTTGTTTCAACAGGATCGCCAATTATGGTATTTACATCAATCATTCCCTTGATATTTTCCATAACTGTACTCATTAAATTATTAATAGGATGCTCGCCCATTTTTACTCCTCCTTACCCTTTTTGGGATTTTTATTAAAAAAATTACAAGCAATAATTATAATATAGACAAAGCGGCTCTTAATTATACATTCTCCGTCTGCCTGAAAAACAGTATTGACATAATCCGGATTTACCGTAACTTTATGCTCATCAATAAAAATAATTTTTCCGATTATTCCAACAAGTGCATATATTGTCGCCCATAAAGAGCCAGCACTTATTGCGGTTGTAGCTGCATCACCTGTCCCTACAACTACATCAAGTCTGATAATTTCTATTTTTGTATATTTTTTTAGTAGTGCAGTAATTTTAGAATAGCTCTTTTTAAAGTTCTTCAGCTTTTCTGTAAGGGAAAGTGTATCCTTTTCAAACCCTGCCACGTCCGATGTGTTTTTATCGCCTTTCTTTTTTCCTTTATACACTTTAAAGCCGTATAAATAAACATCAAAATATAGCTTTTTTTGTTTATAACGGATAATTGCTTTCACAGGTGCTGACAATATAAAGACAGCTAAAACAAGAAAAACCACTACGATTGTAATCATAAATTATTCTTCTTCCTCCGCAATTACTATGTCAAATTCATCCTGTACATAATCTTTAGATTGCTCTTCATTTTCGTTTGCAACCTTTTCTATAATATCTGTCGGTTTATTATCTTCTTCTATGATTTCTCTCTCAGGAAGAGGTGGTAATTCTTCAAGAGACTTCAATCCGAAACATCTTAAAAATTCCGTAGTGGTACCGTAAAGAATAGGTCTTCCCGGAGTCTCTGCCCGTCCGAGTTCATCAATAAATCCTCTTTCAAGAAGCCTTGCAACAGAATAGGTGCAATCAACCCCACGAATGAAATCCATTGTGCCCTTTGTCACCGGCTGATTGTATGCAATAATAGAAAGTGTTTCAAGAGCTGCAGAAGAAAGTCCTGCCTGTCTTTTTATCTGAGTAACACGCTGAATACATTCATAATAATCCGGGTTTGAACACATCTGTATGGAATTTTCAATTTCAATAAGCTTTATTCCGCGATTTTCACTCTCGTACTTTTTTTTAAGCTTCTTAAAAGCCTCTTTAACTTCTTCCTCTCTTATTTCCAGAGCTTCAGCTAATTTTTCCGTTTCTACCGCTTCACCAAGTGAAAAAAGGACCGCTTCAAGTGCACACTCAATATTCTTCCCAATTGTCAAGTTCCACATCATTTTCACCTCGTTCACAATACAAACTGTTTCCTTTTTCTATCACCAAAACGACATTTTCCTTTATCAGTTCAAGCAATGCAAGAAATGTAGCAACATATTCCCCGCGGACTCTAAGCCCTTGAAACAAAGATTCAAAAGCAGCCTGTTCACCTTTTTTAAGCTTTCCCAGAACTGATTTTGACGCACTTCTTACCGAATAATTTGTCCTGCCGATAACCCGTTTAAATGTTTTCGGGTCTATGGGTTTTCTGCTTGCACTTCTGTCAATAATGGCAAAAAAAGCTTCAAAAAGCTTCTCTATCGGTATTTCCTTGTTTTCAGTCTTGACCTTTGGTAAATCGAGCTTTTCAGCACCCTTAAAAACAACATTATCCATACTATGACTAAGCTTGTCCATTTCACCTGAAATTTCCTTGTAACGCTTATACTCTATAAGTCTGTCCTGAAGTTCTGCCCTTGGGTCTTCCTCTTCTTCCTCTTCCACAGGGAGAAGCATTTTCGACTTAATGTACAAAAGCTGCGATGCCATGACAAGAAATTCACCGCCCAGCTCCATATCAAGCTCCTGCATAAGTGCAATATACTCAAAATACTGGTCGGTAATGAGCGATATCGGAATATCGCAAATGCTGACTTTATTTTTACTTATAAGGTGTAAAAGCAGGTCAAGCGGCCCTTCAAACACCTCTGTTTTAAAAGAAAGTTCACTCATCATCTTTCCGCCTTACATAAATATTGTTATAAGCCACGAAAATAGCTTAAACCATAAACTGTATAAAGGACTTATAAAAAGAGACAGAACTCTTCCAAGAATACCTGTTAAAGAAAGCAACATCAATACAGGGAAACCGAATCTCTCGTACATTAACAGTTTATTGTATTTATCATTCGGCAAAATTGCACCCAGAATTTTGCTTCCATCAAGAGGCGGAAACGGTATAAGATTGAATACGGCAAAGCTTATATTTACAAATGCAAGCTGTAAAAATACGTTGTAAATAAATTCAGTAATAAAGTTAGGAAATTTTGTTAAAACAAAAGAAAAGTATATAGCTGCGAATATTGTAGAAACAAATGCAAGCACAATGTTTGACAAAGGCCCTGCAAGTGCTGTTATCGCACTACCCTTCTTTCTGTCACGGAAATACATAGGGTTTATCGGCACAGGCTTAGCCCATCCAAAGCCGAAAAGCACCATACATACAGCACCCCATATATCCAGATGACTCATAGGATTAAGTGACAGCCTTCCGCTGTATTTTGCCGTAGGGTCTCGTAATTTATATGCAACAAATCCATGAGCACACTCATGAACGGTTATTGCTGTGAAAAGAACAATTAATCTTGCAAGAAGATCTGAAAGTGAACTAGAAAAAATACCCAAAACTACACCACCATAAAAATATATTATCAATTACATTTTACCACAATTATCCTTCAATTGTCAACCAAGCACCTTCACCTTAATATATTTTTTACAAAAATGCCACAGAACAACCAAAATTTACATAAATGATTTTTGATATTTACGCAGAATATTAATAGCGAAGGAGTGATTAACTATGAAACACAAAAAAATTATTTCAGGACTTGCAGCACTTGCAATGCTGCAAGCATCTGCATTTGCAGACGTAAACTATACCGTTCAGAAAGGAGACAGTTACTGGAAAATATCGCAAAAATTCAACACCTCGCTTACAAAAGTTCTTGATGCGAATAATGCTTCATCAAATTCCGCACTTGCAGTTGGTCAGGTAATTAAAATTCCGTCTGACACATATACAGTACAAAAAGGCGACTCGTTTTTTCTGATTGCTGAACGCTGTAACGTCAGCATGTATGAACTAATGAAAGTTAACGGAGCAACACAAAGCAGTGTTCTTTATGAAGGAAAGAAGATTAAATTACCCTCAACACAATCCGGTTACACTACGTACACAGTACAGAAGGGCGATACATACTGGACAATTTCACAAAAATACGGAATAAGCCTTAACGAGCTATTGACAGCTAATAATGCTACCAATAATTCTTACCTCAATATCGGTGATAGCGTTGTCATTCCACAAAGTGTATCGTCAGGCGGTAGTTCTTCAGGTTCGGGAACTTCTTCATCCCCTTCCGTAACATATAAAACCTATACAGTAAAAAGCGGTGACACGTTGTGGAATATAGCTATTTCGCAGGGTATTCCTTATCAGGAACTGCTTGAAACCAACAATCTTACCCAATCAAGCTATATTTATACAGGGATGAAGCTGACAATTCCTGTTCATAACATACCCGTAAAGTATGCACCTTCCGGTTATGGCGAGCTTCTGGACTGGTTCACCGAAGCACAGTATGTAATACCCATAAACACAAACTTTACGATAGTTGACCTTGCTACAAAGAAAAGCTTTAATGCCCGCAGGACTGTAGGTTCCGGGCACGCTGACTGCGAACCGCTTACTGCAAATGACACTGCGATTATGAAGGAAATCTGGGGAGGCACTTTTAACTGGAATAAGCGAAGTGTGCTTGTAAAATATAACGGCAGAACAATTGCCGCAAGCATGGCAGGAATGCTTCACGCCGGCAATGAAAACGCCCCCGGTGGCGCGTGGACAAGTTGGCGAAGCGACAACTACGGTGCAGGTGAAAACTATGATTATGTAAAAGGCAACAATGCTCATGGACATTTTGATTTATATTTTTATAATTCAATCGGACATAGTTCTCCCACGACAAACAAAACACATCAGGCAAATATATTAAAAAGTGCAGGAAAATAAATTCCGTACTTTTTCTATGAAAGTCGGGTAAATTCATGAGAAATAACGGCACAGAGAGCGTAAACCAAAGCTTACCCCCTCTGTGCCGTTATTAACTTGCTTATACGATTATTTTGTCCCTGAAAAGTTAAATGAATTAAAATCAATCGGTTTACACCATGGAGAAACACTCTTCAGGCCTTTCCAGATGTAAATAGATTCTCCTTCATTTTTTTCAACATTTGTATATGTAATTCCCGGCTCAGCTTTATATGAAACCGCTTTTTTGAATTGATTATCGTTATTCTCACTAATGACAAAACCATTTTCTGCATGAACATAAAACACATTTGTGTTCAAAGCAAAAACTATTGATATTGCAGTAATAACAGCAACGATAATCTGTTTTGTTTTTTCATAATACCCCCCCTCGTAGACAAGCCTTATACGCTCCGACTTGCTAAGTGTTATATTTAATCAGTTCCCGTAAGAATTTCAGAAATTAAATTTCCTTCATAAAACATGGACGCAAAATATGATTTTTCAATACTGTTTATTTCTGCATCCGGATTATTGCTGTCATCGTAATAGTTTACCGTTGCTATAATACCGATAACAAGGTATGAAATAATAAGTCCGCTTAAAATACCAACTGCTATGCCAAGTACAGAGTTAATCTGCTTAATTACGGGAATTTTAGCAACAAGATTAATTGAATGTGCTAAAATTGCCACAATAAATTTCACCACAACACTAAGTAAGACAAAGCTTATTACAGAAGATGCAATCATTGAAAAAGTCTGTGCTGCTCCCTCTGAAAGAGCTTCAGTTACAACTGAATTTCCGTATGTAGCAACAAATTTTTCTATAGCAAATTCCCGTAGACTGTCACCCATAACACTGTCGTTTATTATAACAGCTATGGGTCTGTACAGAAGCATACTTAAAAGCATAGAAATAAGAGTTGTAGACATTCCCACAAGACTTCGTATGAAACCTCTTTTATACCCGGCATATGCAAATAATATAATTGCGATAATCAAAATTAAATCAGCCACGGTAACTTTCCTTTCTATTCAAGTATTTTACTTTCTGAGCTACTGATAACAAATACGTGTTTATTATCGGCAAATAAAGCCATTTTTTCAATATTTGAATCCGAAACTACAGTTTCTTTTTCCTTTAATCTACCATCTGTTATAATTACTTTTTTACCGTATGCCATGGAAACCGCGCTGTCAGTAACACTTAAAGCATCAATCTTAGCATCAAAAGTCTTTTCTGCCACAACTTTTCCAAGTCTGTTAAATATTTTAACATCCGTAGCACTTGTATGCATTATTCCATTTTCAGATGAAAACGCCAACACAAGCATATCCGCTTCTGATATGTCAGCCTTCAGGATTTTTTTATCTTTATAGGTGTAATCCCATTTTTGGGTACCGTCTGAATTAAATCCGATAAGGCTATTATTTCCAAATGCTACAGCATTATCGTTTTTATATATTTCAACCTCAAAGAATAGTTCGGATTCATAAACATGCTTTTGAATAACTTTAGCATCTTTTATATTAATAAGTGAAATTTCACCGCAAAGCTTATCATTATCCGCAGCTGCTGTGCTGATAATAATAGCATTATTTGAATGATTAATAACACCGTCCAGATACTCACTTTCACTTATATCCCACTTGAAAATTGCTTCACCGTTTCTGTTAAAAACAAGACATTCGCAATTATATCCTTCCTTTTCTGTAGCAACAAGCAGATATCCGTTAGAATTAATTTTTGCCTTGACTATTTTATTTTCTAAAGCTACAGAATATGCTTTCCTGTCATTTTTATATACTTCGGCATTCATAGAGTCTTTATCAAAAACAACCGAATAATCTCCCGATGAATGTAAGTAAGGCTCAGAATAAGTTAAATCAATTTTTGTGCCTTCAGCTTTTTTATTAAGAACACTGAATGTAGATGGAGTTACGTAAACAATTTTATCGCCTATACGTCTTACATCACTTTTCAGATACATGTCGTTTCTGATGTTCTCTCCTTCATCGCTTACGATTTTACTGCTTTCATCCTTGCCGAATTTAAAAACATCACGGTCACGGTTCTGATAGTATACAATAACAAGTAACGCTGCAACAACAAGAAGTGCCGATATATTTTTTAGCAATGAAATTAATTTATTTTTATTCATAATTAACCTCCACAAGAGAAAGTCCCTGAGGCGGAGCTGTTATTCCCAAAAGCCGCCTGTCTTTCTTTTTTATAAGTTCACTTATATCTTCTGCACAAAGCTTTCCGTTACCTACGTAAACTAACGTTCCGGTTATTATACGCACCATATTATACAAAAACCCGTCTGCTTTTGCACGGATAGTTACTACATCGTTTTCTTTATAAACTGTAAGCTCCATAAGATTTCTGACCGTCGTTTTAACAGAACTTCCTGCAGCACAGAATGATGCAAAATCGTGTTTCCCCCGGATTATTTCTGCTGCAATCTGCATTTTATCAACATCGAGCTTTATAGGATAATGCCACACATAGTTTCTGAGAAGAGGATCGTTAAAACATCTGTTAAGTATTTTATATTCATATGCTTTTGAAACAGTTCTGAAGCGTGCATTAAAATCGTCATCAACACATTCACACTTGTACGCACGAATATCATCCGGAAGCATCGTATTAAGGACAAACGGAATTTTCTCGCAGGGAATTGTCGTTTCTCCGCTGAAGCTGCAAACATAACTTTTTGCATGAACTCCTGCATCTGTTCTTGAACATCCCGTTACTGCAGTCGGCTTACCAAAAACCTTTTCAAGCAAGCCTTCAAGAACCTCCTGAACAGTTATTCCGTTTTTTTGAACTTGCCACCCATGATAGTTCGTACCGTCATAAGCCATTGTAAGTTTATATGTCATTTAAATTACCTTCAAACAAATAAGAATAATACAAAGTCCCGCTGCCCATAGCAGAGCATAAAGGTCATATTTTCCAAAAGAGAATCTTCTGTAGCTTGTTCTTTCACCATCTGAATTATAACATCTACATTCCATAGCTACCGCAAGATCATCAGCACGTCTGAATGCACTGACAAAAAGCGGTATTAATATGGGAAGCATCGCCTTAATTCTTTTTACAGGATTTCCGTGTTCAAAATCCGCACCGCGTGACATTTGTGCTTTAATTATTTTATCAGTCTCATCAAGAAGTGTCGGTATGAACCTCAGTGCTATACTCATCATCATAACAAATACAGATACGGGAACACCTATCTTTTTAAGAGGCTTTAGCATAACCTCGAGTCCACCTGTAAGAACAGTCGGAGTGGTTGTAAATGTAAGAAGTGAAGTTCCCATGATAAGAAGGATAATCCTTACAGCCATCTTTGTAGCCATATATATTCCTTCCCGGGTAACAGTAATTATTCCTTTTGAAAAAAGAACTGTTTCGCCTTTTGTCATAAAAAGATTGAGAATTGCTGTAAACACAATAATTACAACTATCGGTTTAAGACCGCGTAAAATAAAACTTATCGGAACATTGGAAACCTTTATAATAGCTGCAGTAACTGCAATTACAGCAAGATATGACCAGAAGCCGTCAATGACAAAAAGTGCAATCATATAAAATATTACCCAGAGGATTTTTGTTCTTGGGTCCATTTTATGAACAGGTGAGTCACAGTTGTAATACTGACCTATAGTGATATCCCTTATCATTCACTCACCCCCATATAATTGCAAATTGCATTTAATACTTCATCTACGGAAAAGAGGTTTTCTTCAACACTCATTCCGCCTTCGTTAAGAAGTTTTAGAAGCCGTGTAATTTCAGGAACCTCAAGTCCGCATTTTTCAAGAAGCTCAGCATTTGTAAAAACAGCTTTAGCCGTATTATCATTGTATAACTCTCCCTTATTAAGCAGAATTATACGTTCAGCATTCTGGGCAAGGTCTTCCATACTGTGAGAAATAAGAATGATTGTAGTTCCGTTTTCTTTTCTTATTCTGTGAAGCTCGCGTAAAAGCTTTTCTCTTCCTGCCGGGTCAAGACCTGCTGCAGGCTCATCAAGTATGAGAACTTCCGGATTTGCAGCAATTACACCAGCAATTGCTACACGCCTCTTTTGTCCACCTGAAAGCTCAAACGGAGACTTATCAAAATACTCCTCTTTCAAATGAACAAGACGTGCACTGTTTCTGACACATTCATCAATTTCTTCTGCTGAAAGTCCCTTATTTTTAGGTCCGAAAGCAATGTCTTTATATACGGTTTCTTCAAAAAGCTGATGTTCTGGATACTGAAACACTATACCTACCATTTTTCTGAGTATACGTGCAGCTTCTTTATAATCCGTAATTTCTTCACCGTTTATAACCAAACTTCCGTCTGTAGGATTAATAAGCCCTGCAAGAATCTGTGCAATAGTTGTTTTTCCACTGCCTGTATGACCTGCAATGCCTATAAATTCACCTTTATTTATTCTGAAACTGACATTATCCAGTGCTGCTGACCTGTCAGTTCCGCTATCGTTGTAGTAATATGAAACATTTTTTAGCTCAATCATCTTTTTTTCCTTTTACAAGTTTTAAAATTTCCGCCGCACATTCCTCAGGAGTAAGAATTCCGTCAGGTAAATTAATCCCCCTCTCCCTCAGTCGGTGTGCGAGAGCCGTTGACTGAGGCACATCAAGGCCAAGTTCTGTAAGCTTCTTTTCACAGTCATATACTTTTTTCGGACAATCATCAAGAACAATTTGTCCTCTATCTAAAACAACAACCCTGTCAGCACGTGCCGCTTCATCCATATAATGGGTTATCATCACAATAGTGATTCCTTTTTCTTTGTTAAGAGATACTATTGTATCCATAACCTCGCGTCTTCCTGCAGGATCAAGCATCGCTGTAGGCTCATCAAGAATAATGCACTGAGGCTCCATAGCAAGCACTCCCGCTATAGCAACCCTTTGTTTCTGTCCGCCCGATAATAAATGGGGGGCACGCTTTCTGTATTCATACATACCAACCGCCTTAAGTGCATCTTTAACGCGTCTGTGCATTTCCTCCCATTCTATCCCGATATTTTCAAGTCCAAAAGCAACATCTTCTTCAACAACCGTTGCCACAATCTGATTATCAGGATTCTGAAATACCATACCAGCATTTTTCCGAAGCTCGTAAAGATTTTTTTCATCAGATGTATTCATTCCGCACACACTGATACTTCCGCCGCTTGGAAGAAGAATCGCGTTTATATGTTTTGCAAAGGTGCTTTTACCACTTCCGTTATGCCCAATAATTGCAGTAAAGCTTCCTTTTTCAATTTCAAGATTAATATCATTAAGGACAACTTTCTCCTTATCTTCGCTTTTATAAGAAAAGGTTAAGTTTTTTGCCTCAATTATGTTCATAATATCATTCCTTTTCCCATCTGCCTGTAGCGCCGCACGGAAGCACCATTGAGGAAGCCGTTATATTAACTCCGATTTCACTGGATTCAACTTTTCCTTCAGGAAGACAAATTTTCATCAGATTTGTAAGAACAGTGGGTGCAAGACCTGTAGTGTATGAATTAATTATAAAAAATAACGGGTCATCACTAAGAAGAAGAGCACATCTGCGAACAAAGTTGCAAATCGACTCTTCTATTTTCCACACTTCACCACCGGGGCCACGCCCATATGACGGGGGGTCCATAACAATAGCGTCATAATGGTTTCCGCGCCTGATTTCGCGTTCAACAAATTTCATACAGTCATCTACAAGATAACGTATTGGCGCATTTTCAAGGCCACTTGATTTCGCATTTTCTTTTGCCCACTGAACCATACCTTTTGAAGCATCCACATGGGTTACACTTGCACCTGCCTTTGCACAGGCTACGGTTGCTCCCCCTGTATATGCAAAAAGGTTAAGTACCTTTGCCCCGCCACGCTCAGTAATTTTTTTCATCATATAATCCCAGTTAACAGCCTGCTCCGGAAAAAGTCCTGTATGTTTGAATCCCATTGGCTTAATATTAAATGTAAGGCTCTTGTACTTTACAGTCCACTGCTCGGGAATTTCTTTTTTATATTCCCATTTACCTCCACCGCTTGATGAACGGTGGTAATGTGCATCTGCCTTTTTCCACACAGAAGGCAATGCTTTTTCATCCCAAATAACCTGCGGGTCAGGACGGCAAAGCATTATATTTCCCCATTTTTCAAGCTTTTCACCATTTGCGGTATCTATACATTCATAATCTTTCCATTCATCTGCAATCCACATAAATTAATCCTCATAATCCAAGAAATCGTATTTTTCAGAAAAAACAAATCCGGTAAGTCCGGGACCACCGTGACAACCTATGACAGCACCTAGTTGATAGTTAAAA
The DNA here is from genome assembly GCA_045544395.1 of Clostridia bacterium. Taxonomy (GTDB): domain Bacteria; phylum Bacillota; class Clostridia; order UMGS1883; family UMGS1883; genus UMGS1883. The sequence goes on from JAZPYX010000064.1 coordinate 97,440, forward strand.
ATCTTTGCATTATCAAAATTGTCACTAAAAACATCTGCTAGCTCATTTGCTCTTTCTTTATTACCTGAAAACGGAACCATAACTGTTTTTCCTTCAAAACTGTAACCGTCATCCTCAGCATTTTCAACAAGCTTTTTAAACACCTTTTTATTTCCGCGAAGCTTATCCTTCTGCACTACAAGACCATCCTTTATTGCCAGGATAGGTTTTATATCAAGCATATTGGCAATTACAAGTGTAGCTGCATTGATTCTTCCGCCTTTTTTCAGATGAAGAAGATCATCAACAAGGAAGTATGCTTTCATTGTTGGCAATACGTCTTCAAGATAAGAAACTATGTCGTCTTTAGTTTTACCCTCTTTAAGCATATGTGCTGCATGAACAACCGGAGCGCCATACATACAGGAATATCCCATAGAATCAATAACGGTGATTTCTCCGCCACGTTCTCCCATAACCTCGGATGCTGCCATCCGTGCGTTCTGATTCATGCCGCTGCCGGCTGATGAAATAGTTACAACAATCAGATTATCATTACCATTATCATATTCTTCGTTAAATACCTCTGTAAATCCAATCGGAGTGACCTGCGTTGTTTTTGGAGTAGTTTCAGAATTTTTCAATCTGTCATAAAACTCATCAACGCCCATTTCCATTCCTTCTTTATAATAGGTCTCCCCGTCAAAAGTAAAAGAAATGGGAATAACTCTTATTCCAAGCTCTGCAGCTCTTTCCTGTGTTATATCACTACCACTGTCCGTTATAATTTTTACTTTACTCATAGTTTTCTACCTCTTTTCCTTTCTCATTTTCAATATTATCAATCGTAACACTTTTTGATGCCATTTCCTGCTGAGCACGCAAAAGCGATGCATATATACCATTTTTTTCGACAAGTTCTTTGTGTGTACCTGTTTCTGCAATTCTTCCTTCTTCAAGCACAAACAATCTGTCCGCGTTTTTTAGTGTAGACAGCCTGTGTGCTATTGCAAAAACAGTTTTTCCTGCTGTTACGTTAGAAAGGGCTTCCTGGATTTTAACCTCTGTATCAGTGTCTACAGACGCAGTGGCTTCATCAAGTATAAGAATTTTCGGATTTGCAAGAATAGCTCTTGCAATGGAAATACGTTGTCTTTCGCCACCGGAAAGCTTGTGTCCTTTTTCCCCTACATAAGTGTTGTAACCGTCCGGAAGCTGCATAATAAAATCATGGGCATTTGCTTTTTTTGCAGCCATTACACAATTTTCAAGGGATGCATTTTTATTTGAATATCGTATATTCTCAAGAATCGTACCGCTGAAAAGATAGCTTTCCTGAAGCACCACCCCCAATATCCCCTTATAATCGTGAAGATTATACTCTTCAACATCAGTTGAGTCAAGTAGGATTTTACCGTTATCCGGATTGTAAAGACGCATTATAAGGTTAATAAGAGTGCTTTTTCCTGCACCGCTATGTCCGACAAGTCCTATCATCTCACCTTTTTCTACAGATTCATTAATATTTCTCAAAACTTTTCTGTAGCTTTTGTAGCCGAAAGTCACATTATCAAACTCAAACGCACCTTTAACATTACATATATCTTTACAGTCAGTTTTTTCATCAATTATTTCTTCATCAAGGATTTCGAATACTCTTTGCGAGCTTACCATTGCCATTGTAAAATGCCTGGGAAGCATTCCAAACCACTCAAGTTTACTGTAAAGAAGACTTCCATAGGAAGAAAACTGAACAAGTTCACCCAATGTCATATTTCCCTTAAGAACCATATTTCCACCATAAAGCAAAACAAAATAGCTACCAAACCCCATTATAAATTTTATTATGGGAAATATCGTGTATACATATTTTTCATTTTTACAGGTAAGCTCTCTTACTATTCCGGCTGTCTCGCTAAAGCGTTTTATTTCATCATCTTCTCTTCCAAAAACCTTTACTACCTTTATACCGTTTATAACTTCTGTAAGCCTTGTAGTAAGCTTGTCCATTTTTCGCCACTGTTTACGATAGCGACGCTGTATGCTTCGTCTGATTCTGTTTATAAGAATTATCGCAGGTGGCATCGGAATAAAGATAAGAAGTGCCATATTTACATTCAGTGAAAAAGTTACAATCGCAACTGCAATAAATAAAAAGACCTCATTGATTGCCATAATACCTATATCCTGTACAAAGGTCTGTATACGCTGCGTATCATTATTAATTCTTTGCATAAGGTCGCCGGTTTTTCTTGTTTCAATATAAGAAATCGGCATTTTCTGTAGTTTTTCATATATGTGATTTCTAAGATCCATTACAAGACGGTTACTTGCTTTTGATGCAATAATACTATGAAACACTGAAATTAGCAGCCCTATAATACTAACAGAAAACATAACGCCTACTATTAACAAAAGTGGCTTTACAGAAACATCCCCTGATGTAAGAACGTCATTTACAAGCAATTTTGAAAGATGGGGATTTAAAATTGCAGCAATACTCGATATCCAGAACATAACCATAAGTATCAGATACATTTTTCTGCAAGGTTTTGAAAGATTCCATATTCTTTTTAATATTCCGATTTTGTCCGAACAATGCCGGCATGTTTTTGCACCTCGTAGTAGCGGTCTCTTGCATTTAGGACAAATTTTTTGCGGTTCATCATCTTTAATTACAGGCTCATTACCCTCTGAAATGTCATTAACGATTTCACAAAGGCTATTGAAATTTTCAATATAATTCATAGAGAAGCGGACAATGCTTTTTCTGCCTTCCTCTGAAAATTCCTCGACCATTCCACCGCCAATGTATTCTCCGCAGCAAAGTCTTTTTATTTCCTTAATATTTCGTACATAGGCTATCTGCCCATTTTCAACAACACACAGTTTAGTTCTGCTTACAGCTACTACGCCTTCCGTGTACATGTCTTTTAAAGACAAGTCAAAACAGGAAGCATAAAGTATTTCGTCGCCGCAAAGAGCACGGTCAATAATTTCACTATATTGAGTTATCAGCGCTCCTTTTAGCATTTTAATCATTCCTTTATATCCAGATTTCAAGAATTTTCATAGTTTTATCATCTGCTTTTGTAATATCGGGAATATAATATCTGTTCCCGTAAACATCCGTAAGCATTATGCGATTATTACCAAGATTAAGAACGTTAGTGCTCATTTCTGTAACTGTAAATTCTTTCTTGCCTGCAGTTGTTTCTGTATTCCACATCGTATGCCCGAATTCATCTTTCACTTCGTTAACTTTTATTATTTCAGGAATAAAGTATCTTTTTTTCAATTCATCGCGTACTATATTAATCTGATCTTCCGGAAAGTCAGAGAGAAAACGTATAATTCCAATTTCATTTTCCTTGTCACTGCGGCTGTAATTCTCGCATCTTATACAAAGATACTCTTCCTCATATTCAAAAGGAAACATTCTCAAAACTGCAACCCTACCGAAATCTGTTCCCTTTGCCTTTGCCATAATAAGCCCTGAATCATTCTGATAAAACAAGATTTCCCCGGGAGTTATATATTCAATTTTATCACTCATTGTCCAAAGCTCCTTTTTTGAAATTTATCGCATCTATCTGTTTCCTTGCCATTGAAGCGTATATCCCGTTTTCAATCTGAAACAGTTGTTCATGGGTACCCGACTCAACAATACAGCCATTTTCAACAACTACAAGCTTGTCTGCATTTTTCAAAGTAGAAAATCTATGTGCAATAGCAATTGTAGTACGACCCTTTATCAAAGCCTGCATAGCTTCCTGAATATGCTGTTCTGTCTTGGTATCAAGTGACGATGTAGCCTCATCAAATATAAGAATCGCCGGATCCATAAGTATTGCCCTAGCAATACTCAGTCTTTGCTTTTCACCGCCTGAAAGATTCATACCGTGTTCACCGATTTCCGTCTGATATCCATCCGGCAAATTTATAATAAACTCGTGTGCATGAGCTTTTTTTGCGGCATCAATAATCATATCAACTGTTGCTTCCGGATTTCCGTAAGCAATATTTTCAGCTACCGTTCCGGTAAATAAAAATGTTTCCTGAAGAACCATACCTATATTTGACCGCAATGTATCAAAGCTTAAATCTTTTACATTAATGCCGTCTATAAGTACTTCACCGTCATTAACATCATAAAGTCTTGTCAGAAGGTTTGTAATTGTACTTTTCCCTGCACCGCTATGTCCCACAAGACCTGTCATCTTACCGTTTTCAGCTTTAAACGATACGTTTTTAAGCACTGTTCTGTTAGGTTCATAGGAAAAAGTTACATTGCGAAACTCTACTTCTCCTGTAAGCTTGTCTTTTCTTACAGGATTTTCCGCCTCGACAATATCAGGTTTTCGGTCAATAACTTCAAAAATTCTTTGTGCACTATTCATACAGCTTGTAAACCACTCGAAGGTCTTTACCATGAAATTTACAGGTCCGTATAAAAGTGAAAGATATCCCACAAAGGTCATAAGTTCACCAAAAGTAAGCTTTCCTGCAATCACCTGACTTCCTCCAAGTCCCCATACCATAAGACCACCGACAGTCATTATCCAGCTCAGAAGAGGAAAAACTTTAGCAGATGCTACACCCTCACGAACCTGGTTTTCATAAAGAAGCCTGCTTTTTTCTTGAAATCTTTCAATTTCACGGCTTTCCTTACCAAAAGCTTTAACCACTCTTACACCCATTAATGTATCATTTATAACAGAATTCATGGATGAAGACCTTCGCCATGTATGCCACTTAAGCTTTTTAAATATACGTGCTGATTTTTTAATTATAAAGGCTATAAGCGGAATTGGTATTAATACAGTAACAGACAGTAACGGATTAACACAAAACAAAAACAATCCTACAGTGCAAATTGTTGCTGCATTAATGATAAAATTCGGTAAACCATCATTAAGAAAGTACTGAATATCAAGAGCATCACTGTTTACACGGTTAAGAAGATTTCCCGTTCTTTTTGAAGAAAAAAAGCTCATTCCCAGTTTTTGCATAGAAGAAAAAACTTCTGTTTTTATGTCATATATTATCTTTCCTGACATATCAGCACCTATTCTCCCCTGTAAAATGCCAAGAAAAACACCTACTGCTGAAATAAAAGCAAGCACAATGACTAATTCAACAATCCTGCCACTGTATTTTCCTGTACTGCTTAAAACTTCATCGTAAAGAAGGGTTCCCGTTATGTAAGGTCGAACAAGATTAACAAGGGTTGCCAGTATAATTAAAATTATCATCCATGCAAGATGCTTTTTATACCTTGGCACATATGACATAACCCGCAGAAACAATTTTTTTCTTCCCCTGTTAATATAAGAAAATTTATCGTCTTCTGCCGGTGGAATATTATCTTCCTCTACCTTTTCCCCATTAATATATTTTTGAACAACTCGTATTATCCGTTCTACCTGTCCCGAAAGGGTAAGCGTAAACTGAGAAAGCGAAATTTCATCACCAGAGGCTTTAACAATTATTTCACCTGAAGATACATAATTCAGCACATAAATATCTGCTATTTCAGAATATTTTTTTCTCCAAAAATCCCCGTTTTCTCCAAGGACACACAAACTGTCTGAAAGAACACATACGAGTGTTTTACCATACGTTCCGAAAGAAAGGTCACATTCGCAAAAAGCAACTATATTTTCATTCTTGCCAATATATTTCTCAATTTCTTTTAAAAGAAAACTTTCTTCTGTTTCAGGTGCAATTTGCTTTTTTTTCATAGTGAACCTCCTTTCCGCATACTAAACCTTTCTAATTATATACTTTTTAGCGTTTAAATGCAATATGTAAAGACAAAAAATCTTAAACCTTTCGCCCCATTAAGTATATAATGAATATTGGAGGTGTTATATGGATAATTATGTCTTAATGGCACTTATAGCAACACTGGGTACGTGGTTTATAACAGCACTTGGTGCTGCAACAGTTGCTTTTTTTAAATCTCCGGATGAAAAACTTATGAATTTAATGATGGGATTTGCCGCCGGAGTAATGATAGCAGCAAGCTTCTGGTCATTACTTCTTCCGGCAATTGAAAGAGCAGAAATCTCATCTTCTGTCCCTTCATATATTATTGCAACAACAGGTTTTGTTTCCGGTGCAGTTTTTATGTGGTTATCGGACAAAATAGTATATTACACAAGAAGTAAGGCTAATATTTTAAGTGTAAAATCCCCTGAAAAAATAAGCCGAATAATAATGCTCATCCTTTCAATTACACTTCATAACATTCCCGAAGGGCTAGCTGTAGGAGTTGCTTTTGGTGCACTTAACAAGGTTGGCGTCACTAACGAAAGCCTGATGGGAGCAATAACAATTGCAGTGGGAATAGGACTTCAGAATTTTCCCGAGGGTGCAGCAGTATCATTACCCCTTCGACGTGAAGGGTTTTCACGAAAAAGGAGCTTCTTTCTCGGGCAGGCGTCCGGTATGGTTGAACCGATTGCAGGGCTTTTAGGTGCTTTGATGGTTGTATATATTGAAGCAATTCTTCCTTATGCCCTTTCCTTTGCAGCAGGTGCTATGATACTTGTGGCAGTTCACGAGCTTATTCCTGAATGTCAGAATGAACGTAGCTCAAGCTCGTATTTCTCAACAATGGGTATAATATCAGGATTTGCAACTATGATGCTGCTGGATGTAATGCTGGGATAGCTATAATAAAGAAGCGTGCCGTGATCCCTGCTTCGCGTCCCAACAAAATTCAATTCTGCCAAATGTCGCTCGCGATTAAATCAAGCAAAAGCCTATACAATAATAAAAGGGGGTGTAGCAAAATGCACACACCACACAAGGCAAAGAAACAGCTTAACAAAGCCTTTTTGTTGCAGTTGAAAAGTCAAAATGAAACAAAAGTTAAGGTGAAAATTCGTCATTTGACGAATTTCTGCAATAAAATGCCTTGTGTTTTGAACAAACTTCGCCTCTCGACGTACCCTCGTACGCCTTCGGGTAACCTGATAATGCCTATGTATAGGCATTATCAGCTCAGTTTGTCCAATCTGTGCTATTTTTCGTCCACCCCAAAGAAAAGAGGCTGCAGCAAAATTGTTTTGCTACAGCCTCTTTATCTGTTAAAGGATTTCAAGAAATGCTTTAAGCTTCTTAGCTATGACCTTATTTCCTTCATCGCTGGGATGAAGTCCGTCAGGCATATATTTTTCTTTAATTTCTGGTATTTCCGGCTGCAGTCCACTTGTGGCAAATAAATCAAGAACCGGAAGCGAATAATACTCTGCAACCTCCCTTATAATATTAACATATTCTCTGAGACTGCAATAAGGGCCAACAACGGACGATTGTGTAGGAATCATTTCCGCACTTCGGTGTAAAGGCGTCATAATTACAATAGTCTTTCCTATGTACTTTTTTACAAGTCCGCTGAAAAGGTAGTGGCAAGCACCGTAGAAAGTATCAGGTGTACGATCAGAAAAACCGCCTATAGGAGCACTTCCGTGTCCATAATCATTTGTTCCACCAAACACAACAACCACATCTGCATCGTCATCCATGGTATGAAATCTTTCACAAAATGAATTTGTATCAACATATTCATTCCATTCTCTGTAGTCTGTAGGTTGCTGAATAGCATATCTTGTTGCACTGATTCCGTAATTACGCACCTCGGAAAGCTCTGCTTCACGCTTTAAAACAGCGTGATATACACTATCAGGTCCACTTGCACCTACGCCTTCTGTTATACTGTCACCGAGAAAATTAATCTTTAATCCTTTTAATTTCATAGCTTTCTCTCTCCGTATTACTTATATTCATTAGCTAATTTTTCAAATGAAGGAAGTGCTTTTTCAATCATTTCCGTTGATACGCAGTATGAAATTCTTACATAGCCCGGATAACCAAAGCTATCTGCAGGAACTATAAGAAGTTCATACTTCTTTGCTTTTTCGCAAAACGCACGTGAATCTTCCTCCATTGCTTTTACAAACAGATAGAATGCTCCGTCAGGCTGTGCTACCTTGTAGCCGTATTTTCCGAGTGCATCGCAAAGGATGTCACGGTTTTTCTTGTAGATAGAAATGTCAGCAGTTTTTCCGATACATTTAGGAACAATTTTCTGGAAAAGACTAGGTGCACAAACAAAGCCAAGCGATCTACCTGCACCGCATACTGCAAAGTAAACTGTCTGCCAGTCGTTTGCAGTATCCGGAACAAGAATATAACCTATTCTTTCACCGGGAAGCGAAAGAGACTTACTAAATGAATAGCATACAAGCGTGTTGTTATAGTAGTTAGGCACAAACGGAACAGTTACACCATCTGTATATACAAGTTCACGATAAGGCTCATCAGCAATTATATAAATATCCTTGTTAAATTTTTTCTCTGCATCAGAAAGAACTTCAGCTAATGTCTTTATAGTGTTTTCGGAAAGAACAACACCTGAAGGGTTATTTGGTGAATTAATTATAATTGCTTTCGTATTTTCGTTAATTGCACCTTTAAGTGCATCAAAATCAATCTGAAAATCTTCTTCACGGCATTTAACAATAACGGGGGTCATTCCGGCCTGAGTAATAAATACTGTGTATTCAGGAAAAAACGGAGCGAGAATAATAACCTCGCCTTTATCCTCTGCTATTGCAGAAAGTGAAATTGTAAGTGATGCCGCAGCACCAACTGTCATATAAAAATTGTCACCTGTGTAATTTGTGCCGAAGCTTTTGTTGACATAGTCAGCACAGCTCTTTCTTACATCAGGTGCACCCTGTGCAGAAGTATAGCCGTGAAGCACAACAGGGTCTGTATTCAGCACTAAGTCCGCAAGTGCTTCCTTAACACATTCGGGAGCAGGAACACTTGGGTTTCCAAGGCTGAAGTCAAATACGTTTTCTGCACCGATTTCAGCTTTTCTTTTTAATCCATACTCGAACAATTCACGAATTTCGCTTCGCTTACTTCCGAGTTCATACATTCTTTCTGATACCATTTTTATACCTCCAACTATCTTTATCTCTGTTTAACACACTATGATATTATATATGTTTTAGTATTTTTTGTCAATAAAGGGTGCTGTAAAAAAGTCCAGACCGCAAAAAGGCACAAAAAAAACAGGAGGTGTAAAAAGCTCGTTTTTTTACACCTCCTGTTTTAAAATGTTTAATTAGATTTGTGCTCCGCCCACACTTTTAATTTCAGCAAGTGCAAGTTTAACAGAGGTAACACCTTCACAAAGGGGTGCTACACTTGGGACTTCTCCGGCATTAAGCTTGTCAATAAAGTAACGAAGCTCGTTGTAATAGCCGCCAAGGCTTGAAATATTGCCACCTATATTATTATCAGACTCAAACGAAGGCTTAATTTCAATTTTTTCCTGACCGCCATCTTTATAGTAAACTACAAGACCATCTGCACCGTTAACAACAGTTGCATTGTCAAACATAACTCTGAACTGTGCTGTAAAGGGAAAATCTACAGGATAGTGCCAGCATCCTTCAACTGTTGCTACAGCATCCTTATACTTAAAGCTTGTGAAAATCTGTTCTATAATACCTGTATTATCTCTTGTTGCAAATGAATTGAAGCTTTCAGGCTCACCCATAAGGTAACGCATAAAATCAACATCATGAATATGCATATCGAGAGCTATCGAACCACTCTTGTCGCCCTGATGAAGCCAGTTATCCCATGCCCATGTAGGATATGAGCTGAGACGTTTAAATACTGCAGAATGAATTTTACCAAACTTATTGCTGTCCGCTGCTTCCTTGAGCCATACATATTCATCCCACATTCTTATAACCTGACCAACCTGAACGATTGCACCTGTTTCTTCCTGTGTTTTAAGGAGAAGTTCACCCTCCTCTTCAGTAAGACATACAGGCTTTTCAAGGAATACGTTCTTTCCTGCCTTCATAGCAAGAACTGCATGCTGTGTATGCAGATATGTAGGAAGACAAATGTCTATAACATCAACATCAGCATTTTTTATTAATTCTTCACCTGTTGCATAAATATATGCATTATGCACTTTTGCTATTTCTTCAGCTTTTTCACGGCGAACATCTGCAACTGCAACAACCTGTGCACCATCGATAACATCATAGCAGGCAGAATGCATTCCGCCCATGAAGCCACAACCAATAAGACCAACTTTAATCATATTTACTTCCTCCCGATAATTCTATCCATTGAATTAGATGTGTTGTAAATAATTGTATCACTATACTGTTTGTAAGGCGGTATCATTTCTGCAGTTACCCAATTATCGTAGCCAACTCCTTCAAGTGCATTCTTAACCGCAACATAGTCAACATCGCCTGCAAGAAGGTCTACAAAACCGTCAAGACTACCAACTGCCGTTCTGTAATCCTTGAAATGTACTTTCTTGATACGGTTGCCGAGAATTTTTATCCACTGCTGGGGATATCCACTGTAAAGAACATTACCTACATCAAAGTAAGAGCCAACGTAAGGAGAACCAACCTTGTCAATAAAGTCACGCATTTCAAGCGGTGAAAGCAGAAACTTATTCCATACGTTTTCAACACCGATTGCTACTTTAAGTTCTTCCGCTACAGGTGCAAGCTCTTTAAGAGCATCAAGTGCCCTGTCGTAAGCAACATCGTAATCAACAACCTCGCCGTCAGGTTCAAATACTACATGGACTGCACCGGGAACAACGAGGATTGTATCACAACCAAGCCATGATGCTACCTGAAGCTGTTTCTTTGTAATTTCCTTTGCCTTTACCCTATTAGCTTCATTATCTGAAGTATAGTTATATGTCCAGTAAAGCCCGCTTGCAACGCTGTAAAGTTCTATACCTGCTTCTTCTGCCATTTTTTTAACTGCAAGAATGTCCTCCTTTGTAGATTCCAAAGAAACGGGGCCTGTTTCATCAAGTGCAACTTCTACACCGTCGAACCCGGCTTCTTTAGCTATCTGAAAACATTTTTTAAGGTCTGTTTCCGTAAAAGACCAGATACTGATACCCTTTTTCATTTTTTAATTACCTCCTTGAAATTTCGTTAACTATATGATAAAATATCTGCAAACAATTTTCCATATATTTTTTTATACTAATTGTACACTTTTGTAAACTGAGGATGATTTTATGAAATTGAATTATATAAAGCACCGTCTTGCAAATTTTATCAGTATAACTAAGATTGTTACAATCCATTATTATGAATTTTCAAAAGATTTCACATTTGAAGGAGAAAGCCACAATTTCTGGGAAATGGTTTACGTTGACAAAGGACAGGTAAATATACGTGCAGGTGCAAGAGAATTTACTTTAAAGCAAGGACAGGTAGCCTTCCATAAGCCTAATGAGTTTCATACGATATGTACTGACGGCATAAATGCGGCGGATGTTTTTGTAATTGCTTTTGTATGTTCATCCTCTGCAATGGAATTTTTCAAAAGCAATGTAACTACCCTATCTTCCAAACTAAAAAAGCAGATGTTTTCAATAATTAACGAATGTCTTTCAACTTTTGAAATTATGCCTATTGAAGGTGTTGAGCTTATTATGAAAGAAAATGCCCCGGTGGGAAGTCAACAGATGATACGCATACATTTAGAAGAACTGTTTATTATGCTGATGCGTGAATCGACAGAAGACAATCCTGACTTTTTCCCTACAAAAGAAAGTATGGAAAACCATATTGCAGAAAAAATCATAAACTTGATAGAAGACGGAATTTATTCCCCTATATCTGTACAGGACATTTGTTCTTCGGTAAATTATTCACGTGCATACATATCCAAGATTTTTAAAGCATCTACAGGATTTTCAATAAACGAATATATAACTAAATTAAAAATAAAAGAATCAAAGAAGCTGATACGAAGCGGAAACTACACATTTTGTCAGATTTCTGATATGCTGTGTTATGACAATCAACACTATTTTTCACGGGTTTTTAAAAAAGAAACAAAGTTTACACCTACACAGTACAAAAACTCTGTATTTGAAAACGAAGGAAGAAGATAACAAATACTTAAACAAAATTAATACTCTTTTGCAACTACAAACTGCCTAAAGCTGTATTATTATCGCCTTCTTGAGGTCTGGACTTTTTTCACATCCCCGTTTACACTATTATTATATACATAAATATCATGCCAATCCTCTGCCGAAACATGGGTTAGTAAGTATTAGTCATCCAAATCTACTTCCCAATCTAGGATTTTTCCGTCATCCGCTTTTATTTCCGCTGAATATTCTTTATTTCCTTTTTTAAATTCGACATCATACACATAAACGCCATTTTCCTTGTCAAGTTCTGCCTTTATAAACGTTACATCCGATAATTTGAAGTTCGCTTTTTTAAGAGCGATTTCTTTTGCCTTTTCTTTTTTAATTATACCATCTGCAGACACAGTTTCCTTATTTTTATCTTTGTTTTTTTCTTCGTTTTTCTGTACGATTTCATCAGGTTTTACATCAGTAACAATTACATCAGCATCTGTTACTGTAGAGTAATTATTCTTTAACTCAATTCGTTTGTCGTCTTCGTACCAGTATACCGTTTTTTCCATAATTTCACCGATTGCCCTGACAGGAAGATAAGTTGTACCTTCATAAAGAATGGGATATACCCTTTCACCGTTTACATTTTTAAACTCTTTTTCATCCCCGTCAATAACTACAGTGAAATCTGCCCTTAACTGTGCTTTAATATCGTGTACCAGATCAGTCGCAACTACACCTGTTACTATTCCCACAACAAGTACCGTAGCTAGTAACACTCCCCATTTTCTTTTTTTCATACATCTCATCTCCTTTTTTGTTGTAAAAACGGCAGTCAAAGATTATCTTCGACTGCCGAACTATTTTCTATCCGACAATTGTCGGACAAAAGTACATATTATTTAAAGTATCTGTTAAGAAGACCTTCTAAGCCTTTTCCATGACGTGCTTCGTGATAGACACATCCTCAGATTTCCCATTATATAGGGCTTTGCGAGATGTTCCTTTTCGATTTGCCCACCGTTTGCCCACCAGATTTTAACTTGTGGGCAAGCGGATTCTAAAGTCTTTTTATGGTCTTATTATATCACATTTTGTAGAATTTTGCAAGTTTTTTAATCAAACATGTACAGCAAACGGAAAATATGGTCCACTACGAGGTTTTTCAATTTGAGGGTGTTGCTTGTTACCGCTTCTACGTTGCGTCATAATTGTGGCAGCATCGTGCACTTTAACAATGCTCGTACACCTCTCTCCACTACCATCTTTCGCGAACTCTTTAGCACATTTCAGAAGAGAATAACTATAATATCCTCCATGGCGGCTATCATCTCCTGCAGTTTCATTTAAATCACATGCATACGTAACAACTACGCCAGTGGAGCACTTGCTCAGAGCTACCTCATAATGCATCCTTGCGATCATTTTATCTGAACTGCTTTTTTCAAGCAATGCGTACCTATTTTCTATTTCGCCAGCATATAATTCATCTTCAATTACTCTACAACAATCTAAGATTATTGTTCGTTTTTTTGCTCCTGTTTTTAAAGATTCAACCTGATAATCGCATCCTTTTTTCAATTCGATAATTGTATCATCTTCCGTAGCACTTCCGTGTCCGCAAAATACAATTAAAGTATAGTCTGCATCATTCATTGACTGAATTATAATGTCTAAAATAATCGACGAAGGTCTTTCAACACATTGAATTTCACTCTCTTCCCATCCACCTCCACTTGGGGATATAAGGAAATTTTTGTAATTTTCAACATCTCTTTTTACACCTTCACAATAGTTATCACTTCCGACTTCACCGGGATTAGATATTATTAATGCTTTTCTCTTCATCACAACATTTCTCCTTGTTTTCTGTTTTTTCAAAACCACTTATTATAGACGGAATTAGTCGCTCACTAAATCCTGCTATGATACACACTAAAACCAAACAGTATGTAGCATTTTGTTCAGAATTAAAATTACTAAATATGATATCCAATTTGTATAAGTAAACTGCAATGAAACTGCTTATAACGCTGGTAAACATTCTGGAAAACACTTCTAAAAAATTAAGAATTCTTCCCGATTCGCAATTGTAGCATTTTTTTCCACTTTTCAATGCAATTGACAACGTAGCTCCAAGGATGCCCAATACTGAATACCCCAAGATATCAAAAGCTTCCTTGGATATATTAATAATATTTAGAAGTTTTTCTTGAAAAAATCTTACACAAACAAAATTACAAAGTATTAGAAATAAGATTAAAAAGCAGTCAAACAACTGCCATTTTCTTGTTATCTCACAGTTGCGACTATGAAGATATTTATCAAGTTTGACAAGTTGTTCTTCTGCACCTTCAAGTTCATTTTCTAATATTAGTACAATAGTTGCGGCAAGCATGTAATTGAACTCTTTTCGTTGAGAACTCGATAAATATTTAGTGGTTGGCTGACATTGAAATGCTTCAACTCTAGCTATAAATTTATTTATACATTTATTTTCAGACATTTCTTTATCGTAAACATCTGTGGTTTCCCAATCGACCTCGTTTTTGCAATCTAACCAAACAATATATCTTTCCTTGCTGTATCGCACTAAACAGTTAATGTTGTCGGCATCTATATCTTCGAATTTTTCTGTAATTACTTGTAATTCTTTCTTTTGTGCACTGTTTGCCCAAAATACGCATAAATTACCAATATTCATTATTTTACACCTTCATTTACTTTTCTTTAGTAACACCCTTAAAAGATGTGCCATCTTGTTTAACATCCATAAATCTGCCAGTATCAGAATCACGTTTAACCCATTGATTTGTTTTAGGATTGTATGTCTGTGTTCTGCTTTTTACAGCACCGATTCTTCTATTATCACCTGTTGGCGCATTTTTTGCCATAGTTTTTCACCCCTTTTCTCTACTCGTTGTCAAATTCGATTTCTTCCTCAGCAATGTTGTAAATATCAATTCTGTTATCAACATTAACTGGAGTAACAAGCCAGTTTTTGAGAAAGCATTGTTTTATAAACTCATCTATACGGTTAACTCCATTGATTTCTTTAAGTGTTATTACAACACCAAAATTCAATCCTTCCCCGTATTTTTCTTCAAGGCGTTCAGTTGTTTTTATGCTCAATCCCCACAGTTTAGTTTCATAAACTTTTTTAGGTCTTGCGCCTTTTTTGGGATACTCAACAATGTGTTTAACATTATCCCATTTTCTAAAAAACAAACGGGCATTACCTTCGTATATGTAACTTCCATCTTCGCCTTGTTTATTATCGTTTATCGTTTTTACCGTTTTACCATTCAATCTGCCGAAATGCAAATCAAGTTCAGTATTTGTATAATCCACGCCCTGATTCCTTGAGCAGACCGGGAAATAGCATAATGTAGCTTTTGCAATATATGGATACATATCTTTGCTTATTGGCACAGGCAAACTGTAGTTATAGGTGTTGTATTTTTCGGACACGCCGGAAATTACAAATCGGATTTCATCATCCTGAGATTTTATAATATCTTCTATCCTAATTGGCACAACACCGTAGCCAATATATTTTGAAGGCTCTTCTTGCTTTTTCCAACTGGCAGCAGAATCTACAATTAAAGCTTTCGCTACTTCTCTGCTTAATCCAAGCACGTCAATAAGATAAGACATTTTTCTCGCAATCCAAGGTGCAGCAAAAGATGTTCCTGCAACAATCTGTCCTCCGGTTTCACAGCAAACTTTGATGGGGTTGTTTCTATCTCCACCGTAGTAACTTACATCAGGCTTGTTAAAGAAAGATAAAACCGGACCTTTTCTTGAATATGAAACAGGCTTATTATTATAATCAACTGAATTAACTACCAATGAGTTTATGGAATCCGCTGGAGAACCAATATATCTTTCTTCGCCGTCATCTGTACGCTTGTTTGTCCCTGCAATAATAAATATAACATCATTTTCGCTTTGGATTTTATCCAAGATTGCCGCTTCAGGCGAAATGAAGTTTGGATGTATTTCTTTATCGGAACCCAAAGATAAATTCCATACTTTTATGTCTCTGTTCTCTTTTACGATTTCATCTATGGTGCGTAATATAGTAAATGAATTGAAATGTCCGCTTGTTGTAACGCCAAAGTGTCTAACTCTGAATCTGCCACAACCATCATCAAGATCAGGGTTAATTGTGGGACCATCTACTATAATTGACGATACTGATGTTCCGTGAAAGTAATCTTTTTGTTCAAGTTCAATTTCATCAGGAATCCTTTTTTCGAACTTAACCCATTCTTTAAAATATACGTCTTCCCAAAACATCGTGTCAATAACACCTATAGTTGGTTCATTTTTTGGGGAAGGTATCTTGACTAAATCCTCTGATGGTCCTAACAATAACTCTTTTGAAAGTTTCGATATATCGGTGGTTGCCATCGCAATCAGATATGACGCTCTGCTTTGCAGAATCCCCAGTTGGTCCGGAGTGAGAAGCAATGTTGTTTCATCATATATTCTACTCGGTAGTACATTGATACCAACCTTTTCTAACACAGTTTTTGTGTTATCGGTTTTATAGATTGTTATTATAGTATCTGTCTTGAAATCAGTATCCTCTTGGCTTATGAAGAATTTTTCCACATAATGACAATCAACAACAATGTTTAAAA
Source organism: Clostridia bacterium (assembly GCA_045544395.1). Taxonomy (GTDB): domain Bacteria; phylum Bacillota; class Clostridia; order UMGS1883; family UMGS1883; genus UMGS1883. The sequence continues at coordinate 114,030 of JAZPYX010000064.1, forward strand.
ATGCAGTTGGCTTGATTTCCGTAGTATCAAAACCAATTATTTTCTTATTGATTTTATCAACTACTTCTGATGAAATAATTCCGCCAAAAGTATTGTCTACAATTTTTATAGCAGAAGATAATTTTTTTATAGAATCCTCCAAAATTATCAAGGGAACATAATGGGTAATAACATGTTTTCTTGCTATTACGTTTTCAGGAGTTGTTATATCTGCAAATTTTGCTCCTACAACTGAACTGTTAGCAGCAACACTACCTTTGGATAAAAAGCCTGAAATTCTACGGCTTTTAGCAATTACATCTATATACTGCACACTAATCAGAGCACCGGTAATTACTTTTTCTTTGCTCCAATAGTCCCTAAGTATCAACAAGTCATCCAGCAACTTTTTCATATGTTGCACGAATACTTTTGTATTTGCTGGCAAACTCGGAGGACCTGGTCTTGAATTCCTATTTTCTTGTTGAAATGTACCTTTTAAGTTTAACAAATCATTCATGCATTTACTCCTTTAGTTCTCGTGAAACTTGACTCTTTGAAACCCCTGTAAGAATTTCAATTTCCCTCACAGTAAAACCGTGCTCTTGCATAGCTTTTAAGTCTATTCCTAAATTAGAGTCAACAGATGCATACAATCTTTTTAGATAATCAAACTCATCATTCGGGCTACCAAAAGCAATACACGTTTTCAAGAGATTCTTTAATTCACCCGGAAAAGGTATGGGTGACATAAGATTTAATATCTTCTTCAGTAGTCGCGTATTTTTACTTGCAAATTTAAATTTGCTGAGCAATCCATTCACAATAGTTTCAGCAACTTCCATCAAATCTTCTTGGGTGTATCTGTTAAAGTTAATAATGGCATCAAATCTTCGAGACAAAGCTTTATCGAAGGAATCATAAAGATTTGTTGTTGCTATTAAAACAACTGTATCATTTAAATTGTCAAGACCTTTCAATACAGCTGACGTAGCTCTTCCCATTTCCCTTAAATCATTGGAATTCATTCTATCAAGAGCGATAGCATCAATTTCATCAAAAAGCACAATTGCTCTTTCGGGGAATGGGAGTTTTGCAATTTCGTTAAATAGAGCTGCAACATTTTTGGAAGTTTGACCCAACTTACTATCAACAACAGAATCAAAATCCACAATAAATAATTCTCTTTCTAAGATTCTAGCAACCTGTTTTACAGTCTCCGTTTTACCGGTTCCAGGTGCACCTTCAAAAAGAAACTTATTTATTCCGGCGTTGTGACTTACAGCGTTAACAACACCAACAATGTCATCTTTAATAACTTCAGGCAAAGGGAGAGGGTCTTGGTTCAAATGAACCTTTTGAAGAAAATTAAGATTTTCTTCGTTCATCTGTGGAACAAAAGTGTTAGCATTTGACATTAACGCCATTATATATTCCGACAACTGATAATCTCCTGATTTATCAAAATCACTTGCTATTTCATATGCTTCCGTTTTAAAACCTGCATCATTTTTTTCGGAGTAATATTTTATGAGATTTATAACGTTTTTCTTTTTCATTGTATTACCTCCATTTATAAACATTAATTCATTGTGTTCATATTATAATACACTTGGGACAAAAAGTCAAGTGTTTGGGACACAAATTTAAAAACTGTTATCAAATTGTAATAGTTTCTTATCAATCGCCATTCTTGCCATATCTGCCATATGTCCGGTTATATGCGTATAATATTTCAATGTGAATTCAAGTTTTGAGTGCCCTAACATTTCTTGTACATATCGTGGACTTATGCCGCTTTCTGCCAATATAGTTGCATATGTATGGCGAAGATTGTGGAACTTAAATGGAATATGTAAATCATCTCTTATGATTCTTGAAAGAAATTTGATGCTGTTATGTGTCATCATCTCGCCATTTTCTTTTACATTGATCAAATCATTTACCTCGATACAGTTTTCTCTATTTCTATAAAGCCTTTCGGTGATAAAATTTCTTTTATACCCCTCTCCATAAAGTTTTTTGTACCTAATTTGTTCTTCCTTTAATTCTTTCAGAAATCTGACAAAGTTATCGGATATATTAATTATCCTATATGAGTTCTTAGTTTTAAGAGGGCAAAAACACCATCTGCTATCCTGATACAAAAGTTGCTTGTTAATGCTTATTGTTTTCTTTTCAAAGTTTACATCTCTCCAACGAAGCGCTACACATTCACTTTCTCTAAGTCCGGTATTGAGAGCGATATAAAATGGTATTCTTACATTTGTACTCTCAAGCCGTTTATACATAAGAGATAATTCTTCAGGCGAGTATACCTTAATCTCTCCTACATGCCTTGGAGCAGGCGGTGGTGTCACAACATCAAACACATTATGCTTTATGTATCTTTTTCTGTGTGCATAGTCGAAAATACATTTCAGTGATTTAAACATCCCTTTAACAAATTCCTCGCTGTATTTTTCAGCTTTATCATTTACAAATTTCTCAAGTACCTTTGCCGTAATGGAATAAACATATAAATTACCAAACGCAAGCTTAAAATGATTTCGATAGACGGAATCATATTTTTTTAGTGTTGCATATGCCAATGTAAGCTTTCCTTCAAGTTCAATAAATTCCTCGTAGACCTCGTTAAAGGTTATTCTCTTGTTCTCTGGATAAATACCCGTTTCCTCATAGTCATTTACAAACTTATTCATTGCAAGTTCTGCTTCTTTTTTTGTCTTAAATCCACCTTTCTCAATTTGCTTGCTTTGCCCACAAGCGGTGCTGACATATAGACGATACGACCACGAACTCCCTCTTTGTCTGATACTACCTTTCATAATAAATCCTCCTGTATAATTTTATTAGGGCTTGCCCTTATTTCAATTATACAACAGGTTGTAAACCCTATATATAATTAGGGTTTACAGGCAAAACAAGGGCAAAACATAATTTTTCAACCATTTTTCACAGTTGCCCTTGTTTTGCCCTTGTTTGCCCTTATTTCGATAAAAAACATGACTAAAATTCAATCGGTTTCGTGACCAGTCAGTGTCACGAGCTGTTCCTACCAAAAAACCGCATAACAATGGGGATTGAGAAACCTCAATCCCCGTATCTAATCGTATTTTTTTGTATCTATTTTTATCCAAAATATCTCTTAAGAAGTCCCTCTAAACCTCTACCGTGGCGAGCTTCGTCACGAGCCATTTCGTGAACTGTATCATGAATAGCATCGAGACCGTTTTTCTTTGCACAAGAAGCAAGATCAAACTTACCCTGTGTTGCACCGTATTCACAATCAACTCTCCATTTAAGGTTATCCTTTGTAGTAGCTTTCATATTGGGTTCAAGGTCTTCGCCAAGGAGCTCTGCAAATTTTGCAGCATGTTCTGCTTCTTCGTACGCTGCCTTTTCCCAGTAGAGACCAACTTCAGGGTAGCCTTCTCTGTGAGCAATTCTTGCCATACAAAGATACATTCCTACTTCTGCACATTCGCCGTTAAAGTTAGCCATAAGCTGGTCGAAGATAAACTTCTTATCTTCTTCCGAAATATCAGGATTGTTCTTCACTGTCTTCCCGTAAACACCGTATTCGTGCTCTGCTGCAAGAGCCGCACCTTCCTGCATTTCCTTAAATTTATCAGCAGAAACCTTACATACCGGACATTTTTCCGGAGCTGAATCTCCTTCGTGAACATAACCGCATACTGAACAAACAAACTTTTTCATAATTAAATCTATCCTTTCATTTTTTAAAATATTTTATATGCATTTTGGGCATAAACCATTTAACATAATACTGAAGCCTTGAATCTTTATTCCCAACTCTGACTGAATTGTAACATCCACATTTTCTTTCGGAATATCTAATATTCTTTTACAACAATCACACTGCATATGATAATGAGGTGAAATGTCACCATCATAATGTGTCACAGTACCATAATTCAGTTCAAGAATATCGCCCTCATCTACCAGCTGTCTTAAATTTCTGTAGACAGTTCCAAGAGAAATCCGAGGATTTTCCTTTCTGAGGCCTTCATAAAGCCATTCAGCATCGGGATGGGATTTAGTAGAGCGAAGAAGTTCTAACAAAGCTTCTCTTTGTCTGCTATATCTCATATTAGCCTCCTTTTTAATAACAGTAATGATTACTGTTATCTCTTGATTACATAGTAGCACACTTATTTTAAAATGTCAATACTTTTTTATTATTTTTTTTAAGTCTCTTTGATTTAAATATAAACTGGGACGTAAAAACAAGTTTTACGTCCCCTAACAAAAATACAGTATTAATTTTATTCAACCCATAATCCATCGTTATCTGCACTGTACTGAATTTTTTCAATCAGTTCAATAGTTTTCTTTGAATTATCAGGATGATTAACCGTGTTTTTCTTATCATTAATAAGCAAATCAACAAAATACTCTATCTCACACTGAATTGAAGAAACATCTTCTCCTGTTTCAATCACACGTGCACCGCTATCCTCATAAATAGTAACCTTACTAAAACCGTCAAATTCAATCAGTGCATTCTGGAACACGATTTTATAAGGAGTTGAAAATGGAAAGCTTTGTGGCAAACTCCAGTCTCCTTTAATATTTACAAAAGCATCTCCATATTTGAAAACAGTTGTTACTGCATCACAGTCCGTATGATTCTTGTTATATACAGAACTTAATTTATCAGGCATACCAAAAAGATAAAGTGCAAAATCAACATCATGAATATGCATATCAAATATTACTCCACCGTCTTGTGTTGTCTTACCCATTTTCCACAAAGGAGTCTGAGAAAGCCTTTGAAACTCTGCACTGATAAGCTTACCGTATTTGCCTCTATCCACAATTTCCTTAAGAAAATTGTAAAATCTACTGAAACGAACGCAGTGACCAACCATAAATCTGCCCCTTGAATCAGATGCTGCATCCATCATCTCTTTACATTCTTCACTGGAAAGTGCCATAGGTTTTTCAACAAGCACATTTATTCCTTTACCCAAAGCCTTAATAACTGCATCTTTATGCAAGAAAGTAGGAAGACACACGTCTATAAGGTCAAGGTTTTCCTTTTCAATCATTTCATCTATGTCAACATAACACTTATCAATGATTGGGAGTGGTTCATCATTTTCATTGGATATATTAATTTTAATTTCTTTATTGAAATTTTCCCTATTGATATCACAAAGAGCGATAAGCTTAACAGGTACTCCCAATTTTTCAAGATTGGCATAAGCTCGCCTATGCTGACCCGATACACCTCCGCATCCCCAAATTCCTACTCTTAACATAATAAGTCTCCTTACAATAATTCTTTTCTTAATTGTGCACCGTCTTTCACGCTTAAATATGACGGAGCAACATCAAATACGGTCTTACAACCCGTAATACCTTCCTTATTCATTCTGTAAGCTGCGCGGGCATAGGCAGTAATTACAGATGCAGTAAATTCGGGATTTGAATCAAGTTTGAGACTGTACTCTATAATGTGGTTATTACCGTTTCCTGTCTTACCACTGCGGATAACAAAACCACCATGAGGAATACCACTGTGGTCCCGCTTAAGCTCCTCAGAAGTTATGAAATGTACTGTTGTATCATAGTCTGCAAAGTAGTTGGGCATAGTTTTGATTTCATTTTCAATTCTTACAAGATCTGCCCCATCTTCTGCAACAACAAAACATTCGCGTGTATGCTTTTCTCTTGTGGTAAGAGCCGGATTAGCACCGCTTCTCACTGCTTCAAGGGCACTTTCAACAGGGATTGTATACTGTTTTGCATCAACGACACCATCTATTCTTCTGATTGCATCCGAATGACCCTGACTTACGCCTTTTCCCCAGAAAGTATATGCCTCACCCTCCGGAAGAATTACCTCACCGTAAAGACGATTTAATGAAAACATTCCGGGATCCCAGCCAACTGAAATAATTGCCGTTTTTCCGGTCTGCTTTGCAATCTTATCCACATTTTCAAAATGCTCCGGAATTTTTGCATGTGTGTCAAAGCTATCTATTACATTAAACATCTTTGCCAACTCTGGAGTCTGCACAGGAAGATCAGTTGCACTTCCTCCGCAAAGAATCATAACATCAATTTCATTAACGTATTTTTCGGCATCTTCAGCCTTTAAAACCTTCGCTGAAGGTGTATTTATTTTAACGGTAGACGGGTCACGTCTTGAGAACACTGCAACAAGCTCCATATCACTATTCTGCTTTATTGCAGCCTCTACCCCTCTTCCTAAATTTCCGTAGCCGTAAATACCAATTCTTATCATATAAATCACCATCTTCATTAAATATGTGAAGTATTATAACATATTCCATTATAATCTTCAAGAAAAAATTTTCCCATTGTTGCTCGCAATATTTTTTACACCGGGAGTTACCTTTAATCCTTTGTCTGATTTTTCAGGATATTCCGCAATGCTTGTTTAGTCAAATTTATTTCCAGCAATCAACATTGTGCGGCAAGTCAATATCACTTGCCTTAAACACAGCATCACTGCCTTGTTTTATTTTATTCTCATAATCCTTCAGGGCTCTTATGGCATATTTACCAAGAAAAACTATAACCGGAATATTAATAATAGTCATTGCACCCATCGTAATATCTGCAATCCCCCACAAAAGGTCCGCACTCAAGCCGGCACCTATAAAAATCACAATAGAAGCTATTACATAGTAAGTAGTCATAAACGCCTTTCCGGGTTTACGTTTCATCATAAAAAACAAGCTTTGGTCAACATAATAAAGATTACCTAAAAGCGTTGTAAACGCAAATAAAATCATAGCAACAGTTATGAATATCGGACCAAAAGCACCAAGCGTGTCACCTAGCGACTTCTGCACATATACTGCACCGGAAATTTCCACGCTCGGCTCAATACCTGAACACATACACATAAATGCAGTTGCAGAGCACACAAGGAGAGTATCAAGAAATACAGAAAGAACCTGCACGAGTCCTTGCTTTGCAGGATGCGAAACATCTGCAGATGCAGAAGCATTAGGTGCTGAACCTACACCGGCTTCATTACTGAAAAGACCTCGTTTTATACCATACATTACACATGAACCGCCAAATCCACCGAAAATTGCTTTTAAATCAAATGCACTGCTGAAAATCTGTTCAAATACAAAAGGTAGTTTTCCAATATTTATTAAAACAATAATAAGTGCTACTGTAATATATATTAAACCCATCACCGGAACAAGAAAGCTTGTCACTTTAACAATTCGTTTTCCACCGCCAAAAAGGCAATATCCTACAATACATGCAAGAATCAATCCGATAACCCACGGAGTAAATTCTTTATTATAAAATTGATATTCAGAAAATGTAGACTGTAAATTGTAGGATGCCAGCATATTAAATCCGAATCCGTATGTTAAAATAAGAAAGACAGAAAACACAACTGCAAGTGTCCTTGATTTAAGTGCTGTTTCTATGTAGTACGCAGGTCCACCATAAAACCCGTCGTTTCCGCGTCTTTTATAAATTTGAGCAAGAGTGCTTTCTACAAAAGCTGATGCTGCACCAATAATTGCAATAATCCACATCCATAAAACAGAACCGAATCCACCCATACATATTGCTGTTGATACACCTATAATATTACCTGTTCCAACTCTTGAAGCAGTTGATACCATAAGAGCCTGAAAAGATGATACGCCTCTATTATCCTTCGGTTTTTCCGTAACTGCTTTTATCTGTTGCTTAAACAGTCTGAATTGTGCAAACCCGGTACGGGCAGTAAAATAAAGTCCGCAACCGACAAGAATTATAATAAGGATATAACTATAAAGAATGTCATTAATATTCGTAACTATTTTTTCAATCATATTTTATTCCTTTCTTACATCATATTTTTCAGGCTTAAAACCTGTTTTTGTAAGTATGAAGATTTCTTTAAAGCCACATTTTCTAAGAAGCTCTTTTGATTCTTTGAAATGACAGTCAAGAAATTCTCCGTTGTGGCAATCAGAAGAAATAACCGCACCAAAACCGAGACGTTTAAATTCACGCAGAAGTGCTTCTGCAGGGTAAGGCTTTATTTTATAATTTCTGCCTATGGCACCTGTATTCACTTCAAAATACGGAATTTTACCAGAAAGTGCCTCTATTGCCTCTATTGCAAGAGTAAGATATTCCTTTGAATTTTCGTCAAAAAAGTGCCCTCTGTCGTTATGCTTTGTAATAACATCAAAATGACCTATTATGTCAAAATTACCGTATTCGGGAAGGGATGCAACAGTTTTGTAGTACTCTTTTGCAAACGCCATGCCGTTGCCGTTAAACCATTTATCTATCATATCCTGAACAAGACCTGTTTCACGTCTGTCAAACGCAACATATTTATCCCCTATTCTAAGAAAATGTACAGAACCTATCATATAGTCATAACCTGACATATCAATTTCTGAAAATATGTCAAACTCAAGACCGCAGAAAATGTCGATTTTTCCGTTATACTTCTCTTTCAGTGCAGTAATTTCTTTTTTGTATTCTTCTGTTCCTTTAAGGCTCATTGATGCCCCCGGGGCATAATGCATATAGGAATGACCTGAAAATCCTATTGAAGAAAACCCCTTATTTATAGCTACGCCTATCATTTCTTCGAGGGTGTCTTTTCCGTCATCGTATGTCGAATGAGTGTGTAAGTTCTGTAAATATTTCATCATATCCATCGTAAATTATAATTTTAACGTTTCACCGGGTTTAATACAGTGAAGATGTGCTTCTGTATCAAAAGTATCAAACCATATATCAAACAATGTGGGATTATAGACTGTACACCCGTCTGCACTGTATATAAGTGAATTATACGCATTTACATACTCATAAATCTCCATATTTGTTGCATACCAGATATCATCATGGTTTGCAAGCTTGTCTGTCATTTTTTCAAGAAGTTCCCAACTGTCATCTCTTTCAAATTCATAGGTATGACCCCACATATAGAAAAGCCTCGGTCTGCGGCTTGCAGGGTAAACCCTGGGTGAAATATCTATTGCAAGAAATTTATCAATCATTTCAAGCACATCGGGGTTTATATTATGTACCGACGGCATCCATGCGTGCCAGTCCTCGGGAAGGTCGAAGGAATCATTATCTTTGCCCAGAGTTCTTGCGTAAGCAATATCAAGCTCTGTTAGATATTGCTTGATAGAATCATAATTTGCACCATTTGCCATCTGTGTAATTCCGCTATCGGGATATGCCATACCGCGGATGATGATGTCGAATCTTTCTTCAAGTTCAAGACGGCAGTCAAGAACTTCTCTTATACCTTCAATAGGACGAAGACTCCCCTCTGCTCTGTGGAAAGCACCGTGAACAGCAATCTCATGTCCTCTGTCAAGAAAATATTCCTGTATTTCATTTTTGGTAAGTCTGTTAATTCTTTTTGTACCGGTAAGATTAAAAGTACATTTAAGTCCCTTTCTGGTTATAATATCCGAAAACCTTTTATCTGTAACGCAACCATCATCATAGCTAAGCGTAACAGCCTTTGCCTTTCCTCCCGGAAACCTCATAAACTTATAATAATACATTTTGCACCACCATTTATCAGTATCAATTATTAATTATTTTTTCAAGCAGCTTTTTTACTTCTGAAGTGTCATTTGCAATCACAAGACCGACAAATGTATCTTCCGAAAAAACTACTGCATTCTGAAGCTTGGGAACTTCTTTGGGAATATAGCTTTCAAAATTTTTAATGCGGATATTAATATACTCCCGGAGAATTTTCTCAATTTCTTTTGCAGCTTTTTTATTTTTAACTTCTATCAGACAAATTTCCTCCGCTGTCGCACCGCCTCCCACAAGACCGTATGCATTAACAACAGATTCATAATCTATATTATGCGTTTTGAGAAGTGTTTTTGAATTTGTTTCTTCTATTCCAACTTCAAATGTAACAGCTTTCTTTATCTCCTGTGCTATATCCGCAAGATTAAACTTCCCCCGGGTAAATTCCACTGCTGTTGTTTTTGTGTCTGCTGAATCACTATCTTTTTTCACCGCATGCTTTCTGAGATATTCTGCCCAGAGTTTACACCCTTCCTCTAAAAGATGTGTTCCGTCATTTGTCAGATGTTCAGGAAGATATCCTTCAGCATCCGCTATTGCTTTATATACATCAATATAGAATACATTCTTTTCTTCTGCCATTAATTTAAGTGTTTCATTAAAATCATATATGGTATTATTTTTCACATTATCAGTGCCGCTGTTTTCCCTTGAAAATGGCAAAATCGACTGTATATAAATATATGACTGTGGATTATCCTGCTTCAGCGCATCAATAAGAACGCTGAACTTGTCCATTATATTTTGTTTGTTAGACATATCAATGAACTCATTGATACCCAGCATAACATAAATTTTCCCCGGATTTGCTGCTTTTACCTTCTGTACAAGACTTGTCCCATCCTCTTCTACATTAAATACCCCGCCTACCGACATCGAGGTTCTGCAAAGGTAAGTAGTATCTGCAATTCCCGAATAATACTGAAATCCCATAGTCAGAGAATCACCTAAAAATACCGCATCAGAGAAATATGAATCATCTACTTTTTCGCTCTCCGGCACAAGACCGTAATTTAACACAGGTGTTGTTTTTGCATATTCACCTATATTTTTTATAGTTTCATCTGACATAAATGTAGATGAACCATAAAGAAACAGAACTTCAGTAATTTTGTTTTCGTTTAAATAATCAATAGGATTACCCATGAAATAGCGAGTATCTATTAAATGAATGCTTTCAAAATTATTTATAAGCATTGGTGCTATACTATGAGCATATGAATCTTTAAACACAGCTAAACTATTTCCACCTGTAACACCGCCTGAAATTACAGTTACAGGGTGATTTCCGTCAAGGAAATAGGAATACTTGTCCTTTGTTTGAAGATGGCTTGGAAAAAACATTGACTCTGACTTTTTGTTTTCACCAACAAACTCAACAGTTGCATTCTGGTTTATATCAGTTTTATACAACTGTATTATATCAGCATCTGTTCCCGCGAAGCCCTTTGAATACGTTGTACCTAAAAATTCATCAGAAACATTTTCAATCACAAAGTCATCCTCTTTTAGAGGTGTATTCCCATACGCCTCTAAAATGGTATTATATACAAGATAACTTCCTTTTGCGGTCTGATGATGGTCTGTACGATAAAAAATATACTCATTCTTATTTTCTTCAAGAACCGTTGTTGCATCAATGTATTTTACCTGAGTATCTTTAAATTCTTTCTCTAACGTTTCCATTACCGACGAAACATTGTCATTATACACTCCCTTAGGAAGTTTCTCTCTTAATACTTCAAAAGCCTGAGGGATAACACATATTGAAACATTATACCTTCCGGTGTTTGCCAATTCTTTAACCGCCTGAATATTCCCTGAAATCAAGCTTTTATCAATTTTTTGTGCTTTTTCAATAAGATATCCATCTTCTGCAAAGTATACGCCATTATTTTCTTTCTTTCCAAGGAGTTTCTCTATAAAGGCTTTTGCTTTTACAAAAAACTCGCGAAATAGCAGCTGGTCGTTACTATAGTTTTCCGTTTCATCCATATATGTTCTGTCAACAATTTTTTTAATTGAAAACTCAGGTGCCTCCTGTAAGACTCTGTTTTCCAACTGCGAAAACTCACCGTTACTTGTAAAAAGATTTAAAACAACAAATAACGAAAAAGAGCATATCATTATAAGATTAAATATAAAAAATTTGTTTTTCATAATTATACTCCTTTCCTCTAAAATCTAAAATACAAAAACGGATTATAAGATGCATCTGCCAGATAAATTGTACTCAAAATAAAAACTATTACGCATGGAATAATTGCAACTGCAGGATTCTTTTCAATGTAAGGTCTAAAAAGTTTCTTACCAATCGGAAGCATTGCAGTTATTCCTATTAAAAGCATACTGAAATTTGAACTTAATGCGTACATAGTTGCACTGTTAAAAAATCCTTCAGCACCTATTCCGAACATATTTCCAAGATATCTGAAGGCATCCGGCATTGATTCACAGGCGAAAAACACCCAACCAATAAGAACCACAAGCAGAGAATAAGCGATTTTTATTCCTTTAGAACATCTTTCAATATACTTTCCATACCAGTCTTTTTCCAGAATTAACAGTACTGCATAATATATTCCCCATAAAAGAAAATTAAAACTCGCTCCGTGCCAAAGTCCCGTCAGTGCCCATACTATAAGGAGGTTTACCCTTTTTCTCACAGGTGATACTCTGTTTCCACCAAGTGGAATATATACATATTCTTTAAACCAGGTACTAAGACTTATGTGCCATCTTCGCCAGAAATCAGTAACAGAAGTTGAAATATAAGGATAGTTGAAATTTCTTTCAAAATCAAATCCAAACATTTTACCCAGACCCACTGCCATATCAGAATATCCAGAAAAATCAAAATATATCTGAAGAGCAAACGCTATTATTCCAAGCCATGCTGAAACAACGGGGATTCTGTCTGCTGAATGCATCGTTTCCCAAAGAAGACCAATGTTATTTGCTATCAGCACTTTTTTACCAAGACCTGCTATGAACAAAACAATGCCTTTGAAAATCCCCTCCCCTGTTAACTTTCTTTCAGAAAGCTGTTCATCAATAGTTGTATATCGCACAATCGGTCCCGCAATAAGCTGTGGAAACAGTGAAATATAAGTACCGAAGGATATAATATTTTTCTGTGGTGAAGCTTTCTTTCTATATACGTCAATTACATAGGACATTGCCTGAAATGTATAAAAGGATATACCTATCGGAAGTGCGAGTTTCAAAAAAGGAATCTGCAAAGAAAAGATGCTGTTTACAGTGCCGATAAGAAAATCGATATACTTAAAGAAAATCAGCGTCGCCAGATTACCTATTACGGAAATAAGAAGCACTGATTTCCTGTCACGGACAAAAAGACCGCACAAGTAATTGAAGACAATAGAAAACAACATCAGCCATATGTAGACAGGTTCACCCCATGCATAAAAAACAAGGCTGAAAATCAAAAGTACTGCATTTTTAAATTTTTTATCAATCAAATAATACACCGTTAATACAAGCGGCAAAAAGCAAAGCAAAAAGAATACGCTTGAAAAAACCATTGCATATCACCTTTCAACTCAATTTTTTATATACATAAAACATTGTTTTCATTTTCGAACAACAAAACGGCACAATACACTAAAATATATTATAGCACACATAAAACGGTATAACAATCATAAATATATAAAAAATCGACATTTTTTTCTGTAGCATATTTTACCTTTTTATTGACTCTGCCCCACGGCTTATGATAAAATTGTACAAAGTTAAACTTATGTACAATTTTACAAGAGGTGTTTTTATGGAATATTCGCTTAAATCTTTTATTACGCCGGTTACAATAACGAGAATAGCAAATATACACTATTTTGAGTTTACAAATCAGTATCACACAACGCCGGCATCTCATAATTTCTGTGAATTGCTTTACTGTGACCGTGGCACAATTACTGTTGATGCTGAAAATTATAAAGGAATTGTTTCTGACAATCAGATAATAATACATCATCCCAATGAGATGCACTCACTATGTTGCGACGAAGACGCTGCTCCGAATGTGATTATTATCGGATTTGAATGTAGTTGTGATGAACTTGATTATTTTTCACACACTCCTGTAACACTGTCAGCTGAACAAAAAAAAATGATTGCAGACGCCATGAAAGAAGGGATGAGCGTTTATGCCCCTCCATTTGATCTTCCGAACATTCCTGAAATGAAAAAGCGTGATGATTTCCCTTTTGGAGCAGACCAGATGATTAAATTAAAGCTAGAAGCACTTTTGATATCACTCATTCGTGGAAATAAGCAGCTTCATTCGACACACAGCAGCGAGGTTCATCAACAAAGCCGTATTGAAGCAATTCATCAATATATAACAGAAAATTATACAGAAAAAATACTGCTTGACAATATATGCTTCATATTCGGAACAAACAAAACTACCCTGTGCAAGGATTTTAAAAGTGAATACAAAACAACAGTACTTAATTATATAAATTCACTTAAAATACGTGAAGCGAAAATGCTTCTTAGACAAAACAATCTTTCTGTAACAGAAATTTCGGAAAAACTGGGATTTAACTCCATACATTATTTCAGCCGTCTTTTTAAAAAAGCAACAGGACACTCCCCAAAAGAATACTCAACCAGTATACGTTCTAAGTTTGATATTCATTAATTATCCGAATTCACCTGATATACTTGAAAACAATACATATCCTAAAGAAAAAACACGTGAGGATTGTCATCTGAAAAAGTTCGTCTTGTATGGTCAACTTTTAAGCTTATACTTTTAGCACTTATCGCTTTTTTATTTCAAAAAGAGCTAAACAGACTTTGTAACAAAAATCTGTTAGCTCTTTTTTTATGAATAATCTAAAATTGTTTTTAAAACGTTGTCACAAAGCTTTTCAATCCTCGAAAGCCTCACCATATTATCTGTTTGCGGCAAATAAAAAGACCTCAAGATTCGAAAATCTTTTTTCATTTAAGCATATCTTTTGATTAAATATCTTAAGCTGCTAGTTTTTATTTACAACACAAGGAAAAGGGGCAAAATTCGATTCTTTGCATCCCAATTTCATCTTTCAAGTTTAACCATTATATATCCTTCAATTTCAGGAAGTGTAATAGTTGTATAGGTGCCGTTGAAGGTACATTCAAGACTTTCTTTTGTAATAACATCACAAGCCTTTTTATACTCTCCAAGCACCATAACTTTTGCTCCTGCAGGAAGTCTGTTGTGTTCCTCCACAACTCTGAACCACTTTCCTCTGGGTTCGGGATATGTAACCTTAACCTGCAAAAGGTCGTAGCTGTCTCCACTATTCACCTCAACTCTTGCAGTCGACGGAATTTTTTCTGTTTTCACAGTAGGAAGCGGAATCATCCTTTCAAGAATTCCTTTTACAAGATTTTTCTGAAAAACTGCCGCATAACGACGATAGCAACTAAATATTTCAAATGAAATATGACACACATTTCCGTGCATTGCCACTGCTGCACAACCGTTTTCCTTTTCAGGAGGAAGATATGTATAAATATGCTCAACAGTCCATCTGTAGTCGAAATAAGGCTTTTCCCATCTGTCATCAAAATAGTGCTTTACATAATTTGCAATTATGTCTTTTTCGTCCTTTGCCTTCATTTTGATACCTTCAGAGTAAGTTGACCATACCGTCTTTGAATCACCAAATTTGTCGTCAAGCACCTTGTAGCAGCCTGCAGTAGCGTTTTCAACACCGCAAGGCTCAAGGAAGCTGTATTCATCAAGGTAAAATTTGTTATTTTCCTTATCATAACCTGCAAAACCGCTTGAAAGAACGTATCCTCCGTTTTTAATATATTCGCTGAGTTTCGACTTCAGATTATCTGTCATTTTTGTATTATCAGGAAGGATTATTGCCTTGAACACATCAAACACAAAATCTTCGTTAATAATTTCAAATCCGTACTTAAGCTCTGAAAGCATCCTTGCTATACCACAGATTTCATCAGGCAGAACGTTGCCGTTATGTACAGTTTTGTCCTTTATAACGCCGATCTGAGATACATGCTTTGTGCCAAGAATATATGGTTCAAATTCCTTTGCTTTAGCGAACACCTCGCCTATTGTCTTGTAAATTGACTTATCAAGATTTCCGGAAGGATTCATATGGTCACCGACAGAAAAGCCTATGTTATTAAGCATTGCATCATATAAATCATTTTCTATTGAAGCTTTTTCTTTCGTTCCCCCAAAATCACCCCATGACGCATTGAAACGACCACTCATATAGATTGTTTTTTCAGATAGGCTGCGTGCATAAGCAGTCTGTGCCATCATATAGTCATAGCTCCAGCCTCCAAATCCGCCCGGAAGACATTCAACCTCCATATGGCTGTTAAGCCCAACTGTTTTGTCGTACCCCGGGAAGCTTAGTACAAGATGCTTATCATCCGGAACTATAGCACGTATATCTTTAAAGAGGCTGTCTAATGAATCAAATCCGAATTTCAGTACTGCGTCATCATCTTTAATATCAATTCCCGCTTCACGCATTTTCTTAAGACAGGTCTGACAGTAGCATCTGGTATACCCCATACAGTCACAGAAAATTCCGTCAGGATTTAATGTGAGAATTTCTTTTATTGCATCAAGAAGAAACTCTCTGTAAGGAGTATTATAGCACATACTCGTCATATTGTTGTTTTCTTTGATATCGCCTCTGTATATGGTTCCGCCAATGCCTACACGGCACCACTCAGGATGCATAGCAGCCTGGGCATTGTTAATTCCTACGTTGATATACGCACTTACGCCTATGTTTTCTTTATGACACTCATCCACAAGGTCACGGAACATATTTGTTTTCATTGTAGGATAAGGCACACTTACCTTTGTATCAAAATACGAATACCCAAAGTTACATTGTGCAGCCATATTTATATATGTAACATTTGCATCCTTAAGAATTTTTGCAAATTCCTTTGCATCAAAGTTTTCACCGAAATTATATACTCCGTCAGGAGTGTGAAAATCTATGTGTATTGCTCTGTTTATACCGTTCATAAACAACTTCCTTTCCTGTCCGTTCAGCACTGAAACTGTTGTATTTCAAGTGATTTGATTATTCAAACAGGCACCGGCACGGTATATGCGTGCCGATGCCCATTTATTACCCGAACCTTCTGACAAATTCGTATTATTTGAATTTAGCAAGTCAGGGCGTATAAGGTTCTGCTACCTATAAACTACTGCATTTACAAGTCTGTAACCACCGCGAACATATACCTTATCTCCGGGATTTATATCACCAAGAGAGACATTTATACCTTCTTTTGTTGAAGAATCATAAATTGCAACAACTCGTACCTCGAAAGAAACACGCTCTGTCTTGTCTCCGTTTTTACGTTCGACAAGCATCATATTTGTTTCCGGTTCAACAGATACAACTGTACCGTAAGTCTTTTCATCATAGCCTATGGTATTGTTTACGTTATCACTGTCAGAAGCAAGTCCGTCAACACCCACAAGTTTTTTTATAGCATTAACTCTTCCGTTAGTATCAAGACTGATGTGAATAAGGTCACCACTCTTAAGGTCAGGATACTTCTTTGCAAGCTGATATGTCGTCGTATACGACTTTTCATTCCAACCTCTTGTTGCCTCAGTAAGAACAGAGAGAAGTCCCTTTATGTTGTAGATTTCATTACCGTCCTTATCCGTACCGTGTCTTACACTCGTCACAAGGAACTGTTCTGTATTAATAAAGTTACCTCCGCCTGTTTCACCTGAGAATACTACAATCTCAGAACGGAAATATTCATCTGTATTGTAAAAATAGAGGTCTGCAGGAGTTTCTGGAATAAGGTCTCCCTGCTTCATAACAATATACTCATCCTCTGCTTCAACATCTTCCGGAATAAAGAAGATTTTTGCGTTTTTCGTTACAGAGTAAGTGCTATTACGAAGATTAAGACCTTTTCTCCAGTCAAGGTTTATACCACTTGAGCTATGCCACTCTCCTGTAAGGCTGAGGCTTTCATAATCATCTTCTTCGGCATCTGTCTTCCTGATTGTGTCAAGAGCAGTAATTAAATCATCCTTGTTGAGCTTATAGCGGATGATTGTACTCTTTAACTCTTCCTTTTTCGGCATTAGGTATTCCTTTGCTTCTGTAGTGTTCATCTTTTTACCGTCTATTGTTACCTTCTCTGCAAAGTCGTAATTATACCATTCCGAATCAACATTGAAAATACGTGCTTCAAGCTTCTTTTGTGCACCGTTTTTCTTTTCTCCATAGCCTTTCATAATGCCATATAAATACTGTGTTTCATTGTCTACAACGGAAACTATGCTGCCAAGTGAGTTAAGAAGGAAGTTACCTTCCAGGCCTGGCTTAAGTTCAGGAAGCTTTGCTCCGTTTTCAAGTGCAACAGCATATGCCGGTGAAATACTGTATTCAATATCATCTATAAATATTTTTTCTTCATCAACACTTGTTATTTTACCGGTTACTACTTTATCAGAAGCTTCAAGCTGCACATATGCACCATTTCTGAAAACGCTTACTGCATTTCCCGCTTTGATTTCTTCTGCTTCTGCAGGCACACCGTTCTTTAAAATATTGAAGTATGTACCGTTTACCTTTTCAAGAGAAATATAGTTTTCCCCTTCGAAGGTCATACCGTGATTAAAGTGAAGCTTTTTGTCAATGCTACCGAAACGGTTTACAGTAAAGCTTTCGTATTTATTTACGATTGCTATATCATAATTTCCGCCTTTGGTTGATGAAGTAAGCGTAATTTTTCCGTCACCTTCAAATATGTTTTTAAGAGCCGAAGTACCTTGTGTTGTATTACCGTTAACCACAGTATAGGCAACAGAACCAATGCTTACACTCTTTTCATTTTCACCGCTGTTATAAGTAAGTCTGTTTCCGAGAGAAATAATCTGATTGAAATTCACAGTAAGACTTTCACAATCGGGGTCTTCCTTAATGAAATGTACTGCACTTTCGCTGTATTTTACAGTATCTATAAGTCCGTACACTCTTTTACCGAAAAGAGCTGATGTATCAACATCACCTTTAAAATAAGCTGCACGGTCAATTTCAATCTTATTAAGGTCAACTTTTCTGTTTGAATAAACATCCTGTCCGTTTACGCCTGTAACAAGGCCTTCAATTTCAACCATTGAAAACTTATTGAAAAGAAGTGTTTCGCCCGTCTTTTTATATGTTGCCTCTACGCCCGCTGAAACCATTTCCATAATTTCACTTGTAAGGCCATTATAAACAAGCTGCGCCATTTCACCACGGCTGATGTGCTTTTCAGGATTGTAGCCAAATTTTTTAATTATTTTATTATTGTATGCCTGATTAATAAGCCACTCTTCATTTCCCATAAAGTCATATCCAAGTGCTGTCATAATCATTTTTACAGCATCCTTATGTGTAATTGCCGGAAGATTAGCATAATCTGAAGAATCACCTGTCAGGATATCTGCTATATTAACAAATTCTTCTACAGATAAAATTACATCCTCATTGAATCTGCCGTCTTTACCAAAAGAAAGCATACCAAGTGCTGCAACGATGTTGTCAGCCTTTTCATACTTAAGAACTTCTTCAGCGACTTCTTCCTTTACTTCTTCTTTGTTTCCCTTTCCAAGTTCAAGGTCGTACTTATAAACGTCATCCATATAGTCTATTTCTTCATTAAGTTCCTCCGTAAGAATATCCTTTACAGATGCAAAAGCAGTAAGAGAAGTCATATAAGTAAGTAGTGCAACTATTGCTATAAGTTTTACTAACTTTTTCATTACTTATTCCCTCCCTGTGCTTTAATATATTCCGCAAGACGTTTTACAATAACTGCAGTCTGTGCACGTGTAACATCGCCTCGTGGTGCAAATTCAGTTTCGCTTACACCAATTACAAGACCGATGCCAACTGCATTTTCAACATATCCCTTTGCCCAGGGCATAATGTTTATACCGTCAGCAAATCGTTCAACAGATGCCTTGGGAAGCTCTGTCTTACAAGCTACTTTAAGACTTTCTATAAGAATTTTACACATTTCATCACGTGCAAGATTTCTTTCAGGATAGAATTTATCTGCCTTGCTTATAACTCCCAGGTCTACTGAAGCCTGTAAAAGCTTTGCAAATTCCGATTCTTTTACATCTTCAAATTCATTTCGGTAAGGAACGCCTTCAATACCTACAGATTTAAGCACAACCGCCAGAAATTCTTCACGGTCAATTTTTGCATCTCCCGCAAAATCACCGGAAGTTACTGTATCCATAAACTTGTTTGCAATTACAAAGCTAACTGCATCCAGTGCCCATGCAGGAATATTTCTTATTTCTGTTACAACAGGTGTTTCAAACTGTTCCTGTGGAGTTTTCACGTTTGAATCTTTAACAGTGACAGAGGAATTTCCTTTAATTCCACCGCCTCCACCGCCACCGCTGCCACCGCCACCATAGTAGCTGTCTGACTTTATTCTGTAGCTTGCAGTAGCCTGAACACCCTCGAAAGGTTTCTTTTCTGCAACAGGGGTCAATATGGCTGTTACTGTGTTTCCTACATATCCGGAAGCATCAATACTCATACCTGTACCTATGAGAGTTTCACCGATATACCAGTTACAAATACTTTCCCCCTCACCTATATTCATAGGATGATTATATTTATATGATACGCTGAGAACATTTGCTGAATTTGCATTAATTTTAAAATCAGCTACTGTTGCACGTGTAGCCGCAAGCACAGGAGTTGACGGTGTATCTTCTCCGGGATTCGGTTCTTTATCCGCAACAGGAGTTACAACTACCATAATATACTTGTCTATGTCATCTTCTGTAACTTCATATTTGTCAGAATCAGCGTTACCAATTGGTGCAAACGGTCCATTCGGGGCATCTGCACGGAGCCACTGGTACTTACATTCGCCCATGCCGTCTCCGTTTTTATCTGAAAAGTCAAATGTTGCTGTAAGAATTTCTCCAACTGCCTGAATACCGGTTATCTTTACATTTTCTGCAACAGGTGCTGCAGGTTTAACAAGAATGTTTGAAAATTCTTCATTACCTGTAATAACTTCACCAGCAGTTTCAGGAATGATTCCAACCTTGAAGAAAAGATTTTCTTCTCCGTTTAACACCTTATATGTAGTATTCCCAACATTGAAACCTTCCCATGGGCCTGACAGATTTTCAGACTTATACCATGTAATAACACTGTCACCTTCAGGAAGATTATTAATCTGCCAGAAATCATAATCAACTGAAAGAACATTATCTATTGCCACACTACCTGTTGCTATAACATTTTTAGCTTTTGGCGCTCTGTCGGCTGTAGGTGGCGCAATAAGTGCAATTTTTATTTCCTTTTTACGAAGGCTCTTCTGCTCATCTGACTGATTTTCAGCACCCTTAAATACAGGAACACACTCTGCAATTATCTTTAAATCCTGTTCATAAGCGTCAGGTGTGACTGTAAGAACATCCCCACCAATAGAAACTCCTGGAGTTTGTTCGTCCTTTAGTTTAAAGGTGTATGTGCTATTATCAAGTCCGGCTGTATTACCAAGCTGATTAACTGCAGATGCTTTAAGACGAAGAGTATTTGTTCCGTTTACAGGGATAACTACAGAATCAGACTCCGTCTTATTAATTAAATCGGCCACAATAAGCTCGCCACAATAGTAATTATCTGCATAATATTCTGCTCCTACCATAACAGGGGTGATTGCAGGGCCTACCTTTTGCGGTGCAGTATCTCCTGTAGTAAATATTTTCCAAAGCTGTGTCCAATCTTCCTTAGGAAGCTTTTCCTGATTTTCCTCTGACGAAAGCGGAGCACTGTTCATATCATTAAGCTTTACTGTAGAAATTGCAATTTCAGGTGTATTTCCCCAACTTATTGCGGTATGGTACAAGAATTTCTGAACATAAGCGTTATTATAATTAGGGTCAAGATTAGTATTAGCATCTGTTCCAAGAATCATAGCCGATGTGATATAAGTCTTATTTGCCTGAAATCCTGAAAGAGATTTATAGTAGTAGTCACCGGCTTTATTAACCTTATGAAGTGAAGAATAATCTCCACTGTATGACTGCTTTGAAGAAATCTCCATAGTTCCGTCACCGCTGCATGTCCAACCGTCACTTACAAAGTTTCCGTTTTCAAAGCTACCTGCTGTGCCGTACATATTGGTATTATTCAGAAGTGCTTCCATTCTTTCTTCAGGAGTAGACTCCTTAACAGTAATTGTAAATTCCTTTGTTCTATAAGCCTTCTGTTCTTCCGTCTGACTGTCAGCACCAAGGAATGTAGGATTACATGTTACTGCAAGAATAATTTCACCTGGATTTGCATCCGATGAAACTCTGAGAACATCTCCGTCAAGAGTAATTCCCTCAAAATCACCTGCTACAAGTTCCCATGTATAGGTACTGTCCTTAAGTCCGCCTTCATTTCCGAGCTGATTGAGTGCCTTTGCCGAAAGATTCATTGAAGTTTCTCCTGAAGCAGGGATAAGAGCAGCATCAGAAGCTGAATCATTTACTATATCTGCAACCATAAGCTCACCGCAGTAGTAGTCATCCACATAAAACTCTGCACCGGCAAGAATAGGGGTTATTCCGGGTGCTACTGCTGAAGGAGCCGTACTTCCTGTTGTGAAAACCTTCCACATCTGTGTCCAGTCTTCCTTGGGAAGCTTCTGCTGCCCCTCCTCTGTCGAGAGAGGTGCTTTATTCATATCATTAAGCTTAGGAGCAAAAGCTTCAACCTGCGGAGTGCTGCTCCAGCTTATAGCAAGATAGTGGTTGAATTTCTGCACCCACTGAGTATTATAATTCGGGTCAAGATTAGTATTAGCATCTGTTCCAAGAATCATAGCCGATGTTATATAAGTCTTATTTGCCTGAAATCCTGAAATAGACTTATAGTAGTATCCTGCACTGGCAGTCAGCTTATGGAGCGAAGAATAATCTCCACTATAGGACTGCTTATCTGATACCTCCATTGTTATACCGCCGCTTGCTGTCCATCCGTCACTTTCAAAAGTTCCGTTATCAAAGCTTCCGGCATCACCGTACATATTTGTATTTTCCAAAATTGCCTGAAATCTGTCTGACTCTTCCTCCGCCATTACAGCAGTGCCAAAAGCACTTATCTGTATAACCATAGCTAAAGAAACAATCAGCGCAACAATTGTTTTTAACTTTTTCATAATATACTCCGTTCTGTAAAGAATTGCGGTTATTAATATATCGTTAAATACTCATGCAGATATGCGATTATCTCGCTATCGCTTTTTTCACTGAATAAATCTTCACGGTCGCTTATTACTATAAGGCCACTGTTATCCCAGAATACCTTTTTACCGAAAAGTTCTGAAAGGTCGCGAAGGGGAACGAGTGTTCTGTCTCCTGAAATAACGGGAGCCTTTGAAAGAGTAACCTTCTCACCGTTTTTCTTAGCCTCAGTTGAATCAATGATAAATTCCATACTGTCGCTGCCGCCCGTAATACTGATTTTACCGTCTTCGTGGCTGTAGCTAACTTCAAGGCCAAGCTGCTCTGCAATGAAGCGAAGAGGAACCATAGTTTTGTCACCGTCAATATACGGTGCAACAAAAAGATTATCCTTGTCAATCTTCACATCTTTACCGTTTGCTCTTGCAAAGGGGCTACCTACCTGAAGTGCAATTGCCTTGTCAATTCTCTGAAGAGCTCTTTCATCATAGCGTCCCATTCTTGTGAAGGGAAGTGCCTTGAAACCGGGAATTTCTTCAAATACATCGGCATCTTCCTTAAGAAGATAATTTTTCTTTGCCATATCGTAAAAGCCGGGGTCTTTCTTTGTTGACCAGTTATTTTCTGCATCAAGGTAGCTTGCCGCACTGCCGTAGAACTTTGTAGGCTTACTGTTTACAATAAGATTGTTGTGCATCATATTATTATACGGCAAAAGGGCTTCTTCCCCACTTTCAAGCATAGGAATCATCTCAGGATAACGCTCTCTCCAGATTTCGTTTTTCCATGGTTCGCTTTTAGGATTATTCCACGGATATCTTTCGGGACCTGAAAGCATTTGTTCAAGAGGAATAATTCCGGTTGCCATAATGTCTGTGAGGTAAACTGCACCGTCATCAATATTAAGCATGATATTATTAAAAACATTATTATCCTGACCGCCATTTATCCAGAATCCTGAACCTTCAATATTGTCAAGCACGTTACCCATCATTGTAACGTCACACTGACCACCGTCAAGGTAAACTGCAGCACGACCTACGCCCTGACCGCTATCACTTCTGATATCATGGATATAATTATAACGAATCTGAAGTCCGCGTGCTACCCACGACTGACCACCGTAAATTGCCGCTGCGTCATCCGATTCCTTTACAACATTATAAATGTTGTTATATTCAATCTGATTATCCTGTCCGTAGAAGAATACCCCAAGGTGCGGACCGTCATGAATTTCATTATAACGGGCAATATTTCCTACAAGACCAAGCGTTACACCGCCGTTGTAGGTTTTTGTAAGTCTTGAAAACCGTTCAATATGGTTATTTTCAGCATAGTTGTTACCGGGTTCAAGAGTATCATACACGCCTCCTCGAAGCATTATGCCTCCATTGGTATCGTGAATATAGCTGTTTAATACGCCACAGTCTCTTGCACCATCCCATACAACCACGGCAGTATCTGCAGTATATTCTATTTCACAGCCTATAACACGGGTGTTTTTGCAGTTATTAATACGGATTGCCGATTTACGCGTGCTTGTAAGCTTCATATCCTTAATCTCGATATAATCAGCACCGTCAATGTTTATAAGATCATCTTCAAGAATAGAAAGCCTTACTTCCTTCATTTCTTCAAGCGGAACGGGAGGATAGAGATAGAGCATACCGTTTGTACGGTCTATGAAATATTCACCTGGAACATCAATTTCCTCAACAAGATTGTATGCATAAAATCTCTGACCGGGTTTTACACCGTATACACTTGGAATTGTTGATGTAATAGAGCCTTTTGCGGTATTGATTGATTTAACAGGAACAGATGAATCTGCCCAGTCATAATACCAGTATCCAAAAAGAAGAATAGTACCGGAAGGCGCCTTCGTCCAATACTCATAACGCTTGTCGTCAGTCTTAATCTCAAAACCTGTTTTCGGGTCACCTTCTCCTACCGAACCGGGAATACCAAGTGTTGAATAGCCAACGCTTTCAATTCCGCTTACGTTTATGTATCCGGTATTCGGATATCTTGAAACAGTCATAAGCTTTCCATTTACGAAAAGCTCCGGTGACCTTGCAGGCTTTGTGAGACCGAGTCTGTCTGAATAACTGTATGCGCCCTCAAGATAAGGCTCACCAATATTAAAGAAGCCTTTTGCCTTAAGGTTTACACTTACAATCTGTTCTCTTGCTGATTCATCAATAACTCTGTCAAGTATACCTCTGTCTGTAACTTTTGTGAGGTCCTTGGGGCTGATACTTGCACCACCTACGAGAACTGCTTTTTCACCGGGATATGAACGATATACTATCGGAGCTTCCGCCGTACCCGAATCCTCTTTTGTAAGCTTAATCTGTTCACTTATGCTATAGTCTCCACCGCGAAGGTACACTACAGCACCTTTTTTGGGCAAAGTACCATTCTTTTTCATTTCTCTTATTTTGTCACGCGCGGCGTTTACTGTAGCAAGTGGTGCATCAACAGTACCTGCAGCGTTGTTGTCACCATCTACAGCTACATATAAGTAGGCTCTGTCAGCATCGTTAAATGCAAGTCCGCATACGGGCATTATGCTTACAACCATCATTGCAGTGACAAATAATGCAACTAACTTTTTTATCAAGCAAATTCCTCCTTTAATTGTTTACTTTGTTTTCTTCCATTCTTCAATCTGTCTTGCAACTTCTTCTACAATCTTATCGCTGCCTGCCTTCTTAAGCTTTTCATTTCTTTCAGCAATAAGCTCCTTGTAGTTGGGTGTTGCTCCAAGGTCAAGATAAAGATACTCTTTCCATATTGCACTATACTGTGCAATTTCAAGCTTAATCGGAGCCGGATCAAGTGAAAATCCGATAAGCGGTGATGGCTCCGCCTTCTCATTCACTTCGTTAAGTATGTAATCGTTCCAGCCCGGTGTATCAAACTGTGTCTGATATGCGTTGAATGTGTTTCCAAGTGCCCATGCATCATATCCGTACTTGTTATTGCTTGAGCTGCCCGGTGCTTCCTTAAGAAGCCATTCGATTTCTGTATCCGATACCTTCTTGTAATGTGTT